>NZ_CP072793.1:716992-1433984 GCF_017901175.1 Thiothrix unzii
TTCACGGCAGGAACGGCGGAACGTCAATGAAGGATCAATTTCATTTTTGATCTTTAACAGCACGTCCAGCACCATCGGCCCGCACTGATCAAGGTCGATTTGGTAAGTATCCCAGCGTGGATTTTCGCCCGTATTGGGATCAAAACGGTAAATGCGGAAATTCTTTACGCGGGTTGCACCTGCCGGTGCAGGCCAGGTTTTGCCACTCTTAACAACCGAGTTGGCAGGTAAGGTAAATTCAGCCACGGCAATGCTCCTTAGTAAACCCGTTTCTTCGGTGCGATGTACTCGATTTCATCCGTCAACGTATAAGTGTGGACGGGGCGGTAGTCGATGGAAACCTTGCCTGCTTCATCCAGCCAGGCGATAGAGTGTTTCATCCACTCGTCATCGTTGCGATCTGGGAAGTCTTCACGGGCATGTGCGCCACGGCTTTCTTCACGATTCAAGGCGCAATTGATGGAGGTTTGAGCGCAATCCAGCAGGTTAGCCAGCTCGAAGGTTTCCATCAAATCAGAGTTCCATACCAAGCCACGGTCTTTCACCGCGACATCGTTGAAACTGGCGTAAATGGCGTTCATTTTATCCACGCCTTCTTGCATCGACTCGCCAGTGCGGAACACGGCAGCGTGTTTTTGCATGGTGCGTTGCATGGCATCACGGATTTGCGCAGTGGATTGGCTGCCATTCGCATTGTGGATACGCTTGAAACGATCCAACGCTTTTTGTACACCAGATTCAGGCAAGTCGTGTTGTGCTGCACCGGCTACCAGTGTTTCAGCACAACGATTCGCGGCAGCACGTCCGAAAACTACGATGTCTAACAGCGAGTTTGAACCCAAGCGGTTTGCGCCGTGGACGGATACGCACGCGCATTCGCCAATCGCCATCAAGCCGGGAACAACGGTATCCGGTTCGCCATCTTTCAGGGTAACGACTTCGCCGTGGTAATTGGTGGGGATGCCGCCCATGTTGTAATGCACGGTCGGTAATACCGGGATCGGTTCCTTGGTTACGTCAACACCCGCGAAGATCCGCGCACTTTCCGCGATACCGGGTAAGCGTTCGTGGATAACTTCTGAACCTAAATGTTCTAAGTGCAGGTGAATGTGATCAGATTCTTTGCCTACGCCACGGCCTTCATTGATTTCAATCGTCATGGCGCGGCTTACCACGTCACGCGATGCTAAATCTTTGGCGTTCGGTGCGTAACGTTCCATGAAACGTTCGCCTTGCGCATTCGTCAGGTAGCCACCTTCGCCGCGTACCCCTTCGGTAATTAAACAGCCAGAGCCGTAAATGCCGGTAGGGTGGAACTGAGTAAATTCCATGTCTTGCAACGGTAAGCCAGCCCGCGCCACCATGCCGTTACCGTCACCAGTACAGGTGTGTGCTGACGTTGCCGAGAAGTACGCACGTCCGTAACCGCCGGTTGCCAGCACCACGGTTTGCGCACGGAAAATACGCAAAATACCATTGGCTAAATCCCACGCCAGCACCCCACGGCACACGCCTTCCTCATCCATAATCAGGTCGGTAGCGAAATGCTCAATGAAAAACACCGCATCGTGACGCAAGGATTGCTGATACAGCGTGTGCAAAATCGCGTGACCGGTACGGTCAGCCGCTGCACAAGTACGGTGTGCAATGCCTTTACCGAATTCGGTGGTCATCCCGCCGAACGGACGTTGATAAATGCGGCCTTCCTCAGTGCGCGAAAACGGTACACCTTGGTGTTCCAGTTCAATGACCGCTGGAATCGCTTCACGGCACATGTATTCAATCGCGTCTTGGTCGCCCAGCCAGTCCGACCCTTTTACGGTGTCGTACATATGCCATTGCCATTTATCCGGCCCCATGTTACCGAGCGCGGCGGACATGCCACCTTGTGCGGCAACTGTATGGCTGCGGGTAGGAAATACTTTGGTAATACAAGCGGTAGACAAGCCTTTCACAGCCATCCCGAAAGTGGCACGTAAACCCGCGCCGCCCGCACCGACGACTACCACGTCGTAGGTATGATGTTCGATTTTATATTCGGACATTGTTTATCAGCCTCTTGAGTAATCAGCCTGTAAAAGCGACACGTAAAATACTTAACACACTGCTGGTTCCCAGCAATACCAATACCAGTTTCATCCCAATCAGGGCTGTGAATTTGTAGCCTTCGTGGTGCATGTAATCTTCAATAATGACCGTCAGCCCCTGGCTGGCGTGAAGAAACGTGGTAAACACAAACAGCACCAGCATGGTGGTTGTAAACGGTTGCGCAAACCAAGCGGCTACCGTGGCGTAATCGTTACCCACGTGAGAAGCTACTGAGAACACGACCCAAAATGTGAGTGGAATCAATGCAATCGCGGTTAAACGTTGCATCCACCAGTGCTTTACCCCGTCACTGGTTGTGCCAAGGCCGCTGGCACGCTTAAAAGGTGTTAACAGACTCATGTGTATTCCTTGTGCTTAATAAGGGGTTAGGCAACCAGCCACAATAGGACGGTTAACACGAATGAAGTACCGACCATAATTTTACCGCTCAGGTAAACCGTTGGCAGGTCAAAACCAAAACCGGTATCCCACACTAAATGCCGGATGCCGTTAGATAAGTGGTAAAACAATGCCCATGACCAGAAGAATAAAACGATTTTACCCAACACCGAACCCAGCACTGCATTGGCACTGGCAAACGTTTCCGGGCCGCCAGCCAGCGCACTTAACCAGTAAGTGACTAACAACGTACCAACCGCTAATGCCGCCCCGGTGATGCGGTGCAGGATAGACAGCACAGAAGTTAATTGCGGCTTATAAACCTGCAAATGGGGTGAGAGCGGTCGGTTGCTTGTGTTCTTCATAAAGGTTCCCGGTTAGTGACTATTCAAATCCTCTGGAGACACCGCCATTGATTCAATGCACTTGCGTGCATTATCGCGCGATGCCCTAATGTGATGGCGCATGAGTGTTTCTGCCATCTCCCCATCGCGTCGTTCCAGTGCCGACACGATTAAGTTGTGTTCTTGGTACGCTTGTACGCTGCGGTTTGCCCCGGATGTAAGACGGAAACGGTAAAACCGCACCAAATCATACAAGTCCTGGCATAACATCCGAATCAAGCGATGATTCTTGCTGCCTTGGATAATACAAAAGTGAAAGTCGAGGTCGACGCTTTGCTGGGGAATACTGTTCGGATCATTCCCAATAGCTTGCTGACGTTCCAGCAATTGCCGCAAGCGTACCAACTCCTCATCACTCATATTGTCTGCTGCCAAGCGAGCAGCCATGCCTTCCATTGCTTCGCGAATCTGGTAAATATCCATCATTTGCGTGGTGGAAAAACCAATAATCCGCGCACCAATATTGGGCTTGCGCGTTACCAAGTTACAATTCTCCAATTTGCTAATGGCTTCCCGGAGCGAACCCCTGCTTACGCCATAAGCACCCGCGAGTTCTGGCTCGCTAATCTTTTTCCCAGCGGGTATTTCACCCTCCAGAATTGCACGTCGCAGATCAAGAAATAGCTTGTCTGCAATCGTGACAGGATCCTGCAATTGACAGGCCGAATGAAAAGCCATGGTGCAACCTCGTTTTGTCGACATCTTGTCATTTATGTTGACAATAATACCGATAAACAGCGTTTTTTCAAGTCAAACCTCCTGACATTGTTGACACTTTTGAAGTAGAATGTCGACACTATAACGAGAATATGACCCGGTTTACCGCAATAAGTAGCACTTTCATTGCTCACTTGACACCAATGTGTCGACAATGCACTATTTTGCTGCGCTGCGTCAAGTCGGAAATGTTTGATATTTACCATCAATGTAGGTTTGACAGATGAACAAAGGAGAAGCGCAGGCTATGGCCTGGAATGCTGATACACAACTCGATGGGAATAGCGTTTTGTATTTGGAGGAAATGTATGAACGCTATTTACAAGACCCAACGTCTGTTCCCGCAACATGGCAGCACTACTTTGATAGTCTGCCAGCCATTAACGGCGAAGAGCGCGATACGCGCCACTCTGTCGTCAAAGATTACTTCCGTGCTTATGCGGCAAAGCCCCAAGCTTACGCGGTTGCGGCGGATGCTGATGCGAGTCATTTTGAGCATGAACGCAAGCAGGTCAAGGTCTTGCAGCTTATCAATGCTTACCGCGTTCAAGGTCATTTTCACGCGAAAACCAATCCGTTAGATGAAAATGCTCCCGCCTTCGTCAAGGAATTGACGTTGGAGCACCACAGTTTAAGTGCTAGTGATTTAGACACTAAATTCAATACTGGCTCGTTGTTTGCCCCGGATCAAATGACATTGCGCGAAATCGTGGCGCAGTTGGAGCAAACCTACTGTGGTTCTTTGGGCGTGCAATACATGCACACCACCAGCACTGAACAAAAACGCTGGATTCAACAGCGTTTAGAAACCATTCGTTCAAAGCCTAGCTATAGCGTCGAAGAAAAGTTAGAAATCCTCGGTCGCTTAACTGCGGCAGAAGGTTTGGAACGTTATTTGCATACCAATTACGTTGGGCAAAAGCGTTTCTCACTCGAAGGGGGCGAAAGCTTAATTCCGATGTTGAATACGCTGATTCAACATGCCGGGACGCTGGGTACGCAGGAAATGGTTATCGGCATGGCGCACCGTGGGCGGCTGAATGTGCTGGTGAATGTTTTGGGTAAATCCCCCGCACTGCTGTTTGGTGAATTTGAAGGTAAATACGCGATTACCGGCGACCGTACCGGCGATGTGAAATATCACATGGGCTTCGCGTCCGACCTGATGACTCCGGGTGGCCCGGTGCATGTGGCGATGGCATTTAACCCTTCGCATCTGGAAATCGTCGGTCCGGTGGTGGAAGGTGCGGTGCGTGCGCGTCAAGACCGTTGGGATGAAGGTTCAGGCAATAAAATTGTACCGATTGTATTACACGGTGATGCGGCGTTTGCAGGTCAAGGCGTTAACATGGAAATGCTGCAAATGGCAGATACCCGTGGTTATCGCACTTACGGTACGATCCACATTGTTATTAATAACCAAGTGGGCTTTACCACCAGCGTGGCAGCGGACGCGCGTTCGACATTCTACTGTACTGACCTTGCTAAAATGGTGGATTCGCCAGTATTCCATGTGAATGGCGATGACCCGGAAGCGGTGGTTTTGATCACGAAAATTGCGATGGATTACCGTAATACCTTTAAGAAGGATGTGGTCATTGACTTGGTTTGCTACCGTCGTCACGGGCATAACGAAGCCGATGAGCCTTCCGCGACGCAGCCGGTGATGTACCGTAAAATCCGTGCAATGGCGACAACTCGTGAGCGTTACGCCCAGCAATTAGCCGCTGAAGGTGTGCTTACTCTCGAACAAGCGCAGGAACGGGTGCAGCAGTGCCGTCAACAATTGGGTGCAGGTGCGCCAACTGTGCCGCATTTGCTGGAAAAAGGGCAGGTTGAACATCAATACCCGGTTAACTGGAAGCGTTTTGTTAACGGTAAATGGGATATGCCAGTCGACACCACCATTGATGCCGAAACAGTGAAGTACTTAGGTGAAAAACTGACAGTGCATCCGGCTGATTTCAAGCTGAATTCACGGGTGGCACGTATTGTTGCTGACCGCAAGAAAATGGCAGCCGGTGAGCAAGCAATGGACTGGGGTTTCTGTGAAAACCTTGCCTACGCGACATTGCTGGATGAAGGTTATCCGATTCGCTTGTCCGGTGAAGATTGCGGGCGCGGCACGTTTTTCCACCGCCATGCGGTATTTCATGAGCAAGAAACCGGCGAGCGTTTTGTGCCGTTGGAGCACTTGTCCGAAGCACAACTACCGTTTGTGGTGATTGACTCGCTGCTTTCAGAAGAAGCGGTATTGGCGTTTGAATACGGTTATGCCACCACTGAGGCAAACACTTTAACGATTTGGGAAGCGCAATTCGGTGACTTCGCCAACTGTGCGCAAGTGGTTATTGACCAGTTCATCAGTTCCGGCGAGCAAAAGTGGGATCGTTTGTGCGGTCTGGTTATGTTGTTACCCCATGGCTTTGAAGGTCAGGGGCCAGAGCACTCTTCCGCACGTTTAGAGCGTTATTTGCAACTGTGCGCTCAGGATAATATGCAAGTGTGCGTGCCAAGTACGCCAGCGCAGGCTTTCCACATGCTGCGTCGCCAGATGTTGCGTGATTGCCGTCTGCCCTTGATTGTGATGACACCAAAAAGCTTGCTGCGTCATCCGTTGGCAGTGAATACCATTGAAGATTTGACGGAGCGCGGTTTCCAGAACGTTATTGATGAAGTGGATGCCGCTGATCCGTTACAAGTTACCCGTTTGGTGATGTGTAGCGGCAAAGTCTATTACGATCTGCTAGAAAAACGTCGTGCAGAAAATTTGAGTCATGTGGCACTGGTGCGGATTGAACAGCTTTACCCATTCCCTGATAAAGACATGAATGAGTTGGTTGATCGTTACCCCAATGTTGAAATTAATGTGTGGTGTCAGGAAGAGCCGCTCAATCAAGGTGCGTGGCTGAGTATTCAACCGTCCCTGCGGGGTGTGTTGGGTGGCGCGGCACGTTTAGACGTTGCGAGTCGTCCGGCTTCGGCTTCTCCGGCGGTGGGTAGTGCGAAGGTTCATGCCAAACAGCAACACGCCTTGGTGTGTGCGGCACTGGGTATCTCTGAGTAAACAAAACAGGTAAACAAGACGCTATGCCATTATTAACGCATTATCACCAAGCAGTTGCTGCGGGGAGTATTACCAAAGACCCTGCACAGCTTGAAGCGATAAGTGTTCTGCAACAAGTGTGGGATGAGTTGTTAACGGCTCGCCCCATGCTGCAAGCGCAAAAAACCGGCTTGCGGCGTTTATTTGGTGGCAAGCGTCCTGTTCATGTGGAGCCAGCACGCGGCGTTTATCTGTGGGGCGGAGTTGGGCGTGGTAAAACGTGGGTAATGGACACGTTTTATGCGCGAATTCCCCTCGTGGAAAAACGCCGTATGCACTATCACCATTTCATGTTTTTTATTCATGAAGAGCTGAAAAAATTGTCGATGCACCGCAACCCGTTGGAAGCGGTAGCGGCAGAAATGGCGCGTGATACACGCTTGCTGTGCATTGACGAATTTCATGTCATGGACATCGTGGATGCCATGTTATTGCACGGTTTGTTGGATGCGATGTTTAAGCAGGGCATTACCTTGGTGACAACCTCGAACCGCGTACCGGACGATTTGTATTTGAACGGCTTACAACGCGAACGTTTTCTACCTGCCATTGCTTTGTTGAAAAAGCATACTCACGTGGTAGAGTTGGATAATCGTGTTGATTACCGAATGCTCAAAACCATTACCAGCGATAGCTTTTTAGCGGATGACGATGCGATTTTGGTCGAACACGAATTGGATAAGTGTTTTGCTGAATTAGCAGAAGGGCGGGTTCATAGTGGGCAAGATATTAAGGTGCAAGGGCGCGTTTTGCCAACGCATCGTTTTGCCGACAATATCGTGTGGTTTGATTTTCAGACTTTGTGTGAAACGCCGCGCTCTACCCGCGATTACATCGAGTTGGCTGAGCGTTTTGACTACATTATTTTGTCAGGGTTACACGTATTGGGTGAAGAGCACGAAGCCGCTGCCCGGCGTTTCCTGAATCTGATTGATGAACTGATGTTACGCAGCCCTAAGCACCTGTAGCTCATCAAAAGCGCCCCGAATTGCCTTGGCGTAGAGCTTTGAACGCAAGGCAAAGTGGTTAAGATGCTTGCTGATGGTCAAACACTCCATTTTGAAGACGGCGACGATGGAGGCGAATAAGTGATTCGCTTGTGTTTTAGCGGTGTGGGCAGGGGATTTCGCAAAGGCAGCATTGGATTTGAGCGATTTATGGAAGACCTCGACTTTCCACCGTTTTTGGTAGGTTGTCGTGATTTCGTCCCACTCTGCTGCCAAGCGGCTACAGACCAGATACAAAATGCCGCTGCTGCCGTCTTTGTTCGTAAAGACTTGCCGGGCGAGCTTGACGGGGAAGGTTAGCCCCTTCAACCAGCCCTTGATGGCTTTTTGTTCTGTCCATACCAATTGGTCGAGTCGTGTGTAACGTTTTGCCTTGCTGTCTACTTCGCTCAATGCCACTAATCGGTTACTTTTCAATGCCATAATGAAGTCCTTTTGCCGTTTCTCCTTGATGTGTTCCATATTCTCGGCGGAGGCGAACCAAATGTCGCTCAACACCCATGAAAATGTCAGTTGGTTTTGAATGCAGGTGTCAATCATGGAGCGCATTTGCTCATTTTTGGTGACATCGCTGCACCGCTTTTCTTGGCGTGTATTGATGTCACAGAAACGGAACGGTTTCCGTATCAGTTCAAATGCAACAGGAATGGATGCACCATTGCTATGATATAGACAGTTTAACAAGTTGATTCCCTTGATATTACGCCCTTTGCAGTGGTCGTAATGCCAACAAATTAGATCGTTTTCGTCCATGTAGGGCTTTTCTTGCACCGTATCGTCGATGATCAGGATGCCATCGGCTGATTCGACCTCCCTGACGGTCTTTTTTACCTGTTTCCACAGGTCTTTCGAGGTGTACTCATCTCCCGAAAGAAAACGACTGATCGCATCGTGGCTAATTTCGCCGTCCAATAATTGGGATAAACCCGTTGCTGTGGCGTAGCCAAAGGTCACGGTCAGGTAGTCGGTGTAGAGGTCAAGACGTGTTTGATTCATACCTGAAATATAGTCGAGGAGAGGTCGGACTGCGTAACATCAGTGATGAATTGTATGATCGTCAAGTTCAGTTTATTTTTTCAACAACGTTGGCCTTAGAGCATTTGTATCAAGGGCAAAAGCTCAAATTTGAATTCCAACGTGCGATGAGTCGCTTAAACGAAATGCAAAGCGACGAATACCAGCAAGTGAAATTGGCAGACGCAGGCTGAAAAGCGTCATGTTGTCGACAATGTTGGGTATATTTTCTTTAACTTTTCCGTTTTATGGCATATAATGTCGACAATCTAAGGTTAAAGCGCAATCTCATGCGTCTTTGTGCATATCCTTGTATGCTTGTGGGACGCTGGAAACATACGTTATCGCAGTTCGGAAGATAACTGCAAACCACCAAAATACCGCACAATGGTATTTTAAATAAATACAAACGAGGATGTGTAAAAAATGAGTAGTGAGATTCTGACCCCCGTATTACCGGAGTCTGTTGCCGACGCTACCGTAGTCGCTTGGAGCAAAAAAGTTGGCGACGCGGTGAAGCAAGACGAAGTGTTGGTTGAAATCGAAACTGATAAAGTCGTTTTGGAAGTGCCTGCGCCGATGGATGGCGTATTGACTGAAATCGTTCAAGAGGCTGGTGCTACCGTTATCAGTAGCCAATTATTAGGCCGCTTGTTGGCTGGTGCTGTCGCGGCTGCTCCTAAAGTTGAAGCTGCTCCTGCCGCCGTCGTTGAGTCTGCCGCTAGCACTGAACCACAAACCGCTCCCGCTGCCCGCAAACTGATGGCAGAAAACGACCTCTCTGCTGCTGATGTCGAAGGTTCCGGCAAACAAGGCCGTATCCTCAAAGAAGACGTGCAAGCCGCTGTTGCCGCGAAACCTGCTGCCGCGCCAGCTCCTGTTGCTGCTCCAGCACCCGTCGCCGCCGCACCTGCACCAACTGTTGCCGTTTCTGCTTCAGGTGCTCGCATGGAACAGCGCGTCCCAATGACCCGTCTTCGCGCCCGCATCGCCGAACGTCTGATGTACGCCAAGCAATCCACCGCGATGCTCACTACCTTCAACGAAATCGACATGAAGCCGTTGATGGATATGCGTAACGAATACAAAGACGCATTCGAGAAAAAACACAAAGCGAAACTGGGCTTTATGTCCCTGTTCGTGAAAGCAGCCGCTGTCGCGCTGCAACGTTTTCCTGAAGTCAATGCCTCGATTGATGGCAATGACATTGTTTACCACGGCTTCTGCGATATTGGGATTGCCGTGTCATCTGATCGCGGACTGGTCGTGCCTATCCTGCGCAATACCGAAAACATGGGTCTGGCTGACATCGAATCCGGCATTGCTGGTTACGCTGCTAAAGCCCGTGAAGGTAAGCTGGATATGAACGATCTGTCTGGTGGTACGTTCACTATAACCAACGGGGGCGTTTTTGGGTCGTTGCTATCAACCCCAATTCTCAACCCTCCTCAAAGCGCGATCCTGGGGATGCACTCGATCCAGAAGCGCCCTGTCGTTGTCAATGATCAGATTGTTATTCGCCCGATGATGTATGTGGCTCTGTCTTATGACCACCGCATTGTCGACGGTCAAGGTGCTGTTACCTTCCTCAAAACTATCAAGGAATTGGTTGAAAACCCAGTTCGCTTGGTGTTGGATGTGTGAGGTAATACGCCATGACTGATAAATATGATGTCATCGTCGTCGGGGCAGGTCCCGGCGGTTATGTCGCTGCGATCCGTTGCGCCCAACTCGGTTTGAAAACCGCGTGTGTGGAAGAATGGATCAACAAACAGCAAAAGCCAGCCCTCGGCGGTACTTGCCTGAATGTCGGTTGCATCCCTTCCAAGGCGTTGCTGGAAAGCTCCGAACGTTACGAAGAAATCGCTAAACACAATGCCGACCACGGTATTACGGTTGACGGTTTGCAGATCGACGTGAGCAAGATGATTGCCCGCAAGGACAAAATCGTTAGCCAACTGACTGGCGGTATTGAACAATTGTTCAAAGCTAACGGTATCACTTGGTTGCAAGGTCGCGGTCGGTTGTTGGCTGGCAAGCAAGTCGAAGTCACCGCGCATGATGGCACGGTTTCAACGGCGGCGGCTGACAACGTAATCATTGCGGTAGGCTCTACCCCGATTGAATTGCCGATTGCCAAGTGGCTGGATACCCGTATTGTGGATTCTGCCGGTGCACTGGATTGGGAAACCATTCCCGGCAAACTCGGCGTGATCGGTGCAGGCGTGATCGGTTTGGAAATGGGCAGCGTATGGCGCAGGCTCGGCTCTGAAGTGGTTGTTATCGAAGCGATGGACGATTTCCTCGGTGCGGCTGACCGTGACGTGGCTAAATCCGCGCAGATGCAATTCAAAAAGCAAGGGCTGGACATCCGCCTCAGCTCTAAAGTTGCCAAGGTCGATGTAGGCGATAACGGTGTCACTGTGACCTACAACGACCCGAAAGGTGAGCAAACGCTGGTCGTTGACCGTTTGATCGTCGCCGTTGGGCGCAAGTCCAATACCGCTGGCGCATTCGCGGACGATTCCGGGGTGCAACTGGATGATCGCGGACGTGTCGTCGTCGATGGTCATCTGCAAACTGCCGTGCCGGGTGTTTACGCGATTGGTGACTGTATCGTCGGGCCAATGCTGGCACACAAAGCTTCGGAAGAGGGTGTGCTGGTTGCCGAACAGATTGCCGGTCAAAAGCCGCACATCAATTATGACGCGATTCCGTGGGTTATTTATACTCACCCGGAAATTGCGTGGGTCGGCAAGACCGAAGCCGAATTGAAAGCCGCAGGTGTTGCGTATAACACAGGCAGCTTCCCATTTGCTGCCAACGGTCGCGCCAAAGCGATGGATCAAGCCGATGGTTTGGTGAAAGTGCTGGCAGATGCCAAAACAGACCGGATTCTGGGCGTGCATTTTGTGGGGCCATTGGCTTCCGAACTGGTTGGTCAGGCAGTGATTGCGATTGAAACCGAATGTTCGTCAGAAGATTTGGCTCGCATGACCTTTGCCCACCCGACCGTTTCCGAAGCAATACACGAAGCCATGCTGGCAGTGGATGGGCGGGCATTACATGCCGTTGGCAAAAAGCGTAAGTAATATGGTGTACCCCTCACCCCAACCCCTCTCCCTCAAGGGGAGAGGGGCTAAGACAAATACTCTCTTGCTCCCCCTCGCCCCTTGAGGGAGAGGGGGCTGGGGGGTGAGGGGTAACACGCCACGGTCTGCTGCACGCAGATACGTGGCGTTTGTACGATTATAACCCGCGTTTTCGCGGTGAACTACCAAAGGAAAACTGAGGATGAATTTACACGAATATCAGGCCAAAGCGGTTTTTAGCCAATACGGTATGCCTGTACCCACTGGCAAAATCGCCTCCACAGCGGCGGAAGCCGAAGCAGCAGCGGCTTCTTTAAGCACGGCGACAGTGGTAGTCAAGGCGCAAGTCCACGCGGGTGGACGTGGTAAAGCCGGTGGCGTGAAACTGGTTAAGACCCCGGCTGATGCAGCCACCTTCGCTGCCAGCTTGCTGGGTACAAACCTGGTCACTTACCAGACCGACAAACACGGTCAGCCGGTGAACACCATTCTGGTGGAAGAAACCTGCAATATTGCCCGCGAATTGTACCTTGGCGCAGTGCTGGATCGTTCTAGCCGCCGCATCGTGATCATGGCTTCTACCGAAGGCGGTATGGAAATCGAGAAGGTTGCGCACGAAACCCCGGAAAAAATCCTCAAAGTGCAGGTTGATCCGCTGGTTGGCGTGATGCCGTACCAAGGTCGTGAACTCGCGTTTGGCTTAGGCTTGCAGGGTGCACAGATTGGGCAATTCACCAAGTTGCTGATCAGCTTGGGCAAAATGTTCAAGGAAAAAGACCTGTCTCTGGTCGAAATCAACCCGCTGGTAGTCACGGCTGAAGGCAACTTGTTGTGTCTCGATGGCAAAGTGAATGTGGACAGCAATGCGCTCTACCGCCAGCCTGAACTGGTAGCGATGCGTGACAAATCCCAGGAAGATGCGCGTGAACTGGAAGCGGACGAGTGGGAACTGAACTACGTCGCTCTCGAAGGCAATATCGGTTGCATGGTCAACGGCGCAGGCTTGGCAATGGCGACGATGGACATTATCAAACTGTCCGGCGGTCAACCCGCTAACTTCCTCGACGTAGGCGGTACAGCGACTGCCGAGCGTGTGGCGGCGGCGTTCAAAATCATCCTCTCCGATAGCAACGTCAAAGGCATTCTGGTCAATATCTTCGGTGGTATCGTGCGTTGCGATCTGATTGCAGAAGGCATTATCAAAGCGGTGCAAGAAGTGAACGTAGGAGTCCCCGTTGTGGTGCGTCTGGAAGGCAATAACGCCGAAAAAGGGCTGGAATTGCTGGATAAAAGTGGTTTGGCGGTAATTACTGCCAGTGATTTGGGCGATGCTGCCCTGAAAATCGTTGCTGCCGTAGGAGATGCCGCATGAGCGTATTAATCAACAAAGACACCAAAGTCATCTGCCAAGGTTTCACCGGCAAGCAAGGAACTTTCCACTCTGAGCAAGCGATTGCTTACGGCACTAACATGGTCGGCGGGATTACGCCGGGTAAAGGCGGTACGACGCATTTAGGTTTGCCCGTGTTCAATACCGTGCGCGAAGCGGTGGAAGCGACCGGCGCGGATGCCAGCGTGATCTACGTTCCGGCAGCATTCTGCAAAGATTCGATTATTGAAGCGGCCTACGCGGGTATCAAGCTGATCGTGTGCATTACCGAAGGCATTCCGGCACTCGATATGCTGGATGCGAAAGTGGTGGTGGATAGCCTTGGCGTGCGTCTGATTGGCCCCAACTGCCCCGGTATCATTACACCGGGCGAATGCAAAATCGGCATTATGCCGGGTCACATCCATAAACCGGGCAGCGTGGGTATCGTGTCACGTTCTGGCACGCTGACTTACGAAGCGGTCAAGCAAACCAACGAATGGGGTCAAAGCACCTGTATCGGTATTGGTGGCGACCCAATTCCGGGCACAAGCTTCATTGATGCGCTGACCTTGTTCCAGGCCGACCCCCAAACCGAAGTCATTTTAATGTGTGGCGAAATCGGCGGTTCAGCGGAAGAAGAAGCGGCAGAATTCATTAAAGCCAATGTAACCAAGCCAGTGGTTTCCTACATTGCAGGCGTTACTGCACCCAAGGGTAAGCGCATGGGTCATGCTGGTGCGATTATTGCAGGCGGGAAGGGTACGGCGCAGGAAAAGTATGCTGCACTGCAACAGGCGGGCGTGTATACTGTTCAGTCTCCGGCTGAACTAGGGAAGGGTGTCGCTGCTGCGTTCGCAGCCCTGCAAGGATAAATTTTCGTTAATTTTTTGGAGTGCCTGCATGACCAAACAAACTGTCACCATTACTGATAACATCACTGGCAAACAAGTCGAGTTGGATGTACTTCAGCCTAGCATCGGGGTCAAAACCATTGACATCCGTAAACTGTACAAGGAACTGGGGTATTTCACTTACGACCCCGGTTTCATGTCGACCGCTAGTTGTTCCAGTGAAATTACCTATTTGGATGGGGATGCAGGCACGCTGCTCTACCGTGGTTATCCGATTGAGCAGTTGGCAGAACACAGCAGCTTTTTGGAAGTCTGCTATTTGCTGCTGAATAAAACCTTGCCCACCAAGCAAGAGTTGGCAGATTTTGAGTACATGATCTCGCGCCACACCATGTTGCATGATCAGGTACAGTATTTCTTCCGGGGTTTCCGTCGCGATGCGCATCCGATGGCAACCGTGGTTGGGGTTGTGGGGGCGTTGTCCGCGTTCTACCACGATGACATGAATATTCATGACCCAGAACAACGTAAGCGTTCTGCGCACCGTTTGATTGCGAAAATGCCGACGATTGCCGCATGGAGCTACCGTTATTCCGTGGGTTTACCGTTTGTCTACCCGTGCAATAGATTGTCGTATGCGGAAGATTTCTTGCACCTGATGTTCTCCGTGCCGACCGAACCGTATACGCCTGACCCGTTGCATGTGAAAGCGTTGGAAGTCATTATGATTTTGCACGCTGACCATGAGCAAAATGCATCGACCTCAACCGTGCGTTTGGCAGGCAGTTCGGAAGCGAACCCGTTTGCAGCCGTGGCAGCCGGGATTGCATCGTTGTGGGGGCCTGCGCACGGTGGTGCGAACGAAGCCGTGATCAATATGTTGCGTGACATTGAAAAGTCTGGCTTGCCATTGTCGCATTGGGTAGACCGCGCTAAAGACAAAAATGACCGTTTCCGCTTGATGGGTTTCGGGCATCGCGTGTATAAAAACTATGACCCGCGTGCCAAAATTATCCGCGAATTGGCGAATGAGATTCTGGATCGTTTACCAGCCAATGACCCGAACCAGAAACTGTTTGCGATTGCGCGTGAGCTGGAACAGGTGGCATTGAACGATGAGTATTTCAAAGCGCGTAACCTGTATCCGAACGTCGATTTCTATTCCGGGGTGATTTTCCTGAGCATGGGGATTCCGGTCAGCATGTTTACGGTGATGTTCGCACTGGCACGTACCATCGGCTGGATTTCACAGTGGGATGAAATGATGGGTGATGAGGAGTCGCGCATCGGTCGTCCACGCCAGTTGTACATGGGTGCGGAACGCCGCGAATATGTTCCAGTGGATGAAAGATAAGTTTTGTTGTTTTGAGGAGTCTATAGAAAATGTTGCAAGAATATCGCCAACACGTTGCCGAACGCGCTGCCAGCGGCATCCCGCCCAAGCCATTAGATGCTGCACAAACCGCTGCACTGGTGGAGTTGCTGAAAAATCCTCCGGCAGGCGAAGAAGCATTTCTGGTTGATTTGCTGGAAAACCGCGTTCCGGCGGGTGTCGACGAAGCTGCTTATGTGAAAGCCGCTTTCCTTGCTGCCATCGTCACGGGTGAAACTGCTTGTGCATTGATTAGCCCGGTGCGTGCGGTCGAAGTTCTCGGCATGATGTTGGGTGGTTACAATGTACAACCGTTGATTGCTGCGCTGGATGTGCCTGCAACGGCTGACGCAGCGGCTACCGCTTTGTCACACACGCTGCTGATGTTTGATGCGTTCCACGACGTGGAAGCCAAAGCGAAAGCAGGTAATGCGTCTGCACAAAAAGTCATGGAATCTTGGGCAGCGGGCGAATGGTTCACTTCCAAGCCAGAAGTGGCTGAGAAAATCACCGTTACCGTTTTCAAAGTGACTGGTGAAACCAATACTGACGACCTGTCTCCTGCGCCAGATGCTTGGTCACGCCCTGACATCCCACTCCATGCCAACGCGATGCTGAAAATGGCACGTGACGGTATCGAGCCAGAAGTTCAAGGCAGCGTAGGCCCTCTGAAGCAAATCGATGCGATGAAGGCGAAAGGCTTCCCGGTTGCTTACGTTGGTGACGTGGTAGGTACAGGCTCTTCACGTAAGTCTGCCACTAACTCTGTGCTGTGGTTCTTCGGCGATGATATGCCGGGGATTCCTAACAAGCGTGCGGGTGGTTACTGCTTCGGTAGCAAAATTGCCCCGATTTTCTTCAATACGATGGAAGACGCTGGCGCACTGCCAATCGAGATGGACGTTGCCCAAATGAATATGGGTGATGTAGTTGATGTGTATCCTTACGCAGGCGTTGCCAAGCGTCACGGTACGGATGAAGTCATCTCCACTTTCGGTCTGAAAACTCAGGTTTTGTTGGACGAAGCCCGTGCTGGCGGTCGTATCAACCTGATCATCGGCCGTGGCTTGACTGCGAAAGCGCGTGAGTCACTGGGTCTGCCGCCAGTTGACCTGTTCCGCTCGCCTGAGCAGCCTGCTGATACTGGCAAAGGCTACACACTGGCGCAGAAAATGGTCGGTAAGGCGTGCGGTCTGCCGGGTGTACGCCCTGGTATGTACTGCGAACCGAAAATGACCACGGTTGGTTCACAAGATACCACAGGCCCAATGACCCGTGACGAGTTGAAAGATTTGGCTTGCTTGGGCTTCTCAGCCGACTTGACCATGCAGTCTTTCTGCCATACGGCTGCTTATCCTAAGCCGGTTGACGTGGTGACTCACCACACGCTGCCTGATTTCATCATGACTCGTGGCGGTGTTTCTTTGCGCCCCGGTGACGGTGTAATCCACTCGTGGTTGAACCGTATGTTGTTGCCGGATACTGTTGGTACTGGTGGCGACTCGCATACCCGTTTCCCGATTGGTATTTCCTTCCCGGCGGGTTCTGGTCTGGTGGCATTTGCTGCTGCGACTGGCGTTATGCCGCTGGATATGCCGGAATCTGTGCTGGTACGTTTCACTGGCAAAATGCAACCGGGCATCACCTTGCGTGACCTCGTGCACTCTATTCCACACAAAGCGATCCAAATGGGTCTGCTGACGGTTGAAAAGAAAGGCAAGAAGAACGTCTTCAACGGCACAGTGCTGGAAATCGAAGGTCTGGATCACCTGACTGTCGAACAGGCATTTGAACTGTCTGACGCTTCTGCGGAACGTTCTGCGGCGGGTTGTACTGTTGCGTTGTCTGAAGCTTCCGTGGCTGAATACCTGCGTTCCAACATCGTGATGCTGAAATGGATGCTCTCAGAAGGCTATGGCGATCCACGCACCATCGAACGCCGTATCGGTAAGATGGAAGAGTGGCTGGCGAACCCAAGCCTGATGCGTGCTGACGCAGATGCAGAATACGCAGCCGTGATCGAAATCAATATGGATGAGATCAAAGAGCCTATCCTGTGCGCACCGAATGACCCAGATGATGCACATCTGTTGTCTGAAGTGGCTGGTCGCAAAATTGATGAAGTCTTCATCGGTTCTTGCATGACTAACATTGGTCATTTCCGTGCGGCGGGCAAGTTGTTGGATGCTGCTAACAAGCAAATCCCAACCCGTATGTGGATTGCACCACCGACCAAGATGGATGCAGCGCAGTTGAGTGACGAAGGTTACTACAACATTTACGGTCGTGCCGGTGCGCGGATGGAAATGCCGGGCTGTTCACTGTGCATGGGTAACCAAGCACGTATTCAGGAAGGTTCAACTGCGGTTTCGACCTCTACCCGTAACTTCCCGAATCGTTTGGGGACTAACACTGACGTGTTCTTGGCTTCGGCGGAACTCGCATCTGTTGCGGCGGTTATGGGTAAATTGCCAACGGTTGCAGAGTACATGGAATATGCCAATAAGCTGGACAGCATGTCGGCTGACATTTACCGTTACCTGAACTTTGACAAGATGGAAAGCTATCAGAAGGCTGCGGCGAAAGTTGTGCCGATTCCGGTAGTGGCGGGTTAAATAACCCCTCACCCCCAGCCCCTCTCCCGCGTAGCGGGCGAGGGGAGTAAGAGAAAGCTCCGCTAGTCGGGGCTTTTTTTATAGCTAAACCTTAACCGTTTGCACCGAGTGCGATTGCGGTCTATTGTTAGATCAGGTTTTTTTGTTAATTGCGAGGGTGTGTTACATGTTAGTAAGAAAAATCATGATGCTGTTCACTTTTATTACACTGCTGGGATTAGCAGGTTGCGGGCCTGAATACACTTATACACCGCCGTTATCACCAATAGGTCAGGCGTGTGTTATGCGTTGTCAGGATACCCAAGGTGAATGCACCCATAAGGCACAAAAACGTGCGGATAGAAAACAGGCAAAATGTGAAAAACAAGCGGAGCATGAACATTATGCGTGCCTGCTTTACGCGAAAACGGATGCAGATCGGGCTAAATGCCAGAAAAGTGGCTGCTACGAATACGCGGATACTGAACGTTGTGATAATGACTTTCGCGCCTGTTTTCAGCAATGCGGTGGAATTGTTGGTGTCGTGAAATAGCGGTCATGCGTGATTTAAGTGTCACCTAATGAGGAGGGAGTGTTATGAGTGTTAATGTCAAAAGCTTGTTTAATATTGCGGCAATGAGCGTGTTATTGCTGGCAAGTGCGGCTTGTACTAAAACCGATGAAGTTAAGCAGGATAGCGGGAAAGCCGCAGCCGATGTCAAAGCGACGGAGAAACCCGTTGCACCAAAGCCTGTTCAGAATGCAACTAGTCATCCGGCGACTGTCGCCAATGCCAAGGTGGGCAATGACCCGATTAGGCGCATAAACTTTGTCAAAGGAGCGGATCATGCAGTCATCACCGGCAATCTGTCCGGTTTTGAGGATGTGCAGTATTTTGTGGTGGATGCGGCTAAAGGCCAAACCATGACAGTTGAGCAACTTGATCAGCAAGGTACAGGCCGGGTTTCTGTGTATGTTACTGCTCCAAACGGTGCAAATGCCAACGACATGGATTTGTCTTGTCACAGTAATGCAACGATTTCACCCACCATTGACGGCGACTATGGAATCAAAGTGGTGGAATGCAAGAAGGCTGACCCTTGGAAAGGGGTTTACGGTATCAAGGTGACGATCAAATAACGTGCGTGTGCGGGAGCTTCGTTCAAAGTCGTGTTCCATTCAGTGGAACACGACAGCGCGGGTTGTGATTTTACCAACGTCGACGATCACGATCAGGGCTTGCACCGGGGCCACCACGAGGACCTGCCGGGTTTTCCCAGTTAGTACCGCGCCCACCGCGTAAGCCGGGTGGATTATCGTCACGGTCACGGCATTTATACGGGTGTTCAGCACACCAAGATTGATGTGCAGTCATGCCACCACCGTGGTGAGATCCCGGTGGTGGTGCGTGACAAGCGGATAAGCCGATTGCCAGCAATGCAATAGCAATTGTTGTTTTCATGGCGAAACTCCTTGTTTGGGGTGACACAATCGCCCTTAGGCTACTTTGACGATAGTGTGTTTAACCCCCTGCGACAATGGGGTCGTGCTGACTTCCACAATGTTTCCCCATTGTTTGCACAATGTCTGCTGAGTTATGCCGCTGTTAACGATATTGACGTAAATACCACCATTCAAAGCCACGCTTCATCCAGTGGAACACGCGACACGCGGGTAACACAATGGAACGTTTTTCGGTGCGTGCTACTAGGGTTCCCTTGTCGACGGAATCCACGATGCAGATCAGTTCAACTTTAAAGGTTGCGTCACCAAGACCACCACACAGATCAGCCAACAGGTTTTTCGCCGCCGCTTCTGCTTGTAAGTCCGCCATGTGCGCTTGTTTAGGCATCCAGTCGGGGCCGGGGAAACTGCCAGAGTCGCCCGCCACGTAAACCTTATCCCAACCTTCGACCTTGCAATGCTGATTCGCTTTCAGCAAACCCCCGGCGGAACGTGGCAACGTGGTGTTATCAAACCACAAATTACCTGTCATTCCCGGCATAAACAGGATCAAATCTGCGTTAAATTCGCCGCCTTCTGTGGTCACTTTCTCGGCGGTAAAGCCTTTCATTTTGTGACCGAGGTGAGTTTCGATACCGCGCTTACCCATTTCAGATAGCAAACCGGACATGGCTTTGGGGCCTAAACGATTGCCGGGTTGGGGTGCGGGGCTGAAAAATACCAAGTTGAACTTATCACGGCGGTTTTGCTGGCGTAACAAGGTGTCAATGCCGAACAAAAACTCGAACATCGGGCCGCCACGCATCGCGCTGGGTTCGTTGGGGTTGCCTGCAAACCCAATCGCAATCGTGCCGCCTTGCATGGCTTGGAGCCGGTCACGGATTTTTTCAGCAGCACTAATACCTTCGCATGGGGTAATCGCGTGTTCGATACCCGGCAGTTTTTTGATGAAACGTCCGCCAGAAGCAATAATCAAACCGTCGTTGCTGACTTCGCCGTTGTCGGTTTCCACAATACGCCCGGCATCACGCAAACCCGTGACATTGCCTTGGTGGAATTTGACATTCATGCGCTGGAAAAAATTCGCCAGATCAATGGTTAAGTCTTCGCGGGTGCGCAAGCCATTGGGAATCCAGATAATCCCCGGCAGGTAATGCAGTTCTGCACGCGGCGCAATTACGGTAATTTCCACATCGCGATTCTGCTTGCGTAATTGACGCACAGCACTCAGTGCGGCAAAACCCGCTCCAATAATTGTAATTTTATTCATGTTTACGCTCGTTTCCATGTTGTATTGCCCGCGCTATCTTCCAGAATCACGCCTTGGGCTTTGAGTTCGTCGCGAATGCGGTCAGATTCTGCCCACTGTTTCGCTTTACGTGCGTCCAAACGCTGTTGGATCAGAGCTTCAATCGCCGCATCATCCAAACCATCAGCCGCAGCTTTGCCTTTGAACCAGCTTTCGGGGTCATCCTGTAACAGCCCTAAAATCCCGCCGAGTTTTTGCAACAAAGCACCTAAAGGCGCGGCGGCGGCATCACTTTGAGTTTTACGGATGCGATTAATATCGCCCGCGAGTTCAAACAGCATCGCTATTGCAACGGGCGTATTGAAATCGTCGTCCATTGCGGCGTTAAAACGGGTTTCGTAATAGGTGTAAGCCGCAGGGCCAGATTCAGGCAGGCCACGAATGGCGGTGTACAAGCGCGATAATGACGCACGCGCCGCATCCAGTTGATCTGTGCCGTAATTCAATTGGCTGCGATAATGGCTATTGAGGATGAAAAAGCGGATTTCCGCCGCTTTGTAATGGGTCAGGACTTCGCGAATGGTGAAAAAGTTATTCAGCGATTTCGACATTTTCTCATCGTTAACCCGGATGAAACCGTTGTGCATCCAGTAATTAACGTAAGTGTGTCCATTGCACGCCTCGCTTTGCGCGATTTCGTTTTCGTGGTGCGGAAACTGCAAATCCGAGCCGCCACCGTGAATATCAAAATGGCTACCCAAGCGCGTTTTCGACATCGCGGAACATTCAATGTGCCAACCTGGGCGGCCTTGTCCCCAAGGGGATTCCCACGCCGGTTCGCCCGGTTTGCTGGCTTTCCACAGTACGAAATCAAGCGGATCGTCTTTCACCTCATCCACCGCCACGCGCTCGCCAGCACGTAATTCGTCGAGTTTGCGCCCGGATAATTTACCGTAACCTTCAAATTTGGATACGTCGTAATACACGTCACCGTTCTTGCCTTGGTAAGCGTAACCTTTGCCCATCAAGGTATTGATCATGTCGAGCATTTCATCAATGGTTTCGGTGGCACGCGGCTCTTCGGTGGGGCGCAATACGTTTAGTGCGTCCTCATCCTCGTGCATTGCGTCGATGAAACGTTGGGTTAAGGCTTGAATACTTTCGCCGTTTTCAGCCGCGCGGCGGATGATTTTATCGTCAATATCGGTAATATTACGCACGTAATTCACCGCGTAATTGCTGGCGCGTAAATAGCGGTAAACCGTGTCAAACACCACCATGACGCGGGCATGACCCAGATGACAATAATCGTAAACCGTCATGCCGCACACGTACATGCGCACGGTTTTCGGCGTAATCGGAATAAAGTCTTCTTTTTGACGGGTCAGGCTATTGTATATCTGTAACATGGTGATACTTCAGGTTAGTCAACAAGTTTACTGAGGATGGCGACACCGTTGCTCAAGGTTTTATGTACCGGGCAACGGTCAGCAATATCCAGCAATTTTTCGCGCTGTTCGGCGGTCAAATCACCCACGAGCTGAATGTCACGGGTAAACACGCTTTGCTTATTCGCGTCACGGGTGTGTTTCAGGGTAATGCAAGCGTCTTGCAACGGCCATTTCTTGCGCTCGGCGTACATGCGTAAAGTCATCGCCGTACACGCGCCCAATGCAGCTTTTAAATACTGATAGGGTGCTGCACCGAGATCATCACCACCTAAGGGAACAGGTTCATCCGCCACCATTTCATGTTTACCGGCACGAATATCACAGGTGTAAGTTCCTTCGGCATCGCGTAGTCTGACAACAACGGTATGCGGGTCTTTGGGTTGTGCGTCCATAAATCCCTTTCGGCAAGTGGTAAGAATAGGAACAAATGGTAACGGAAAGGCCGCCAGCCTGCCAGCTTTCACAATAGGTGTGTAGCCGTTGTTGCATAATCCTGCTATAACCAAGCCTGATAAGGAGGGAGTTACCTATGAAGCGTATTGCGAGTGCGTCTTTAATACTTACAGCCATTATGGTTATGTCCGGCTGTGCGAGTCTATCACCGTCCAATGACAGCCAGCGTTACCAGGCCGCGATCCGTGATGCGGCGGTTATTGAGCCAACCGAAGTCAAACCTTTACCCGCGATTGCCAGCGATAAAGTGCGGGTAGTGACTTGGACAAAGTTTCCCGACAGTTACCCGCTGGGGCAACCGACCAAGCTCAAATGGGGCGAAGTGTGGGTAACGCAGGATCAAGTCGTGCAAACCCGTTGCCGCAGTTTCGCGCCCGATAAAGTGATGAGCGATGTACAACAATTGCTGGGTTTACCGCTGAACCGCGACGAAAAACGCCATTTTGTCACGCTCGAAGTCGATGCAGCGGCATTATTCCGCCCATGCGCAAATCCGAGTTTGCAAGCCACGACCTGCGAAGCCAGTTTGCCTAAAACGGTCGCACCCGACCACGCCGCTTGGTACGCGAAACAAACCAGCCAGTCTTACCAAACCCAAAACGGTTTCCCTTGGACACGCTTGGGTTACACCTACAACTGGAAAGCGGGCGCGAATGAAGTGGGCGTTGCCGAACTGGTGATTAAAGCGGGGGCGCAAGTGCTGCCGGTAGCGATGGAGGAAACGGCTGAGTATTGCGCACGCCGATAGAGGTGTTGTTTCGGTTTGTTTGGTAGAGACGCAAGATTTTGCGTCTCTACGTGCGTGCGTTGTGGATGCGTGAATTCACGACTGTTTTGTAAACTAATGGTTTACATATTGTAGTCTTTGGCAACCAATATCAATAAATAACTTGAACAGAATTACCATAATAGTGAATTTTCATACAGATAACGTCACCCGGCCACCAACTCCCGATACCGCCCAAACAAATACCCCAACCGCTCCATATCATCCGCGAATTTTTCCTTGCGGTACGCTTGCTCCACTGCTTTATCCAGTGCCTTGTGTGCCTTGCGCAAATCGGGCGGCATGGAACGTGGGTCGTACATATCCGCCAGTGTCGAAGCGGGATACTTCTTCCGCGCATCCAGCACAGCTTGAGCCGCTACTTCGACTTTTTGGCGGTGCTTGTCGTCGGCATCAGGCCAAGGGAAGTTGTTGTAAACCAGTTTGGCAGAATAACGGTAATCGCTTTTCAGTCGTCCGCAAACGGTGCGCATCCATGCCATGTGCATCGTCGATTCCAGCACGCCGAATTCATACAAACTCGCGTCAGGAATCATCAAATTCAGATTGGTGGAAATGGTATTGCTGTCAAAAAAGCCCATTGGCACGTATTCGCGCCGCTCGGATGAAACGCTGGGAACAAGGATGTAGGTTTCTGGTAAACGGGTATCTCGAAACTCCGCTGGGCGTTCGGCATGTATGCGCGTTGATGCAGCAACACTTGCAAGGCGAAACTTCTTCACCTGATCAATCCGTTTTAAGACCTCCGGCATGGCTCGCAATTCGTTCGGTGCAATGCCAACCAGCCATAAACACCAGCGTTCTTTCCCATTGAGAAACTCATCTGCGCCCAAGCAAGGCTTTAACCATCTTTCCGCTTTTGGCTCTTTTACTAATAATTCGGCCTTTTCTATGGGAGATAACAATAGACCACCACCATCCAATGGCATATTGCCAAACCACATCGGTGAAATGCTGCCGATCGGTTGATTACGGCTGTCTAGGACAACATCCGGTGCGTCGATCAAGTAAGGATTAATGTTATTTGCGGAGATTTCTATAGGTTCGTCTTTGATATTGGGGTAATCGAAAATGCGTTTTCCATCCGTGTCGTAATCGGCAAAACCGACGATAACGACATGCACCGCTGCTTTGCCCCGCGCTTCCGAATCCCATGCAAACGTGCGGTGGGCAAAATGAATGTGGATGCCCATATTGAGTAATGGCTGCCACAACGGGGCGACTTGCTCACCCTGAGTGATAGAGTTCGTTGAGACAAATGCTACACTAACACGGGTGTTTTGAATGAAGTCCGCTGATTTTTTGAACCAGCAGGCCACGTAGTCCAATTGTTTTGCGTTTTGTACTTTTCCAAACAGTGTGGCAAGTTCCAATTTTTGTACATCTGACTGCATTTTTGAGCCACGAAACGGCGGATTACCGATGATGTGGGCGAGAGACGCACGCGGCGCAACGCTGTTCCAATCAAGGTGCAGCGAGTTGTCATTGACGATGTGTGCGGCTGTTTTGAGCGGTAGTAAATCCGGTTCGCGTCCAAACTGGCGTGCAAATTCGCGGTTCATCTGGTGCTGCGTCAACCACATCGCGACTTCGGCAATCCGCGCAGGCCATTCTTCAATTTCAATGCCGTGGAAATGTTCCAGTTTGATGGTCGGCTCAACGGTAATATCCAGACCGATATGGGTAGTGTCGAGTTTATCGCCGTGTTGCGCTTGCAGCACTGCTAATTCCAGCCGCCGCAATTCGCGGTAAGTAATGATTAGAAAGTTACCGCACCCACACGCAGGATCAAGAAACTGCAACGCCGTCAATCGCTGCTGAAATGCCGCCAATTTTTTCCGCTTGTCGCGATTACCACCTTGCTTGATAGCGTGGAATTCCGCCCACAACGCATCCAAAAACAACGGTTTAATCAGTCGCAAAATGTGCGTTTCACTGGTGTAATGCGCCCCTAAATTGCGCCGCGCATCCTTATCCATAATCGACTGAAACAGTGAACCGAAAATCGCGGGTGAAATGCCGCTCCAATCAAAATGCGCACAATCCAGCAATACATCGCGCATTACCGCATCAAACGACGGCATGTCGAGCCGCTCACGGAACAAATGCCCATTCACATACGGAAAATCGTTCAATTCTTTGGTGAGGTTTTTGCTGCGTTTGGTGAATGCGGTGTCCAATACCTGAAACAGTTTGCTCAAGTGCATTTCCGTATCAGAGCCATCTTCCGCTGTGAAATTCAGCAAGTAATGGATAAATTGGTGATGTTGGAATATCCCGGTATCTTCCGCAAACAAGCAAAACAAGATGCGCACCAGAAAAATTTCCAGCTCATGCCCACCATAACCGGATGCTGCCAGCGCGTCGTGTAAGCTTCCCAGTAATTCAGCCGCTTGAATATTCAGCGCGGTTTCTGCTGCGACATCACTGTAATATTGCAAACCGGACATGAAGTCGAATAGGTGAATGTGTTCGGGCAATTGCTCAATGCTGAAACTGTGTTCCTGCTTGCGGCGTAAATCGTACAAGCGGAAAGTCGCAAAATCCGACAACAACACGTAATTCGGCTTTTCCTTTTCCGGCAAGCCAAGGTAATACTCGAAAGCTTGTGACTCGGCTTTATTCAGCGACTTACCGCGTGATTTGTGCTCAACCAGCAATACGCCTTTCCAAAACAAGTCGATGAAACCTTGGCGGGTATCCAACTTCGCAACCGATCACTCGAACACCGCCACATCTTTGCGCTCAATGCCGAATACGCTGAAAAACGCATCCCAGAACGATTTTGCTTCGGCTTCCTCACGGCTTTCTTCGCGCCATTTCTGCACGAAAGCGTGGGAGCGGTTACGGATTTCGTTGTGGTGCAAACGTGCGGTCATTACGGTATTCATCAGCAGCAAAACGCCGATTATATCGACTATTTGTCAGGAAAGCGCAGTTGCGAAAAGGAAAGTTGAGGTCACGATTTGTATGTCGCCAATCTGTTTCAACACCAGCAAGTCAGCATCACCTGTTATCAGGTAGTCGGCTTTGCCTGCTAACGCCACATCCAGAAACGGGTTGTCTTTTTTGTCACGGCACAGCTCCACGGTTTCCCCAATTTCATAGAACAATCCCACCCTGCGCATGTTGTTGAGGAAATTCTGTCGCTTTTCGGTTGAAAAATAGCGGTCAAACTTTTCCCGCCAGATGACTTCCTCTAACTCGGCAAAGGTGGTTGACGAGAACAGGAAAAATCCGTTCAGGGTAATATGATCAACAATTTTCGCGGGCGGGCTAGAGCGGGAAATCAGGCTGCTGATCAAGACATTGGTGTCGCAAACACAGCGTTCAAGGTTTATCATTCAGGATCGCTTCCAGCGCGGATTCGGTCAGACCGCTTTGTTCCGCTTCAGTTCGCAAAGCTTCCAATGAAGCCAACAACTGCTGGCGTTCCTGCTGCATGGCTTCTGCCCGCCTGCGGAGCAGGAATGTTTCACCACCCAGCATTTCAAAATCCCGCATGGACAGGATAACGGCAGTGTCGCGTTTGTTGCGGGTAATTTTGAACGGTTCACCCTGCCAGACTTTATCAAGCACAGAACCGAGCTGGTTACTGGCCTGACGTGCGCCGATGGATTGCATGGTTATTTCTCACTAAGTTGTATTGATAGTAGCTATTGTAGCTACAGTAGGTCTTTCGAGCAAATTTATCAGAGGACGCATCCGCCACAGTTGGCAGGGCAATCGCCTACAATCCCATCCCACTTTCCGTTATTATAACCTCCTTGATGAACTGCCCGTTGGTTGACCCCTATGCTGATCCTCTCCGGTAGCGTTGCTCTTTCTGATTTTCGCCGCGCCAAGTTGTTGAATGCTTTGCAAACTGTTGTGCCTAGCGTGACGGCTGTGCAAGCGGAATATGTCCATTTCGTGCGCACTCGCTGTGAATTGGGGGCGGATGAACACGCCCGTTTACAAGCACTGCTGACTTACGAGGAAGTGCAGGGTGATCATAATGTGCGCGGCACATTGTTTTTAGTGACCCCGCGCACTGGCACAATTTCGCCTTGGTCAAGTAAGGCCACCGACATTGCGCACAACTGCGGTTTGAATACGGTGGAGCGCATTGAGCGCGGCATTGCCTACGATGTGCAAACCAGCGAAGCGTTGACGGATGCGCAAAAAACCGCGATTGCCGCCCGCTTACACGACCGTATGACTGAAATGGTGCTGGCAGACAAGCAAGACGCGGTGGTGTTATTTAGCCAAGCGGAACCTGCGCCGCTGCGTTACGTGGATATTTCCGAAGATCCGAAAGCAGCACTGGCAAGTGCGAATAGCGCGTGGGGTTTGGCACTTTCCCCCGATGAAATCGACTATTTGGCAGAAAATTACGCGGAACTGGGGCGCAATCCGAGTGACGTGGAATTAATGATGTTCGCGCAAGCTAACTCCGAACATTGCCGCCACAAAATCTTCAACGCCGACTGGATTATTGACGGTAAGGAACAGCCCAAATCGCTGTTTGCCATGATCCGCAATACCCACGCGCACGCGCCCGAAGGTATCCTTTCCGCCTACCATGACAATGCCTCCGTTATTGAAGGGCCTTTGGCGACGCGCTTTTTGACGGATGTAAAAACCGGCGAATACCATTACACCAATGAGCCTGTTCACATTCTGATGAAGGTGGAAACCCACAATCACCCGACAGCCATTTCGCCCTTTGCCGGGGCAGCAACGGGTTCGGGTGGGGAAATTCGTGACGAAGGCGCGACCGGCAACGGTTCCAAACCCAAAGCGGGTTTGAGCGGTTTCTCGGTGTCTAATTTACGGATTCCGGGTTACGGACAGCCGTGGGAACACGATTTCGGTAAGCCGGGGCGCATCGTTTCCGCGCTCGATATTATGCTGGAAGGGCCGATTGGCGCTGCGGCGTTTAACAATGAATTTGGTCGTCCCAACATTACCGGCTATTTCCGTACCTTTGAAATGCAGGCTCCCGGCGCGAAAGGCATGGAGCTGCGCGGCTACCACAAGCCAATCATGATTGCTGGTGGCATGGGCAATATCCGCGAACAAAACATCAACAAAAATCCGCTGCCAGAAGGCACACCAATTGTGGTATTGGGCGGGCCAGCGATGTTAATCGGTTTGGGCGGCGGTGCGGCTTCGTCAATGGCGAGCGGCACGAGTGCTGAAAATCTCGACTTTGCCTCAGTGCAACGCGGCAACCCGGAAATGCAACGCCGTTGTCAGGAAGTGATTGATCGTTGCGTGGCCTTGGGTGCGGAAAACCCGATTCTGTCGATTCATGACGTGGGCGCGGGTGGCATTTCCAACGCGATTCCTGAAATCATTAACGATGCCGGACGCGGCGGACGCTTTGAATTGCGCACCGTACCAAACGATGAACCGGGCATGGCTCCGATGGAAATCTGGTGCAACGAAGCGCAGGAACGTTATGTGTTGGCGATTGCCGAAGACCGATTGGAAACCTTCCGAGCGTTATGTGAGCGTGAACGCGCGGTGTATGCCGTGGTGGGCGCGGCGACGGTGGAACAGCAATTACTGGTGGGTGACTCGCTGTTTGACAACAATCCGGTCAATTTACCGATGAACGTCTTGCTGGGTAAACCGCCGAAAATGTTGCGCGATGTGCATCATCAAACCTTCCATAAGCCTGATTTGGATTTGAGCAATATCGTGCTGACGGAAGCTGTGGAGCGCGTCTTGCGTTTGCCAACGGTTGCGTCCAAAGCGTTTTTAATCACCATCGGCGACCGCAGCGTAACGGGCATGGTGGTGCGCGATCAAATGGTTGGCGCATGGCAAGTGCCGGTGGCAGATGTAGCGGTAACGTCCAGCGATTACACCACTAATTTCGGCGAAGCAATGGCAATGGGCGAACGCACCCCGATTGCGCTGGTGAATCCGGCAGCCTCCGGGCGCATGGCGATTGGGGAAGCACTCACCAATATTGCAGCGGCAGATATTGCTGACATTCGCCACATTCGATTGTCGGCTAACTGGATGGCGGCGGCAGGTTATCCCGGTGAAGATGCGGCCTTGTTCGACACCGTAAAAGCTGTCGGCGAAGAATTATGCCCGCGTTTAGGTTTGGCGATTCCGGTGGGTAAAGACTCGCTGTCAATGAAAACCGTGTGGCAGCAAGACGGTGAAAATCGCGAAATGGTTGCACCCTTGTCGCTGATCGTGACTGCGTTTTCGCCAGTGCAGGACATTCGCAAAACCTTGACTCCGGCAGTGCGTACCGATGTGGGTGATACCGATTTATTGCTGGTGGATTTGGGCAAAGGTCGTAACCGCTTGGCGGCTTCGGCGTTGGCGCAGGTGTACGGGCAAGTCGGGCATTACGCCCCGGATGTGGATAACCCGGATGCGTTAAAAGCGTTCTTTGAGACGGTGCAGGATTTGCTGAGTGACGAGTTGTTGCTGGCGTATCACGACCGTTCCGATGGCGGTTTGCTGGCGGTATTGGCGGAAATGAGTTTCGCAGGGCATAGCGGGATTACCGCACGTTTGGGTGATATTGGCGCGGATTTGTTGCCCATTTTGTTCAACGAAGAACTCGGTGCAGTGCTGCAAGTGCGCCATTGCGATACGGATGCGGTGTTAGAGGCTTTCCGCGAAGCTGGTTTAGCGCATTGCACCCACGTTATTGGTGAACTCAACGACAGCGACGAATTGGTGCTGACCTTTGGGCATGAAACGGTGTTTAGTGCTGCGCGGGCAAGTTTGCAGCAGATCTGGGCTGAAACCAGCTACCAGATGCAGGCGTTACGTGATAATGCCGATTGTGCCGCACAGGAGTTCGAGCGGTTAGCGGATGCGCAAGACCCCGGTTTGCCAGTGCATCGCACTTTTGACCCAGATGATAATATTGCCGCGCCTTACATTAGAACGGGTGTGCGCCCGACGATGGCGATTTTGCGCGAACAAGGTGTTAATGGGCAGGTGGAAATGGCGGCGGCGTTTGACCGCGCAGGCTTTAAAACCATCGACGTACACATGACCGACATTATTAGCGGGCGGGTGAGCCTGAAAACCGTGAAAGGCTTGGTAGCGTGCGGTGGCTTCTCTTACGGTGACGTATTGGGCGCGGGCGGCGGCTGGGCAAAAACCATCCTGATGAATCCGCGTGCCAGTGACGAATTCGCGGCCTTTTTCGAGCGGCAAGATGCGTTCGGCTTGGGTGTGTGCAACGGCTGTCAAATGTTCTCGCAATTGCGTGACATGATCCCCGGCGCGGCACACTGGCCTCGTTTTTACCGTAACCGTTCCGAGCAATTTGAAGCACGTTACGCTGCTGTTGAGGTGTTGGAATCACCGTCATTGTTCTTGCTGGGCATGGCGGGTTCGGTGTTGCCTATCGCGGTGGCGCATGGCGAAGGGCGTGCGGTATTCGACGGTGGTGTGGCAGCGGCTGATGTGTTGGCTGAAGGTTTGGTTGGGTTGCGTTACGTGGATAATTACTGCCATGCGACTGAACATTACCCTGAAAACCCTAACGGTTCACCACTGGGTATCACGGGCGTTACCACGGCTGACGGGCGTTTCACGATTATGATGCCGCACCCTGAACGCTTATTCCGTGCGGTGCAACACTCGTGGTTGCCGCAGGAATGGGGCGAAGACGGCGCGTGGCTGCGGATGTTCCGCAATGCGCGGAAGTGGGTGGGTTAACCCGCTCCAATGCACGTTACTAACTAGCCAAGCTACCCTACCGTTTATCCGGTGGTAGCTTGGCTAGAGTCTTGAATTTTTTAATCAAATTGTCATCTTTGCCCTTTACTTGTGCAGCTAGGGCTTCATACTATCCCGGTTTTTTTCTAGCTTTGAAAAGGTAAGTGTCATGCCTAGGAACCACATTGCGGGCTTGTTCGGTAAATCGCCGATTCGCCCCCTTCAGGAACACATGTATTGTGTTTATAAAGGAATCAAGCATTTAGTCATGTTGGCAGAGGGGATGAATAGCGACGATGAGCAGCAAATTACCGCCGCACATCAAGCTATCGTTGAAAGCGAACATCTCGCCGACGACATGAAAAAGGATTTGCGCCACAACTTGCCGCGCGGCTTTTTCATGCCGGTAGATCGCCGTGATTTGCTGGACGTATTGTGGATGCAGGATCAGATCATCAATCAAGCCAAGGATATTGCAGGCATGGTGGTAGGGCGCAAAATGCGTTTGCCGGAAAACATGCGCGAGCTGTTTTTGCAATATACCCAACGTTGCGTGGCAGCGGTGAAGCAGGCTCTTGAGGTGATCAATGAGTTGGATGAGTTGGTGGAAACCGGCTTTAGGGGCATGGAAGTTGAGCACGTTGAGGAGATGCTCAAGGAATTGAGCCGCATTGAACATGAGACGGATGAGTTCCAGATTGAATTACGCAACATATTGTTTACGTTGGAAGATAGTTTGCGAGCTACCGACGTGATGTTTACTTACCGCCTGATCGAGTGGACTGGGCGGGTCGCTGATGATGCCCAACGTGTGGGTAGCCGTTTACAACTGATGCTGGCACGTTAAAGGGGAATTGGCATGGAATTTTTTACTGATACCACAATGGTGTATATCACCCTCGCTGCTGTTTTTGGGATTTTCATGGCGTGGGGGATTGGGGCGAATGACGTTGCCAATGCGATGGCGACTTCGGTTGGCTCGAAAGCAATTACGATTAAGCAGGCGTTGATCCTTGCCGCGATTTTTGAGTTTGCAGGCGCGTATCTGGCGGGCGGGCAAGTGACCGAAACCATCCGTAAAGGTTTGGTGGATATGAGTGCCTTTGATGCCAACCCGGAAATGTTGGTGTGGGGGATGTTGGCATCCTTGCTGGCAGCGGGTACGTGGTTGTTGATTGCTTCCATGCGCGGTTGGCCGGTTTCTACCACGCACAGTATCGTGGGCGCGATTGTGGGTTTTGCTGCCGTTGGTGTCGGCGTTGATGCTGTCAACTGGAGCACCGTGGGGACAACCGCCGTGAGCTGGGTCTTTTCTCCGGTAATTGCGGGTGTGGTGGCTTTTTTGATCTTCATGAGCATTCAAAAGCTAGTGATGAATACCAAAAATCCATTGCAAAATGCGATTAAATACGGGCCTTTCTATCTGTTTTTAGTGGGTTTTGTACTGTCATTGCTGACCACCAAAAAAGGTTTGAAGCACGTTGGCTTGGATTTGAGCGAAAGCATGGAATTCGTTCTCGCGGTGGCGATTGGTGCTGCGATTGCTTTGGTTGGGCGTATTCTGATCAGTAAAGTCAAGTTTGACCAACAGGCGGAAAAGCGTTTCCATTATGCGAATGTGGAAAAAATATTCGCGGTATTGATGGTGTTCACCGCTTCGGCAATGGCATTTGCGCACGGTTCAAACGACGTAGCCAACGCCGTAGGGCCAATGGCAGCGGTGATTGATGTGGCACAAAGCGGCACAATGGCAGCAAAAGCGAATGTGCCACCGTGGGTATTGTTAGTAGGTGCTATCGGTATTGTCATTGGTTTGGCGACTTACGGCTACAAAGTTATCGAAACCGTGGGGCATGATATTACGGAATTGACACCTAGCCGGGGTTTTTCGGCGGAAATTTCTACAGCAATGACGGTTGTTATGGCTTCCTATACGGGGATTCCGGTATCTACCACGCATACCTTGGTGGGGGCAATTCTGGGCGTAGGCTTTGCGCGAGGCATTGCGGCCATTGATTTGCGTGTGGTTGGCGGTATTTTCATGTCATGGGTAGTCACTTTGCCTGCGGGTGCGTTACTATCAGTGATGTTCTTCTATTTATTGCGTGGGATATTTGTTTAAGAACATTTCATCGTTCAAGCCAGCGAGCCTAGCGATTTGTCGCTGGGCGTTGCTGGCTTGCTTGTCTTTGTTGCTCTCGCCTGTAGGTGCTTCCGCACCGCCTTTAGAACCCGTTATCGTGCAATTGAAGTGGCAGCCGCAGTTCCAGTTTGCGGGGTATTATGCCGCGCTGGAATACGGCTTTTTCCGTGAGGAGGGGCTGGATGTCACCTTATTGCCTGGTGGTTCGGACATTGCGCCGCTGATTGAGGTGTTGGAAGGTCGGGCGGACTACGCGATTGAGGCGGGGGAATTGGTGTACTACCGTTTGCAAGGCAAGCCGGTGGTGGCGTTGGCGAGTATTTTCCAGCATTCGCCCGCGATGTTAATGACCGAGGGCAAAGCAGGTTTGCGCACCCCGCACGATTTAGCCTACAAACGCATTGGAATGCAGGTCGGCGGGCAGCCGATTGTGGAAATCGCCGCAATGTTTGTGAACGAAGGGGTGGCGTTGGATGCGCTGGCATTGCAACCGAATCGACCGGGCATGGACGCGTTGCTGTCCGGGCAGGTGGATGCGGATTACGGTTATATGACCAGTGAGCCTTTCTTCAATAAGCAGGCGGGGCGCGACATTCACTATATCCAGCCAATCACTTACGGGGTGGATTTTTACGGCGATACTTTGTTTACCAGTGAACGCCACCTAGAAGAACATCCCGCGCAAGTGGCGGCGTTACGCCGTGCGGTGGTGCGCGGTTGGCAATACGCGCTGGAAAATCCCAATGATGTGATCACGGTTTTGCTGAAACATTACCCGCAGTTGAACCGTGAGGCGTTGCAGTTTGAAGCGGCGCGTATCCACGAGTTGGTGAAGCCGGATATTGTCAAAATCGGTCACATGAATTCGGAACGCTGGCTGCGCATGGCGGATACCTTCGTCAAGTTGGGGATGGTCAAAGACACCAGCAAATTGTATGGCTTTATCTATGACCCTGATCAAAAACCTGATTATCGCTGGTTGTGGTGGATACTCGGCGGGTTTGGGGTGGTTGCACTGTTGGGCTTTGTCGGTAGTGGTTTAGTGGCGTGGGTAAATGGGCGTTTGCATGAGAAAAACACCCTGTTACAACAGACCACACAAGCTCAGGCAGAAATTGAGCTTTTATTGCAGGAAAGCCAGCGTTCCTTGCAAAGCTTGATTAGTAATCTACCGGGAATGGCCTACCGTTGCCGCTATGATCGCGAATGGACGATGGAGTTTGTCAGCGATGGGTGTGAGGCACTTATCGGTTGTCCTGCTAATTACTTGCAAGGAAAGAAAGGGGTAGCACTCAATGACTTTATACATCCCGAAGACCAACAACATGTGTGGGACGAAATCACCGTAGCTGTTACGCAGCGGCAGTCATTCGGTGTGAATTATCGAATGAAGCATTATGATGGTTCATGGCGTTGGGTGTGGGATCAAGGTCACTGTGTGGAGTGGTCGGGAGATGGTGTGCCGCTGATGCTGGATGGTTTGATCATGGACATTACCTCACAGGTCGATGTTCAGCAGAAATTGCAGCAAGCTAAGGAACAAGCCGATGCAGCGACTCGTGCCAAATCCATTTTCCTAGCCAATATCAGCCATGAAATCCGCACGCCGTTGAATGCAGTCACGGGTTTGGCGCAATTGCTGCAACAGGAAAGTTTGCAGGGTAAGCAGCGGGATTACGCGGAAAAACTGCATAGCTCCTCACGCTTATTGCTGGGAATTGTGGAAGATGTGATGGATTTTTCCTGCATCGAAGCGGGGGAGGTGGTGTTACGTCCAGTACCGTTCAATGTGCGCGGGATTCTGCAAAGTGTCCAGCACATTGTGCAAGAACCTATTGCGGGCAAGGGCTTGGCGTTTCGTTTAGAGGTGCAAGACGCTATTCCGGCGGTGTTGGTGGGTGATCCGCTGCGTTTGAGCCAAGTGCTGAATAATTTGCTGATTAATGCGGTTAAATTTACCAATAAGGGCAGCATTTCTTTGCATGTGAGCTTGCAAGCGCACACAGCGGCTAAAGTTCGGTTGCACTTCAGTGTGCGGGATACGGGGATCGGGATTCCGGCGAATCAGCGTGAGAGCTTGTTTGAGCCATTCGTGCGGATTGATTCCGGCGAACATGAAGCGGTGAAAGGCGCGGGCTTGGGCTTATCCATCAGCCGCCATTTGGTGGAGTTGATGGGCGGCGCGATTAGCGTGGAAAGCATTCCCGGCGTGGGCAGTGAATTCGCTTTCAGTGCGGATTTTGAGTGTGAAGCTGCCTCTACGCTGTTGCCCGATACACAGCCAAGCCATGCCACTGATGACACGAAGGCGTTGCTCAAGGGCGCGAGGATTCTGGTGGTGGATGATGATGAATTAAACCTGATGATCAGCACAGAGTTGTTGCGCATTTTTGGTTGTGTTACCGAACGTGCGGAAAATGCTACGCAAGCGCGGACAGCATTGATGGCGAATACCTTCGATCTGGTGTTAATGGATATTGAGATGCCGGGGATGACGGGCGATGCCTTGACCCGTCAATTGCGGACTAATCCGCGTTGGCAAACTTTGCCGATTATTGCGATGACCGCTCATGCTTCGACCACAATCCGTGAACATTGCCTCGCCAGTGGGATGAGCGATTATTTGGCGAAACCGTTTGATGTGGCGCAATTGCGGGCGATGTTAGTGCGGTGGCTGGCGGAGAGAGTCGTTTAATCCAACACCCGTTTCGCCGGAAAACACGCCTTAAACTCTGTATTTCCCGGCTTGCTGGTAATCGCCAGCTTGCCGTTATGCCATTGCATCACATGTTTCACAATCGCTAACCCCAAACCCGTGCCACCGCTGGCACGCGAACGCCCTTCATCCACGCGGTAAAAGCGTTCGGTCAAATGCGGCAAGTGCTTTTCAGGAATGCCGGGGCCGTTGTCGATAATGCTCAAACACGCCTGCCCATCGTCAGTGCTTTCCCAATGAATGCGGATGGTTGTGCCGACTGGGGTATGTTTCACCGCATTTGCCAGCAAGTTGGTAATGACGCTGTTAATGTCCTTTTCCGAGCCGCATACGCATAAATCGGGTTCGATTTGGGTTTCCAAATGGTGCGTATCGCTTGCCAAAGTATCGCGGATGGCTTGAATGCTGCTTTCCAGCATCGCCGGTACATCAATCCGGTTGCCCATCAGCGGAGTGGTTTCCTGACTTTCCAGTCGTGACAAGGCCAGCATGTCGCTGATGATTTGCTGCATTCGGGCGGCTTGTTCGCGGGATTGCTGCAAGGGGCCGAGTAAATACTCCGGCAATTCCGGGTCTTGTTCAAACAGCTCTATGTAGCCGGTTAGCACCGTCAGCGGGGTACGTAATTCATGGGAAGCGTTGGCAATGAACGCTTTACGGGTTTTCTGCAATTGCACGCCTTCGCTAATGTCGCGCACACTTAATACACGGGAGCCGCCTTGCAACGGTAATAACCGCGCCCGTAAGGTCAGGTTACTATTACGTGGCGAGGGAAGCGTGACTTTGCGTTCGCTGTTTTCTTCCAGCAATTTGTGCAAATCCGGGTTGCGCAACAGCGTGTCAATGCGTTTGCCACGGTCGGCAGCATCTTGTACGCCTAATAATTTAGCGGCGGATTTGTTCGCCCACTGAATGTGATTGTCGGCATCCAGCAACACGGCGGCATCCGGCAACGCCGACAGCACATTATCAAAGCGGGTAAGCAATTCCTGTTGTTTGCGTTTACGTTCAGCACTTTTTTGCTGCGACTTGTGGAACAGGTAAGCAATTTGTTCCCACGCGCCATCGCTATCCGGCATTTCTTCGGGCTTTTGCCCATTGGTAAGCCAACGTTGCAGTTGATACAGTTTCTGCAACATCCAGCCGATATAGCCCAGCAATACCAGCAACATAATGACTAAAGGGTAGGGGGTAAACCACGCGACTAATGCACCACAGCCAATCACTAGGCCAAAGCGGTAACGCTCGACGCTCCAATAATCCACGACCATTATTCACCTGTTGTTTCGGTAGCACTAAACAAATAGCCTGCGCCCCGAATGGTTTGAATCACATTATCGGCGGCGTAGGTCTTCAAGGTTTTGCGCAAGCGTAGCACATGCACATCAACGGTGCGTTCTTCGATATAGGTATTTTGACCCCACACAAAATCCAGCAATTGAGCGCGGGAATAGACTTTTTCGGGGTGCTGCATGAAAAATTCTAGCAGGCGGTATTCGGTCGTGCCGAGATGCACAGGTGCGCCGTCAATGCGCAATTGGTGAGCATCTTGGTTGAGTTGCAAGCGTCCGGCGTTGATCACCCGCAGCTCGTCGAAACCGTCGGTACGGCGCAACAGAGCTTTGATTCGTGCACTCAGGGACTTGAGCGACACGGGTTTGATCAGGTAATCATCCGCACCCGCATCCAGCCCGTGGATCATGTCATCCTCTTCGCTTTTGGCGGTCAGCATAATGATCGGAATGTCACGGGTCAGCGGGTCACTGCGAAACCGCCGAATGAGTTCGGGGCCGGAAAGATCCGGCAGCATCCAATCCACCAACATTAAGTCGGGTAACTGGTCTGCTGCCAGATCACGTGCCGCCCGTGCATCAGCGGCTTCCATCACCAAATAGCCTTCGCGCTCCAGCGAAAAGCGGATCATGCCCCGGATGGCGGCTTCATCCTCAATGCACAGAATGCGTTTCTTACTCACCCAACAACGCTTCGCGGATGCTTTCTAAATTGGTGTGGCGCACATCTTTGCCTTTCACCAGATAAATCACGTATTCGCAAATGTTTTTGCAGTGATCACCGACCCGTTCCAGTGACCGCGCACACCAGGTGACGTTCAGACTGTCTTTGATATAGCGCGGGTCTTCCAACATGCGGGTGTAGAGCTGGCGCGTAATGGAATCGAATTCGTCATCCACTTGCTGGTCGTTTTTCACCACTTGCATGGCTTGGGCAACGTCCAAACGCGCCAATGCATCCAGTGTATCGCCCAACATGACCTTGACGTGTTCGCCCAAGTGACGCAAGGAATTGTGCAAGTCGCCGTAGGTAGCGGATTCTGTCATTTCCACTGCGTAACGCCCGACTTTTTCGGCTTCGTCACCAATGCGCTCAAGGTCAGTAATGACTTTGATAATGGTGATCAGCAAGCGTAAATCGCTGGCGGTAGGTTGACGACGTGCAATGATTTCGGCGCAATGTTCATCGAGGGCGACTTCCATTGCGTTGATTTCATGGTCGGAATACGCGACTTTTTCACCTAAAGCACTGTCACGATCCAGCAAGGCTTTGATGGCATTGGTGACTTGCGCTTCGACCAAGCCGCCCATTGTCATCAATTTGCTACGGGCTTCTTCCAGCTCGTGATTGTATTTTTGAGACGTATGTTGTGTTGTGTTCATCTTTTCCATACCCCGTACCGCCTTTAGCCGAAGCGGCCTGTGATGTAGTTTTCAGTTAATTGATGTTGCGGGTTGGTGAACACGGTTTTGGTGTCGTTCAATTCAACCAGATAACCCATGTGGAAGTAAGCGGTGCGTTGCGAAATCCGCGCGGCTTGTTGCATCGAGTGGGTTACGATGCAAATAGTAAAGCTTGCCCGTAATTCGTCAATCAATTCTTCGATAGTCGCGGTTGCAATCGGGTCAAGCGCGGACGTTGGTTCGTCCATCAGGATCACTTCCGGGCTGACGGCGATGGTACGCGCAATGCACAGACGTTGCTGCTGACCACCGGAAAGCCCAGTGCCAGGTGATAACAGGCGGTCTTTAACTTCCTTGAACAAACCGGCTTTGATTAAGCTTTGTTCCACAATATCATCCAGTTCGGCACGATTGGCTGCCAGACCGTGCAGGCGCGGGCCATACGCTACGTTGTCGTAGATGGATTTCGGGAACGGGTTCGGCTTTTGGAATACCATGCCAACACGGGCGCGGAGCAATACCGGGTCTTGCTCTTTGTCGTGGATGTCTTCACCGTCAAGTTTGATGTCACCCGTGACTTTACAGCCTGCAATGGTGTCATTCATACGGTTTAAGCAACGCAGGAAGGTGGATTTGCCGCAGCCAGACGGGCCGATCATGGCGATTACTTCATTGCGCCCGATGTCCATGCTCACATCGAAAATCGCTTGTTTCGCGCCTGCGTAAAATACGTTTACGCCACGGCAGAAAAATTTCGCGTCTTTGCCATCCAGATACGGCTTACCAATGGTGCCGTTAATGGTGTGGGCAAATTCTTCGCGTCCGCCACTGGTGGCAGTATGAGCTTTAGGTACGGTTGTCGTTGTCATGTCAATGGTCGCTTCAGTCATTAGATTTACCTTCGCATGTTAAAGGGTAAAAGAGTTCAGGTTAATAGTCATGCACCATGAATGCAGTGATTAGGTCTTACCACCGTCTCTCAAATCGCTTGCGGAGAATGACTGCCAGCAAATTCATCAGAATCAGGAAAGCAAGCAGCACGATAATGGCAGCCGAGGTGCGTTCCATAAAGGCACGTTCCGGGCTGTCTGACCAAAGGAAAATCTGCACGGGTAAGGCCGCAGCGGGGGAGGTCACACCGCTAGGCACATCCATAATGAAAGCCACCATGCCGATCATCAGCAGCGGGGCGGTTTCCCCCAAGGCGTGCGCCATGCCGATGATTGCGCCAGTCATAATACCGGGCATCGCCAGTGGCAACACGTTTTGGAATACCGATTGCGTTTTGGATGCACCCAAGCCCAGTGCGCCTTCACGAATGGAGGGTGGCACAGCCCGCAATGCGGCACGCGAGGCAATAATAATGGTCGGTAACACCAGCAAGGTCATGACTAAACCGCCCGTTAGTGGCGCGGAACGTGGTGAGCCAAAGAACTGGATAAACACCGCTAACCCCAGCAAACCGAAGACAATCGACGGTACGGCTGCGAGGTTATTGATATTGACCTCGATCAAATCCACCCAGAAATTATTCTTGGGTGCAAACTCTTCCAGATAAATCGCCGCAGCTACCCCAATCGGGAAGGATAGTAATAGTGTTACCAGCATGGTGTAGATCGAGCCGATTAAAGCACTCATAATCCCCGCCTGTTCCGGTTCACGCGAATCACCGTGCGTAAAGAAAATGGTATTGAACTGGCTTTCAATACGGTCTTCGGCTTCCAGTTTATCCAACCAAGTGAGCTGGAAATCCTTGATGCGGCGGTCGGCTTCTGGCAAAGCGCGGTCTACCCCACCTTTGTGGAATACGTCGATTTCATCATCTGCCAGCAACCACAGCGATTGCGTCGTGCCAATCAAACTGGGATCAGCTACCACTTGATCACGCAGGGTGTATCCAGCCGCATCACTAATCATCGCTTTCAGGGCTTTCTTTTGCTTACGCTCTTCTACACCGGGGAATAGCGTCTCTAAACTGGTATTGATGGCTTTGTTGTAATTCGCCGCATTCAATTGTTCCTGCGTAGGGTTCGCCTCCAGCCCAAGGGTTGGCGCATCCAACACCACATCCAACTTAATGTAAGTACTAGTGAACGCAGGCAAGCCTTTGCTGAAAATATCCAGCAATAAAATCGCCAAAAACATAATGCTCAAAGCAATCGAGATAAAACCGTAGGCGCGGAAACGTTTTTCCCGTGCGTACCGCTTAGCCAATGTGGCCTTAACTTTTTCAGTATTGGTGGTACTCATACAGCCTCCGGTTAATCGTATTGTTCACGGTATTTGCGCACAATATGCAACGCAAGCACGTTAAGAATCAGAGTGATAATAAACAGGCTCAAGCCAAGGGCAAAGGCCGCCAAGGTTTTCGCACTGTCAAATTCTTGGTCGCCTTTCAGCAAGGTCACAATCTGCACCGTAATCGTGGTAACAGCATCCAAGGGGTTGAAGGAAATATTAGCCGCCAAACCAGCCGCCATCACCACAATCATGGTTTCACCGATAGCCCGCGAAGCCGCTAACAAAAACGCGCCCACAATCCCCGGTAACGCTGCCGGTAACACGACTTGCTTGATGGTTTCCGACTTGGTAGCACCCATGCCATAAGAGCCGTCGCGCATGGCCTGCGGCACTGCATTGATAATGTCGTCAGACAAAGAGGACATGAACGGGATGATCATTACGCCCATTACAATGCCAGCGGCTAAGGCACTTTCCGAGGCCACGCTTAAACCCACGCTTTCACCGAGTCCGCGAATCATCGGGGCAACCGTTAGTGCGGCAAAGAAGCCGTAAACCACGGTTGGAATACCAGCCAGAATTTCCATCGCAGGTTTTGCGTAAGCCCGCATCATGGGGCTGGCGTATTCGGATAAGTAAATCGCCGACATCAAACCCAAGGGAACTGCAATCAGTAAAGCGATGGAGGAGATCAGCAACGTACCAACGAATAAAGGAACCGCACCGAATGCCCCAGAACTGCCCGCTTGGTCTGCCCGCAGCGCGGTTTGCGGACTCCAGTGTGTGCCGAAGATAAAGTCAAAAATATTGACGTGTCCAAAAAAGCGAATCGATTCAAACAAGACCGAGAACACAATCCCCACCGTGGTCAAAATCGCGATGGAGGCGCAGCCAATCATAATGTACTGCACCACCCGTTCCACCTGATTACGCGCGCGGGTTTTGGGTTTGACGTAACGCAAGCCAATGAATATCCCTGCAATCGCTAACGCCAGCACTAGCACCGTTTTGATGGTATTGCTCAGGGATTGCATTTGCTGATATTCCTCAGCGGCTGCTTTGAGTGTGGGGTCAGCCGTCGCCAGTTGCGCTGGGTCATTTGCCAGATTGTGGATACGGTTGGTGACAAGACTCAGCTCATCAGCCGATTTACCCTGATATTCCGTAGGCAAGTGCGACATTATGCTGGAGGTTAACAGCGGCTTTTCCAAACTTGACCACAATACAAACACCAACAAAGCAGGAACAATCGCCCAGATCACCACCAGATACCCGTAGTAACTAGGCAAGGAATGCAGGTCATTACCGCCACGCTTCACCGGGGTGGCGAGTGCGAGAGAGCGTTTGCGGCCGATGTAATAGCTGAATGCCGCTAACACCGTTAGCGTCAGCAAGATACCCAAGGTACTCATGAAAACTCCTGATTGGGACTGTTCGGTCAGGTTGAAAGATCGCGGCTCGGATTGTAGGCGCGTAATATGACAGTATTATTACAAACTGATAATGCTTTTATGCAGCTTGTAATAAACCCACGTCGCTTACCGGACGGCGTTGCAAACTGCCTTGCACAAAATGGCGGTGATAACGGGTATTGAGATTGTTCACGTCCAGCAGGATGAAAATATCAGCGACGTTGAAATCAGGGTCGAGGCACGGTTCGCCCGCTACCCACGCACCGAGTTTCAGGTAGGCTTTCAGCAGTGGTGGCATATTCACTTTAGCAGCGGGTTGCGTGGGCAGTAAATGCATTAAAGGTTTGACGCGCAGTTCGGCGGGGGCGATGTTGTTGGCACGGGCTTCCTGCATAATCGCTGAGGCTTGCGCACCGCCGTCGTTCATGCTGATGCTGGCACAACCGAACATGAAGTCGACACGGTGCATTTCCATGAATTGCGCCAACCCTAACCACAACATGCCGATGCCCGCGCCATTGCGGAAGTCGGGGTGAATGCAGGTGCGCCCGATTTCAATGGCGTTGCCTTTGAGTTGCGGGAACAGGCCGCGCAGGTCGAATTCATTTTCGGAGTAAAAGCTGCCCGCTTTCCGCGCATTCGGGGTGGTGAGAATGCGGGTGGAACCAACCACTGCATTATTATCCGTGCGACGCACCAGCAAATGATGGCAGTAGTCGTCGTAATGGTCACGGTCGATGCCTTCACTGGCACTTTCTAGCTGTGCGCCTTGCTCTTTAGCGAAGATTTCATAGCGCAGGCGTTGCGATGCGTACACATCAGCGGGGGTGGCAGCGAGTTCTACCCGCAATTGCGGCAGATGCGGGCGTAAGTTTTGGTGGCTGTCGTGGTGAATAGCGGCGGTCATAGGTTGCACTCCTTTCATAATATCGCGCCAGCTTATGAAAGGTGTGTGACAGGGGAATGACGGTTATTTTGCAGGAAGGTTAAATGTATGTAAGCAGCCCCATTTACAACCTATCCTACTCTGGCAAATCGGGATTGCTATCCAGCCTGAAACGCCACGGTGTCAGCGAAGAAGTGATTACCGAAGCGTTGAATGAGGTAGCGCACGGCTGATTCCGCCCTCCAAATACCATTCGCTATTCGCAAATCACGAATGATTGTTTTTCGGTAGGTATCGTTGCGCTACACTCCCATTGAAAAGTCCCAATTCAAGACCTATAGTACCCACTAAGGGACTTTTTCGGATGAATATCATGAATACCACCAGCATCGCCGATGCCTTGTTCACCAAAACCCAGCAGCGTGTATTAGCCACGCTCTTCGGCAAGCCGGATCAGAGCTTTTACCTGAATGAAATCGTGCGGCTGGCGAATATCGGCAAAGGCACGGTCAAGCGCGAACTGGAGCGGATGACCGCCGCTGGCTTGCTCACCATCAAACGCATCGGCAACCAGAACCACTACCAAGCCAACCCGGACAGCCCCATTTACAGCGAATTGCTCGGCATCACCCGCAAAACCTTTGGCATTGCCGACGTGATCAAAACAGCCCTGCTACCGCTGGATGCGCAGATTGAGCAAGCCTTCATCTACGGCTCAGTTGCCAAACAACAAGACACCGCCAGCAGCGACATCGACCTGATGGTGATCAGCGACACATTGCCCTACGCCACCCTCATGACCGCCCTGATTGAAGCAGAACCCACTGTGGGCAGACCGATTAACCCGACCATCTACACCGCCCAACAAATCCGCGATAAACTGCACGGCAATAACGCATTCATCACCCGCGTTTTGGCACAGCCCAAACTCTGGATAAAAGGTGAAAATGGTGTGTGCTGGATAAGTGCCACAAACTGAGAAATCTAGCGGAATACGAAGGCCAGTTAGACATTACCCCGCAACTGTCGCAGGAACTCATCGTGATTACGAAGGAGCTGTTGCAGATTGTGGAGGCATTCGCGCCTGTCTAACCGCATCCGTCAGCAATGAAGCGAGTGGTTGCAAATCTTCAAAGCGGTTGCGGGGGCACGAGTTGCTGTTAGCACATCCCCGCTGATGCGAAACCCATAACACAACCATCATATAACCGTCATTTTGCCGTCATTCCCAAGCCTTAGCCTCAAGCCCACGATTAGATTTTGTTAGCGAGAGTTTCATGGCAGGTATTTCCGACGCAATGCGCGATGCTGTGCATCAACATGCCCCCACGTCCTTGATGGGGATGCAGCAACGTTTGTTCAGTTTTTGGTTCAATAGCTTCATTTACAACCAGATTTGGGAAGACCCCACGGTTGACATGCAAGCCTTGCAACTGACTTCGGAAAGCCGCGTACTGACAATTGCTTCGGGCGGCTGTAACGTGTTGAATTACTTGACCGCAAGCCCTGCGCATATCACCGCGATTGACCTGAATCCCTACCATTTGTCCTTGACGCGCTTGAAGCTGGCAGCAATGAAACATTTGCCAAATCACGCCACCTTCTACGATTTCTTTGGTTACGCTGACCGCGATACCAATCCGGCGCATTACGAGCAATACATCCGCCCGCATTTGGATGATGCGTTGGATGGATTTTGGCAAGGCCGCAGCATTTTGGGGCAAAAGCGGATTCATATGTTCCGTGACGGGCTGTATCGGCAAACGCGCTTTGGCTACTTCATGCGCTTCTTGCATTGGATTGCCCGCCGCACCAATTACCACCCCGAAAAGCTCCTCACTGCCACCAGTTTGTACGAACAGAAAGCGATTTTTAGCCAGCACATTGCGCCGTTTTTCGACAATAAACTGGTGAAGTTTTTGGGCAAATTGCCGATGTCGGTGTTCAGCCTCGGCATTCCGCCACAGCAATACAAGGCGATGAAAGAGCAAGGCAATCTGATTGAGCAATACCGCGAGCGTGTCGAACGCTTGGCGTGTGATACCCCAATTCAGACCAATTATTTTGCATGGCAAGGTTTTAGCCACAGCTACGATCATGAAAAGCGTCAGGCGATTCCCGATTACCTGAAAGCCGAAAACTACGACGCTATCCACAGCCAGTTGGGCAAGGTCGATACGCACCTCGGTTCCATGATCGACTTCCTTGAGCAGCAAGCCCCGCACAGTTACGACCGTTTCGTGTTCCTCGATGCACAGGACTGGATGACGGATGAAGTCCTCACTCAGTTATGGACGCAGGTTGCTCGTGTGGGCAAGCCGGGGACGCGCATTATCTTCCGTACCGCCGCCGCCGAATCACCGTTGGAAGCCGCGTTGCCCGCCGAGTTACGCAGCCAGTTTGTGTACGAAGCCGAGCTTTCCGCGCAACTGTTCCAGCAAGACCGTTCGGCGATTTACGGTGGTTTCCACCTCTACCGTAAGGCTGATTGACGATGGATGCCGCACAGAAAATGGATCAGCAGTACCGTTACCAGCGGTACGTTTACGACTTGTCGCGCAAGTATTATTTGCTGGGGCGCGATGCCTTGCTGGCGGAAATCCCGTTGCAGTCGGGTGAAACCTTGCTGGAAATCGGCTGTGGCACGGGGCGTAATTTAACCAAGCTGGCTTACCGCCATCCGCACGCCAAACTCTACGGCATGGATGCGTCGGCGATGATGCTCGACACTGCCCGCGATAATTTGCGTAACACCTTGTATGCACAACAAATTACCTTGCAGCAAGGCTTGGCGGGGCAGGTCGACCACACCAGTTTTGGGCTGGAAAAACCGTTTGATCACATTGTGTTTTCGTATGTGCTGTCGATGATCCCCGGTTGGCAGGATGCGCTGGAACATGCCTTGAGCATCCTTAAACCCGGTGGTTGTTTGCATGTGGTGGATTTTTCCGACCAGCAAACCATGCCCGCGTGGTTTCGCAAGCTGCTGTTGCAGTGGTTGGATTGGTTCAACGTCCACCCTGATCCGGCAGTCCCGGCGTATTTGGAGCAAATGGCAGCCCGTCACCATGACCAATTGCGTATCCGCCACCTAAGTGGGCGTTACGCGATGCTTGCGCATTACCAGAAAGGGGGGATTCCCAATGACCATCAACCAGAACTTCCGCAAATATCGCAGTATCTGGATTTCTGATACGCACCTCGGTTCGCGTGGGTGCAAAGCCGAGTTCTTGCTCGATTTCCTGCAACACAATCAAGCCGATCATTTGTATTTGGTCGGCGATATTATCGACGGTTGGGCACTGCGCAAACGCTGGTATTGGGATACGTTCCACGACCAGATTTTGCACTTGCTGTTTGAACGGGCGCAACGCGGCACGCAAGTGACTTATGTCAGCGGCAATCACGATGAGTTTTTGCGTCCATTTATCCATCACCGGATTACGGCGATCAGTCTGGAAGACGAAGTGGTGCATACCACGGCCGATGGGCGCAAGTTTTTGGTGCTGCATGGCGACCAGTTCGATGGCGTGATGCAGTTTGCGCGGTGGCTGGCGGTGGTGGGGGATTGGGTTTACGAGCGTTTACTGGTGGTGAACAATGTGTATAACCGTTTGCGGCGGCGCATGGGTTATCCGTATTGGTCACTCTCGGCTTACCTTAAGCACAAAACCAAGTCGGCGGTGAATTTCATCTCGGCATTCGAGGAAACGTTGGCAAAAGAGGCCAAGAAACGTCAGTTGGATGGGATTATTTGCGGTCATATTCACCATGCTGAAATCCGCGATATTGATGGCGTGTTGTATTGCAACGATGGCGATTGGGTCGAAAGTTGTACCGCACTGGTGGAAGAGTGGGATGGAAGTTTGCATGTGGTGCGTTGGAGTGCGGTAAATGATTCAGTAAAACAAATAGATGCATTAATTCCAACCAATGCAGTGGTTGTATAACAGTAAAAAGAAAAGTACTGGGGAAAGATTGGGGCGGATTTCCGCCCTTTATTTTTGCTTGTGTTTTTTGTGAAAATAAAAAAAGGGGACGAGTAACCGTCCCCTTCAATCTCATCAAGATGAAGAGACTTTTTTATTTCAGAGAGCTAACAGAAACCGTTTTCATGTTGGCTGCTGCATCTTGAGAAGCTTTCAAATCGCCTGCTGGCAGAGGAATTAAGCCTTTGTCAGCCAAATAGCCGTCTGCACCCATTGCTGTATCGCTAGTGAATTCAGTTAAGAATTCTTTCAAGCCAGCAACTTGACCCGCGTGGCTGTTCTTAGCGTAGATGAACATAGAACGCGCCATTGGGTATTGACCGCCAATAACTGTTTCTGGCGTTGGTACGACACCATTGATTGAAACGGCTTTCAGAGAGTCAGCATTCTGTTCGAGGAAGCTGTAACCAAATACGCCAACCGCTTTAGGGTTAGCTTGCAGCTTTTGTACGATCAGGTTGTCGTTTTCGCCAGCTTCAACGAATTTGCCATCTTCACGCAGGGTGTGGCACTTTTCCTTGAACATCTTTTCGTCTTTCTTTTTCAGGGCAGGGATGCCTTGGAACATCAAGCAGCCTTTTTCAATGCCCAGTTCTACGAAAGAGTCGCGTGTACCGGAAGTTGGTGGTGGCCCGATAACTTCGATTTCGTGCGCTGGCAGATCAGGGTTAACGTCTTTCCAAGTTTGGTAAGTGTTTGGAACAAACGTGCCATCTGGCATTGGGATTTCTTTAGCAACAGCCAAGAACAGTTCGCGTGCTGTCAGGTTGATTGGCTCGCCAGTTTTGGATTGTGCGATAGCCAAACCGTCATAACCGATTTTGATTTCAGTAACATCGGTAACGCCATTTTTGATGCAGGTTTCCATTTCGCCTTTTTTCATGCGGCGGGAAGCGTTGGTGATGTCTGGCGTTTCAATGCCTGCACCTGCGCAGAACAATTTCATACCACCACCAGTACCAGTGGATTCTACTTTAGGGGCAGCACCGCCGCTTTTTTTAGCAAACTGTTCAGCAACAGCCGTACTGAAAGGGAATACGGTGGAAGAACCGACGATTTCGATACTATCGCGTGCTTGTGCTACGCCAGATGCAGCGACCAAGCCCAGTGCGACTGCCAATGTGAGTTGTTTCATTTAAAAGCTCCTTAAAAAGAATCCGAGTGGATTTGCGCGAATCGTAGAGCGTTTCTATGAAACTTTTATGGCATATATATTAATAATTGATGACATGCATCATCTCGTCGGCTGTCATTAAATTGCCACAATGACGGCATAATATTAAAGTCCCCAAAAATGGAATTCAGTCGATGGATGATAACGACTTACTGCACCGCTTGCGCCGGTTACGTGAACAAGCGGTTGATTTTTCAGAAGAACATCCCGACAGGGGAAATATTCATCCCAACCACGTTCTGTCGGCACAAAATTTATTGCACTATTTGGCTTTGCGTAGTCATGAACTGCGTGACGTACAACTTGCCTTGATTGAACGCGGTTTAAGCTCCCTCGGTATCCTTGAAGCCCATACGCTGGCAACCCTCAATAGCGTGATTGCCGCCTTGGAATGCTTGCATGGTTGCACCCCTTCCGTTGCGCCCATAGCTCCTATCCACGTCACCGAAAGTCAGCAGCTATTGGAGCAAGCCAGTTGTTCATTGTTTGGAAAACGCCCCAACCAACGTGAAGCCCGCATTATGGTCACAATGCCCACCGAAGCAGCGGATGGACATAAGTTGCTCAGTGATTTATTGGAAGCAGGCATGGATGTGATGCGTATTAATTGCGCCCACGATAATGCCGACACTTGGCAGCAAATGATTGGCAATCTGCGACTGGCTGAATCCCAAACGCATACTCTGTGCAAAACTCAATTGGATTTAGCAGGGCCAAAACTCCGTACCGGTGCGTTGGGTGCTGCGGGGCGGGTATTAAAACTGAAACCTGTCCGCGACTTATTTGGGCAGGTGCAAACCCCCGCGCGGGTTTGGTTAATCCCTCCCGGTGACGATGCGGTGATACATGATATTCCCAGTTTAACGGTGAGTGGCGATGTCTTGGCAGAGACTCGCATCGGGGATTCCATCCTGTTAAACGATACGCGCGAGGCCAATCGTGAATTAACCATTGTTGCCGAACACCAGCACGCCCGTTTGGTCGAAACCAACCAAACCATTTATTTGGTGGAAGACACCCCACTTTTTTTCATGCGTAACGGTGACAAGCTGGGCAAGGGCAGGCTGACGGATGTTCACGAAGTAACCCTGCCACTGGTTTTACAGTGCGGCGACTATCTGACGCTAACCCGTGAAAATAAACCGGGTAGCAGCTCACCCGCACGTATCCACTGTACTTTGGAGCAAGCTTTTGATGTGGTGCAGGCAGGCCAGCCCGTGTGGCTCGACGATGGCAAAATCGGCGGGATAGTTGAACACAATGATGGCGCGGAAATCCTTGTGCGTATTACTCAAACCCCACCCGGCGGTGCGAAATTGCGGGCGGAAAAAGGTATTAACTTCCCCGATACCATTTTTGAGTTACCCGCATTAACGGCTAAGGATTTGGCTGATTTGGAAACAATGGCTGGCAAAGTGGATATGGTTGCCTTGTCTTTCGTGCGCTCACCGCAAGACGTGGCGGATTTGCAGCAACATTTTCAACGTTTAGGCATCCCGGAAACCGGGATCATCCTCAAAATTGAAAACCGTGCTGCTTTTGAGAATTTGCCTGCGATTTTGCTGACAGCCATGCGCTCGCCTCACATTGGAGTCATGATTGCGCGGGGAGATTTAGCGGTAGAAGTGGGTTTTGAACGCTTATCGGAAGTACAGGAGGAAATCCTCTGGTTGTGCGAGGCCGCCCATATTCCGGTCATTTGGGCTACTCAAATCTTGGAGGGCATGGCGAAAAAAGGTGCGCCATCCCGTGCGGAAGTTTCTGATGCCGCCATGAGCATTCGCGCCGAGTGCGCCATGTTGAACAAAGGGCCGAATATCGTAGAAACCGTGCGTTTTCTGGATGGCATCCTGCAACGTATGGGCAACCATTACCATAAGCGACGGCTGATGATGCGCCCCTTAAGCGTATGCCGAAATGCAGGTTTATGAGCTTGGGCATAAAAATTTATTAGAAACATATGGTTACGCGCTAAACGGTGTGGATGGGGAAAATTCCATTGTGCGTGTATGAAGCAAAATAGGGTATAACGCAGGTTTCCATAGCTTGATAAAGGAGCACGGATGCCAGCCAGTTTTACTCATGGTTTTGCTTTTGATCCCAGTTATGATTATTCACTGGATGAACTGCTGAATGTTGGTGCACCACTTGCACCAACGGATTTCCGCGAATTCTGGCAAGCACGCTATGCGCGAGCGTTGCAGGTGCATCCTTGCCCGCGAATTAGGCATACGGGTACGTCACACGCGGGTTTTGAAGTCTATAGCCTGCGCTATTTTTCTACCGATCATGTGGTTATCCGGGGTTGGGTGCTGATTCCGCAAGACCAGCCCGTCACGCGGGGAATGGTGTTCGGACACGGCTACGGTGGTTGTGATGGACCGGATTACCGTTTATGCCCGAAGGGAGCCGCGCTACTATTTCCGTGTTTCCGGGGCTTGGCTCGTAGCCAGCACCCGCCTATTTCCACCAACCCTGCTTTCCATGTCTTGCATGACATCGACAAGCCGCAACAATACATTATTGGCGGCTGCGTGGATGATGTGTGGCTGGCGGTGTCGTCCATGCAAATGTTGTTTCCGGCCACGCAAGGGCATATTGGTTATTCGGGTGTCAGTTTCGGGGGCGGGATTGGTGCATTGGCCTTGCCCTGGGAGCCGCGTATCCAGCGGGCGCATTTGAATGTTCCCACGTTTGGTAATCAGCCGTTACGTTTGCAATTACCGACTATTGGTAGTGGGGCGGCAGTGCAACGCTATCAGCAGCAACACGGTAACGTGCTGGCAACCTTGCAATATTACGACGCTGCCAGTGCTGCCACTTTCATCCGGCAACCGATGCACGTAGCCGCTGCATTGTTTGACCCGGCAGTTGCGCCACCGGGGCAGTTTGCTATTTACAACGCACTGCCTGGTGAAAAATCGCTGTTTACGTTGGATGCGGGGCATTTTGCCTACCCGCAACAAGCTGCACAGGAACAGGCATTACAGGGGGAACTGGAAGAGTTTTTCTCACGCTTGTGATAGGGGTTTGTCAGTCATCAAATTGCAATATTGCCTGTTTATTGTGCCACTCATGTGAGTACGCAATTTAGGTGCAGGATGCGCAGGGAATATCACCGTTGGTACAGTGCCCGTGTCGGGCGCATGATGGAATTGTTGGTATTTGGACATGCCGGTGCGAAAGTGCTGGTATTTCCTACCCGTGACGGGCGTTTTTACGAGTATGAAAAACTGCGCGTGGTGCAACAGCTTGCCCATAAAATTGAGGCGGGGCAGTTGCAACTGTTTTGCGTGGATAGCCTTGATCATGAGTCACTGTACTGTTTCTGGAAACATCCGGCTGAACGTATCCGCTATCATATTCGTTTTGAAGAATACATTCTGCATGAAGTGCTGCCGTTTATGCAGCACAAGAACCACCACCCTTGCACCATTGCGCACGGGTGTAGTCTGGGGGCGTTTCATGCTGCCAATATTGCGTTTCGGCATCCGCATTTATTCCAAAAATTGGCAGCATTTTCCGGGCGTTACGACTTGACCATGCAGGTGGAAAGTTTCACTAATTTGTTTGATGGTTATTACGACAACGACATTTATTTTCACACGCCTACCCACTTTTTACCGGATTTGCATTGCGACTGGCGGCTGCATCATTTGCGGCAAATGGATATTGTGTTGGTGATTGGTAAAGAAGATCCATTTCTGGGCAATAACCACCATCTCAGCCATATTTTGCATAGCAAGGGTATTCGCCATCAGTTGCACGAATGGGACGAGCGGGCGCACCGTGGTTACTATTGGCGGCGCATGGCAACATTGTATTTGTAATTGCACACTACGCCGCTCAATGTTTCACGATTTTCGAGAATAATTGGATGATCATGACTCCAGCAATGATCATGCCCATGCCGAGTGCGGCAGCTAAATCCAAGCGTTCGTCGTAAAAAATAATGCCAATAACGCTGATCAGTACAATGCCTAAGCCCGACCATACGGCGTAAGTGAACCCCAGTGGCAGAGTGCGTAATGCCAGTGTCATGAAATAAAATGCCAGCCCGTAACCGATTACCATAATCAAGGTGGGAATCGGTTTGGTGAATTCTTCGGTAGCTCGTAGTGAACTGGTGGCGATAACTTCAGCAATAATGGCGAGTGTAAGGTAAAAGTAAGCCATAAGTTTAATGTTGCCCGCGAAAAAATAATTCGTAGAGTGTTAAGCCAATTTCTACCACAATCAAGATAGTTATATACCATTCGACGCGGTGGCTTTGCCGAGTTTGCAATAAATCTAACAAGGTTTCAGCGGTGTTAGAAATGACTTGCAGCTTGCGTTCTAGGCCAAGGTGGCGTTCGCGAAGCTCGAATTCATCCTCTAAACGCAAATACAAGCCTTCCAATTCGGGGCGTTCCCATAATAAATCCGGTTTTTCAGCGACTTCTGCACGTCCCACCATGCGTTGCTGGCTGAGCAGTGAATCACCAATGTAACTGAGTAATTCATGCCGTTTACGCCCACCGTGCCCGCCTTTGCTTAAGTTCTGTGCCAACGGTTCAATTTGCTCAAAGGTTTTCGCCACCCGCGCTTCATCATCGGATAGCACGGAGCTACGCGCCAGCATTTCGGCTACCAATTGCAAGCGTTGAATAGAGGTGTCGTGTAACCACAAACACCCTTGCGCATCCACACCTTCGAGCTGTTCGGTATCAATGCGTACCTCGATCAATTCATCGTCAGGCCAAGTGCGCGGTTCATTGGTCAAAGGTAACAGTCGTTCTAAAAATTGGGTTTCTTGCTCACTGTTCATGCCAAAAAATACTACCACCCCATAGCGAAACAGGACGACACAGCCCCCGCCGGGAATCGCCACCGTCAGTGGGTTAATGGCAAGCGTTTCATCCGCACGAAACGGTTTTGCGTCAATGCGACTACCGATTAATGCGGCACGCACACGAATCTGCACGGTATTTTGTAAGTTCAAGGTGACGTTATTCACACGAATACTCTGTTTGGTTATCGGGTTGCAGGTTGATTACCTATGCATGGTAAAGGTGAATAGTTTGTTTGGCGATGACTGACATCATTTCTTAATCTAAATGAAACAAATACGTCAACAATAGCGCGTAGTCTGCACGACGGAATAACTTTAAGTGTGACAAGAGGATTTCGGCATGAGCGACGTACACAACACGTCTAATAATCTGACCTTTGAACAAGTATTACAGGCACGGCTGAGTCGTCGTCACTTACTTAAAGGCGGTTTTTACTTGATGACCGCATCCGTGTTGGGGGCTGGCTTAAGTGGTTGTGATACGGCGGAAAAAACCGTTGCCGACGTTCCAGCACAAAGCTTGGCGTTGACGTTTAAACCTGTCGCGAAAAGTGTTGCTGACGTGCTCAGTGTTCCTGAAGGCTATACCGCAACGGTGTTATTAGCGACAGGTGACCCGCTTAAAGCCGGAGTGACTGCGTATAAAAACGATGGCACAGACCATGATTTTAATAACCGTGCAGGCGACCACCACGATGGCTTGTTTTATTTCGGCTTGAATGCCGCCGGTAACGGTTGGGATGCAAGCAATGCGCAACGGGGCTTGCTGTGTATTAACCATGAAGTTGCGGAAGATTTAGGCTTTATGCATCCGGCAGGGGCGACGGATTATGGTAAAGACAGTACCAATCAACGTCCCACTCAAGAAATTGGTAAAGAAGTGGCAGCTCACGGCGTTACGGTGGTCGAAGTTACTAAAACTGCAACGGGTTATCGGATTAATCCAGAAAATCCGTTGAATCGCCGGATTACTGCCGCAACGCTGTTTGAATTGGCTGGCATTGCAGCCGGTAGTGACGCAATGAAAACCGCATTTTCACCCACGGGTCAACAAACGCGAGGCACGGTTAATAATTGTGCTAATGGTTATACCCCGTGGGGTACTTACCTGACATGTGAAGAAAACTGGGCAGAATATTTCTACCGGCGCGAAGATGACAGCGTGCGTACTCCGAAAGAGTTGGCAGGTTTTAAACGTTACGGTATCAAAGGTGATACCTCCGGGCGTTATAACTGGGCGCGTGCTGGTGCAAATGATAGTTCCGACTTATACCGTCGTTGGAATACAGGGGTTAGCGGTGCGACTGCGGCAGAAGATTTCCGCAATATTGCCAATACGTTTGGCTGGGTAGTCGAAATTAACCCCTTCAAGCCTGATGAAACACCCAAAAAGCGCACATCATTAGGGCGTTTTGCCCACGAAGGTGCGTGGCCTGCGCCAGTAACTGCGGGAAAGCCAGTGGTGTTTTATATGGGGGATGATTCACGCAATGAATATATTTACAAATACGTGTCGGATGCGCTGTGGAACGAAGCTGATGCTAACGGCGGCATGGCTGCGGGCGATAAATATTTGAATGCCGGAAAATTATACGTTGCTCAATTTAACGCTGATGGCACGGGAGCGTGGTTATTGCTGGCAATGGACAATAAAGCGATTACTGCTTACCCCGACTACGCTTTCAATGATGCGGCGGATTTGCTGATTCATGCCCGGCTTGCTGCGGATGCGGTCGGTGCAACTAAAATGGATCGCCCGGAATGGGGCGCGATTAATCCGCTGAACGGCGAGGTTTACATGACCTTGACCAATAATGTTTCTGAGAAAAATGGACGCGGGGTAGCAACACCTTTGGATGCGGCTAATCCACGTTATTACAACGGTGTCAAAGGTGAAAAAGCCGTTGCGGGCAATCTTAACGGACACATTATCCGTTGGCGCGAAGCCAGCAATGATCACGCAGCTACGCAGTTTCAGTGGGATGTTTATTTGTTCGGTGCACCTGCATCCGCTGCTGTGGACACCAATATTTCTCAGTTGACCGCAGATAATGATTTTTCCAGCCCTGATGGTTTGTGGTTTAGCGCGGTAAATCCGGGGCTTTTGTGGGTGCAAACGGATGATGCTTATTACACCGATACCACTAACTGCATGATGTTGGCAGCGATTCCGGGGCAGGTTGGTGACGGCGTGTCAACGACGCTGACCAATAAAGCCGTAGCCACTAATAATGGTGCAGATCAGGACGTGAATACTCGTGTTGGCAAGCAACCGGGCGATAATTTGCGCCGCTTTCTTGTGGGGCCAAAAGATTGTGAAATTACCGGCATGACAGAAACCCCGGATGGCAAAGCACTGTTTATCAACATTCAGCATCCCGGCGAAAATAGCAGCGAAACTTGGGCAACCGATGGCAATATGACCAGCCATTGGCCTGATGGTGGCAACGCCCGCCCACGCTCCGCAACCGTGGTCATTACCCGCAATGATGGCGGTAAAATTGCCGTCTAAAACTGACGGACGTTAACGATAATTACCTCTCCCATGTCTTTAAGATGATAGCCCGGTGCAATGCCGGGCTTACCCCTTGCTTAGCACCAATCATCTAATCATCACGCTGCATGTATCATCGGAATATCATGAAGAAGGTGTTACTTGTCACGAAACATGGTAAGAAAATACGCCTCATCAAAAATTTCAGCCTGATGAAATAATACCTTAACGCAAATGTAATAGAGTCTTGAAGCACTTATCCAGCAAGGTTCAAGAGTCATGCGTATATTGATGGTTTCCGACGTATATTTCCCGCGTGTCAACGGCGTTTCCACCTCGATCCAAGCGTTCCGGCAAGCATTGCAGGCGGCAGGGCACAGTGTCACGTTGATTGCCCCGGATTATGGGCAAGCCGTGGAAGATGAGGCAGGCATTATCCGTATTGCTTCGCGGGGCGTGATTATTGACCCGGAAGACCGCATGATGCGCATCCGCCATATTCATCGTTTGACGGCGGAGTTACAGGCGGAACATTACGACATTATTCACATCCATACCCCGTTTGTGGCGCATTACGCCGGGTTAAAACTTGCCCGTAAACTCAAGCTACCTGTGGTAGCGACTTACCACACGTTTTTCGAGGAATACCTCTACAACTACATTCCTTGGTTGCCGAAGTCGTGGCTGCGTTATGTCGCACGGCGGTTTTCGCGGACGCAATGCGCAGATTTGGATGCCTTGGTAGTGCCGTCCACCGCAATGAAGCAGGTGTTGGAAAATTACGGCATTACCACCCCAATGGCTGTGTTACCGACGGGTCTGGATTTGCGAATGTTTGATAGCGGTGATGGAGCGGCATTTCGTCAACATCACAGTTTGGCTGCGGATCGCCCGTTATTGTTGTTTGTAGGGCGGGTAGCATTTGAGAAAAACATCGGCTTTTTACTGGAAGTTGTTGAGCAATTGTTGCCCTCATTACCGGATGTATTGCTGCTGATTACCGGCGAAGGCCCTGCTGAAAAATCCCTGCACGCTCAGGTTCAGCGGAGTGGCTTGGAGCAGAATGTACGTTTCATGGGCTATTTGCGGCGTGACGGTGATTTGCAAGCCTGTTACAAAGCGGCTGATGTATTTGTCTTTGCTTCGCGGACTGAAACCCAAGGTCTGGTGTTATTAGAGGCAATGGCGTGCGGCACGCCGGTGGTTTCAACGGCGGTACTGGGTACAAAGGATGTGATTGGGGCAGGTATCGGTGGTTTAGTTGCGCCGGAAAATGCCGCGTCGTTTGCAGCACAAGTGAAGCGTTTGATGATAGGTAAGACGTTACATGCGCAAAAAGCCAAGGAGGCTCGTCAGTACGCTGCTACTTGGTCACATACCGCGCAGGCGGAAAAGTTGCTGGCATTTTATCAGGACACATTGAACGCGAAGCGAGGTTGAGAACATAAAAAAAGCCCAAGTTGTTAAGACTTGAGCTTTTTTATTAGTCCGGTGTGAGCCAGACTATGAATTTGGTGCCGGGAGCGAGACTCGAACTCGCACAATGTTACCATCGGCGGATTTTGAATCCGCTGCGTCTACCGATTCCGCCATCCCGGCAGGATGTCGTGGAGGCGCATTATAGGGATGTTTTTTACATTTGTCGAAACAAATTTGCGACTCATGTTAAAATACTTCCATGCAATTAAGTGACTTTTACTACGATCTTCCACCGGAATTGATCGCCTCCGAGCCGTTATCAGAACGCACTGCCAGCCGCTTGCTCCAAGTGGGGGCTGATGGTGCGTGTCGTGACGGGAAATTTACTGACGTGTTAGAGCTGATTCAGCCTAATGATTTGTTGGTGTTTAACAATACGCGCGTTATTCCCGCTCGGCTGCACGGTCAAAAAGCGTCCGGGGGGAAGGTTGAAGTTTTGATCGAACGTGTGTTGGACGCACATACCGCGTTGGCGCATGTTCGTGCCAGTAAGTCGCCCAAACCCGGAACCCGGTTGCGCTTAGAATCAGCAGTGGATGCGGAAGTGGTGGGGCGGCAGGGCGAGTTGTTCGAGCTGCGTTTTTTGCACGAAGCAACGGTATTGAATCTGCTGGATCAATACGGGCATGTGCCGTTGCCACCTTATATTGAGCGGCAAGACACAGCGGCTGACCGCGAACGTTACCAAACCGTATTTGCGCAAACACCGGGGGCAGTGGCAGCACCGACGGCGGGGTTACATTTTGATGAGGCACTTTTAGCAGCATTGCGTGCTAAAGGCGTGGCGACTGCGGCGGTGACATTGCACGTGGGGGCGGGTACGTTTCAGCCTGTGCGGGTGCAAGATTTGTCGCAACACATTATGCACGCCGAATACGCGGATGTTTCCCTGGAAACCTGTGAAGCGGTGGCTGCGTGTAAGGCGCGTGGTGGGCGTGTGGTGGCGGTAGGAACAACTTCGGTGCGTAGTTTGGAAAGTGCTGCGCAACAGGGCACGTTACAGCCGTTTCAAGCGGATACACGCTTATTTATTACCCCCGGTTATCGCTTTAAGGTTGTGGATGCGATGATCACCAATTTTCACTTGCCGGAATCGACATTGTTAATGTTGGTGTCAGCGTTTTCTGGCTATGACGCGATAATGAAAGCTTATCAACATGCCGTTTGTCGAGGTTATCGCTTTTTTAGCTACGGTGATGCTATGTTCCTTGTGCCTTCATGCAACAATTGTTAGCGTTGTTGGCTATAATGTGATGTAACTTTTTTACAACTTGTCGTGTAAAACGCAACACTTGTTGCGAAAGTTATATAGTTTTCGTGAAAGGTAACGTATTTTTACCTACACTTAGTATCGAATGTGGCGTAATTGGAAGTCCCCCTCTTCTGATAAACGCTTTTTAGCTTTGTTTCAGGTGACTCGCCCCGTAGTCAGACGGGATCATGGTCGGAGGTTAATTGATTATGAAGAAAGGAATGACAATAAAGCCAGTATTGGCTTTGGCAGCAGGTATTCTGTTGTTTGCAGCACCAATGATTAGCCAAGCAGCACTCGAAATGCCTGCTGATAGCAAACTGGTATACCGTGTTCAGGGCATGACTCCGGGTAATGTCCTTAAAATGTACCAAGAGCCGGGTAAGGGTGTCATCGTGAACATCCCCCACAATGCAACGTGGATCGTGCGCCGCAACGCGCAAAAAACTGTCGATAAAGTCGTTTGGGAAAGAGTCAGTTGGGATGATCAAACCGGTTGGGTTGCATCTGACGCGCTGGCATTTGACCCAGAAGCAACCGATGTTGCTAAGGCTCGTCGTGAATGCATGGCAGACCCTAAAGTCCAAGACAAAGAGTGCTGTGGCTACCCTGAAGCGGCTAAAGGCGGCGTGTTCCGTTCAGTGCCTATCTACGCGGTCGAGCAATTGACAGCAGGCGAAAGTTTGATGATGTACGTCGACAAAGGTACTGATGCGATTGCGGTTGAAATCCCACACAATGCAACATGGGTTGCGAAACTGGGTCAACGTGCAGAAGCAGGTAAGTTTGCGATGGAACGGGTACGCTGGGCAGGTCAAAATGGCTGGGTAAATGCAGCGAATTTGAAGTTTGATGCTGACACCACTAAAGAAGGTGATCGTAAGCGTCAAAAATGCGGCGGCATGACCTCTGGTGAAGTGGACTTCCGTAAATCTGATGTAGTTTGTCTGCCAGCTCCGGTTATTCGTCGCTTGCAAGAGTCCGGTGCATTGGATGCTGAGACCATTAATAAATTACAGGCTCAAGGCAATAAATAATACTGAATGGCAAAAGTCGAGGTCTTGTACCAGACTCTTTGCCAGTAAGTATTAATTATAAAATCAATCATGGGGTGCAGGGTTAGTAAAGCAAAAACACGAAAACCCGTACCACGATAATTAAAAGATTTAAGGCATCCTTCTGGGATGCCTTATTTTTTTGCACAAGCGATTAAAATGAATGTTTTTCGCACGCTTCTAAGGTGTTTTGCATTAACATCGCGACGGTCATAGGCCCCACACCACCCGGAACCGGGGTAATCCATGCGGCGCGTTCAGCAGCACTTTCAAATTCCACATCACCTGTCAGTTTGCCATTTTCCAAGCGATTGATGCCCACGTCGATGACGGTTGCGCCCGGTTTAATCCATTCACCTTTTACCAAGCCCGGTTTGCCTGCCGCTGCCACCACAATATCCGCCTGACGCACTAATTCGGGGGTCATGCTGCCGCTGAAACGGTGGGTGACGGTGACAGTTGCACCCGCCAGCAGTAATTCCAATGCCATTGGACGACCGACGATATTGGACGCGCCGACGATGACCGCATGACGGCCTTTGTAAACTTCGCCGGTACTATCGAGCAAGCGCATAACCCCGTAAGGTGTGCAAGGGCGCAGGCTGGGGATGCGTAAGGTGAGTCGCCCAACGTTGGTGGGGTGAAAACCGTCAACGTCTTTGCTGGGGTTGATTTGCTCAATGATTAATGAGGCATCCAAATGCGCTGGCAATGGAAGTTGCACTAAAATGCCGTCAATCAACGGGTCACGATTGAGTTCGTTGATGAGCTCAATCAGTTCGTGTTGAGTGGTTTGCGGGGGCAGGTCGTAAGAGCGCGACAAAATGCCCACTTCTTCGCAGGCTTTACGTTTGTGGCTGACATACACCTGCGATGCGGGGTCGGAACCAATCAGTATGACAGCGAGGCCGGGGCGACGTTTGCCGCTGTCGAGACGGGCAGTAACCCGTTGTTGCACTTCGAGACGAACTTCGGCGGCTACTTTCTTTCCATCAATAATTTGGGCTGTCATGGTGTTTCCGGGGCAAGGAAAAGCGCGTATTGTCGCATTGGACTCACTCTCCGTACAACTGCCGTTTCAGCCCGCTACGATTCAAGATAGTGGTAGCAATCTCTTCAATTGAAATCGCAGTGGTATTGACGTAGGGAATATTTTCGCGGCGATACAAACTTTGCTGCCACTCCAATTCCTGTTGGCATTGGCTCAAGGATGCGTACCGGCTGTTAGGTTTGCGTTCCTGACGAATACGCTGCAATTGTTCCGCACTGATGGTTAGTCCAAACAACTTATTGCGGAAAGGATGCAGGAGTTTAGGCAAGCCTGATGCATCCATGTCTTCTTCCGTCAGTGGGTAGTTCGCGGCGTAAATGCCGTACTGCATCGCCAGATACAAACACGTAGGGGTTTTACCGGAGCGCGATACGCCCACCAAAATAATCTCGGCTTCGGCGAAATTTTTCGCACTGATACCATCGTCATTGGCTTGCGCAAAATTAATCGCGGAAATGCGTTTGGAATAGGACGCATCGTTGTGCAGCCCGTGCGAACGACCGATAGCGTGGGAAGAGGGTTGCCCCAGTTCTTTTTCCATCGAGTCGATAAAGCTGTCGAAAAAGTCGTAAATCGCGCAATCTGCCGCTTCGATATGCTGACGCACAATAGGATTGATTAAGGTGCTGAATACCAGAGGGCGGCAACCATCCAGTTGCGCCATCAGGTTGATTTGTTCAGCGGTTTCCCGTGCTTTTTCCTCGGAGTCGAGAAACGGGATGCTAACTTTGCGCCATTGGATGCCGTCGAACTGGGTCAGCAAGCTGTGACCCAGTGTTTCGACGGTAATCCCGGTGCGGTCAGATAGGTAAAATACTGTCCGCCGACTGCTCATTATTTACCATCCAGACTGGCAAGGTGCAGCCAAGTATCCACCACGGTATCCGGGTTCAACGACAAGCTGCTAATGCCTTGCTCATGCAACCACACCGCGAAATCGGGGTAATCCGATGGCCCTTGCCCACAAATGCCGATGTACTTACCTTGCTTGTGGCAGGCATCAATCGCCATTTTCAGCAGCTTTTTCACCGCTGGGTTGCGCTCATCGAACAGGTGCGCAATCAAGCCGGAATCGCGATCCAGACCCAGCGTCAACTGCGTCATGTCGTTGGAACCGATAGAGAAGCCGTCGAAGTATTCGAGGAATTCTTCCGCCAGCACTGCGTTGGAAGGAATTTCGCACATCATAATCAAGCGCAAACCGTTTTCGCCACGCTTAATGCCTTGGGTTGCCAGCAATTCGGTGACTTGCTGCGCTTCTTCCAAGGTACGGCAGAACGGGATCATGATTTCGACGTTGGTTAAGCCCATGTCATTGCGGACTTTGCGCAACGCACGGCATTCCAGCTCGAAGCAATCGCGGAAATTGGCAGACAAATAGCGCGAAACGCCACGGTAGCCGATCATCGGGTTTTCTTCGTGCGGCTCGTAACGGTCGCCTGCCATCAGGTTGGCGTATTCGTTCGACTTGAAGTCGGACATGCGCACGATGACCTTGTTAGGCGCGTAGGCAGCAGCAAGAGTGGCGATGCCTTCGACCAGTTTTTCCACGTAGAAATCGACTGGGCTGGCGTAACCGGCGATCTTCGCGCCGATTTTAGCTTTCAGATCCGCAGGCAGGTTATCGAATTCCAGCAAGGCTTTCGGGTGGATGCCGATGGTATTGTTAATGATGAATTCCAGTCGCGCCAGACCCACACCCGCATTCGGCAGGCGCGAGAAGGCGAAGGCGCGGGACGGGTTGCCCACGTTCATCATGATTTTGACGGAAAGGTCGGGCAGGTTGCCGGTGTCAGCAGTGCGCACTTCAAACGGCAGCAAGCCGCTGTAGATGAAACCGGTGTCGCCTTCCGCGCAAGACACGGTGATTTCGTCGCCAGCATTGATGCGCTGGGTGGCGTCGCCACAGCCGACGACGGCGGGGATGCCCATTTCACGCGCAATGATTGCCGCGTGGCAAGTGCGTCCGCCGCGATTGGTGACGATGGCGGATGCGCGTTTCATGATCGGTTCCCAGTCGGGGTCGGTCATGTCTGTTACCAATACGTCGCCTTCTTTCACCTCGTTCATCTGGCTGATGCTCATAATGATGCGAGCAGGGCCTTGACCAATTTTTTGACCGATAGCGCGGCCTTCGGCAACCACTGTGCTTTTTTCTTTGAGCTGGTAGCGTTCGATAATGGTGGCAGAAGCGCGGCTTTCGACGGTTTCAGGGCGGGCTTGCACAATGTAGAGCTTGCCGTCGCCGCCATCGAGTGCCCATTCAATGTCCATCGGACGCTGGTAGTGCTTTTCGATAATCATGGCTTGGCGGGCGAGAGATTCGACTTGCTCTTCGCTCAGGCAGAAACGTTCGCGGCGGGCTGCATCGACTTCACGAGTCAAAGTGGCTTTATTGTGTGCGTCGCCAGCCGAGGCTGCATACACCATTTCAATCGCTTTGCTACCCAATCGGCGTGACAAAATCGCCGGGCGACCCGCTTCAATATTGGGCTTGTAAACGTAGAATTCGTCGGGGTTGACCGCGCCTTGTACCACGGTTTCGCCCAAGCCATACGCGCCCGTAACGAATACCGCATCGCGGAAGCCGGATTCGGTGTCGAGGGTGAACAATACGCCGCTTGCGCCGATGTCACTGCGTACCATTTTTTGTACGCCAGCCGACAGGAACACTTTGTCATGTTCAAAATGCTGGTGGACGCGGTAGGCAATCGCACGGTCGTTGTACAATGAGGCAAACACTTCCTTGATGGCGGCAATAACATTATCTAGCCCGCGCACATTGAGGAAAGTTTCTTGCTGACCGGCGAAGGATGCATCCGGTAAGTCTTCAGCAGTGGCGGAAGAACGTACTGCGAAAGAGGCAGTATCACCTGAACCCGCTGCGAGTGTGTCGTAGGCTTCGCGCACGGTTTCTAACAATTTTTCGGGTAATGGTGTATCCATGACCCAACCACGGATGGTTTTACCGGCATTAGTGAGGGCGTGGATGTCGTCTACGTCGAGGGAGTTCAGGAGCGCGTTGATGCGGTCAGCGAGACCGTCAGCGCGGATAAAATCTTGGTAAGCGTGTGTGGTTGTGGCAAAACCGTTCGGGACGCTAACGCCCACATTTGCCAAGTTACTGATCATTTCCCCAAGGGAGGCGTTTTTGCCGCCGACGATGTTAACATCGTGCATCCCCAATTGATCAAACCAAAGAATGTAATCTGCCATTGCGCGATCTCCGTTTAGTCGAAGTTGGAAGTTTGGATCTTTATATTTTGGTTGGTATAGGTTGAAGGGTTATTGTTTCATAAGGGGCGGGGGATAAAAAGAGCGGCGTTCTTTAGCGAACGCCGCAAGCACCACAGTTAGCATGAGAAAAACATTCGGTGTGAATGTTTAACTGGTGCGTAAGATAACCAAAAAGCCATACGTTAAAAAATCAATTGTTTCAATTATTACTATTGTATTGCACAATAATGCAATAACTTAGAGGATCAATCCACGTGGCAATGCACTACTACAAGCAGACACGCTATAAGCTGTTACGGACTTTTTGTGTGGTCGCACAAAAAGAAAATATTACCCATGCAGCAGAGCAGTTACACATTAGCCAGCCGACTGTTTCATTGCAAATTCAAGCACTTGAGCGTGAAATGGGTGAGCAGTTATTAGAGCGTCGCGGCCCCAGTGTGCGTTTAACCCCGGAAGGCAAAATACTTTACCAGCTTGTTCAGCCTATCGCCGCCGGAATTGACGGTTTGCGCGAAAGCTTTGCGGCGAATCTGGGCAAAATGGAAAAGGGTGAGTTGAATATTGCAGCGGGGCAATCCACCGCGCTGTATGTATTGCCCGAATACCTAAAACGTTTCCACGAGGCTTACCCCGGTATCCGCATTAACCTGCATAACGTCGCAGGGCAAAGCGGTATGAAAATGTTGCTGGAAGATCAGGTGGATTTAGCCGTGGGGCCGTTGCTGCAAGTGCCAGAAGGTATTATTTATCAGCCATTTGCATCGTTTGGGTCGATTTTGATTACAGCGCAAGATCATCCGTTGGCAACCCATGAGCGGGTAACGTTGGAAGATATTGGCCCTTACGGTTTGATTTTGCCGCCGCGAAATATGAGTACCTGGCGCATGGTGGACACGGTATTCCGCCAGCATGAAGTGCCGTATACGGTGGCAATGGAAGCTGGTGGCTGGGAAATCGTCAAAAAATACGTGGAAATGGGTTTGGGCGTGTCAATTGTCACCGAAGTGTGTCTGACTGGTAACGAAAAAGTCAAAGCCGTGCCGTTACACGACTATTTCCCCGCACGAAGTTACGGCTTGATTGTACGCCGTGGTAAGTTTTTCAGTCCTCAGGCTAAACGGTTCATTGAAATGTTTGATGAAAACTTTTTCATGCCAACGTGAGCCAGAGCGGTTTCGCTGGTGCGTATTTCTTGCGTGGCACTGGCGTACAATTCCTGATACTGATGGGCAATGTTGTGAATGCTGTAGTGACGTTTGATGCGTTGCATCGCGCGTTGTCCTTGTTCATCCCGCCATGTTGCCCCGGCATTGATCCATTCTAACCAAGCAAAGGCCAGTGCCGATGGGCTGGCATCCCGCAAAATATGCCCGGTATTGCCGATAATACGCGGCACATCGCCGACATCGGTAGCAATACATGCTACACCACACGCCATCGCTTCCCCCACGACATTGGAAAAACCTTCCCCGTAGCTGGAAGTCAGGGTAAACACATCCAACGCATTGAGAATCGCCGGAATATCCTGACGTTCCCCGGTGAGGTGTAAGTTCGCTTGCAATGCGGGGAAGCGTTTTAGCAATTGCTGAATTTCACGGTTTTCGTGGGTAATTTCACGTCCGGTTAAAATGAAATGCACATTTTTTTGATGTTTATTCAGCAGGTTGGCAGCTTCTAGGAACAGCGCGTGATTTTTCATAGGGTGGTAATTCGCCACCATGCCAATGACAAACGCTTCTTCGGGAATCGCTAGGCTGTGGCGAATGGTTTCGCGGCTGTAGGCATTCGGTGCAAAAACGTGAGTGTCAAAACCATTGGGAATAATGTGCGCGTTGTGTTCCTTGAAGCCGAAATCTGCGTGTTGTTCCGCCGCGCGGTACGCATTGTAAATAATCCCGGTCGGTTTGCCGGAACGTTTCGCGGAAAGCCGGATTGCCCATTGCATCGCAGTGGATTCGAGGGTGATGTCGTACAGACTTTGGCGAATATTCCAAAACACCGGGTGACGGTTAGACAGCGCGAGATTGGCGATGGATGCGGCTAAATTACCGTGATACATCCAGCCCTGAATCACGTCGGGTTCCAGTTCCCGCAGCAGACGCACCAGTCGCAAAATGTGCCAGCCGGAGGTGAGGCTATTTGCCATATTCAGGCAATGCACCGGAATCCCGTGCGCCCGGATTTTGTCAGCACCGCCATTGTCATCATCCAAACTAATCACGACAGGGTAGTAATGGCTGCGGTTGGTGTGTGCCAGTATCCGGTACAGCATAGTTCCTGCACCATCGGCAGCAAGGCTGGTGATGATGTGCACAACGTAGATTTGGCTGGTTTTTTTTCGCATTGGGGCGGCCTGAAGTCAAGTTCCGTAACGGTTTTGAGCATAGCATTCAATATCGTGATGACTGTGGCGGCGGGCGGTTAGCCGGATACGTTGTGGCGATAATCGGAAAAGAGTGCTGAGGTGCGCAAGGTGTTGATGCACTTGCTTATTCTTTGTTCCGTAGCGGTAGTTATTATTCTTGATATAAGTCATGGAATCAGTGATTTTTTGAAATGTGGTCGCGTTGCCAGCCGCTATATTGACTTTAGTCAAGCATGACGACATCTCTCTGGTAGATGCTTCGGAAACCGGAGTGTGTGATTTCACGCAGTAGTTTGTGTGTTATGACCCGTCTCCGCGAGGTGTTTAACTCTTTCGGAGGGATTTTATGCAAAATCAGCAGACCTACAATTACAAGGTCGTGCGGCAGTTTGCCATTATGACGGTGGTCTGGGGGATCGTCGGCATGTTGGTAGGTGTGATTATCGCCGCACAGTTACGTTGGCCGGAGTTGAATTTCGACACTCCGTGGCTGACGTTTAGTCGTTTACGCCCACTGCATACCAATGCGGTTATCTTCGCCTTCGGCGGTTCCGCTTTGTTTGCGACTTCGTTGTACATTGTGCAGCGTACTTGCCATGTGCGTTTGATTTCCGACAAGCTGGCTGCTTTTGTGTTCTGGGGCTGGCAGTTGATTATCGTGCTGGCTGCCATTACTTTCCCGCTGGGGATTACGTCTTCCAAGGAATATGCAGAACTGGAATGGCCGATTGATTTATTGATCACCGTCGTGTGGGTGGCTTACGCCATTTTGTTCTTCGGAACAATTATGAAACGTAAAACGCCGCACATTTACGTGGCGTTATGGTTTTTCGGTGCTTACATTCTGACTATCGCATTGCTGCATTTGGTCAATAATGCGGAATTGCCAATTGCGTTGTACGGTGGGAGCTGGCTCAAATCTTACTCTGTTTATCCCGGTGCGATTGATGCAATGGTGCAATGGTGGTACGGGCATAACGCAGTGGGCTTCTTCCTGACAGCAGCATTCTTGGGGATGATGTATTACTTCGTGCCAATGCAGGCAGGTCGTCCGGTGTATTCCTATCGTTTGTCAGTGGTTCACTTCTGGGCGTTGATTTCCACCTATATGTGGGCAGGCCCGCACCATTTGCACTACACCGCATTACCTGACTGGACTCAATCACTGGGTATGATTTTCTCGTTGATTTTGCTTGCACCAAGCTGGGGCGGGATGATCAACGGTATCATGACGCTCTCTGGGGCGTGGCATAAATTGCGCACTGACCCGATTTTACGTTTCTTGATTGTTTCCCTGTCTTTCTACGGCATGTCGACTTTTGAAGGGCCGATGATGGCGATCAAAACCGTTAACGAACTTTCCCACTACACTGACTGGACAGTAGGTCACGTTCACTCCGGCGCGTTGGGTTGGGTGGCGATGGTTTCTATTGGTTCATTGTATGCACTGATTCCGAAATTGTTCGGGCGTGACGGGATGTACAGCTCCAAGTTGATCGAAGTACATTTCTGGGTCATGACCATTGGCGTGGTGTTCTACATCGCTTCCATGTGGATTTCCGGTGTGTTGCAAGGTTTGATGTGGCGTGCAGTGAATGCTGACGGTACGTTGACTTACAGCTTTGTGGAATCAGTAGAAGCAATGTATCCGTTCTACTTCGTGCGTTTCCTCGGTGGGGTTTTGGTGCTGGCAGGCATGTTTATCATGGCTTACAACGTCTGGAAAACCGTTGCGGATGCCAAACCTGCTAACGACGCGATTCCCGCTGTAGCCCATTAAGGAGAAGTAACCATGAGTAGCGGACATGACATTGTTGAAAAAAATACCGGGCTGATGGCTCTGTTGATTGTGCTGGTGGTGAGTATGGGGGGCTTGGCGGAAATCGTGCCATTGTTCTTCATGAAAGATACCACTGAGCCAGTCGCAGGTCTGAAGCCGTATAGCGCGTTGCAACTGGAAGGGCGCGACGTGTACATCGAAAACGGTTGCTATCTGTGCCATTCGCAAATGATCCGCCCGTTCCGTGCGGAAACTGAGCGTTACGGACACTATTCGGTAGCAGGCGAGTTTGTCTACGACCATCCGTTCCAATGGGGTTCCAAGCGTACTGGCCCTGATTTGGCGCGTGTTGGTGGGCGTTACAGTGACGACTGGCACAAGGTGCATTTAAATAACCCTCGTGACGTTGTTCCTGAATCCAATATGCCGGGTTTCCCTTGGTTGTCCACAACACTCATTGATGAGAGTGATACGGCGGCAAAGATGAAAACCATGAAGGCGTTGGGCGTACCTTACACCGACGAGGAAATCGCCAAGGGTGCAGAAGAGGTAAAAGGCAAGACTGAACAAGATGCCTTGATTGCTTATCTGCAAAACTTGGGTACTGTCGTCAAGACCCAAAGGTGATCTTATGGATTACAACGATTTCCGTGGCATAACAACGCTGTTAGCAATGATCGCATTCCTCGGGGTGGTGTGGTGGGCGTACAGCAGCCGGAGCAAACGCCGGTTTGACAACGCTGCTAATTCCATCTTCGATACCGAGGAAAAGCAGTTGCACGATGCGTCAGTTAAGGAGGTAGACAAATGAGTGGTTTCTGGAGTGGTTGGATCATCCTGATCACATTGGGCAATATCTTTGCCTGTTACTGGCTGGTTCGCTGGACAACGAAAAAGCGTCCGGGTGAGTCAGCGATGGGAGATGTCACCGGGCATAAGTGGGATGGCTTGGAAGAGTTCAATAACCCGCTGCCGCGCTGGTGGTTATGGTTGTTTTACATCACCATCGTGTTTTCACTGGTTTATCTGGTGTTGTTCCCCGGTTTGGGCACGTTCAAGGGCGTGTTGAACTGGAGTTCACAAGGCAGTCAATACGGTGCGGAAATGGAAAGCGCGGCGCAAACTTACGACCCGATTTTCAAGAAATACGCAGCGATGCCGATTGACCAAGTAGCGCAAGACGAGGAAGCCCAAGGTATGGGGCGGCGCATGTTCTTGAGCTATTGTGCGCAGTGTCATGGTTCAGATGCGGGCGGTGGTAAAGGCTTCCCAAATCTGACGGACAATGACTGGCTTTACGGTGGTGCGCCTGAGCAAATCAAGCAAACCATTATGGCGGGTCGTCAGGCAGCAATGCCAGCGCACAAAGAGCGTGTCGATGCGGCTGGAATCGAATCCTTGGCGCATTACGTCATGAGCCTGAGTGGTCGTAAAGAAGCTGATGCTGCGAAAGTGGCACAAGGTCAGCAACTTTTTACCGCTAATGGCTGTTTGGCTTGCCACGGGGTTGATGGTAAAGGTAATCAGGCGATGGGCGCACCTAACTTGACCGACAGCACTTGGTTGTACGGTTCATCGTTAGACACCATTAAAGAAAGCATTGCCAACGGCCGTAACGGGCAGATGCCCGCGCAAGGTGACTTCCTCGGTGCGGACAAAGTGCATTTGCTGACGGCTTATGTGTATAGTTTGTCGCAGAAGAAATAAGTGACCATTGAGAATAGGCCGTCACATGACGGCCTATTCTTTGATAAATGTCGTGAAAGTTGTTTGCAAAACAATAAACTTTTTTCAAACCGCTTTTTATCAAATTAATCTTACAGTTTGCGTGTTAGCTTACGAGCATTGTCATCAACAGGCAGGAAGGTATTGGAATGTCTGAGAATCCCAACAAAGCAGATACAGCGGGAAGCACTGATAGCGGCTTTTACCAGAAACACACGATTATCCACCCACGAAAAACCAGTGGTCGTTTTACTGACTTACGCAAGTGGGCGGTATGGGCGTTGCTGGGGTTGTACTATGTATTGCCTTGGTTAACTTGGAAAGGGCAGCATTTGGTATTGTTCGATTTGCCCGCCCGTAAATTCTACATTTTGGGGCAAACTTTTTGGCCTCAGGATATTTTCTATTTAGCGATTCTGCTGATTTTAGCTGCCTTGGTATTGTTTTTCGTCACCGCATTGGCGGGGCGGGTGTGGTGTGGCTATGCCTGTCCACAAACGGTATGGAGCGAAGTCTTCCTCTGGATTGAGCAATGGGTTGAGGGCGATCGTCCACAACAGATCAAACTCGATAAAGCCCCTTGGAATAAAGATAAAATCACTAAGCGCACTCTCAAGCATGTGTTGTGGTTAGTGTTTTCCCTGCTGACCGGGTTTACCTTCGTGGGTTATTTCGTACCGATGGAAACCTTGTGGACGGCGACCATTACCGGAACGCTTGGTGGCTGGGCATTGTTCTGGGTGTTGTTTTACGGTTTTGCCACTTATGGTAATGCGGGCTTCTTGCGTGAGCAGGTGTGTATTTATATGTGCCCCTATTCACGTTTCCAAAGTGCTATGTTTGACAAAGATACGCTGATTATTTCCTATGATGAGGCACGCGGTGAGCCGCGTGGTTCACGCAAGCGTGGTGAAGAAAAACCCGGCGATAAAGGCGATTGTATTGACTGTACCTTGTGTGTGCAGGTTTGCCCGACAGGGATCGACATCCGTGATGGCTTGCAATACCAATGTATCAGTTGTGCGTTGTGTATTGATGCCTGCGATAGCATCATGGATAAAATGGGCTACGAACGTGGGCTGGTGCGGTACACTACCGAACACGCTTTGCACGGTGGTGTAACCCATGTTTTACGTTTTCGCACCTTCGTTTACGCGGGATTGTTATTGCTGATTACCGCTGGTTTGCTGTATTCCATTTCGCAGCGAGTGCCGCTGGAAATGGATATTATCCGTGACCGTAACGCACTGTTCCGCGATACTGGCGACGGCAATATCGAAAATATTTACACTTTGAAAGTCATTAATATGGATGCCAAACCGCATGAATTCGCGGTCAGTGTTGCCGGGATTGAAGGTATTGAATTGCGCGGCGCAGAAACCATCAAAGTTGATTCGGGCAGAGTGGCAGAAGTGCCGGTAAAAGTTATCGTTAACCCGGATCACATGACTGAGCGCAGTCAAGAAGTCATGTTCCACATTGAAGCCAAGGACGATGCGTCACTGGCGCAAACACAAAAAGCCCGCCTGTTAGGCCCGAAATTATAGGAGCTAGGTATGTACGTTGAAGTGGAAGATACCAAACCGTGGTACAAGCAGTTCTGGCCTTGGGCGTTGATGGTAATGCCAGCCACTGCTGTTGTGGCGGGGCTTTACACTTATTCGCTGGCGGCTTCTGGCAGCAGTGGATTGGTCGTAGACGATTATTATAAAGCGGGCAAAGCGATTAACCGCTCGATGGAAAAAAGTCAAAAAGCCGCCGCTTTGGGTTTACACGCCAATCTTGCGGTGAACGACTCAGCCGTGCGTATTTTGTTGGATCATGTTGCCGTGCAGCCGGAGCAAACCCTGACCTTGAGTTTGTATCACGCTACCATACCGGGGCGCGATCAGACTGTGACCTTAACTCACAGCGGCGCGGGAATGTGGTCTGGGCAAATCCAGCCATTGTCGGCAGGTAAGTGGTTTGCACATTTGTTGCCCGTTGATCAAAGCTGGCGGCTGGAGGGCGTTATCCCTACCCTAGAAACAGTGACGTTGGAATTGCAACCAGCACTGTGAGCATTCGATGATTGTGACGTGTGGGGCGAACAGTGTTTCGCCCTTATGCGCATATAATAGGCAAAAAAAAGGCTCTCCAACGTGGAGAGCCTAAGTGCTTTAGGGTATGTAGAGCGTTGTGGAAACTGTTAACCAGAGGAGGTAACGAACATCGGTGTTAACAGCTTCCGAGGGTAATTAAACCCTTTTTAAAGTAGGGATACAATCCATGAGCTGTTGGTTTCTTGATGCATATCAATTTAGTAGAATCTTTCTTGGCGCAAACTTGCATTTTGCCCTGATATGCAGCATTTATGTGTTCTCCCATACTTGGGTACGAATGAGGTTGGTATGAGTACAGTCCAATTTGATGCAGATTTGATCCGCCGTTATGACACGGCAGGGCCACGCTATACGTCTTATCCGACGGCGGTTGCATTTGGCGCATTTACAGAAGACGAATACAAAGCGCACGCTTATTTGAGCAATGAAGACCCCATTCCATTGCCGTTGTCGCTGTATTTCCACATTCCGTTTTGCGATACCGTGTGCTTTTACTGCGCCTGCAATAAGATCGTGACCAAAGACCGCAGCAAGTCAGAAACCTATTTGCAGTACCTGTTCCGCGAAATCGAAATGCAAGCCAAGTTGTACGACCGTGATCGTATGGTGGAGCAGTTGCATTGGGGCGGTGGTACACCAACCTTCTTAAATCATGAGGAAATGCGGGCGTTGATGGCAAAAATCCGCCAGCATTTTTCTTTGTACGATACCGACGAAGGCGATTACTCCATTGAGATTGACCCGCGCTCAGTTACCCCGGAAACCATCGGTGTATTGCGTGAAATCGGTTTCAACCGTTTCAGTTTGGGCGTGCAGGATGTGGATAAGCGCGTGCAAATTGCGGTGAATCGGGTGCAGCCGATTGAGCAAACATTAGCAGTAATTGAAGCCTGTCGCGCTTACGGTGCGAAGTCGATCAGTGTGGATTTGATTTACGGTTTGCCGTTCCAAACAGCCGAAAGTTTCCGGCAAACGTTGGATACGATGATCGAACTTGCCCCAGATCGGATTTCGGTGTTCAACTACGCGCATATGCCCAATCTGTTTAAACCGCAACGCCGTATTAACGATGCCGATTTGCCTTCTGCCGAAACTAAGTTGCAAATCATGCAGTTGGCGGTGGAACACCTGACTGCGGCTGGTTACGAATACATCGGGATGGATCATTTCGCCAAGCCTGACGATGAGTTGGCAATTGCCCAGCGTCAAGGTACGTTGCACCGCAACTTCCAAGGTTACACCACTCATGCGGATTGCGATTTGGTGGCAATGGGCGTGAGTTCGATCAGTAGTGTCGCGGAATGCTACAGCCAGAATGCGAAAACGCTGGAAGAATATTACGCGGCGATTGATGCAGAGCATTTGCCGGTAATCAAAGGGATTACGTTGGATGACGATGACGTGTTGCGTCGTGAAATTATTCAGCAACTTGCGTGCCATTTCCGTTTGGATTTTTCGCCGATAGCGCGTGCGTATAAGGTCGATTTTGAAGCGTATTTTGAACGTGAGCTGACATTATTGCAGCCAATGGCAGCGGATGATTTGTTGGTGTTTACCGAAGCGGGATTCGAGGTAACGCCACGAGGGCGTTTCCTGATCCGTAACATTTGCATGGTTTTTGACGTGAGTTTACGCAAAAACGGAGTGCAACAACGCTTTTCGCGAGTGATTTAACGCGCTTCACTCGCGGGGCGACAAGTGTGGTGCGCCAGTTGTTTCAGGCGTGCCATGTCTTCAATCTTAATCAAGCGGTGTTGTACGGCAATAATGCCGTCGTCTTGCAAGCGTGAGAACATCCGGCTCAACGTTTCGACCGCCATACCTAAGTAATTGGCAAGATCGTGGCGAGCCATTGGCAGGTTAAATTCCGTACAGGAAAAACCGCGTTCTTTATTGCGTTCCGATAAGCTGGAAAGGAATGTCGCCAGCCGTTCCTCAGTGCGCATTTGCCCCAAGGTCAATAACAGCATGTGTTCGCGTTCAATTTCGGCACCGATTTGGCGCATCATTTGCCCGCGCATACTGCTGAGTTTGCCGCAAAGCTCTTGAAAACTATCCATATTGAGTTCGCAAACAAGGGTGTCATCCAATGCTTGTGCATCGCAGGTGTGGCGGTTGTTCGCAAACGCATCAAAGCCCAATAAGTCACCGGGCAGGTAAAATCCTAAAATTTGTTCTTCACCATCGGGGGTGGACAACGCAGTTTTCACCGCACCCGCTTTGACCGCGTAGATGGAATATTGCTGGTCATCACGGCGAAATAAGTAATCTTTCTTCTTGATCTTAACTGTCTTGTTAATGGCATTTTCCAACAGCTCAAGTTCTTCGCGGTTCAGGCCGCGAGGTAAACAAAGCTCACTCAGGCTGCAATTGTGGCAGGCGACGGCTGATTTTTTGGCTGTTTGTATTGGCACTGTTTTCATAGAAATCCTGAACCGTGACAATTATCAACGATCTACGTGAAAGGTTGTGAATGCCCTCGCGTAGCACAAATAATTCGATAGTTTTTTGATGTAAATCAAAGTTATGTGAGCATATTCACTTAAACTGTGCATTGTACACGTTTATTTTCATTAGTATAGGAGAATAGGCTATCATGGCAGAACTACTGTTTGGAAGCTGGATGGGCATCCTGAGCTTGTTGGTCATCGTGATTACGTTCGTTATCGTGTCGTATTTTGCTTGGTTATTTGTTAAAAAGTCCGGTGAGAACTGATCAGTCGCGTAAAAATACATTTCACTTTGGCAGAATGCTGGCTAATATCCTGCTGGCAGCGAGTGCGTTTAGCCTTGCCTACACGGTCTGGATGATTTACCAAAATATTACCCAGACCGTGCGGCAGTCTGCGATAACGTCATCCGCTCCTACAGAGTCATCAGTTACACCAGCTACTGGGAACGCAAAGTGGAAGAACAATCATCACAATTAACAGCACGTCCGCGCCGGGGTGTTTACCTTTTACCTAATTTATTGACCACAGGAGCGATGTTCTGTGGCTTTTACGCGGTTGTCGCGGCGATGCAAGGCAAATTTGAAGCTGCTGCTGTTGCCGTTTTTATCGCCATGATTTTAGACGGTTTGGACGGGCGTGTCGCACGCATGACCAATACCCAGTCTGAATTCGGGGCGCAATACGACAGTTTGGCTGACCTCATTTCCTTCGGGGTTGCGCCCGGTTTGGTGATGTATCAATGGGCATTGGTGCATTTACAGGCTTACGGCACGGCATGGGGCAAGGCCGGGTGGCTGGTTGCTTTTATTTACGTGGCTTGCGCAGCATTGCGTTTGGCGCGTTTCAATACGCAAATCGGTAAGGTCGATAAGCGTTTTTTCGTCGGGCTACCCAGTCCGGCAGCGGCGGCCTTGGTCGTCGGCATGGTGTGGGTATTCCACGATCTTGAGGTCTTAGGGCGCAATGTACAGATGCCCGCGCTGTTTTTGACCTTCGCCGCTGGTTTACTAATGGTCAGCAACATCAGTTTCTACAGCTTCAAAGATTTTGACCTGCGTAATCGCGTGCCTTTCGTCGCGGTGTTAGTGATTGTGCTGCTGTTTGCGTTGACCACGATTGACCCACCCAAAGTCTTGTTTGGGGTGTTCTTGTTGTACGCTTTGTCAGGGCCGCTATTATGGGCTTGGCGGCGTTATCGTAAATTGCAACGCCGCAAAAAAGGTGTCGAGTAATTCAGCGATGTACCACCGTGTGTAGCACGGTGTTACGCTCGAAATACACCGAAAATGTTCCGTAATTCCACACGGTAATGCGCGGCCACTGCTTTTTCACTTTGCCTTTAGAAACACGCACACTCTGCGGTTGACCGTATTGCGCCTTTACGCTGGTCATTTTTGTGCCGCGTGTGGGGTAATCGGCAAACGCGGTGGTGGTAAAAAAAGGTACGCACAGTAGCGCGGCGGCAAACCATTTCGACAAACGCATGTCTTAATCTCCGGTATTGGTTTTATTGAACGGCACTCGTCAGTTAATGCTGTGTTTTTTTCATTGTCACGGTACAATCGCCAGCCATGTTTACACCACTTGAATTATTTATCGGTCAGCGTTACACGCATTCACGGCGGCGCAACCGTTTCATCTCGTTCATCTCGTTCGCTTCCATGCTCGGCATCATGCTGGGGGTCATGGTATTGATCACGGTTTTGTCGATTATGAACGGCTTTGAAAAGGAACTCAGGGATAAAATACTGGGTGTGGTTGCGCATGTCACGGTTTCGGGGACAAATGGGCAACTGTCCGATTGGGCGGCGCAATTGGAGCGACTAAGGGACGCTGATCATGTTATCGGTGCGGCTCCTTACGTGCAAAAACAAGTCATGTTGACCAATGGCAATCAAATGCGGGCAGTCATGTTGCAGGGGATTGACCCCGCACAGCAAGGGCAGGTCAGCGATGTCGATTTCAAAATGCTTGAAGGCAGCTTTTTCAACCTGAAGCCGCGTGAATACGGCATTGTGTTAGGTGTGGAAGTGGCTTCGGGTTTGGGGGTAATCCCCGGTGATAAAGTCACGGTAATCGTGCCGCAAGTGCAGGTTACGCCTGCCGGGGTATTGCCGCGCGTCCGGCGGTTTACCGTGGTGGGGGTGTATCAAATCGGGCATCCCGAATACGATGGGATGACGGGTTTTATTGAGTTGGGTGATGCGTCGCGCTTGTTTAAATTGGGCGAAGACGTGGGTGGTATCCGTTTAAAATTGGATGATTTGTTTGCGGCGCAAGGCTTGCAGGCGGATTTACAACACAGCCTCGGTAATGATTTTAAAGTCACTGACTGGAGTGAGGAACACGGTAGTTTGTTCCGCGCAGTGCGGATGGAACGCATCGCGATGACGATGATTTTGTTCTTGGTGGTGTGCGTGGCTTTGTTTAATTTGGTGGCATCGTTAATGATGGCGGTCAATGATAAAGAAGCCGATATTGCCATTTTGCGCACTTTTGGGATGCCGGGGCGACGTGTGATGCGCATTTTCATGATTCAAGGCAGCATTATCGGAGTATTCGGTACGCTCGTGGGCGTGGCGTTGGGCGTGTTGTTGTCACTGAATATCAGCGTGGTTATGGCATTTTTAGAAACCACCTTTGGGTTTAAAGTTTTTTCTGCCGATTTGTTTTACATCAGCGAAATTCCTTCGGATTTGCGTTGGGAAAATGTGATCTGGATTACCATCGCGGCATTGATTGCGTCGGTACTCGCCACGGTGTATCCGGCACGCCGCGCCGCTCAAATTCAGCCTGCGGAGTCGCTGCGTTATGAATAAATTGTTTCATCCGCTGGAATTGTCGGTGGGCTGGCGTTACACCCGTGCGCGTCGTCAAAAGCATTTCATCTCATTTATTTCATTGGCTTCGATTTTAGGCATTGCGATTGGCGTATTGGTGCTGATTACGGTGTTGTCAGTAATGAACGGTTTTGAGCAAACCATGCGCGAACGGGTATTGGGCATGTTTGCGCACATTACGGTGTCAGAAGGCGATACCGTGGTGTCAGATTGGCAAAAAGTGAGCGAGTCGCTGCAAGCATTTCCGCATGTGAAAGCGGTGTCACCGTTTGTAGAAAAGCCTGCGATGCTTAACCAAGGCGATGAAGCGCGAGGCGCGTTATTGCAAGGGGTATTGCCGGAACTGGAGGGCAGCGTAAGTTCGGTCTTCAAGCACGTTACCAAAGGCGATATGCAGGCATTGCAGCCTGGTAGTTTTAAGATTGCCGTTGGCGCGACCTTGGCTAAAGAACTAAAAGTGGACGTGGGTGATTCGCTGACCTTGATTAGCCCGTCGGAAGGGGCGTTGGAAATGGGGGAATTGCCTGCGTTACAGCGTTTCACGATTGCGGCGATTTTTCGGGTTGATATGCAGCAGTACGATTCAGCATTTGCTTATATCCACCTCGCGGATGCGCAGGAAGTGTTTAAACTCGGCACGGATGTGACCGGATTGCGGATGAAATTGGATGATTTGTACCTCGCACCGAAAACTGCACAAAATATTTTAGGGCGGATGAGTGCCTCTTGGCCGGATATGTGGGTGAGTGATTGGACACGCCTCAACGAGAACCAATTTAAAGCAATTCAATCGCAGAAATCGGTAATGTTTGTGATTTTATTGCTGATTATTGCGGTAGCTGCATTCAATTTAGTGTCAACTTTGGTGATGGTCGTGACCGATAAAGAGGGTGACATTGCAATTTTACGTACCTTGGGGCTGTCATCCGGGCGCGTGATGAAAGTATTTATGGTGCAAGGCACGTTAATCGGGGTGCTTGGCACGCTCATGGGGGTGGTGTTGGGCGTGTTGCTGGCGAGTAATGTGGATGTGATTGTGCAATTTTTGGAACGCTTGTTTGATACCCGTTTCATTAATTCAGAAGTGTATTTTATCAGCGAATTGGAATCACGCATTAACGTCGGCGACGTGGTGTTGATTGCCTTGAGTTCGTTACTGATGTCTGTGTTAGCGACGCTTTACCCGGCTTGGCGTGCGTCCAAAGTTCAACCTGCGGAGGCTTTGCGCTATGAGTGATGTGATTATTTCCTGCCAACAATTAAGCAAACGTTTTCAGGAAGGGCGTTTGGATGTGCAGGTGCTGCGCGGGGTTGATTTGCAAATCCATGCTGGCGAAAAAGTGGCAATTTTGGGCAGCTCTGGCAGCGGTAAAAGTACCTTGTTACACATCCTCGGTGGTTTGGATTTACCCTCAAGTGGGCACGTGGAAGTGTTGGGTAAACGCATGGATCAGCTTTCTGATACCGAACGTGGTCAATTGCGTAATGAATCGCTAGGTTTTATTTACCAGTTTCACCATCTGTTACCGGAATTTACCGCGCTGGAAAACGTGGCAATGCCTTTGTTGATTCGTGGTGTGAAAGTTGCCGAAGCGAGTCAGCAAGCGGCGGATATTCTCGAAAAAGTCGGTTTGGGTGAGCGTTTGGCGCATAAACCCGCTCAATTATCGGGTGGGGAACGTCAGCGAGCGGCGATTGCACGCGCTTTAGTGACACGTCCGCAAGCGGTATTGGCTGACGAACCGACCGGCAACCTTGATCAGCAAACGGCTGAGAATGTGTTCAATTTGATGCAAGGTTTAAACACCGCGATGAAAACCGCGTTCGTGGTTGTGACCCACGACTTGCAACTGGCAAGCCGGATGGACACGGTGTACCGCATTACTGCCGGAACCTTGACGCGCGAACGTTAATCCTGCGGTGGTGGCGTATCGTTGCTCTCAGCGGATTTTTTAGGGCGTAATTTACGCGCCCGGCGTTCTTTCAAATGTTGCAACAAGTGTAAACGCCACAATAAATGCACACCGTAATATCCCGCCAGCGAAGAAATGACTGCCATTAGCGCAATGCCCAGCACAAACGGTTTCCAGATGAGGATTAACCCGTTCATCAGCCAGTCAAGGCTGGGTTCAAAGTTAAAGCCTGTGCCGGGGTGTCCGACGATCATTGCACCCAATTCATAAGCGGCATACAGCATCGGCGGCATGGTCACTGGGTTGGTAACAAACACCAATGCGACTGCCAAAGGCAAATTAGCGCGAAAAAATACCGCTAACAACGCGGCAATAATCGACTGGAATGGGATGGGAAGCCACATGGCAAACAAACCAATCGCAAACGCAGAGGCGACATTGCGTCGATTCAGATGCCATAAGTAGGGCAGGTGTAAAGTATCCCCCAAAAACTGGAGATGCTTATGCTGCTTTAGCTTGGCTGGATCTGGTGAGAATTTCCGTAAAAATTTCCGTGGCATGAAGCACAATAACACCAAAAGAAGAAGCACCACATTATCCATGGTTTCATTTCAATGCGCACCTTTTCAGTGAGTTTTTTTATCGGCACGCTGCTGTTATTGCTGCTGCCGCACATGCCTAGCTTAGATGCGCTATTTTGGGGCGTATACCTTGGCGTTGCGTTGCTGTTTAGCGTGGGTTGTGTGGTGTGGCGACGGCGTTTGCGCTTGCCGCTGGTGTTGCTGCTATCCGGGCTATGGCTGGGTGGTGGTTACGCATTGCACACAGCGGATGGCGTATTAGCCAGTTGGTTGCCGGTGGCGTGGGAAGGTGAAGATGTGTTGCTAACCGGAACCGTGGCTGACGTGCCTGAGTTGGGGGTGGACGGACTGCATTTTGTGTTTGACGCAGAGCATCCCGCGTTTAACGGGCGGTTGCGTTTGGCGTGGTATGAGGATGAAACCCCGCCAATGCACGCTGGCGAACGCTGGCAATTGTTGGTGCGCGGCAAACGTCCGCACGGTTTTCGTAATCCCAACGGGTTTGATTACGAGCAGTGGTTATTTACTCAGCGTATTGGTGGCAGCGGGCATGTGCGTAAATCGACCGAGAATCAGCGATTAGCCGCCGCTCCGCCTTGGGCAGTGAATGCTTGGCGGCAGAATTTAAAGATGGCGATTGAAACCGCTTTGCCAGATTCGCCCGCGACGGGTTTGGTGCAGGGTTTGGCGGTGGCTTACACCAAAGCGATTACCCCGGAGCAATGGGCGGTGTTGCGCGATACCGGCACGATTCATTTGCTTGCGATTTCGGGGTTGCACATTACGATGGTGGCGGGGCTGGGTATTTTGCCGGTGTGGGGTATTTGGCGGCTATTTCCGGTGTTGTATTTGTGGTTGCCGTTGCGGGTGGCAGCGGGTATCGCGGGCGGAGGATTGGCGATTGGATATGCGTTGTTGGCGGGGTTTAATATTCCTACGCAACGCACCCTGTTGATGTTGCTGGTGGTGTTGCTGGGCTTGGTGTGGCGACGACAAATTCCGTTTAGCGTGACTTTGGCGACGGCGTTGCTGGCGGTGTTATTACTTGACCCGTTGGCTCCCTTGGCGGTGGGGTTTTGGTTGTCGTTTGTGACAGTGGGATTGTTGGCATGGTTGAGTTTGCGGCAACGGCGTGTGGGTAAAACGGCGGTGGTGTGGATGCAATTGGTATTGTCGTTGGGCACATTGCCGTTAACTGCTGGATTTTTTGGGATGGTGTCGCTGAGTTCACCAGTGGCAAATTTGTTGGCGATTCCGCTGGTCACGTTTGTGGTCACACCGTTGGTATTGCTGGGCATTGTATTGGTTGGTTGGTGGTCAACAGCGGCGACGTTGGTGTGGTCGGGTGCGGCGGTATTATTAACTTGGTTAATGGCGGCGTTGGAATGGTTGGCGGGGTTGCCGTTGGCGGCGGTTTCCATGCCCTTAGTGCCGTTGGTTTGGCTGGGGTTGGCATTGTTGGGTTTTGGGTTATTGTGTGCGCCACGTGGAATGCCGGGGCGGTGGTTGGGGCTGGTATTGATGTTGCCGATGCTGCTTTATCAACCGGAAAAACCCGCTGCGGGGGCGTTTCGGGCGAGTGTGTTGGATGTGGGGCAGGGCTTGGCAACAGTGGTGCAAACCGCGCAGCATACCTTGGTGTTCGATACCGGCCCGAAAACTTCCGACAGTTTTGATGCGGGGGAATTGGTGGTATTGCCATGGTTATACGGGCAAGGTTTGCGCAATGTCGATCGTTTGCTGGTTTCACACGCGGATAATGATCACAGCGGTGGTGCACAAGCGTTGGTCAACACCATGCCCGTTGGTGACATTTGGGTGGGAACGCCGGATATTTTACCGCAACAGCCAACCGCTTTGTGCGCAGCGGGGCAGCAGTGGGAATGGGATGGGGTGCAATTTAGCGTGTTGCACCCGTCGCCAGCGTTTCAAGAGCCGCGTGATAATAACCGTTCTTGCGTGTTAAAAGTGAGCAATGCGCATCACAGTTTATTATTGACGGCGGATATTGAGCGTCCGGTTGAGCAGTGGTTGCTTAAACAGCGTGCAGATTTGGCGGCAGAAGTACTGTTATTGCCGCATCATGGTAGTAAAACTTCATCGAGTCCGGCATTTATCAATGCGGTTGCACCACGTTTGGGTATTGTTACCAGCGGGTATCGCAACCGTTATCATCACCCGCATCCGTCCGTGACTGCACGTTATGAAGCACGCGGTATAAAATTACTGAATACCGTAAATAGTGGGGAATTGCGTTTGGATTTTCCTGATACAAATGCAGCGTTTGAGATTCGTGAATGGCGGCAAGTGCAACCGCATATTTGGCAGAAGACCACAATGTAACGTAGCGAAATTGGGTTATTTGTGCCAGAATCCTGCCTCATACCCCATCAATTAAAGACTCGCACAATCCCGCACGGGACAGTAGGCCAGCAGGAACCGACATGAATTTGGAAGAAAAGGACATCGAAATATTCAAGAAATTGGATTCCAATGTTTATCTCACATTTAATGATAAGCAAGCATTGAAATCCGGCTTGGATGAGCTGGATCGGCGTTTACAGGAGCGTGAGCGGCGTTTGCAGGAGTTTTCCGGGGTGCTGTTGGAAAAGGATGGGCATGTGCGGGTGCGTGATGCACGCATTGACGAGCGTGACAGGCGGGTGGCGGAGCTGGCGCAGTTACTCGCAGAAAAGGAACAGATTTTACTCAAAATCAGTCAGGCTACCGCTGAAAAAGACACCGTATTGCGGATTCGCGATGAGCATTTAAGTAGCAAAGATAAAACCATTCACCAGCGCGATGCAGCGTTAGCCGAGCGTGAAGCACGGCTTAAAATTGTCGAACAAAATCTGGTCAATTACGAAAAATTATTGCAGGAAAAAGAGCTGCAAATCCAAGCGCGTGACCGCAGCATGGAGGATAAAGACCGCTCCTTAATGCGCATTGATCAGGCGATTCAAAGTAAAGATAAATTACTCCAAAGCCGCGACGACAGCATTAGTAAAAAAGATCAGCAATTGCTGGAGCGCGAAGCTCTGTTGCAAGAGCGTACCCGGCAGACGCTTGAACAGGAGCGGATGCTTAAAGAGCGCGATAAACATTTAACCGAACGCGATACTCAAGTGGCGGAACGTGACCGCCAACTCGCGGCGCGTGACGAGCACATCAACCTTGTCAGCAAGCAGTTGCAAAACCGCGATACGCAATTGGATGAACGCGATCAGCAAATTCATAGCCGCGAACGCTTGCTGGCGGAAAAAGAAAACTTGCTGCAAGAGCGCGATCAAACCCTAGGCATTCAGCAGCAGCAGCTTGAAAAGCGTGACCATACTTTAAGCGAACGTGACCAACAACTCAGTGAGCGTGACCGTACCGTTGCCGAGCGTGATGCGGAATTACGCGCCCGTGAAGAAGCGATTCGCAACCGTGACCAACAAGGTCTGGAATTTCTGCAAACCATCCGCGAGTTAGAAACGCACTTGCAAGAACGCGATGGGCAGATCAGTGAGCGTGACCGCCAGTTGTCATTACGCGATGAGCGCATTAATAAAGCTGATGAAGATTTGCGTGACCGCGATACCCGTTTGGGCAGTCGTGACCGCACCGTGGAAGAGCGCGACGCGCAAATGTCAGAGCGTGACCGGCGCATTAAAGAACGCGATATTTCCCTGCGTGAACGTGACACCCGCATTAGTGGGCAAGATTTGCAACTGCGGGAGCGCGATAAACAGTTACAACTGCGTGATTCGCAAATCCAAAGCCGCGATGTCACCATCGGCGAGCGTGACCACAGCCTCAAGGAACGTGACAGCCACGTTTCCCAGCTCAATGCGCAAATGCAGGAGCGTGACGAAACCATTCACGACCGCGATTCCCTGATTACTGAGCGCAATGCGGTGATTCAAGGGCGCGACGAAACCATTGGTGAGCGCGATTTACAACTGGCGGCGCGTGATTTGAGTGTGCAGCAGCGCGACACCAGCGTGCAGCAACGCGATGTTAATATTGAAGGTTTGACCCTGCAAATTCACGAGCGCGATAAAAGCCTGCAACAGCGTGATAAAGAAATCGCCGCCCGCGATACCCAAGTGCGCGATTTGCAACTTGAAGTGCATTTGCGTGACCAAAGCGTGGCGGAACGCGATGTGCAATTGCAGTTACGCGATCAAACTGTGCAAGACCGCGATGAACAGCTTGATGTGCGCGATGAAACCGTGGCGGAACGCGATGCCAGCATTGCGGAGCGCGACGCACAATTAGAGCAGCGCGATTTACACATCCAGAAAAAAGAAGAAGCGTTACAAGAGCGTGACCATCAAATCAAAACCCGCGATACGACGGTGGCGATGCGTGACCTCAGTTTGAATGAGCGTGACGGGCAACTAGCAAAGCGTGACGGGCAGTTAGCCGAACGCGATGCACAGATCAAAAACCGCGATGTCAGCCTGCATGACCGTGATCAAACCATCATCGCCAAAGAAGGCCACATTCGCCGCCGCGATGAGCGCATTCAAGAATTAACCTTACACATCCAGCATTTAGAAAACCTCTCGAAAGAACAAATGCAGCAATTGCAGCAGCGCGATGAAGCGTTACGCCAGCGCGATTTAATCGTTGCCCAGCGTGACCGTCAAATCGACAAGCTCGACAAAAGCGTGGTCAAGTACGCGGCTGGTGCGCAAAGCATCTTTATTAAAGGTGCGGTAACGGGGTTGCTGGCGGCGTTTGCGTTTGTGTTGGGGCTGCGGTTGTTGGCGATTCTCTAAAAGTGTTTTAACATTCTTTATTACAAGAAGTATTTCTGACCATTCATTCTATGCTGGACGATTTTAGTCCAGCATAACTAAAGTTATATTTACAGGATAAATATAACTTCTATACTTAACCTCGTTCAATAAACAATATCAGCGTCCTATGATTTGCGAGGGATTTGCTATTATGCAAAACAAAAATCTTTTTGTTTTTGGTAGCCTATTAATTTTGAGTGGGTGTTTTGGTGGAAGTTCCAGTGGAAGTTCTAGTGGTAATGGATTATCTGTTGCTTTAACGCCGGAAAATGCTGCCACTGCTGCTCAACTTTCTATGGCTGCGCCAAAAGCGGTATCAGGTTTATTAGAAGGAATGATTGAAGATGTTCCTGATGAGGTGTTTACAGACATTGAAACACGGACAACTAATCGGATGGCAGGTATTGCCGCCGCTATGGCACCAACGCGTGAAGAGGAAGCTTGTAGCCACGGCGGTAAGGTGATCGTTGAGGAAAGCGACACGACATTTACTATTACCTTGGAAAACTGCACTGAGACGGAAAGCGTGGCGGCAACAGACACGACCCCAGCTTATTCCTCGACAGACATCAGTAATGGTTCAATTACCTTTTCTGACAGCACGATGGATGGCTACCCAGATGCTGAAAGCGTGACGATTGATTTGCGCGAATCATTTACCGATACCTTAGGTAAAGAAGAAAACTCAACTGAAAAAGGTTCATTTGTGACGGGTTACAGTGACACGGGATATGCGATTAAAAATATGAATATGAGTACCCGTTATTGGGGAAGAGATTCGGTAAATTCTCCCGTCTACGATTATACCATCGCTGCTCAAGATTTTAATGTAGTCATTGATGCTACGACGGATCAACAAACATTTAGTGGTATTGTGACTGCAACGGGTACAGATGAGGAGGGAGATGCTATGTTAGGCGGTTCTTTCCGAGTGGATACCGTTGCTCCAATCAATAATGATCAAACCCAAGGTGAATACAAAATCACCGGCGCGGGAAATTCCAGTGTGATTACCCGCCTTGACCCCGCAGGTATTTATGTGGAAATCAATGGGGCATCTGTTGAATTCCATGCTTGGGATGATGTTGATGATTATTTTGATTGAGGTGCGTTATGTTTTATAGGAACACAGTAAAGCGGTTTATTCTGATTTTTATGATGATGGTTATTACCCTTTTGTCTTTTGATACATTTGCGGTACCTTCCGGCGGCTATGAAGGGAGCAGTGACTCTCGGTATTTTAAAGCCATGTGCAGTACAATGGTTTCTGATCTTAAGAACGGTGGTGTTGCTTTTATCAGTGATGGGTTTAGTCATAATTTAGGTTACTGCCTGATAGACGCAAGGGATAGGAGCATACGGCTTGTGAGAAATTACACGAACTGCGACATTCTGGAATTGGCTGTCGCAGAATCATGCAGTGGAATATGGGGGTTTATGGGTGGGGATCATAAAGCGTGTGTTAATGAGAGAAGTAAAAAAATAGGACGAAACCCAGGATGGGTTTATAATTTTGGATACTGCCATACAGCCTGTCCTAGTATAAATCCTCCGGTTTTAAATGCACCTCCAGTCAATCTTCCGCCTTGTGGTTTGCATGTGATTCCACCTGATATTTAGTGGGATTGGATGGTTTTTCCACTGAGATAAACTGTTTGTCATGTGGATTTGATAGTGGTTGCTACGCCATTAATGGTTAAGTAGGAATAAATTCGTAATGAAAAAGCTTATTTTGCACGGATTATCCGTTATTTTGTTTTTATTGCCACTCATAGCCGTTGGCGGCGGTGGCTATCAGCGAAGTGATGATGCGCGAACGGTACGTAATAATTGTGGGAGCTATTTGGATACTTGGGACATTACAGGGTTGGCGCGTTGCCTTGGGCGGGTAAAGCGTGACCACTTGCCGAATAAAAGTATCTGCGACGTGGTGGACATTGCTGCTGGTGAGGCGTGTGCTAATCGCTGGGGATTTCTTGGGCAAGACCATAAAAATTGTAAGTACAGCAGGAATGGCGGTGGGTTCATTTATAACTACAGTCTTGTATGGTGGGATGAACTTGGTGCGAATTGTAATTAGGATTCGAGAGTATTTATGAAAAAGAAACCACCGTTGATGGCTTGTATTGTCTCGGTTTCAACAAGTTGCTTCGGTGGTAGTTCAGGTGATAGCTCTGGTATTAATTCATGGAGATGGTTGGGGTATCTATTACTAGCGGCACTACTGTACGGCTTGTCTTTTCCGTCGTGGGAAGGTGTTGAGTTATTCCCATTAGCGTGGATTTGCTTGCTGCCGTTGCTGTCGCCACCGATGGTTGCTCTCCCGTTTTGGCGTTACAGCGGCATTGCTTTGCTGTTTGGGGTGTTGGGTAGTCTGATTGCAGGGCATTGGACGCTGGGGCATAGCCTTGGATTTGGGATATTGGCAATCATTTGGCACGGGTTAATCGTTGCCCCGCCGTTGTGGTTTTTCCATTGGTTGCTGAAACGGTGCAGTTACGCGATGGCGTTGCTGTTATTGCCATTTGTCTGGACAGCGTGGGAGTGGATTGCTGCCAATAACCAACCTTTTTTTTGGGGGGCATTGGGGGCAACCCAAGCTAATCAAACGTGGTTGGTGCAATTCGTGGATTTGACCGGGGTGTGGGGCTTGAGTTTTTGGCTGGTGGCATTAAATGCTGCCTTGGCTTACGCTTTATACCGCTATGCTGCCTTGGAAAAACGTCTGTTATGGCAGCGGTTTTCCTTAATCCTCACACTTTTTTTGTTGCCGCCGATACTGTATGGGCAGTGGCGCATCCATACGTTGCCATGGCAACCCACAGATATGGTGCAGTTAAGCCTATTACAGCCGAATGCTTCAGAAAAAGCGGGGCAAACAGCCCTTGCCACACTGATGGATAATCTGGATAAAACCAAGGTGGATATGGCGGTATGGCCTGAATCCATTTTTGAGTCAATGCCTTTCCACGATAAGACATTTAATGAAAATATTCAGCGTTGGAATATTCCAGTGATGATGGTGTTTATTGCTACCCAATCCAATATGCACCGCCCGGATTTCGTCGATGCCTATGGTGCTGCTATTATTATGGACAATACGGTATTGGGGCGAATCTTAAAAGGGCCAGTATTGAGTTTATTAGAGCCACATTACCGTAAACAACGCTTAGTTCCCCATTCTGAATTGCAGTTAGTGCCTGACAGTATTTTATGGCGGTGGTCGGCATTACGGGAAGTTTTACCTTCCCGTATGTTGCATACCACCAAAAGTAGTCGACCTTTACGTTTTATCTCAAGGACAGGTCAGGAACACCGTTTATCCCCACTGATTTGTTATGAAGCCGTTTTTCCCCATTTGGCAGCTCAAGCGGTACGTGATGGGGCGGAAGCACTGTTTGTGTTAGCCAATGACATCCATTTTGGCGGGACAGAGGCATGGCAAGCTGCATCTTTTGCGCGTTTGCGGGCGATTGAAACCCGCCGCCCAGTAGTGCGAACCAGTACGTCCGGGGTTGTGGGCGTGATTGATGCCTTTGGTGAGTGGCAGATGATGGATAATCACCGGGTATTTGGGGGATTTTCGGCATCCTTGGGGTTGATTGCCACACCACCGACGGTCTATGTGCAGTGGATTGATCTACTGCCGAAGGTGTGTTGTGCAGTTGTGTTACTGGCGGGAGTCACTTGCCGGAGAAAGGTAAGTGCGGCGAATAAAAGTTTTAATTTTATCAATGGGACTAGCGTAGACTGAACGTCAAATTTTGTTGAGGATCCCTTATGCTTAAATTGCTTATCGCAGATGACCACTTACTGTTTATGGAAGGGCTAGCATTGGTATTGCGTGACCGCTTTCTGGGCAGTGTGATTCATCAGGCGAGTCATTTGCGAGAAGTGAAACAGCAATTGCAGGATAACGCCCCTTTCGATTTGCTATTGCTCGACCGTACCATGCCGGGGGTGGATAGTTTGCAGCATTTACAAGCTTTTTGGGACATCGTGCCTGATTTGCGGATTGCAGTCATTTCAGCCGCCGATGCCCCGCATTACATCCAAGAGGCTTTGGGTTTGGGGGTTGTGGGTTTTATTTCTAAAGCATCCCCTCCTGACGTTATGGTCGAGGCTATCCAGCATATTTTGCGGGGTGGGATTTACATACCAGCGTCGCCAAGTCATACGAATGGAAGCGGCACTGTGGACAAAGCATTGCTTCCCCCCCGTTTGCTGGAGGTGCTGACTTTGGCAACGAATGGTTATTCTAATAAGCAAATTGCCGCCATGTTGGCGATAACCGAAGGGACGGTCAAGCAGCATTTTCATGCAATATTAAAAACTTTAGATGCTTATAATCGCACGCAGGCTATTCAGAAGGCACGATTATTAGGTTTGGTGTCTTGATGTTATGGCGTAAGTTATTTTATTCTTTACCTGGACTTTCTAGTGAAGCATTGCTGAATGAGCGTATTCGGTTAGAGCGAATCCAAACTAGCATTGGTACGGTTGCAGCTACAGTCATGGCTAGTGTTGTTTATTCGACACACCCGTATGGTTATTTTCCAGATTATGTGGTCAGTTTGTGGTTTGCCTTCCAATGTTTTTTGTTTGTGGCTTGGTTTTTGTTTTTGGGAGGGTTTCACTACAAATCATCTGTGTTTAAACCATTTTGGTCATATGCTTCTACCATAGCCAGTGTGTTGTATGGATTATCTTGGGGTATTGGTTGGGTATTGTTCGCGGAAAATAATCAGACAAATCATGCGATTTTGTATATTGTGATTTGCGCAGGTGTTGTTAGCGGTGGTTTTTTTGCTACTGCTTTTTATTTTCCTTCTATGCTGGCTTTTACATTTTCTTCTATTACACCCATTACGTTGAATGTCATTTTTAATGGCAGTTTATTGCACCCATGGTTGGCTGGGTCAATTGTTATTTACGCGCTGACCTTTTTTGGGTTTGCCTTAAACCTGCATTTCTTCTTGTTAGATGCCTTGGCACGGCGTGAGCGTGAAATCACATTATCCCGCCGTTTGGAAGAGGAAAAAAAGCAAACCGAATTAGCCCATCAAGAAAAAAACCGTTTTTTAGCGGCAGCCAGCCACGACTTGCGCCAGCCGTTGCAAGCTATCCACTTCTTTCAGTATGCTTTAGAAAAGCAACTTCCCACAGATCAAGACTGGGCTGTTTTCAGAAAGATGCAGGAATCCACCCAATCATTGACTGAGCTGCTGGATGCCTTGCTTGATATTTCCAAGTTGGATGCGGGTGGTATTGACATTAAACGTCAACCGCTGTTTTTACATGATTTGTTGCATCGCGTATATCAACGCTATTTTCCACTAGCAGCAAATGCAGGGATTGACTTGGAGTATATGCCTATTCGGGTTTGGGTTGACTCTGACCCTAAAGTATTAGAGCGTATTATTCAAAATTTAGTGGTGAACGCCATTAAACACATGGGAAAACACGGGCGTATTGTTTTGGGTGCACGTCGGTGTGCGGGTGGAGTACGGGTTGAAGTGCATGATAATGGGGTTGGAATTCCAACTGCGGCACAAACTGCTATTTTTACGGAGTTTTATCAGCTAAATAACCCAGAGCGTAATCGCAATAAGGGATTGGGTTTAGGGCTTTCCATTGTTAAACGGCTTGCGGGTTTATTGGGGCATGAGGTGGGCTTGGTATCCCAAGAAGGAAGGGGGTGTGTATTTTCCATTACGTTGCCACTTGCTTCCGTGATGGCACTTCCTGTCGTGACATCTAATCCAATAGATGCTGTATCAGTACCTATGCCGGGGCAGGTGTTGCTGGTAGAAGACGATAAAACAGTATTGGATGCTTTGATTTTATTATTTCAGTTGTGGGGCTTTTCCATCGTAACCGCAGAAATATTGGATGCTGCCACTATTTTACAGGAACACACTGACATTCAAATGATAGTCAGCGATTACCAGTTACAAGAAGGTTATGACGGTTTACAACTTATCCAACAATTGCGTTTGCTTAGTGGTAGGGAAATTCCTGCGATTTTAATTACCGGGAATACGTCACCTGACGTACTGAAAATGATTGCATCATCAGGAATCGCACTTAGTTATAAACCCATTAATCCCCGCGTACTGCGAAGCTTAGCAGAGACGGTCATGAAAGCTTGTTGATTGCCAACCACCGAATTACCCCCCGCCCCGCGTGATACCCACTCGCAAAACACCCTGTCAGCAAATACCCACCTGTCGGGGCTTCCCAGTCCAGCATTTCCCCCGCGCAAAACACTCCCGGCATGGCGTTTAACATCAGATTGTCATCCATCGCCGTAAACGTCACACCACCCGCCGTACTAATCGCCTCATCCAGCGCGGTAGTGGCAGTCAGCGTGATTGGAACCGCTTTCAACGCCGTCGCCACCCGCTGCGGGTCGTTACGTTGCGCGGCATCCAGCGTTTCAAACAACAGCGCGGCTTTTACCCCATCGAGTTTCAACCGGCTTTTGAGGAAATGCCCCAGCGTTTTGTGGGCGGGGCGTGTCGCCAGCACCGTGAGTAAGGTTTCTTGGCTGTGGTCGGGTAATAAATCGAGGTAAAACGTCGCGCTCCCGTGTGCCATCAAGGTGTCGCGCAAGCGTGCGGAAAATGCATAAATTAAACTGCCTTCCACGCCTTGTGCGGTGACGATCATTTCACCTTTGCGGCTTGCGTGTTGCCCGCGCTCATCGGTGAAATGCAGTGCGACGGATTTCAGCGGCGCACCGGCGAAACGGCTGCGTAAATGTTCACTCCAAGCGCATAAAAAACCGCAGTTGCTGGGCAGTAACGGCGCGGTTTCCACCCCACGTGCGTTTAATAGCGGCATCCACGCGCCATCGCTGCCAAGTTTTTTCCAACTGCCACCGCCCAACGCGAGGATGACAGCGGTGTAAGCCACCTTGATAGCACCGTTGGGGGTGTCGAATTGCAATTGCCCGCTGGCATCCCAACCTTGCCAGCAATGGCGCGGATGAATCCGCAAACCGGCGTGTTTTAAGCGGGTTAACCATGCCCGCAGCAACGGCGCGGCTTTCATTTCACGCGGAAATACCCGCCCGGATGTGCCGACAAAGGTTTCTACCCCTAAGTTTGCGCACCACTCACGTAAAGCATCCGCGCCAAACTGGGTTAAGAGCGGTGTCATCTGCGTTTCGTGGGGTGCGTAACGGCTGCAAAAAGCGGGGAACGCTTCCGAGTGGGTAATGTTTAAACCGCCGATTCCCGCCAACAGGAATTTGCGCCCGACTGACGGCATAGCATCGTACAAATCCACCGCAAATCCGGCGTTGAGGAGTTGTTCGGCTGCCATGAGTCCGGCAGGACCGCCGCCAATGACGACAATAGGGTGTGTGATATTCATGGCAGGCAATGTAAAAGCCGCTCCGGTAAATTGCAAGCGAGGCGCGTGTCTGTGCTAAAGTTAGGCGTTTTACGTCGTCTGGAATTCGCGCATGACTGCCGCACTTTGCCCTTGCCAATCGGGGAAAACTTATACCCAATGTTGCCGCCCGTATCATGACGGTAAAGCCGCGCCCACTGCCGAAACGTTAATGCGTTCGCGTTACAGTGCGTATGTATTGCGCAACGGTGCGTATTTACACCGCAGTTGGCACGCTTCCACCCGCCCGAACAAAAAGAGCTTGCTCCAATTACCGCCCACCGAATGGCTGGGGTTAGAGATTGTGCGTACCGAGCAGGGCGGTGCAACCGATACCAGCGGCGTGGTGGCGTTTATTGCACGTTACCGCGAAGCTGATGCTGAAGCAGTCTTGCAGGAAACCAGTCGTTTTGTGCGTGAAGCAGGGCGTTGGACGTATGTGGACGCGCTGTAATCGCCGGAATTTTATCAATAACAGTAAGGGGCTAAACCATGACACTCGAAGCAACAGATGCACCTAAACCACCGTTTGCCGCTGAGGAATTACGCATTCTCGGCTGTTTGTTGGAAAAACATTTAACCACGCCGAACAATTACCCCCTGACGCTGAATTCGCTGATGTTGGCGTGCAATCAAAAAAGCAGCCGCGAACCCCTGATGAACCTCAAAGAAGGCGTGGTCGGGCGTATTGCCAAAGACTTAGTGGAAGCGGGTTGGGTAGCGATTCAAAACAGCGAACGGGCGCAACGGTTTGAACATCGGGTAACGCGCCGCTTGAAATTGACTACGCAGCAACACGCGATTCTAGCGGTATTGTTATTGCGTCGCCCGCAAACCTTGAATGAAATCAAAACACGCACCGAACGCATGGCGGAATTTACCAGCACGGACGAAATCCGCGATATTCTGGACGCTTGGTTAAGTGACGCGCAACCGCTGGTAATGCGTTTACCGGCGGGGCATGGGCGGCGCGAAGACCGTTATTACCACACCCTTGGCACAGAAACTGCTGAGGATTTGCAAGACGAAATCCCATCAGCAAGTGTGGCAATGCCTGCCCGTCACGATGATGCGTATGAAGCGTTGGAAGCGCGGATTATGGCGTTAGAGCAGCGGTTGACGGCATTGGAAGCGAACTTAGGCGCGTAGGCGGCGTGCAGCAATGCCCGTTGTGGCGCATGATCGTCAAGGCTTGCACTGCTTGTGGTAAGCCTTGACGTGCCGCCAGCCCAAACCAAGTGACGGCTTGTTGATTGTCTTGCTCAACGCCATGCCCGCCGTAATACATCGTGCCTAATTTATATTCGGCTACGGCATTGCCTTGTTCGGCTGCCATGCGGTAATAGTGTGCGGCACGCTCGTCATTTTGGGAGAGTTTAAGCCCTTCGCGGTACAACTTAGCCAAGCGTAATTGCGCGTCAAGGCTGCCCGCATCGGCGGCTTTGCGATACCAAAATTCAGCGCGTGGCATATCAGGGGTTTGTTCGTAAGCGAGTGCCTGTTGGTAATCATCGTCAGGCGGTTCGCTCCAACCTATGCGGGTTGAGAGCAGGCAAGTGGCTATGACAGCCAGCAAGACTGGGCGTTTCCATCGACACATCGTTATTCCTTGGTTTCTCCGTCGCATTGCAAGGAGTATAGGTCAATCTGTTGGACTTGTGCCGCCGCCTGTCGCGCCGCTATTTCGTAAGGATTATCCCAATAAGCGTGCCCACCCCGGCGTTGCGCCCGCCATCCGGCAATGACATAAACCAGCGGAAATAACACGCCCCAGCGTTCAAATTGCGCCACATGCACCCGCTCATGAACGCGGCTGGCAGCAAGGTGCGCAGGTGACATGCCAATCACCACATGCCCTAGCGTGAACGCATTAACCCGCCCAAACATCGGCAAACCTTGCTGTAAACGTTTGCCAATGTAACCGCCCCAAATTTCTAAAACCCCGCTGTGTAACGCGAAATGCCCACCCGTTGCCCATGCGAGTGCCGCCAATGGCGTGCAGCCAAGGCTAATGGGCGCGACCCAAAGGTAACGCAAGATTTTTAGCCAAATTGAGTGTCTTTTCATCGTCTGCATCGAACCATTTGCCGATTATATCAACCAATGATAGATCAATCGGCAGCGATTAATCTGTTTGGTAGGTTTTTTGCATAGCGTAAATCCGTTAAACTGGGTTTGTCGCGTTAGGCATAAGCATTTCAAGGACTACAACCAACGCAAAGGGGATTACGTGGATCACTTATTACACAACATTTTGTTGTTATTGGTACTCTCTGTTGGGGCTGTTGCCGCATTTCGCTCGTTTAATTTACCGCCTATTTTGGGTTATTTACTGGTTGGGGCACTGACCGGGCAGTACGCGCTTAGCTGGCTGGATGACCGTAGTACTGGCTTCATTTTTATGGGCGAAGTGGGTGTGGTGTTCCTGTTATTTGCGATTGGGCTGGAGTTCTCGGTTAAGCAGTTTATGGCAATGCGCCGTACCATTCTGGGCTTGGGCGGAATGCAGGTGGTGCTTTCTACCTTGAGTGGCTTGGCGATTTTCGTGTATTTCGGGATGTCTTGGCAGGGTGGAGTGATTGCCGCCGGGGCACTGGCGATGTCATCCACCGCGATTGTGGTCAAGCAATTAACCGATCAGGCTGAAATGCGGGCTAAACACGGGCAGATGGCACTGGCGATTTTACTGTTCCAGGACATTGCGGTAGTACCGTTTTTGGTGATTATCCCCATTTTGGCGGGGGATGCAGCGGGGACGCAAAGTGCTGCGCAAATCGGGTTGGATGTGCTGGCAGCGGTGGTGCTCTTCGCCACGATGATGATTGTGGGGCATTACACCTTACGCCCGTTGTTCCATTACATTTCGCGGGCGCAATCGACTGAATTATTCAATATCACGGTGTTATTGGTGGCGTTAACCGCTGCTTGGATCACGGAATCACTGGGGCTTTCCTTGGCTTTGGGGGCATTCCTCGCAGGGATGTTGTTGAGCGAAACTGAGTATAAGCACCAAGTGGAAAGTGAAATTCGCCCGTTTCGCGATATTTTAATGGGCATTTTCTTTATTACGGTCGGCGCGAAATTGAATGTCGCGGTGTTGCCCGAATTGTGGCAACCCATCTTGTTATTAGTGGTGGGATTGATCGTAGGTAAAAGCTTGTTAGTCGCTTTTTTAGCGCGTTATTTCTCCGCTGATGATGGCACGGCATTACGCACCGGCTTGGTATTGGCACAGGGTGGTGAATTCGGTTTTGCATTGTTGGCGTTGGCGTTGACTAACGGTTTATTGGATGAAAAAGAATCACAAATTGTGCTGGCAACGATTATTATCAGCATGGTTTTGTCACCAATTATTATTCGTTATAACGATGTGCTGACTAAACGCTTATTGGGTAACAGTTATTTAAATCAGCGTCAAAAAGATACCCACGAAGTCAGTGCTGCGGTGCAGGAGCTGGACGGTCATGTATTGATTTGCGGCTATCGGCGTATGGGGCAAAATTTAGCGCGTTTACTCAATCAGCAGGGTGTGTCTTACGCGGCGTTGGATCTTGACCCGTTGATTGTGCAAGCAGCGTGGGAAGCTGGCGATAAAGTGTATTTTGCCGATGCCACGCGCCCGGAAATCTTGTTGGCGGCGGGTTTGAGCAGGGCGCGGATGGTGATTATTACCGTGACGGATATGGAGGTGGCGAAGCGTATTACCGCGTCGGTGCGTCACGCTAATGCGGATATTCCCATTTTAGTGCGGATCCGCGAAGACAGTTACATGGAGCCGTTACTGGCTTTGGGCGCAACGCATGTGTTGCCCGAAATGCTGGAAGCAACGGTGGTTATTGCAGAAAATATGCTGCAACAATTGGGGATGTCAGCGGATGAATTGCTACCGCTAATCGAAGGCATTCGGCGTGACGGCTATAAAAGTTTGCGCAGCTATTACCACGGCGATAAAGTTAAACCGACGCGCGATATGGGCGAGTCTTTCCTGCATACTTTTGTATTGCAGCCAACCGATTTTGCTAACGGTAAATTAATCAGTGAGTTAAATCTGGAGCGTTACGGTTTTAGTATTAAAAGCTTACGGCGTGGCGAGATTCGTGGGGATCACCCGGATGTTACTATGCGCTTACAAGCCGGTGATAAACTGGTGCTGGAAGGTAAGGCGGACAATTTCCGTAAAGCAGAGAATGCTTTGCGTATTGGCAGTAAAATTAGCAAAATCCCGGCAGTTTAGGGCAGCGACAAAAGAAAAAACCACCGCATCCGCCTATTTCAACTACAATTAACCAGCTTATTTGGTTTGAATGCTTAGGAGCAAGCTCGTGCAAAAACGTAATCATTACCTGTTTGTTGTCCTTTTTTGCTTGGCAATGTTCAGCACCGCGTTATTTTTCCAACTGGTCGTGGGCTTAGAGCCTTGCCCGTTGTGTGTGTTTCAGCGTATCGCTCTTTTGTTTATCGGGCTGGTTGGCTTGTTAGCGTTTTTGCATAATCCGCGTGGCTTCGCAGATCGTTTATACGGTGTGCTCCTGATAGTAGGTGGCTTGGGCAGTCTGGGTGTGGCGGTTCGCCATGTATGGTTGCTCAGTTTGCCAAAAGATGAAGCGGCTTCTTGTGGCCCCGGCATGGAGATTTGGCTGGATCGTTTTATTGCCGTATTACCCCAAGGCAGCGTGACCGAAACCCTGTTTCGTAGCGGTGCGGAATGCACAGAAATGAGCTGGACATTGCTGGGTTTCAGTATGCCGCAATTGGTTTTTCCGGTGATTATCCTGTTCTTTATTTATCTGGTATGGTTGTTCTTTAAACAAGATAGACGTATGTTTTACTGATGGTCGGTTTAGCTTAATGCTCCATTAAAAATACTCATAAAACTACCGCTAGGATGAATTTTCTAGCCGTCTATCCTGAAGTGATTAAAAATTCATATATTTTTGTGGTAATCTTTTGACTGAAGTGATGCGTTAACTAGATGCTTTCGATTGGTTCCTATACACTGGATAGCAACCTGTTACTCGCGCCGATGGCGGGGGTAACGGATTATCCATTTCGACGTTTGTGCAGGCAATACGGAGCTGCCTTAGCAACGTCGGAAATGCTCAGTGCTGATGTGAGCTTGTGGGGAAGTAAGAAATCTCGAACGCGAATTCCCCAGCAACAGGAAGCTGCCCCGCGCAGTGTTCAGATTGCGGGAAGTGAGCCTCAGCAAATGGCTGAAGCGGCCCACGCCAGTGTGCAACAGGGTGCTCATATTGTAGACATCAATATGGGATGCCCGGCTAAAAAAGTTTGCAACAAAGCGGCTGGTTCTGCGTTACTTAGGGATGAGGTGCTGGTTCGGGATATTTTACAGGCTGTGGTTACAGCGGTGAATGTGCCTGTTACCTTGAAGTTCAGGACGGGTTGGTCAGTATCGAACCGCAATGCGGTGACGGTTGCACAAATTGCCGAGGATGTTGGCATACAAGCAATCGCGATTCATGGTCGCACTCGTGCTGATGCTTACCGAGGGTACGCTGAGTATGAAACGATCAGGCAAGTGAAGATGAATGTCGGCATTCCGGTTATTGCGAATGGTGATATTCAAACGCCGCTTGATGCCGCTTTCATTCTGGATTACACGCATACTGACGGCTTGATGCTTGGACGCGCGGCTTGGGGACAACCTTGGATATTTTGGCAATTGGGTGAGTTTTTTAAAACTGGGGAACTTCCCGCACAGCCGGATGTCTACACAAGGTCACAAGTTGTGCTTGCACACATCAGGGCTATTCATGACTTTTACGGAGAGGAAACAGGTGTTCGAGTCGCAAGGAAGCACATCGGCTGGTATCTGGATCGGATGACATCCGACCCTAGTTACAAGCAAAGGATATTTTCTACCACTTGTTCCAATAATCAGTTAGCTGCGGTTAATGATGCATTAGGTATTATCGCACTAACACAATATTAAAAAAGGTTGTACAAACATGACGAATACATCTTCTCGTACAGTTGGTCTGGACTCTTCCTTGTCTGAAACGGTTAACCGTACCTTACAAGACTATCTGGATACACTTGGTGATCACGAAGCCAGCAACATCTATCGCCTCGTGCTGGATGAAGTTGAGCGTCCGATGCTGGAAATTATGATGCGCTATACGCACGGCAATCAATCACGGGCAGCACAATGCTTAGGGATTAACCGCGCGACACTGCGTACTAAATTGAAGCGCCACAACCTGCTGTAATTTCAGCGGTGTTGTTTCGCCTGCTTTCGATACAAACAGCACCCTTTTGGGTGCTGTTGTTTATTGGGAAAGGCGTTACGCTTTGAGGGCAGCTTGATGTGCTTTCAGACCTTTCCAGTCACCAGCCGCAGCTAATGTGGCTTGTTCCGCCCAACTTTCCGCGCTCGCTTTGTTGTAACGAATATTACTACCGGCTAACGCTTGGCTTACGTCTTCTACACTCATTGTTGTCAATTGCGCATAAGTGCAAATCCCCGCAGCTTTCATGGCTTCCGCAAGCTTAGGGCCAATACCTGTTAAGCGCGTCAAATCATCATCACTTTGTTCCGCTGTCGTCGGCGCGGGTTCTGCTGCCGTGCTTGCTTCGACAACTGTTTCAGCAACAGGCATTGGTGCATCTACGCTTTCTGCCACTGCTGGTGTTTCAAGCGTTTCAGGTGCGGCAGGTGCAACAACTTCGACGCTTGGCGCACTCGGCGCAGCTTTTGCGGCGGTGAGTGCCGCTTGTAATTCACGATTTTGTTGCTGCAATGCGCTCGCTTCTTTACGACTGGCTTGTAGGGCGGTTTCCAACTTTCTATTAGGATTGGGCACGAACAAACGGACAAAAATCCATTCCAGTAACCAACCGCTCAATACCCCCAGGATAAAAATTCCTGCTAGTTGTGACATGAGTAAACTCCATTCATTATTAACATCTTGGCTCATTAACTTACCATGTGCATCCTAAACCCGGACGCACACCGAAAAGAATACACCAAATGGTAGGGATAAGCAGATGAGCTTGCTCTCTCCTTGATTAAAGGCAATGTAATAATGTTCGGTATAACCCCAACATTATTCAGCCAAACATGCGATTACATTTTCTTATTCTAGCCAGCTTGCTCCCCTTGTTGATGAGCTGTGAATCGCGCCCTACAGATGAGCAGAAAATTTACACGCCCGCGAATGCATCGGCTCCGGTATTACGTTCCGAATGGGACATCGCACTGTCTGAAGTGATTACTCAGCAAGGCTTGACAGGCAATCCGGTGCGCATTCCGCCGCCAAACATTAATGACCCCAAAGCACAGTTGGGAATGTTGCTGTTTTTCAATAAAGCGTTGTCCGGCAATTTGGATGTCGCGTGCGCTTCGTGCCACCATCCGTTATTGGGGGGCGGTGATAATTTGTCGTTGTCGATTGGGGTGGATGCGGCTGACCCGGATTTATTAGGGCATGGCAGAGTTTTGGCGGGCAATCAAGCCCCCGGAGTGCCGCGTAATGCGCCCAGCACTTTTAATATTGGTTTATGGCAACAAGCGATGTTTCACGACGGGCGTGTGGCGCAAGTCACGGATGGCATTACCACACCTGACACGCCTTTTCCTACGGTCGATGCGTTAGCGGGCGGCAATTTGGTACATGCCCAAGCACGTTTCCCCATTACCTCGGTGGCGGAAATGCGCGGTAAACAATTTGACCCGCATGGCACGGCACAATCGTGTCGCGATTCTCTCGCAGGGCGTTTGGGGGGCTATGTCAACACCCCCAAGGCATTGCAAAAAACAGAAACCCGTTACTGGCTTGATGCTTTTCGTAAGGCTTATCAAGCACCGGATGCTTCCCCCAAAACACTTATTACTGAACAGCACATTGCGGAAGTATTGTCGGAGTACCAGCGTTCGCAAGTCTTTGTGAATAACCCTTGGCGTGCTTACGTGAGCGGTGATTTAGAAGCTATTAACGCTGCGGCTAAACAAGGTGCATTGCTGTTTTTTAAAGGGCGTGACCAAGGTGGATATGCTTGTGTTGAGTGCCATCGTGGAGATTTTTTTACCGATGAAGCTTTTCACAATGTATTACTGCCACCGATTGGCCCCGGTAAGTCGCTGACAGCAGCGGAGGATCAACAAGATTTCGGACGTTTTCTGGTCACGCAACGTGAGGAGGATAAGTTCCGCTTCCGCACGCCAAGCTTGCTCAACGTCGAAGTGACTGGCCCGTGGGGGCACAATGGTGCGTATACGACGTTAGAGGGTATGGTGGCGCACATGCTGAATCCGTTTAACGGCGCGGTTTATTACGATGTCGCGCAACTGCGTCAGCCGAATTTACAAACGCAACATTTGCGCGAAAATATCCGCGAAATGCTGCGCAGCGACAGTGATTTGAGTGGGCAAACCTATCAAGAACAGGATGTACGTCAGTTAGTGGCGTTCTTGCAAACCTTAACTGACCCGTGTGTTAAAAAAGCGGAGTGTATGGCGAAGTGGATGCCCCCAGCGGATCAGCAAGATCCGATGGGGTTACAGTTGAACGCGCGGTTTGAGCGGTAATCTGGTGGATTTGCTAATAGCCAAATCACCCGATAGCGCGTACAGTTGCCCCTATAATAATGATTATCACCGGAGGTTAAGCTCATGAATCCGCCAATATTACCGGCGTTCCGATTACCATCCCTGCGTAATTTTAGTGCGGTTCCTGTTATTCTCGCGCTGCTCGGCATCCTTGTCGTTTGGTCATCTTGGTACACCGTTCCCAGCGATTCCGTGGCTATTGTGCAACGCTTTGGGAAGTTTCAGGCAGAAGTCCAGCCCGGTTTGCATTTTAAGATTCCCTTGGGTGTGGATGTCGCTACCATTTTGCCAGTCAAACGCCAGTTAAAACAGGAATTCGGCTTTTATACTGAAGGTGCGACCAATGTCGACCAATATTCTGATGACCCCACGGTTGAGTCCCCAATGGTGACGGGCGATTTGAATGTGGCACTGGTCGAATGGGTGGTGCAATACCGTATTGCTGAACCCACCAACTATTTGTTTGCGGTGCGCGAACCGGGCATCACCTTGCGCAATGCCTCGGAATCGGTGATGCGTGAAGTGGTCGGGGATCGTACCGTCGATGAAGTTCTCACCATTGGGCGGCAAGAAATCGAAGCCGAAGCACTGGTCAAACTCCAGCAACTCGCTACCCGTTACCTAATGGGTGTGAGCATCGACCAAGTACAGTTAAAGAACATTAACCCGCCGCACCCGGTGCAAGAATCCTTCAACGAGGTCAACCAAGCGCAACAGGAAAAAGAAAAGCTCATTAACGAAGCCCGCCGCGATTACAACAAAGTCATCCCGTTGGCGGAAGGTGAAAAAGACCAGCGTATCCGCGAAGCCGAAGGCTACCGTCTCAAGCGCGTCAACGAAGCCGCAGGCGACGTAGCACGTTTTAACGCGGTATTCACCGAATACCAAAAAGCCCCCGACATTACCCAACGGCGTTTGTATCTGGAAACCATGCAAGCCATTTTACCGGGCATTCAAAACAAAATCGTGGTGGATGAGGGTATGAAAAATCTGTTACCGCTGCTTAATCTCAACACCTCACAAAAACCCCCAGCGGAGGCAGCACCATGAACCGTTTACTCTGGGTGATTGCCGGTTTGCTGGCGTTTGTACTGTTCAATGCGTTTTATACCGTGGGTGAAGCGCAGCAAGTGATTCTGACCCAATTCGGCAAGCCGGTGAAAGAACCCGTGACCGAAGCAGGCTTGAAAATGAAAGTGCCATTCATTCAAGAGGTGAACCGCATCGACAAGCGGGTATTGCCGTGGGATGGCAGTCCCTCGGATATGCCGACCAAAGACAAGCTCTATATCTCGGTGGACTTGTTTGCCCGCTGGCGTATTGTCGACCCGCTTGCTTATTTCCTGCGCTTACGTGATGAACGCAGTGCTTTATCGCGCTTGGATGATATTCTTGGCAGCGAAACCCGCAATGCCATTGCCAAGCATGAATTGATTGAAATTGTGCGTACCACCAAAGGGCGTGTGCCTCTCAAGGATGCCACTTTGGTGGAAAACGAAGCAGACCGCGCAGACACCAATAACGTGGTAGGGTCACTCGTACCCATTCAGAAAGGGCGGGTCTTGGTAGAGCAGGAAATCTACAAAGCCGCTGCTGAAAAGCTCAAAGTGTTTGGGGTGGAATTGCTGGATATTCGTTTCAAGCGCATTAATTACAATGCCAGTGTTGAACCCAAAATCTACGAACGCATGATCAGCGAACGTCGCCAGATTGCCGAACGTTTCCGCTCTGAAGGCAATGGTGAAGCGGCACGGATTCGCGGCAATATGACTCGTGACCTGAACCGCATTCAATCCGAAGCTTATCGCCAAGTGGAGGACATTCGCGGCAAAGGCGATGCGGAAGCTACTGAAATCTACGCCAAGGCTTACAACCAGAGTCAGGCAGCGGCTGATTTTTATGCTTTCACCCGCACCCTAGAGGCTTACCAAGCGGTTATGACATCGGATACCAGCCTGATTTTGTCGACCGATAGCGATATTTTCAGACTGCTCAAAGGCACATCGGCATTACCAGAAACTTATTCTGCGCCACAGGAAGGGAATTAGCGGGCGGCCCCCAACGGATCATCAAGACCCGATGGGGGCGCGTTTTGAACGGTAAAGGTGATTGAATTCGTCGCGAGTAGCGATGCCTATCAACGAGCGTGGTTCTTGATGGGGTTCGCGCTGGTCAATTGGTAACGTTTATTCAAACCTTGGAAAACCACGACTTCATACTGTTTGCGATTGCTCAACGTAAGCTTCATGCGGTAGTTTGTCCCCGCAACCACTTGGGATTCAGCCTTGTGCACCGCAGCCAATTTGGTTTTTTTGTTGCCCAATTTGCCCGCTGCAAAACGCGCGGCAGCTTGTACGCCAGCATCTTTCACTGAAATAGTTGTGTAGCCTCCGACGATGGCGGGTTTCGCTTGAGTTGGGCATTCGTTACGGAATAACGCCCATTCTTCACAACGCACGCCGCCCGGCAGTGTGCAATAACCTTGCCCGTTGACTAACTCCAGTTTTCCACCTTGCTTGACACAATTTTCGGATGCGGGGTTTGGCATCGCACTTGCTGACTGGAAGCTAAAACTGAACATTAACCCTAGCCCTGATAATCCCAACAACGCTTTTTTGATAATAGACATAGACGATCTTCCTGATTCAATTAATAACAGCGTTTCTTAAGCTCAACGATTGCTGAACTTATTGAGTTTGACGCAGTGAGTGTCGTTGAAGTTCAAAGGGGGGCTGAATAGCGTTATAGCATCCGTTTCAGGAACTCCCCCGTAAACGACCCCTCAGTTTCCGCCACCTGCTCCGGCGTACCCACCGCAATAATATGCCCCCCACGACTCCCGCCCTCTGGCCCCAAATCCACCACCCAATCCGCCGTCTTGATCACATCCAGATTATGCTCAATCACCACCACGGTATTGCCGCCGTCACGCAAGCGGTGCAGCACTTGCAACAACTGATCAACGTCGTGGAAATGCAGCCCCGTGGTCGGCTCATCCAGAATATAAATCGTCTTGCCCGTGCCACGTTTGGACAGCTCTTTCGCCAGCTTGACCCGCTGCGCTTCACCACCCGAAAGCGTAGTCGCGTTTTGCCCCAGCGTGATATACGACAGCCCCACATCCATCAGCGTTTGCAGCTTGGTGTGGATCGACGGCACGGCGGCGAAGAATTCGCAGGCATCTTCCACCGTCATCGCCAGCACTTCGCTGATGTTCTTGCCCTTGTAGCGGATGTCGAGGGTTTCGCGGTTGTAGCGCTTACCGTCGCACACTTCGCAGGTCACGTACACGTCCGGCAAAAAGTGCATTTCGACCTTGATCAAGCCATCGCCGGAACAGGCTTCGCAACGCCCGCCCTTGACGTTAAACGAAAATCTTCCGGGCAAATAACCGCGTGAGCGTGCTTCTTGCGTCGCCGCAAACATGTCCCGAATCGCGGTAAACACGCCCGTGTAGGTCGCGGGGTTGGAACGCGGGGTGCGCCCAATCGGGCTTTGGTCGATGTCGATAATTTTGTCGATTTGTTCCACGCCCAGCACTTCGCGCACCGGGGCAACTTCCACGCTGCTGTCGTGCAGATGCCGCGCCAGAAACGGGTACAGCGTGCGGTTGATCAGCGTCGATTTGCCCGACCCCGACACGCCGGTGATGCAGGTCAGCAGCCCCAGCGGAATTTCCAGCGTTACGTCGTTGAGGTTATTGCCGGTCGCGCCGATCAGTTTGATGGTGCGTTCGGGGTTGAATGGGGTGCGTTGGGCGGGCATGGTGATTTTGCGCCGCCCCGACATGAATTGCCCCGTCACCGAATCCGGCGTGGCAAACACTTCTTCCGGTGTGCCTTGCGCAATAATGTAGCCGCCGTGCACACCCGCGCCGGGGCCAATATCCAGCACATGATCGGCGGAACGGATCGCGTCTTCGTCATGCTCGACCACGATCACGGTATTGCCGAGGTCACGCAGGCGGAACAGCGTTTTCAGCAAGCGGGCGTTGTCGCGCTGGTGCAAACCGATGGACGGCTCATCCAGCACGTACATCACCCCGACCAGCCCCGCGCCAATCTGCGAGGCGAGACGGATGCGTTGCGCTTCGCCGCCGGAAAGCGTTTCCGCGCTACGGCTCAGGGTCAGATAATCCAGCCCAACGTTGACCAGAAATTCCAAGCGCAAGGCAATTTCGCGCAAAATCTTGTCGGCAATTTGCCCCTGCGTCCCCGGTAAATTCAGGCTGCGGAAGAACGTATGGCTTTCGCCAATCGGCAAATGCGTGATGGCAGGCAAATTGCGCCCCGCGATGAACACGTTCCGCGCCTGTTCGTTCAAGCGGGTGCCGCCGCAATCGGGGCAAGCACGGCTGGCAAGGTATTTCGCCAATTCTTCGCGCACCGCACTCGAATCGGTTTCGCGGTAACGGCGTTTGAGGTTGTTCAACACGCCTTCAAAGGTGTGCGAACGGGTGTAAATTTGCCCTTTTTGCCCGACGTAGGTGAATTCCACCTCCTCCAAACCGCTGCCGTGCAAGATCAGTTTGTGGACAGATGCGGGCAATGCGTCCCACGGCTGTTCCACGTCAAAGCTGAAATGGTCGGCAAGCGAGGTGAGCATCTGGAAGTAGTAGGCGTTGCGCCGATCCCAGCCGCGCACCGCGCCACCCGCAAGGCTCATCGACGGATTTGCCACCACCCGTTGCGGGTCGAAAAACTGTTCCACGCCCAAGCCGTCGCAGGTCTGGCACGCGCCAGCGGGTGCGTTGAACGAGAACAAGCGCGGTTCGAGTTCGGTCAGCGACCAGCCGCAATGCGGGCAGGCGTAGTTGGCGGAAAAAATCATGTCATCGCCGTCACCGTCCATCCACGCCACTGTTGCCAGCCCGTTGGCGAGTTTCAGCGCGGTTTCAAACGATTCCGCAAGGCGCAACTGCATGTCGTCGCGCACTTTGAAACGGTCAATCACCACTTCGATGGTGTGTTTCTTGCGCAATTCCAGCGTTGGCGGCACGTCCAGTTCGTAGACCACGCCATTCACCCGCGCTCGCAAATAGCCTTGCGCCCGCAACGAATCAAACAGTTGCACATGCTCGCCCTTGCGTTCGCGCACCACCGGAGCCAGCAACATCAGCTTACTGCCTTCGGGCAAACTCAGCACCTGATCGACCATCTGGCTGACGGTTTGCACTTGCAAATCAACGTGATGCGTCGGGCAACGCGGCACACCTGCCCGCGCATACAACAGGCGCAGGTAGTCGTAAATCTCGGTGATCGTGCCGACGGTGGAACGCGGGTTGTGCGAGGTGGTTTTCTGCTCAATGGAAATCGCCGGGGAAAGCCCTTCGATGTGGTCAATGTCCGGCTTTTCCATCATCGACAAGAACTGGCGAGCGTAGGCGGATAGCGACTCGACGTAACGCCGCTGCCCTTCCGCAAAAATCGTGTCGAACGCCAGCGACGACTTGCCCGAACCCGACAAGCCCGTGATCACGATCAGCTTGTCACGCGGCAGGTCAAGGTCGATGTTTTTCAGGTTGTGGGTGCGTGCGCCGCGAATGCGGATGAATTTTTCCATGAGTGCAAGCTCGTGCCGAACAAAAAACGAATTCTAGCAGGTTTTGGCAGAAAGGGAGATTTCCTTACTAACTGAAAAATAGGTTAAAAAACGGCCTTCACATATATCGGTGATAGGCACTTAGGATAACATCGTCAGCAACCGTTTGGCAGAATCCAAGCCCGCGTTTACCGACCACCCTTTGGAAACCACCGCAATGCCACTACCCACCCCAACCACCAGCATTCCATTCAGTGACCTGACCAGCTTGCTCCCGCTGCGTGATCACCGTGCTTACGCCACGCAATTGCAGGCGTTGGCGCAACAATTACCTTACCCCATCAGTCGCTGGCCTGCTTTCGGTGAATACGCCGAGGATTGGTTGTCGGTGGAAATCAGCGAATTTAAACAGCAGTTGTTTTACTGCGAACGGGGCGGATACACCCTGCAAGCCAGCGGCGAAAACCTGATTGACCTGAGCTATCAGATATTCAGGGCGATCATTCCCGCCATGACCCCAACCGCGCAACAAACCGCCGCCACCCTTGACCGCATCAAAGACCAACGCCAGTTAATCTGGTTACGGATGAGTTCCGAAATCTACCGGATGTTCCAAATCAACCCACAATTTGGAATGCGCACCGCCTACGCAAATGTGGCGTGGATGTGCGAAGAGCTGGTACGCGCCGGAACTTTCCCAACGCCTCAAGCAGCATTCAACAACCGGGAAGCCATCTTGCACGGCTTGACCCTGAGCGGTTTACCACACGCTTATGCGGTAAATGTGTATGAGCAATTAGCACCACCACGCCCGCAGTAACCTGACAGAATTTACCCACTCGAATCACGAGCCTATCCAATCATGAGGTAAGCGGTTCCCAACGTGATAAATCCATTTGCGTATCGGTTGCCCATTCACGCGGTGGTTGATGCTGGGCATTGGCTCGCAGCAGGGCTAAATAGTCTTCACGCGGGATATTTTCCGCGCCCATGCTCATCAGGTGCGGGTTTTCGATTTGGCAGTCAATCACCCGGAATCCCCAACGTTGCAGATGATAGGCGAGGGCGACCATTGCGATTTTCGAGGTATCCGGTTCACGGCTAAACATGGATTCACCGCTGAAAATCCCGCCAACACTGACCCCGTACAAGCCCCCGACCAACTCACCCGTCGAGTTCCACACTTCCACCGAATGCGCAACATCCGCCGCGTGTAAGCGACAATACGCGGTGTGCATTTCGTTGGTAATCCAGGTTCCGCTGGTGTAACTGCGCGGTGCGGCACACGCTTGCACCACTTCGCTGAAACAGGTGTCAAAAGTGATGCGATAACCTTTATTACGCAGCGATTTGCGTAAACTGCGGGTAATGCGGATGTGCTGCGGAAACAATACGGTGCGCGGTGAAGGCGACCACCAGTAGATCGGTTCACGCGGCCCGAACCAAGGGAAAATGCCATTGCGGTAAGCATTGAGCAGGCGTTTGATGCTCAAATCACCACCAACGGCGAGTAACCCATTCGGTTCTTCCCATGCCAATTCAACTGGCGGGAAGGGTTCTTCCGACCAGTTGTTGTTCAACAGGGTTAAGCTTAGTGGCTGCGTCAACGCTTAGTGGCCTTGTTTTGCCAATTGATCGAGGTACTTTTCTGCATCCAATGCCGCCATGCAGCCCGTGCCAGCGGAGGTGATTGCTTGGCGGTAAACGTGGTCGGTGACATCGCCAGCGGCAAATACGCCTTCGATGCTGGTTTGGGTAGCGTTGCCGTCGGAACCGCTTTTGACTTTGAGGTAGCCATTGTGCATTTCCAACTGCCCGTTGAAAATATCGGTGTTGGGTTTGTGTCCAATCGCTACGAAAATTCCGTGTACGTCAATGTCTTGGGTTTCGCCCGTGGTGGCGTGTTTGACGCGCATCCCGGTTACGCCGCTTTTATCGCCGAGGACTTCATCAAGGGTGTGGTTCCACATTAGTTTGACTTTGCCTTCTGCGGCTTTTGCAAACAAATGGTCTTGCAGGATTTTTTCAGAGCGTAAGGTGTCGCGGCGGTGTACCAAAATCACTTCCGAGGCGATATTCGCCAAATACAAAGCTTCTTCCACAGCCGTATTGCCGCCGCCAATCACCGCGACTTTTTGCTTGCGGTAAAAGAAACCGTCGCAGGTAGCGCAGGCGGATACCCCACGGCCTTTGAATTTTTCTTCGGAATCCAGCCCCAAATACATCGCGGAAGCACCGGTTGCAATAATCAGCGCGTCGCAGGTGTAAGTGCCGCTGTCGCCGGTGAGGGTGAACGGGCGATTTTGCAGGTCAACGCTGCTGATGTGGTCGAAAATGATTTCGGTGTTGAAACGTTCCGCGTGCTTTTGCATCCGTTCCATCAGCGACGGCCCCATGACACCCTCATTATCACCCGGCCAGTTGTCGACTTCGGTAGTGGTCATCAATTGACCGCCTTGTTGCATCCCAGTGACTAAAACGGGGTTGAGATTGGCGCGTGCCGCATAAACCGCAGCGGTATAACCCGCAGGGCCTGAACCTAGAATCAGTAAACGGCAATGTTTCGTCGTATTCATGTATAATTCTCCTTGTATGCGTGCAGGTGAGGAACCACCGCCGCTTTGAATCGGCTAATATTACGGTATAAACGCGACAAAACGAACAGGGATATTGGTTTGGCAAGCAAAGTTACACTCAATCCGAAGAAACGCCTTGCGGTGCAGCAAGCGTCAATTATTATTTTTTTAGGCATTGCTTCGGTCATTATGTTGGCACTGCTGACGTATGATGCCCGCGATCCTGGGCCTTTCAACATCAACAGTAATCCGGGGCAGATTTTCAACGTGGCGGAACGTCCCGGCGCGTGGTTAGCTGATTTTTTATTCGGATTAATGGGCTATTTTGCCTACGGTTTGCCGGTAGTGCTGGTGGTGATGGGCTTGGTGTCCTTCCGCATTGGCCCGCAAATGAAAAACCCCAATAACCCCATTGGCGGCGTTAACGATCTGATCAGTGCGGGCGGTGCTATTTTGCTGCTGCTATCGGGTAGTGGTTTGGCGCATTTGCTGTTTGAGGGGCATAACGGTTACGGCGGCGGCGGTTTGCTGGGGCAGTTAGTGGGCAATCTGGTGGCGCACTCGTTCTTGGGCTTATACGGTGCGGCGTTGTTGTTAATGTCGTTGTTTCTTGGCGGTTTAACGCTGGTCACGGATATTTCATGGGCAACCGTTGCCGAAAAAGTCGGTGATGAAGTGCTAAGACTCTTCGATAAAGCCCAAGAGGTGAAAGGCGGCAGTGCGGATGCGAAAGCGGGCTTGCTGGGTAAAGTTTCCGGTGTATTAGACACCAGTAAAGATTACCTGAAAACCAGCAAAGCCTCGCTGGATAAAGCTTCCGGTTGGGTCAGCCGGACTGCGGGTGGGCTGAGTGGCGGGCGTACCGATCCTGTGTTGGAGGAGGGTGCGGATTTAGCCGATTTAGAATCCCATCAGGAACGTCGTGAATCCACTTTGGGTGTACCAGCGTTCGCCAGCCGTGACCCGGCGAGTGTGGGCGAGGTTAAAGTTGCAAAACCGAAATCCGCTGCTAAACCCGCCGCTGTTGCCGATGCGATCGAAGATGAAGAGCTACGCAGTGTGGTGGAAGAATTACCACGTATCGGTGGCAAAGGCAGCATGTTGGTATTGCCGCGTTTGACCTTGCTGAATCCGCCGCCGAAAGAGCGTGTTACCCAATCCAAAGAACGCTTGGATGAACTTGCGGGTAAGTTGGTTGAAGCCTTGGGGCATTACGGTGTGCCGGATGTCAAAGTGGTGGCGCAAGCTCCGGGGCCGGTGATTACCCGTTTCGAGCTGGAATTGCCGGATGGAACTAAAGCGTCCAAAATTTCCGGGTTGTCGTCGGATTTGGCGCGGAATATGTGCGTTTCCAGCGTGCGCGTGGTGGAAGTGATTCCGGGTCGTCCAACCATTGGGGTTGAAATTCCTAATGATCGCCGCGACGTGGTGACGATCAGTGAAATGATTGGCTCGTCGGCTTACAAGAAAAACGCTTCCCCCTTGTGTCTGGTGTTGGGTAAAGACATTGCAGGCAATCCGATGGTGGTGGATTTGGCGCGGATGCCGCATTTGCTGGTGGCAGGGACGACAGGTTCGGGTAAATCGGTGTTCATCAATGCGGTGTTAATGAGCTTGCTGTATAAAGCCACACCCGAAGAGGTGCGCATGATTATGATTGACCCGAAAATGCTCGAATTGAGCAGTTACGAGGACATTCCGCACCTATTGGCTCCGGTGGTGACTGATATGAAACACGCTGCCAATGCATTACGCTGGTGCGTGGCAGAAATGGAGCGGCGTTACCTGCTGATGTCGAAGTTGAAAGTGCGTAATATTGCCGGTTTCAACGAGAAAATCCGTGAAGCGGAAGACCGTGGTGATGTGATTATGGATCCGTTGTTTGATCCGTTAACCGCCGTCGATGGGCATCCGTTACCGCTGAAAACCTTGCCTTACATTGTGGTAATCGTCGACGAATTCGCCGACATGATGATGGTCGTCGGTAAGAAGGTCGAAGAGCTGATTGCACGTTTGGCACAGAAAGCGCGGGCATCGGGGATACACTTGATTTTAGCCACACAACGCCCGTCGGTGGATGTTATTACGGGTTTGATTAAGGCGAATATTCCGACCCGGATTGCGTTTCAGGTGTCGACGAAAATCGACTCACGTACCATTTTGGATCAAGGTGGCGCGGAACAATTGCTGGGTTACGGCGATATGCTGTATATGCCGCCGGGAACCTCGTTGCCATTGCGGGTGCACGGTGCGCTGGTGACAGACCGCGAAGTGGAAGACGTGGCGAATTACCTCAAGCTGCAAGGGGAACCGGATTACATTGCGGATGTCTTAGCTGATACAACGTCTTCATCCGATGCGATACCCGGATTGGAGCCGCTGGGCGAGCGCGAAGGTGAAGCTGATCCATTGTTTGACGAAGCGGTGGCAGTGGTCACTGAATCGCGGCGTGCGTCGATCTCCTATTTGCAACGCCGTTTAAAAGTGGGTTACAACCGCGCGGCACGCATGATAGAAGACATGGAAACAGCAGGTGTGGTGAGCGCGGTACTCAGTAACGGAACCCGTGATGTGCTTGCTCCCGCACCGATAAAGGATTAAATACAAGAGGTTAATGATGAAAACGAAGTTTGCGAAAACACTGCTGATGTTGTTGATGACCGGGCTGGCAAGCAACGCTTGGGCAGGGGGGCGCGAGAAACTCAATGAGTTTTTTACTCAGGTTGATACCATGCAATCCGGTTTTACCCAGCAAGTGGTGGATGATAAAGGCAAGGTACGTCAGTCATCCAGCGGTACAGTTTTTCTGTCACGCCCCGGCAAGTTCCGTTGGGAATACGCAGCACCCGATAAGCATCAAATCGTGGCGGATGGTAAAAACGTCTGGGTTTACGATGTTGAGCTGGATCAGGTGACGGTAAAGCCGATGAAACAAGCGTTATCAGCCGCGCCTGTAGGTTTATTACTGCAAAAGCAAGCGGCTGAAAAGCAATTCGCGGTAGCTGAAATGGAAGCGGATGGCAGTAATCTGGAATGGTTTCGTTTGACACCGCACAAGAAAGATTCCGATTTCACCTCGATGGACTTGGGCATTAGCGAGAGCGGTGTTCAGGAAATGATCCTCAACGATAAGTTTGGGCAAATGACTTACATTAAGTTCCAAGGCTTGCGTACCAATAGTGGCATCGACGATTCGCGCTTTAGTTTCACACCACCGAAAGGGGCGGATGTGATTGGCAATCCGGCTTGATTCCACTCGCTGAACGAATGCGCCCGGCGACTTTAGACGAGTACGCTGGGCAGTCTCACCTCCTCGCCGTTGGCAAACCGCTACGGCGAGCGATTGAAGAATCCCGCCCGCACTCCATGCTGTTTTGGGGGCCACCGGGAACCGGCAAAACCACCCTCGCACGTTTAATTACCCATTATTGGAATGCCGAATTTTTGACGCTTTCGGCGGTATTAGCCGGTGTTAAAGATATTCGTGCAGCGGTAGAGGTGGCGCGTGATAATCGCCAGCAACGGGGCAGGGCGACGGTGCTATTCGTCGATGAAGTTCACCGTTTCAATAAAACCCAGCAGGATGCTTTTCTGCCGCACATTGAAGATGGCACGCTGTTGTTTATTGGTGCGACTACCGAAAATCCTTCGTTTGAACTCAATAACGCCTTGTTGTCGCGGGTGCGGACTTACGTGTTACGCCCGTTAACCCCGGAAGCGATTGTCGGGGTGTTGCAACGTGCGCTGCATAATCGTGAACACGGTTTGGGTGAACAGGGCTTGCAGGTGAGCGATGAAGTGCTGGATGCGTTGGCACAAGCCGCCGATGGTGATGCGCGGCGTGCGCTCAATTGGTTGGAACAGGCCGCAGATTTGGCTGAAGCAACGCCCGCCGGTGCGGTATTGAGTATTGCCAGCGTGCAGGAAGTAGTGGGCGGTAACTTACGGCGTTTCGATAAAGGCGGTGATTTGTTTTACGAGCAGATTTCCGCTTTGCATAAATCAGTGCGTGGTACTGACCCGGATGCGGCGTTGTATTGGCTGTGCCGGATGTTGGACGGCGGTTGTGACCCCTTATACATTGCGCGGCGCGTGGTACGCATGGCAACAGAAGATATTGGTAATGCCGACCCGCGCGGTTTAACACTGGCTTTAAATGCATGGGACACTTACGAACGCCTTGGCAGCCCGGAAGGGCATTTAGCCATTGCGCAAGCCGTGGTGTATTTGGCGTGCGCACCCAAAAGCAACGCGGTGTATACCGCTTTCAAACAAGCGATGATGGATGCTCAACAATCCGGCTCACTGGATGTGCCGCTGCATTTACGCAACGCTCCGACTACGTTAATGAAGGCACTGGATTACGGTAAAGGCTACCGTTACGCCCATGATGAGCAGAATGCTTACGCGACAGGGGAAAACTATTTCCCGGAAGCGTTGCGGGGGCGGCGTTATTACGAGCCTGTGGCGCGTGGGCTAGAAATCAAAATTCGCGAAAAACTAGCCGCACTGCGCCGCCATCCTAGCGATTAATCCATCGCAATCACGACATTTACCTGACCAGTGCTACCAACGGTGAACATACGGTCACGTACTACATCGCCGTAACGTGCCACTGCGCGGTAATTACCGGGGGTCAGTTCCATATTGACTGAATGGGTAGTGGCTCTGCCAGCGGAACTATTGTTATCCAAACGGAATACTTCCCATGCAACCGGGGTGAAGGCGGGCGCGTCACGTAAGGTCGCGGCTAAATTGACACTGCCGGAGCTGTAAGCTGGGGCGGATAACAAACTGATACTGAAGCAAGAAGCCAATACCCATAGATGTGTTTTGCGAATATCCATAACACTCTCCTTGTGCGATGCACTGCTGAGTTATTTTAAACGGAAACTTTTCTGATCCTGAGTATAGATAGCTTTGCCTAAAAAAAGTGCTATATAGAAAAGTTTTATGAATATTAACTGAACAAGAAAATATATTTCGCCAAAAACTGGATTAATGGGCGCGAAAAACCGTACCGACGGTTAAGTCAGTACGGCAGCTCAGGAGAGGTAGGAGCTTGAAAGTTTAAGCGCGTCCCGCTAATGGGGCAGCGTCAAGAATGGCGGCAGATACGCCGTCGCTATAGGCAGTAAAGTTCTGATGGAAGGCAGTAGCCAGTTGCGTGGCTTTGGCTTGGTAAGCAGCGGCATCTGTCCATGTAGAAGCCGGGTCAAGCACTTCAGCCGGAACATTCGGGCAGCTCGTTGGAATATTCAGACCAAAAATCGGGTCAACCCGCGTTTCTACCGTATCCAGTTCACCGTTGAGCGCGGCATTGACCATGCTACGGGTGTGATGAATATTCATGCGTTTACCAGTGCCGTAGCTACCACCGCTCCAGCCTGTATTGACTAACCAGCAAGAAACGCCGTGTTCATTGATTTTTTGCCCTAACAAACCCGCGTAAACGGAAGGGTGCAAAGCCATAAACGGTGCGCCAAAACAGGTGCTGAAAGTTGCCGTTGGTTCGGTAACACCTTTTTCTGTACCAGCGACTTTCGCGGTGTAACCAGAAATGAAGTGGTACATCGCCTGTTCGGTGGTAAGTTTGGAAATCGGTGGTAATACCCCGAACGCATCGCAAGTCAGCATAATAATGTGCTTAGGATGACCCGCTTTACCGGGGTACAACGCACCCGGAATTTGCGTAATCGGGTAACTGGCGCGGGTGTTTTCGGTGAGGCTGTTATCGTCAAGATTCAGCTTGCGGGTTGCCGCATCCATAACCACGTTTTCGAGAACCGTGCCGAAAGTTTGTGTGGTTTTGTAAATCAGTGGCTCTTGATCTGCTGATAAATTGATAACCTTAGCGTAGCAACCGCCTTCTAGGTTGAATACGCCGTCATCGCTCCAGCCGTGTTCATCATCACCAATCAAAGCGCGATTCGGATCAGCGGACAGGGTGGTTTTGCCCGTGCCGGAAAGTCCGAATAGAATCGCCACATCACCGTCTGTCCCGACATTCGCAGAAGCGTGCATCGACATAATGCCGCGCTGTGGTAACAGGTAGTTCAGCACCGAGAAAATGGATTTTTTGATTTCGCCAGCGTAATGCGTGCCGCCAATCAAAATCAAACCGCGTGACAAGTTCAGCAATACAAACGCGCCAGAGTATGTGCCGTGCGCTTGCGGATCAGCCTGCATATCGGGAACGTGAATCACGGTAAATTTGGGTTCATCAACTGCCAATTGACGGTTCAAATCGTCAGGGCGGATGAACATATTACGTGCAAACAGGGCGTGCCATGCGTATTGGGTAATGATACGTACCGGCAATTCATCGGTTTCATTCGCACCAGCAAGCAAGTCTTGAACAAAGACTTCCTTGCCTGCTAAAAATTGTTGGGCATCGTTGAGAATGCGCTCGAAATGGGCTTCGGTCATGGATTTATTGACCTTGCCCCACCACACTTTATCGTGGCTGCCAGCGTCATCAACAATGAATTTATCGTTGGGGGCGCGTCCGGTAAACGTGCCAGTGTAAGCCACGAAAACGCCATCCGCGCTGATTTTGCCTTCGTTACGATTAAGGGCTTGTTCGTACAGGACAGGGGAAGATTGATTCCAGTGGATGTTCTGCAACTTGTCCAGACCGTGTGTGCTTGCTAGGTAGTCTGCCAAGATAGCTGTTGTGCTCATGTAACGCCTCCGGTGTAGCGTGTATGTCGACAAAGTTAACTTATCGTGATAAGGAGGCGCGTTATAATAAGCGATATTGTCGACTTTTAGAAGAAATAGTTAACGTTATGAATAAAATTTCATAGGTATTGTCGACACATTATTTTGTGATGTCGACAATGTGGGTAATGCCGGATAGCCATTGCATCGTGCTAAATAATTGTGGATTTTGTGCAGTCTTTCGCAATCAGTGTGATATTCTCACGTGATGGAAAATTTCTACTTAAGTCAAACACGTTTCGATTCATTCCCTTTGGATGAACGTTTATTAGCGTCCTTGCGTGATGCTGGTTTTGAGTATTGCTCGCGGATTCAGGCCGATTCATTGCCGTTGACATTGGCGGGGCAAGACGTAGCAGGGCAAGCACAAACGGGCACGGGTAAAACCGGCGCGTTTTTGGTGGCGGTGTTTCAGCATTTGCTGAACAATCCGCAGCCGAATGCGGAAGCTGGCACGGTGCGTTGCATGATTTTGGCTCCTACCCGCGAGTTGGCGATTCAGATTGCGCGTGATGCGGAAAGTCTGGGGCAGCACATTGGGTTGCGCACTGTATTGGTTTACGGTGGTGCGGGTTACGACAAGCAGCGGCGGCAATTTGAAGAGCCGGTGGACGTATTGATTGGGACACCTGGGCGCGTCATTGATTACTGGAAACAGCACGTTTTCACCCTCAAGCATGTGCAAGCTTTGGTCATGGATGAAGCGGATCGCATGTTTGACATGGGCTTTATTCAGGACGTGCGCTACTTAATGCGCAAACTGCCACCGCCGGATAAACGCTTAAATATGCTGTTTTCCGCGACACTCTCGCACCGGGTGTTGGAGCTGGCGTATGAACACATGAACAACCCGCAAAAAGTACAAATCGAAGCGGAATCGGTGCGTGCTGATAACATTGTGGAACACGTGTATTTCCCCGCCAATGAAGAAAAGATTCCGTTATTGATTGGGTTGATTCGGCAATTGACCCCGTTTCGGGCGATTGTGTTTGTGAATACCAAACACATTGCGGAAAAGATTGATGATTACTTGCGTGGCAACGGCATTAGCTCGGATTTGATTTCCGGTGATGTGCGTCAGAATAAACGTGAGCGGCTGCTTAAAGATTTTGAAGCAGGGCAGTTTCAGGTGTTGATTGCTACCGACGTGGCGGCACGCGGGTTGCATATTCCTGATGTGAGCCATGTGTTTAACTTCGATTTACCGCAAATGGCGGAAGATTACGTGCATCGGATTGGGCGTACTGCGCGTGCCGGGGCTTCGGGTGAAGCGCATAGCTTTGCGTGTGAAGATACCGCGTTTTACTTGCCGGAGATTGAAGAATACACCGGCAAATCGATTCCCGTGACCAAAATCACCAACGCATTATTGGCAACCGATCTGGTGCGCCCGCACCGGCAGCAACGTGAACGTGCCGGACAACACGGTGGTGATAGCCGTCCGCCGCGCCGCAACAATAATGCCCCGCGCGGCAATCGCTCTTCAGGCCGGTAAACGTCGGGTGATGACCATCATCATCCCCATCGCGCCGACCAACAAGCCTACGCCCACCAACAGCGCGTAATCCTCTATCTGCAACAGCAGGTAGAGCAGCCCATACAGCAACGCCAACACTACAAACACCCCAACTGTGCGCCAGACATCGCGCAAAATACCGCCTAAATACCAAGTCAATGGCAGCACCGTCACACTGCTGGCAGCAATATAAGCGTACAAAAAGCCGATATGTTCTGCCAACGCCAATAACACCAAGTAAAACAATGCCAGTGAACCGCCCACCAGCACGTATTGCAGGGTATGCAACCGCCGTTTCAAGCCGATTTCAAACGCAAACAACAGTAAAAACGTTAAACTCACGAACAAAATAGCGTATTTCACCGCACGATTGACTTGGGTATACAGCGAAGAACTTTCGTACAAACTCACGCCCGCAGTGAAGTTGTGTAAATCGTAAGTTTGGTTGTCAGACGCAACCCACGCTTGCGGGTAGTTACGCACCAGATGAGAAATTTCCCAAGTGGCATTAAAGCCTTGCGCATTGATTTCGTGGGTGTTAGGTAATAACGCACCTTGGAAACTGGGGTTAGTCCAAGCGGAACTCATGCGGGTTTTGGTGTTTTTACCCACGGGGGCGAAAAACAGCCCGTCGCTACCGTGCAGTTTTAAGCTGAGTTTAAACGGGTGGGTCGCGCCGTCGGTGTATTCGCCGGGTGGCAGCGGCGCGTGGAAACCGTTGGCTAACAGTTTCGGCATTCCCGTGCCCGGTTCTAACGCCAGCGTGTCTTCACCCCACAGCAGCGCGGGCGTATTGCTGATGGCTTTGGGGTCGTCAATGCCAAACATGACGTAGGCATTTTCCCACTGAATGCGGCGTTCGCCTTCGCTGGCTTTTAGCAGTACCGAATGATCAAATGTCCCATTGATGCTGATGTTAGCGTTATACACCAGCGCGTCGTAGATGCCGCGTTGACGGTGTTCTTCCGCCAAATCCGCCCGGATTTCCAAGGTTTCCGGCAATAATACCGCGAGATGATCCTTGTAAATGTCTTTACTGACTACGCGGGATTCGCCGTCTTTGTCCGTTACCGTGTCCACATTGGTGAAGTGTTCAACATACGGCACGACCAGCACCGGCCCCACGAGGGTTTGGCGTTGCCCCCACGCCGCTGCTACTTCATTCAGCACACCTTGATGATACGCCTGTCGCTCTTGCACGACTTGCATCACCATAAACAGTGGAATCAACATCAGCAACGTCAATAACGCAATGCTGAGAGCGCGAAACCCCAACGAGTGAACGAGGGTGTGTAAATAACGGGGTGAGGTTGCGTAGGGCGGGGTTTGTTCAGACATGCCTGCGATGATCCTTGTTCGAGTTAGGTAAACTATAGCATGTCAGCGGGGATGCGCTTTTTTTCATGAACTACATACAAGTTATGAGTGTGTTTTGATGCTTTCTGTAAGGCATTGCAAACGGCATCAAAGTTCAGTGTTTGCGAAGATAAAACGATGAGCATTTGGGATGCAGTGATGACAAAGTGGTCAGTGGTGGAAATCGACATCCCGGCGTTTTCCAGCCGTTTTACCAATGTTCTAGTATTGGCAATGGCTGACTTTTCATCCATATAAACATCAGCTACAGACCGCTTCTTACAAATCAGAATGGCATCGAGACTGATAGGTTCTTTCGCTGCCGTTTTGGGGCTGGCGGCACGTAATTCTGCATGGACAGGATGCGCCGCAACCACTGCCAAGCCAGCCGAAGTAATCGCTTCGTAAATAGCAGCCCAACCTTCGACCCGTGAATGGTGGAAACTAAACGCCAGCACCCCATCGTCCTTCAGCACCCGCTGGCATTCGCTAAACACGGCAGCAAGTTGGCGGGCAAACACACGGGAATCCTTGTGCTGAACTTCACCGGGAGCAGAAGAATCCGCCCGTTCAAACCATGCATAACGCCCTTTCAGCACGGGCGACAACCACGCAAAGAAAAAGTCACTCAATTCACTGTAATGGACGAAATCGAAATAAGGCGGGTCAGTCACCACCGCATCAACCGATTTAGCGGGAATTGGCAAAGTAGCACTGTCACCATTCAACACCATCATGGCATTCGGTATCGCTTTGAATTGCGCCCATGAATCCACCCGTTGCACATCAATCGCTGAACTGGCTACTGTTTTAATTGCCCCTAAACGTTCACCGAATAATGTCCGCTGAAAATCCACTTCAAACGGCTCATCCAGATAGCGTTTTGCTCGCAGCAAACGGGATTCAAACAGCGTGCTAAATGTGCCGCTACTTTTATCCATTCCCCACACCGAGTTTTCCAGCGGCGCACGTTCCGGTTTCAGGATGTGGTGGGAAAACATATGGCGTACTGCGCCCGTGCCTTCGCCCTTGAAACTGCAAAACATATTGTTGAATTCCAACGTGCCGGAAAACAAACACAGCATTTGCTCCTGAACTGCTACATCCTCAATTTCAAGGATGCTGCGCAATAGCAACCCTAAACACAACAATTGGCGGGCATTAAAGAAATCGCGCCAATGGCGGTAGTTATATCCCAGAGCCTGATCGGTATTATGGCCTGACCGGACAGACAAGGTCGGCAACGGCAACTCTTCCTGCTCTAATCGGGTTTCGGCTTCGGCATATAAAGCCTGGTCTTCATCCCGAACGGGGAGATAGATTTTCTCACCATTGGGTCGAAGAGCCATCATCGCATACATACGCTGCGCTAATGGTTTATCAGCAGGCAACAGGTCTTTAATCCGGTAGCGTTTGCCGTTTGTGGCGGTGACGTATTGCCCCGCTGCTGGCCCTTGCTGGGGATTGAAAGGCTGGGCGCAATGCGGGCAAACCACCTCAGTGGCATCGTGGCGGTTTTCCATCACCTCCCAACAAGCAGGGCATACCAGTTGGGCTTTCGGCTTTTTCTTCGGATAAGCGTCTTGGGAAAACACATAACGTGAAAACAGCGGAATAGTTTCGTTTTCCGGGGTTGTAACCGTCTTGACCCAAAAGCAATACAGCACCGGGATCAGTTCACCTGAGACAGGATCACGGGTTTGGTAGTAGCGGCGTATTTCAGGGGCAACTTGTGCTTCAAGGTGGGCAAAAGCTGCGCGTAACTCCGATTCTGGAACATGGGTAAATGCCTGCCGTACCTGAAATGTGCTGACCGGGTTGATGTCGCAGCCAATGGCTTTTGCCCCCAGTTTGGTGGCTTCGCCCAAGGTCGTGCCACTGCCCATGAAGGGATCAAGCACCACTTTGCCGCTGAGTTGGTGGTGCTTATAAAAGCTTTGCCAAACATCCGTTCCCGGCTCGCTCAAGGCTGCCAAGGTAATGCCCCGGAACACTGAACCCAAACGTGTCGCCCACCATTTATGGATGTGGTAAATCGGGCGGTTGATTTCCTTGCGCCAGCTTTCCTGTTCGGCAATCTGGCTGATTTCAACAATCGGGAAATCGCCTTCAATCGCGGTGGTTTCGCTGGTAGGCAGGAACGGGATGGTGTGGGCGGTGGTGTTCATGCGTCCGTACCCGCCATTACGACAGATTTTGATGCCTGAGTTACCAAGCGGTAGGCGATGAATTTGCGTTCTGTTCCCGCGCTCGGATTGGGAATACGTTCAGCAGTGAGGGCGTTAGTACGCAAATCGAAGCTGTAACCGACGACCAAGGTATCAGACTCAACACGGCTCAGACGACCCACTTCCTGAAAGCGGGCATCCGCCTTAAAGCCTTCGGGAACAATCAGGGTCATCAACCCGGTCGTTCCTTCGGTGAGGGCAAAGGGTGTGGGTGCGACGTACATTTTGCGATCACGGATCATGATGTCGCCGAAAGTACCGAAGCCTTTGACGTTTTTGTTTTTGTGTTCGTAGTGGTGGTCGGCGTTGAGGAAATCGCCGTGACAAACCACCAGATCGACCACAGGGTATTGCCGCCGCCCACTCAGTTCTGAATAGCCCGACAGATCTGCCGGGTAACGCCCGAACACGTAGAAAATCTGCCGTCCATTGTGGTAGCCCGTCGGCACTTGGCTGTTGGAATCGTAATCACGTTCGCGCCCCGGCCATGCTAGCCCTTTGACCTCATAACCTTCTGCACACTCGACCAAAGAAAAATCAGGGTAAGTGTTACGCCCTGCGCCTTCGTAATGCAGCGCAAGTGTCTGAAGGCGCTTCTCGAACCAGTTCTGGAAGTGAAATTCCTTGTCCTTGGCACTGGCGGACTCAATAAGTTCACCTGCCTGCACAGCCAGTACGCACTGTTCAAACACATCAAAGCAGGTTGTTTGAGGCATTGGGGGAATTCCTTTGTTCAGTCAGATGGATTGTGCGTCTATTATAGCGATTTCAGGAATAAAGTCTTTTCCAGCGGATTACTGATATGGATTAGGGCGAGCAGAATTCGGATATACGAGGCTTTGGTGTTTTTAGAGGTCGTTTATTAAGTAACTAGCTAGAAGTTTCCACGTATAAGATCCTGCTGGTGTAAACTGGTAGTTTGTCACTTAAGAATGTCCGCACCGATGAAATTTGCCCAGCCGATCCCTGAAGAAATCCGCGTGACCTTGCAGGAAATGTATATGAACCACCCTACATTCCGCTGTCGTCAACGTGCGCAAGCAATTTTGTTGAGTACACGCGGCTTTACCCTTGCGGAACTGTGGTCAATCTTGGATGTACGGCGCGATGCCATCAGTGAGTGGCTCGACCGCTGGGAACATGAAGGGCTGCTGGGACTTTACGACCGTCCCCGCTCTGGTTGCCCCCGGATATACACAGAAGCTGAAGTAGCGTTGTTGAAAACCCTAGTGGACGAAGAGCCACGCCAAATCAAGACGGCTCAAACCAAACTGGCTGATCTAACCCAGAAAGTAGCCAGTACCAGCACCTTGAAACGCCTGTTAAAAAAAAGTTCCACTACCTCTGGAAGCGGATGCGTAACTCATTGAAAGATAAACGTGACCCCGTGGCTTTCAAGCGTGAGCAGGAAATTCAAGCATTACTCCACCAGCAAGCGGCGGCTGGCAAGTTGCTTATTTACTACTTCGATGGTTCAGGTTTTACCACAACTCCTTGCGTCCCTTACGGGTGGCAGAAACGGGGGAAACACGCAGGCTACTCACAGCTCAGAGCAAACGCTTGAATGTCTTGGGTTTTATGAGCCTAGACAACGATAGTTTTTTCCACACGGTGGAAGGGCGCGTTGACTCACAAGCTGCCATCGCCGCCTTTAGTGCCTTTGCTGACCGTTATGCCGAAGAATTTGCACAAACAAAAATACCTTGCTTGGTTATTCTGGATAACGCCCCGATACAAACCAGCAAAGCCTTTCTTGGTAAACGTGAAGATTGGATGTTGGCGGGAATTTGCTTACATTTTTTGCCAACCTACAGCCCTGAACTCAATCCTATCGAAATACTCTGGCGAAAAATCAAATATGAATGGTTGCCGCTGGATGCCTATAAAAGCTACAAGGACATGAAGGAACTGGTGTTAGCTATACTGGCTGGCTTCGGCGAAAAATACACGATAACTTTTGGATAATTACTTAAGTTTGTTAGCGGGACACAGAGAGTCAATACCCTCTAGTGTCCCTGCGTTTTGATGTTACTGCTTACACTCGTTCTTCTCACCCGCCACTTTGCCGGTCAGTTTCAGGAAATTCTCAAACGGTGACATGACTTTCATGGCTTCGACTTTGGGGCCTTTGAAGTTCAGCTTGCCGGACATCATCGCGCCCATTGCACCACAGCCAAACTCACCTTTGCCCATGCAAGCCCAGTCTGCGTCATTGGCGTGCATCAGGTAATCAACACCGTAATCCATTGCTTTGCCATCGGGTGCGCCGCCGTAAGCACAGCTTGCTTTGCCGTCTTTCACCACGATATTGAGCTGAATTTTGGTCGCATCACCGCATTGGGTACGGTACATTTGCACCAGTTTGTAGCCGCGTCCGCCGTCATTTTTTACCCATGAGTAACCATCGGTATCCATCAAGCCACTGGTCAGGGTTGAATCAGCATTCCACGCAGCACAGGCTTGCGTAGCCCAAGCAGCATCCATGAAATTCGCGGCTTGCGCAGGAACGGACAGCAACATCAACAACGCGGATGCGCCTGCAATTTTTTTAATCATAGTAAACTCCTCCTCATTATACGGTCATTACAATCCCCAATACTGAGTATTGAGAACTGATCCAAGGGTATAACAGATAAACCCCGCGCGGAAAAGTGCTGGTGAATATTTTCTGGAAAAACCTTGTGGCATAATGCACTTACCTTGAACCACCCAACGCCCGGAACTTTACTGATGCTAACAATACTCCGTCTGGTCGCTTTCGCGCTTTTCCTGTACGCACCGCTGAGCTGGGCGGAAACCGTGTTGCAACGCGGCAATGGCGCAGAGCCGGAAACGCTGGATTTCCACAAATCTTCCGGCGTACCTGAAGCCAATATTCAGCGTGATTTGTTCGAGGGTTTGGTGACAGAAAGTGCGGACGGTAAGCTCCAACCCGGTGTGGCGGAATCGTGGGAAACCAGCGCGGATGGCAAAATCTACACCTTTCACTTGCGCAAAGAGGTGAAATGGTCGGATGGCAGTGCTTTGACTGCCGCCGATTTCGTCTACGCGTGGCGACGTGCGCTTGCCCCAGAAACCGCGTCCGATTACGCCTTTATTCTTTGGCCTGTTGCGGGAGCGGAAAGTTACAGCAAAGGCGAAAACAAAGACCCGGCAAGTATCGCGGTGAAAGCCGTTGATCCGCACACTTTGGAAGTGCAACTCAAGGCTCCGACCGCGTATTTCCTCGGTATGTTGACGCATCATATGGCGTACCCATTACCGCAAGCCGCGCTGGAAAAGTTTGGTAAAGACTGGACAAAACCCGGCAATTTGGTAAGCAATGGCGCGTACCGTTTGAGCGAATGGCAGCCGCAATCACACATTAAACTGGAAAAGAATCCGCAGTACCGCGAAGCCGCTAACGTGGCTCTCGACGCGGTGAAATACATTCCCACTGAAGATAAAAATACCGAATTGAAGCGTTTCCGCGCTGGGGAACTCGATATTACCGACGACATTCCGTCCGATCAAACCGCGTGGGTGAAGGAAAATTTGCCGGATGCCTTCCGCAATTCCGCTTACATTGGCACGTATTATTACGCGCTGAATCTGGAACACCCGGCGTTCAAAGATAACCCCAAATTGCGCCGCGCTTTGAGTTTGGCGATTGACCGTGAAATTTTGACCGAAAAGATTACCCAATCGGGGGAAATTCCCGCGTATGGTTGGGTTCCGGCGGTGGAGGGTTACACCCAGCAAACGATGGAGGAAAAATCGCTGGATAAAGCTGCACGTGTTGCCCTTGCCAAACAGCTTTACGCCGAGAGTGGTTACACGGCGGATAAACCGCTGGAGCTGGAAATCCTCTACAACACTAGCGACAACCACAAAAAGTTGGCGGTGGCAGTGGCGGCAATGTGGAAGCAAACGCTCGGTGTAACCACGCAATTGCGCAACGAGGAGTGGAAGGTTTACCTGAGTTCGCGCAGCCAAAAACAGTTTCAGGTGATCCGCTCTGGCTGGATTGGCGATTACAACGATGCCTACAGCTTTTTGGGCTTGTTCAAGTCAGACGTGGGGGAAATGAACCCATCCAACTATAAAAATCCCGAATTTGACCGCCTGATGAAAGAGGCTGAAACCCAAGCGGATGCGAAATTACGCAGCGAGGCAATGGCGCAGGCGGAACGGGTATTGCTTGCCGATATGCCGATTGTGCCGGTTTACCATTACACCACTCAGCACTTGGTTAGCTCCAAAGTTACGGGCTGGGTGGATAATGTGATGGACGTGCATCCGAGCCGTTATTTGGGCATCAAGCCCTAGTGAGGCTGTGCTTTAGCGGAAGGATGAGCAAGCGTGTAAGAGGCTGGCACGGTTTTCAGAAATGCGGTAAAACACGCGGTTAGAATCCTTGCGTGAGTGCAGTAAGCCTTTTTCGCGCATGATGGTTAAGTGTTGGGAAACGTTGCTCTGGCTAGTGCCGACATAATCGACAATCTCTTGTACGCTCATCTCATGCTTACCTAACACGCACAAAATTTTCAGGCGCAACGGGTGGGCGATAGCTTTGAGGGAGCGGCAGGCTGCTTCGATGTCTTTTTCTTGCAGCGATGCTTCGTCCATTGTTAAATCGTAGTTTTGATCGTGATGCATTATTTATTCCCTCTAGGTGGTGTTTGCAAAGGTTCCTAGCAGGAAAAAGCTTATTAGCATATTATAATAAACTAAATAATATGCCCTTTGGTATGGTTTGTCACCTGTAAATTTTAAAAAGGTTGCGTTTTATATGCTGCGGTACATTATCAGGCGTTTATTAGGTGCATTACCTACCTTGCTGGTCATTATTACTCTCGCGTTTTTCCTGATCCGCCTCGCACCGGGCGGGCCGTTTGACAGTGAACGCCCTGTGCCGCCGGAAATTGCCGCAAATCTTGAACGCGCTTATCACCTTGATCAGCCGTTGCCGGTGCAATACGGGTATTACCTGCTGAATGTATTGCAAGGCGATTTTGGCCCTTCGTTTAAATACAAAGATCACAGCGTTAGCGAGTTGATTGCGCAAGGTTTTCCGGTGTCGTTGCAGTTGGGAATGTTGGCTATGTTGCTGGCGTTATTGTTGGGGCTTCCGGCAGGAATGGCGGCGGCGTTGCATCATAATCGTCCCTTGGATCACGCGCTTATGGCGGTGGCAATGACGGGGATTACCATCCCCAATTTTGTGATGGCTCCGCTGTTGGCATTGGTGTTTGGGGTGTTTTTGCAGTGGTTGCCAGTGGCGGGGTGGGGCAGTGGTTGGCAGTCGATGGTGCTGCCGGTGATTGCATTGGCATTGCCACAGGTTGCGTATGCGGCGCGGCTGATGCGGGCGAGTATGTTGGAAACCTTGAGTAGCCCGCACATCCGTACCGCGTTTGCCAAGGGTTTGCCATTGCGTTTAATTTTGTGGCGGCACGTTTTGAAAGGGGCGTTGTTGCCGCTGATTTCGTGGTTAGGGCCTGCAACGGCGGCGATTGTCACCGGCTCGGTGGTGATTGAACAGATTTTCGGGATTCCGGGGATTGGGCGGCATTTTGTGCAAGGTGCGCTCAATCGCGATTACACCCTGGTCATGGGCGTGGTGGTGTTTTACGGCGGGTTAATTATTGCGATGAATTTGCTGGTAGATGTGTTGTACGGCTGGTTTGATCCACGGGTGCGCTATGGGTAAGCAGGCGTGGCGGCGGCTATTACGCAATAAAATGGCAATGGGCAGTGCGCTGGTGTTGGGGTTAATCATTGCGTTGTGCCTGTTGGGGCCGTTGTTTAGCCCGCACCCTTATGACGAAATTTATTGGGACGCAATGGGTGTGCCGCCGGATGCGCAATATTGGTTTGGCACGGATGCGAACGGGCGCGATTTGTGGGTGCGCACTTTGATGGGCGGGCGGGTTTCGTTGGCGGTGGGGCTGGCGGCAACGGCGGTGAGTTTGCTGATTGGGGTGCTTTACGGGGCGACGGCGGGTTACGTGGGCGGGCGCACTGACGCGCTGATGATGCGCTTGGTGGATGTGCTTTACGCGCTGCCGTTTATGTTTTTTGTGATTTTGCTGATGGTTTATTTCGGGCGCAGTATTTTCCTGATTTTTGTGGCGATTGGTGCGGTGGAATGGCTGACGATGGCGCGGATTGTGCGCGGGCAAGCTTTATCGCTGAAAGGTCGCGCTTTTGTGGAAGCCGCGCGGGTTGGCGGGGTAGGGCATTTCGGGATTATTCGCCGCCATATTGTGCCGAATACCTTGGGAACGGTGCTAGTTTATGCGACGTTGACCGTGCCGCAGGTGATTTTGTTTGAGTCGTTTCTGAGCTTTTTGGGGTTGGGGGTGCAAGAGCCGTTGACCAGTTGGGGCGTGTTGATTGCGGAAGGCGCGGCGCAAATGGAAACTGCCCCTTGGATGTTGCTGTTTCCGGCGGGGTTTCTGGCAGTGACGTTGTTGTGCCTGAATTTTCTGGGGGATGGTTTACGTGATGCGCTTGACCCGAAAGGGTTGGGGTGACGGTTAAAATCCCGTTATAATGCCGCTCTTTTTCCGACTTTATAAGTAGCGGCACATGGACAAGACCTACCAACCTCAAGACATCGAACAACGCTGGTATCAGCATTGGGAACGAAGCGGCTATTTCGCCCCCAAAGGCGACGGCAAGCCGTATTGCATCATGATCCCGCCGCCGAACGTCACCGGCACGCTGCACATGGGGCACGGTTTCAACCAGATGGTGATCGACACCCTGATCCGCTACCACCGCATGAAGGGCGACAAAACCCTCTACCAACCCGGCACTGACCACGCGGGCATCGCCACGCAAATGGTGGTCGAACGCCAACTGCTCGCGCAAGGCGTAACCCGCCACGATTTAGGCCGCGAAACGTTCCTCGAAAAAGTCTGGGAATGGAAAGGCCAATCCGGCGACACCATCAACCGCCAATTGCGCCGTTTAGGGACGACCCCCGACTGGTCACGCGAACGCTTTACGATGGATGAAGGCTTGTCGGAAGCGGTGCGCGAAGTGTTCGTGCGCCTGCATGAAGAAGGTTTGATCTATCGCGGCAAACGCTTGGTGAACTGGGATACCGTGCTGCACACCGCCGTTTCCGACCTTGAAGTCGTGTCCGAAGAAGAAAACGGCAATATGTGGCACTTCCGCTACCCGCTGGCGGATGCGGCGGGCAATGCCACCGACGAATTCCTGATCGTAGCCACCACACGCCCGGAAACCATGCTGGGTGACTCCGCCGTTGCCGTAAACCCGAAAGACGAGCGTTACCAGCATTTGATCGGCAAAAACGTGGTGCTACCGCTGGTAGGCCGCTTGATTCCGGTGGTGGGCGACGATTACGCTGACCCGGAAAAAGGCACGGGTTGCGTGAAGATTACCCCAGCGCACGATTTCAACGACTATCAAGTGGGCAAGCGTCACAACCTGCCGCTGATCAATATTTTCACCATTGATGCCTGCATCAACGACGTTTCACCGGAAAAGTATCAAGGGCTGGAACGTTTTGCTGCGCGTAAGCAAATCGTGGCGGACATGGATGCGCTCGGCTTGCTGGACAAAATCGAAGACCACAAACTGATGGTTCCGCGCGGCGACCGTTCCGGCACGGTGATTGAACCGTACCTGACCGATCAGTGGTACGTGGATTTGACCCGCGAAACGCTGGACGACGGACGACCCGGCGGCAAAACTGCGATTGCGCAACCCGCGATTGACGTGGTGACAAGCGGCGAAGTGCGCTTCATTCCGGGCAACTGGGTGAACACCTACAACCACTGGATGAACAACCTCGACGACTGGTGTATTTCACGCCAACTGTGGTGGGGGCATCGCATTCCGGCGTGGTATGACGACGCAGGCAATGTTTACGTGGCACGTTCCGAAGATGAGGTGCGCAGCAAATACAACCTGCCTGCCGATCTGGTATTGCGTCAGGATGAGGACGTGCTGGATACGTGGTTCTCCTCCGCGCTGTGGCCGTTTTCTACCCTCGGCTGGCCGAATGTGGACGATGAGGCGCTGAAAGCGTTTTACCCCACGCAGATGTTGATGACCGGCTTCGACATCATCTTCTTCTGGGTGGCGCGGATGATCATGTTCGGCAAGAAATTCATGGGCGACGTGCCATTCCGCGACGTGTACATCCACGGGCTGGTGAAGGATGCGGACGGGCAGAAAATGTCCAAATCCAAGGGCAATGTGCTTGACCCGCTCGACATTATCGACGGCATCGACCTCGAAGCACTGGTGGCCAAACGCACGACAGGCTTGATGCGTCCAGAAGATGCGCCCAAGATCGAAAAAGCTACCCGCAAGCAATTCCCCGACGGCATTACCCCGCACGGCACGGATGCGCTGCGCATGACGTTTGCCTCGTTCGCCACCGCCGGGCGCGACATCCGCTTCGACATGCAACGGCTGGAAGGCTACCGCAATTTCTGCAACAAGCTGTGGAACGCGGCGCGTTACGTGCTGATGCAGTGCGAAGAGCAGGATACTGGGCTGGACGATACTTTGCCGGTGGAATTGTCGGCGGCGGATCGCTGGATCATTTCCTTGCTGCAACAGACTGAGGCGGAAGTCGCTGACCACATCGACAACTACCGCTTCGACCTTGCCGCCAAAGCGATGTACGAATTTGCCTGGCACGAATACTGCGACTGGTATCTGGAGCTGACCAAGCCGATTTTGGGCAAAGCCAACGACAACCAAGCCGCCAAACGTGGCACGCGCCGTACTTTGGTGCGCGTGTTGGAGGCGGCGTTGCGCCTGATGCACCCGATCATGCCGTTCATTACCGAAGAAATTTGGCAGAACATCAAGGGCTTGGCGGGCGTGTCCGGTGATTCCATCATGCTGCAACCCTACCCCGTCGCCGACACGGCGCTGATTGATCAGGCAGCACTGGCGGAAATCGAATGGGTGAAAGCCTTCATCATGGGCATCCGCCGCATCCGTTCCGAGATGGACATCAAGCCGGGGCAAGTGCTGGATGTGCTGCTGCAAAACTGGAGCGACACCGACAAGGCACTGTTCACCACCAGCGAAGCGTTTGCGCGGACGCTGGCGAAAGTCGGCAACGTGACGTGGCTAGAAGCAGGTGCGGATGCGCCGGAATCGGCTACGGCACTGGTCGGCGAAATGCAAATCCTCATCCCGCTGGCGGGGCTGATCGACAAAGACGCGGAAATCGCGCGTCTGAGCAAGGAAATCGATAAGCTGCAAAAGAACCTCGGCGGGCTGGAAGGTCGGCTGAATAATCCGGCGTTTGCGGACAAAGCTCCGGCGGCAGTGCTGGAACAGACGCGCAAGCAGGCGGATGAGCAGCGGGCTGCGTTGGGGCAGTTGGTGGGGCAGTTGGAGAAGATAAGGGCGTTGTGATTACAAACCGTAATCGACTTTAAATCTTGAATGAAAGTGCATGAAACCCTTGTCCGTATTGGACTCGGGTTGATTGCTTAAAAATAATCCATTCCCTGTGGATTCTTTGGATGCACACAAGGGCAATGCGCCTAAAATAGACAATCGGTAGCAACATGCGAATTAGAACCGACACCTTGTCAATATAACTTTTTTATTGATGGTGATTTGAGTAGACTGTAACAGTGTAATTATAACAATTCTAGTGGAAAAGAAGCGTAGATGAATGCGACAGAGACAATCTATCATGTAGATGAAATTAAAAATCTTTCTGACCGTGAACTGTATCAGAGATTGTATGAAAGTTGGAATATAACTAATGGTGAAATTAAAATTTGGGGAAGACTCAAACTTAGGAATGATGGCCGGTGGGCTTCTATTGAAGAGGTAAGAACAACAACCGAAAACCGGGAAATTAACTATCCATTGGATGAATATATAAAACTAGATCCATATATTTATGTTGAGTATGCCAAACAGATATTAGGAGACAACCAAAGTATTTTTATAAAGTGCAGTCTTAGTCTGTCCCCCGAAAGGGAACGTATAAGGCATAATAATCCTTTTCAGATGGCAGTTAAAATAGGTTCAGTAGAGATTCTTGAGTCAATACCCATCAATAAAAACGACATCTTAGAATCAGATTGTGAAAGTTACATCGCAAAAGCTATTTATAATTTTGAGTTATCAAAACTCACTAAAGATATAGTTAAAAAAGAAATTGCTTTACAAGAGAGTTTAAAATCACTTGAGGCAAAGAAGACTCAAGAAGACATTGAAATAAATAAACTAGCCAAACAAAAATCTATACTTGAAGAAAATAGCTCTCAGTTAAAGTCAGATATTGATATTCAAAATAAAAAGCTGATAACTGCGATTGATCAGCATGAAAAGGAAATACAAAAAATGTCCAAGAAAATCGAAAAACTAAAATCATATATTGCAGAAAAAGCTATTTTCCTTAAAAAATTTGAGTTTATTGATGATGATGATTTTGATGAAATTTCTATTAATATAGTACCAGAATTTAATAAAATTGAAACACTAAGTTTTTCCAGTGATTTTAATTTAGACTATAAGCAGGCAGTTTTTTATATTCAATCATACTTAAAAAACATGGATATTCTTTATCCAAGACATATTATTGAGAATTACTTAACGCTTATTCGTACAAATGATTTAATTATCCTGGCGGGTGACTCTGGTTCAGGTAAAACAAATTTAGTGCAATCTTTTGCAAAAGCTGTAGGTGGAGTTGCCAAAATCATTCCTGTAAAACCAAACTGGACTAGTTCTGAAGATCTATTGGGGTATTACAATCCACTTGAAAAAAAATATCTTGCCACTCCGTTCCTAGAAGCATTAATTGAAGCTCAGAATAATCCTGATATACCTTATTTTATTTGCCTAGATGAAATGAACTTGGCGAGAGTCGAATTTTATTTCGCCGACTTTTTATCAAAACTCGAATCAAGAGATTCTAATCCTGAAATTCAATTGTACTCAGATGATGAATCTGCGCATATTTTTTCAGAACTTAAAGCCGTTGTCACTGTCATTTCTGAGGCAGAAAAAAAGCATTCTCAAGATGGAATCATTGATTTTATCAAATTAGTACAAAACGAAAATATTAATTCAGAGATGAAACGTATTTTTGGATTTAGTGAAAAAGATTCAATAATTAAATATCATGGCGATATTAGGAGAATGTTATCAGGCGTTATTCGCACCCCTTCCAAAATAAAAATGCCAGCAAATGTTCGCATTATCGGCACAGTAAATATTGATGAAACAACACATTACCTATCACCTAAAATTCTTGATCGCGCCCATATTATGAAATTTAAAAGTCCTTTGCTAAGTGATTGGCAGAGTATTTCTTCTGAAATTGAAAGTTATGGCTTTGAAAATGTGAGCAAATCACTTCATTTTGATATTAATGACTTAGGTATAAGAGAAGCGTACCCTCGATTTGATAATGAAGATAAATTCTGTCAAATATTTATTGATTTAAATAAAGAGTTTTTCTCCCCTTTAGGTGTTGAATTTGGTATGCGAACTATTCGTCAAGGTCTAAATTATTTGAAATTATTTTCTGATTTAAACGAAAACAATGAGCAAGCAATTAATAATTTCATAATCCATAAAATACTACCAAAATTTACTTTTGATGGAAACAAACAGTCTGGCAATCAAAACAAACTAGACTTAATAGATAAGGTAATGCTTCCGAAACTTGAAAATATCATAAGAACTCATAACTTGATTACAGATGAGTTTTCAAGTGTAGTTGCGCTTAAAAACATTATTGCGAATGCTAGAGCAAATGATGGCGTTGTAAATTACTGGGCGTAAATATGCAAGCAATATTTGAAATGAAGTATCTTGATGTCAGTTGGTATAATGAAGATACGATCCTTAGCATTAAGGAATCTTCTAGTTCATTGAATGTAGAGTTTGATGATGAACTTCAACATTTTCTTTGCTATACCGAGATATATCCAAAAGCAGATGGCATTAGACTTGGACAATTAGCTTTTCGATATTTAAAAAACAATCTGATTGCCCCTTATATTAAGGGAGCAGATGACACCAAAATTCCACTCAAAAAAATCACTGACAAAGACACAGGTAAAGAATGGTGGATTGAAGCTAATTTCTGGATAGCAAAAGACAAACGCTGGGAAAGCAAAACCTACAGAACTGCTGGTAAAATAACGGTTGTTTTACAAAGCCAAATATGTCAAGTAAATATTGGGTCATCAGAGTTTACAGCAAAACAATTAAATCGCTACTTATCAGATTTTAAAAGTGATTTATGGGAATTAATCTTAGATGAGCATAGTTATGTCACTGGAAAAGCAAAAATAACACAAAGTGGCGGTATAAATGAAGAAACCATTCATTTGATTAACCATATAATATCTCACACTCAACAAATACTAAAGAACCCCAAGTCAGAACTACGTGAAAATCAAGAGCTTAAGCCACGAAAAATGGTCAAACCTGTATCTCGAACATTCATGGAAATTGCCACAAAAGGCGATAGTAATTTTTTAACTAGTAGAGCAACTAATCCAATTTTCAATGTACCAGAAAATAGATATATATTATTTGCCTTAGAAAGAATTTACAGAATTGTACGACAGTTAGTAGCAATATCTCAAAATAAAAAAAATCGCTTTGAATTAGCAATCGAAAAATTGAATGAACGATACCATTCTTTTGGAAATACAAAACCAATTGATAAAAATTTAGTACGCAAAGATTTAGAAGCAATTAAGAAATTGTATAATATTGAACATGTAAATAACACGTTAAAAGGAGAACTAAAAAACCTGATTAATGATAAAGATCAATTCACGGAATTAAACAAGTGGTATTTAAAAATTACAGGAAAAACAAGCGATGGTAAATCTTATTTTGTGGGTGTGAAACGGCAGTTAAATGATGTCTGGTTTGAGCGAGTGGCAGGAGAAAGAAACGTTTTCTTAAATCTTGGAAACGAACATTATCAAAACTTATTAGAAGAAGGCTTTGAATATAAAACAGATGCTCGACTTGATTATAGCACTGGCGTGTCAAAAAATGATGTGCGCTGGCATAATTATAAACTAATTAAATTAAAAAATATTGAAGTAATTGGGGGGGTTAATTTTGAAAAAAGAAAAGAAAATTTCAAAAAAATGAAGGAACTAGCCATAGCCCTTAATGCTAAAAATTGGATTAAAGAACTCAGCAAAAAAGAAAAAGAAGAACAAGAAAGAGAAAAACGCTCTATACAAAATCGACTGAAAATCCATGAGGATGAGCATAAAAAAGCAGAACAAGTATATGAATTTCTTGAACCAAAATTGAAAAAAATTAAAGTAATTCTAGATCAATTTAAGCGACTTAACATAAAGCCATCGCCTACTTTTCCGAATTCCATGACTTTTGTGCAGAATCCCCATTACCAAGCGATTCATTCTGGCTATAAAGCATTGCGTGAACTAACAAACTTAAGCGATGACGATTTATTATTATCCTTGGAGCAAGTTGATGAAATTGGCTTAATCAATATGCCACTACTATATGAACGCTGGTGCTTATTACAAATAATCAAGGTATTAGTACAAAACTATCACTATAGTCCATCACATGATTGGAAACGTAAGCTTTTAAAAATAGCGCTAACAAACAACCGTAATGAAAGTCTAGATTTTACTAATAACAATGTAGGGCGGCATATAAAGCTATGGTAAGTAATTATCCAAAAGTTATCGTGTATTTTTCGCCGAAGCCAGCCAGTATAGCTAACACCAGTTCCTTCATGTCCTTGTAGCTTTTATAGGCATCCAGCGGCAACCATTCATATTTGATTTTTCGCCAGAGTATTTCGATAGGATTGAGTTCAGGGCTGTAGGTTGGCAAAAAATGTAAGCAAATTCCCGCCAACATCCAATCTTCACGTTTACCAAGAAAGGCTTTGCTGGTTTGTATCGGGGCGTTATCCAGAATAACCAAGCAAGGTATTTTTGTTTGTGCAAATTCTTCGGCATAACGGTCAGCAAAGGCACTAAAGGCGGCGATGGCAGCTTGTGAGTCAACGCGCCCTTCCACCGTGTGGAAAAAACTATCGTTGTCTAGGCTCATAAAACCCAAGACATTCAAGCGTTTGCTCTGAGCTGTGAGTAGCCTGCGTGTTTCCCCCGTTTCTGCCACCCGTAAGGGACGCAAGGAGTTGTGGTAAAACCTGAACCATCGAAGTAGTAAATAAGCAACTTGCCAGCCGCCGCTTGCTGGTGGAGTAATGCTTGAATTTCCTGCTCACGCTTGAAAGCCACGGGGTCACGTTTATCTTTCAATGAGTTACGCATCCGCTTCCAGAGGTAGTGGAACTTTTTTTTAACAGGCGTTTCAAGGTGCTGGTACTGGCTACTTTCTGGGTTAGATCAGCCAGTTTGGTTTGAGCCGTCTTGATTTGGCGTGGCTCTTCGTCCACTAGGGTTTTCAACAACGCTACTTCAGCTTCTGTGTATATCCGGGGGCAACCAGAGCGGGGACGGTCGTAAAGTCCCAGCAGCCCTTCATGTTCCCAGCGGTCGAGCCACTCACTGATGGCATCGCGCCGTACATCCAAGATTGACCACAGTTCCGCAAGGGTAAAGCCGCGTGTACTCAACAAAATTGCTTGCGCACGTTGACGACAGCGGAATGTAGGGTGGTTCATATACATTTCCTGCAAGGTCACGCGGATTTCTTCAGGGATCGGCTGGGCAAATTTCATCGGTGCGGACATTCTTAAGTGACAAACTACCAGTTTACACCAGCAGGATCTTATACGTGGAAACTTCTAGCTAGTTACTTATGAATCTAAACTCAGCAATGGAAAAACTCCTGATTTTGTTATGGATGTCACCTGTAATAAAAAGGATAAAAGAAAAGACTTGAAACAACGTTTTGTAATGGATGCAAAATTTTATTCTGATGATGTTTTGCAAAGACGTGGTGGTATCTCTGCTGTAATCAGAGAACTATATGAAAGTAAGGATTATAGTGAAGGTGGCAAAAATGCTGTATTCATTCTGCATCCTTCTCAAAATGCGATTGATGAAAAAATATCGCCACAAATATGGGGCGATAATAGTTATTTTGGTGAGTTAAAAATGTTTAATTGGGATCTTGGCCTGCGTAAAAAGAATTATCATAAGTACGGTGCAATCTGCGCCAATCCAGTGCTTAGAATTAGGTATCTAGATGAGTTTCAGCGCCTAATAGGAATGTTCTTACAATACGGAGTTGAGAATAATCAACTTGATCGCTCTCAATCAGATGATGTGGAGTCTATTAATTTCTGTATAGCCTGCGGTTCTCATGACTTAAAATCAGTTCGGGTAACCACTGGAAATATGAAAGCTTCTTGGTATGAATGTAATGATTGCAAACATTTTACCACTTACAACCATTGCCATCATTGTAATACGCGCCTTATTAAGAATGGGGATTATTGGTCTTATCACTCACAGATGCCAATAGAACCATTGAATATAAAATGCCCGGCGTGTGAAAGTTTGTTGTAATGTTTTTTCCAATATTTATTGCAAAAAAGAAATTAGCTGCATTAAGGCACTCTCCATATTCTACATGCCAAAGGAAAAAGCTTGATTCTAGACATAAAACTGCACGTTGTAGCTATCCAGCTATAGCAAAGCCTGTATACTGCCGAATAGATGGATGTCGAAAACCCAACACAATATCTGATTTGGGAATTCCCGCATCCACCAATTCATTGGCAACCCCATATTCCGTACCATCGTACTGCACCCAAACTTTACTATCAATCAACTGGACATGAATAACCGCACCTTGCAGATAATCATCCCCACGCCAACCCGCTTGCAATAAAACGTAATTGCCGTGTTCATCATCAAAACTAACACTGGATTTGATGACATCATCTGCGGAATCGTACTTGAGGTATTCCAGCAGGATTTTCTTGATAATTTCAGGGTAATTCAATTCGGTAGCCATTGCGTAATGATCTCGCTTTCAGGATCAAACACCAAAACTTTAACAATATTGCCATCCAGTAATATCTGACCGATTTCAACAGAGAAAATGGTATTCGCTACTTTATTGGTGACAGCCAGAAACAATTCCCGATCAGGCTCGGTTTGCAGTCTCCATGATTTGTTTATACAGGACGTATTGACCAATAGCCTGTTCCAAATCGTTGACATCGGATACACCCGTAAAGCTCTTGATCTCAACCACAATCCGGCGCATACCTTTTTCTGCACTGAGGAGCATTTCCGCGCCAAGATCAGCAAACAGGCGTTTTTTGCCAATGGTCAGTTTGTATGGGTCATGCGTGATCGTCCAGCCATCCTTGACCAAGGCATGTTTGACCGTTTCGTGGTAAATATCCAAGCGGGGCATGACTATCCTTTGCTGCAACCATGATTACGCTGAACATAGCACGGCTGGCAAACCGTCGCCATCCCGATTGAAACGCTTTGGGACAAACATGCTACGATTACCTAATCGCTTCATGCTGGAACACACCATGCAAATCACGTTAGACATTCCTGATCAACACCTTATCGACCAATCCCCCGAAGAATTCGGCAAACGCATCAAGTTGTACGCTGCCCTGATGATGTTCCAAGAGGGAAGTTTGTCGGCGGGTGCTGCATCCGAGTTTGCAGGTATTGACCTTTTTACCTTCATCACCGAATGTCAACAGCATAACATCCCGCTGGTTGATTCCGCACCGGAAGCACTGGATGGAGAACTGGAAGATTTGCGGATGATTACTTGATACAAGCCATTCGATCTGAATCCCATTTCCCACCAGCATCTAAGCAGCTATCTACGGTCAAATAATCGTACAACACATATCCAAGACCCAGTACGGCCAAAAAGCCGACGATCAATACCCACTTCATTCTGCCAACACCCGCCGATAAATATCCGCCACCCTAACCCGACATTGCAACGTGCTGATTTCCACCACATCCTGCATCTCGTGAAACTCGGAATAGACCCACTGCTTATCCGCCTGCCGCTGGTATTTTTCCACGCGGCAATAATCCTGCGCCACCAACAGGTATTCCTGCAAAGGCGGGATCAGTTGGTAATGGAAGAATTTCAGCCCACGATCATAGGCTTCAGTGGATGCGGACAGGACTTCGATAATCACCAGCGGATTCAGCAACACATCGCCATTTTCATCCTCAAATTGCTCATCGCCGCAAGTCACCACCACATCGGGATAGCTGAACTTGTTGGTTTTGTCGGTGCGAGTCCTGACTTTCATATCGCTGGAATACACCCCACAAGGTGTTTCCAGCAGTTGCGCCCCCAATGAAACCACCAGATTAGTAGAAATCTGGTTATGTTCACGGCTTGCTCCTGCCATTGCGTAGACTTTGCCGTTCAAATATTCGCTTTTGAACTTGGCTTGGCGTTCGCGCTGGAGGTATTCCGCTTCGCTCAACAGGTAAGCAGGTTGCGCTGGCATGGCTCATTTCCTTAAATCACTACTGCCGAACATGGCATGGGTACGATCTATGTTCTACGGTTAGATAAACATGGTACAAGTAAGCGTTTATGCAAACAACCCAACGTTAAACGGAATTTCCCATGAGAAATAATATGTTCGCGAATATCCCCGCGACTATTCCCACAGAAATCTTTGAGTCGCTCATCCAAACTGATACCATCAAAATCGAACGCATTATTTCCAAAGGTCAACAATCAGCCGAAGGCTATTGGTATGACCAAGATCAAGCGGAATTCGTGTTGGTGCTTCAAGGCCAAGCGCGTATTCAATTTGAAACACATACTGTTGACCTAAACGCAGGTGATTACCTCAACATTGCGGCTCACCAAAAGCACCGCGTCGCGTGGACAACACCTACCGAAGAAACCCTCTGGTTAGCCGTATTTTATTGATATGCCCAACTTCTACTTTCATACCGACAATGCCAAACAAGCGTTGGATGCTATCGCCAACGGGCTTTCCAGCATCCGGCTTTCCACCGACCTGAACCTTTCCGAACAAGACTTTGCCCTAAGTGGTCAGTGCCTGGTACTCGACGCAGACAATCAACTCTCCATCGACACCCTCAAAAGCATCGTCAAAAAGACCCAGCGAATCTACCTCTGTCACGATGGCGCAATGACCCCCTTGGAAGACCGTAGCACAGGCTACTACAAGCTCGTTCCCACCGCTGGCGCACCGCTGCTAGAAATTAGCGGTGTCAAAATGCACATTTCCAAAGGAACAGACCCCTTTACCAGTGCCTCCGCAATGGCGCAACAAGCCGTGCGCAAAGGTGACAAAGTGCTGGATTGCTGTAGCGGATTGGGCTATGCCGCCATCGCCGCTCACCGCCTAGGTGCAAGCGAAGTGCTCAGCATCGAACTAAGCCCAGAAGTCATGGGGCTACGTGCGCTAAACCCTTGGTCAAACGACTTAAAGCAAGCAGGAATCGTGCAACGCCAAGGCAGCAGCTACGAACTAATAAACACCCTACCTGCCGCTTCTTTTGATGCAGTCATTCACGACCCCCCGCGTTTTTCCCTCGCCGGAGAGCTATACAGCGAAGAATTCTACCGCGAAATCTTCCGGGTACTACGCCGCGACGGACGACTCTTTCACTACACCGGCAATCCACACGTCGTCAAAAAAGGTAGCAGCTTTGTCGATGGCGTTATCCACCGCCTCAAAGCAGCAGGCTTCCGACACACACAAAAAGTCGAGCACCTGATGGGTGTCAGCGCACAAAAATAACCGCAAAAAAAAGCGGCTCGTTGTTCAGGCGAGCCGCCAACCGGTTTCTCACTTAACGTGAGGAGTCAAACTCAAAATCTCTTGTCCCCCTCGCCCCTTGAGGGAGAGGGGCTAGGGGTGAGGGGTTATTTCTTCGGCGCGTAAATATCCGTGCAAGTCCCCTCTGCCACTTCCGCCGCAAAGTTCAGCGTCTCGGAAAGCGTCGGATGCGGGTGAATCGTCAAACTCATGTCGTGCATATCCGCCCCCATTTCCAAGGCCAGCACCGCCTCGGCAATCAGCTCACCGGCATTCTTACCCGCAATGCCCGCGCCAATCAGTTGCCCGGTTGCCTTATCAAACAGCACCTTGGTAATCCCGTTGCTGGCATCCATCGACAACGCCCGCCCACTCGCCGCCCAGGGGAACGCGCCTTTTTCATACGCAATCCCTTCCGCCTTGCACTGCTCTTCGGTCTTGCCCATCCACGCCACTTCCGGGCTGGTGTAAGCGACCGACGGAATGGTTTTCGCATCAAAATAGGCTTTATGCCCCGCAATCACTTCCGCCGCGACTTTGCCCTCGTGCGTGGCTTTGTGCGCCAGCATCGGCTGCCCCACAATGTCGCCAATCGCAAAAATGTGCGGCACATTGGTACGCATCTGATTATCCACCGGAATAAAACCGCGTGTATCCGCAAACACCCCCGCCTTCCCCGCGTCAATCAGCCCACCATTTGGCGAACGCCCAATCGCCACCAACACCCGGTCAAACGTATCCGTCGCAGGCGCACCCTTGCCCTCAAACGCACACACCAAACCCTCAGCCGTCGGCGTAATCGCGGTAACTTTGGTATTCAGGTAGATATTCTCGTACATCCCCTTAATCTGGTTGTGCAAGGGCTTCACAATGTCACGATCCGCACCGGGCATCAGTCCGGGTGAAAGTTCCACCACGGTAATTTTTGCACCAAGCGCGTGGTAAACCGTCGCCATTTCCAACCCGATAATGCCACCGCCGACCACCAGCATCCGCTTAGGGATTTCCGGCAATTCCAGCGCATCGGTAGAATCCATCACCCGTGGATCGTCCCACGGAATAAACGGCAATTTCGTGACTCGCGAACCGGCGGCAATGATGCAATTGGCAAACTTCACGGTCTGCTTGCTGCCATCCGCTGCTTCCACTTCAATGGTATTGGGTGAAGTGAAACGTCCGTAGCCTTGCACGATTTGCACTTTGCGCTGCTTCGCCAAGCCTTTCAGACCCGTGGTCAACTTGCCGACCACATCGCTTTTATGCGCTCGCACGGCATCAAGGTCGATGTCCGGCTCGCCGAATTTCACGCCATGCTTAGCAAACTCCTTCGCCTCGTTGATCACTTCCGCCGTGTGCAATAACGCTTTGGAGGGGATGCAACCGACGTTGAGGCATACGCCCCCGATATTGGGGTAACGCTCGATCAGCACCACTTTTTTGCCAAGGTCAGCAGCGCGGAACGCAGCGGTGTACCCGCCGGGGCCAGAGCCTAGAACGACGAGTTCGGTTTCAAGATCAGCAGACGTGGGTGTAGGTGAAGGTGAAGATTGTTGTAGAGACGCAAGATTTTGCGTCTCTACGGTGGTAACAACAGCTGCATCCCCCGTCTCTACCACCTCCAACATCAACAACACCGACCCTTCCGACACCCGATCCCCCACCTTCACCAGCATCTGCTTAATCGTGCCAGCGACAGGGCTGGGAATTTCCATCGACGATTTATCAGACTCGATGGTAATCAGCGAATCTTCCGCCTCAATCTGGAAACCGGCATCGACCAAGACTTCAATGATTTCAACGTCTTTAAAACTGCCAATATCGGGGACTTTGACTTCGATAATCTTGCTCATACCAGCAACCTCCGAATATCACCCAGCATTTTGGCAAGGTAAGTGGTGAAACGTGCGCCATCCGCGCCATCAATTACGCGATGGTCATACGACAGTGACAGTGGCAACATTAAGCGCGGCGCGAATTCCTTACCGTTCCAAATGGGCTGAATGTCGGACTTGGATACGCCCAGAATGGCGACTTCCGGCGCATTCACAATCGGGGTAAATTTCGTGCCACCAATCCCGCCAAGGCTGGAAATCGAGAAGCACCCGCCCTGCATATCCGCCGGTTTCAGCTTCTTGTCACGCGCCTTCGCCGACATTTCCTTCAGCTCTTCGGAAAGCTGCATAATCGACTTTTTGTCCACGTCACGGAACACCGGCACAACCAGTCCATCCGGCGTATCCACCGCCACGCCGATGTTGTAGTAGCTTTTACGGATCAGGTTTTCACCCTTCGCATCCAACGATGAATTGAAACGTGGGTAAGCCTTCAGACCCGCCACCACCGCTTTCATAATGAATACCAGCGGGGTAATTTTCATCCCCGACTTGGCATTTTCCTCATTCAATTGCTTGCGGAACGCTTCCAGATCGGTGATGTCCGCTTGGTCAAACTGGGTGACGTGCGGAATGTGTACCCAGTTGCGGTGCAAGAATTCGCCGGTCAGTTTATTGATGCGCGACAACGGCACGGTTTCGATTGCACCCCATTGGCTGAAATCAATGTCCGGCATGGGTGCAACGCCCAGCGTATTGCCGGAAGTCGCACTTTTTCCTGGCACACCGCCCATGCTCATCACATCCTTGATGTACGCTTTTACGTCATCTTGGGTAATGCGCCCCTTGCGACCAGAGCCTGTGACCTTGTTGAGGTCAGCACCGAGTTCGCGGGCAAACTTGCGCACAGAGGGGGTAGCGTAAGCTTTGCTGAAGTCGAGTTTTGGGGAATGCGGTTGTCGTAGAGACGCAAGATTTTGCGTCTCTACAGTGGTGGTGGATATCGGTACGGGTTGTTGTTGTAGAGACGCAAGATTTTGCGTCTCTACGGTGGTAGTGGGTGTCGGTGCGGATACGGGTTGTTGTTGTAGAGATGCAAGATTTTGCGTCTCTACGATCCCCGCCACCTCCATCATCACCACCAAACTCCCTTCCGAAATCCGATCCCCCACCTTCACTTTCAGCTCTTTAATCACGCCCGCTACCGGCGACGGAATTTCCATCGACGATTTGTCGGATTCAATCGTGATTAACGAGTCTTCAACAGCGATGGTGTCGCCAACGCTCACCAATACTTCAATGATTTCAACATCTTTAAAGCTGCCAATGTCTGGCACTAAAACTTCTTGGATTGCCATGATCGCGCTCCTTATGCCAGACGTGGGTTAGGTTTTTCAGGGTTAATGCCGTATTTTTCCATCGCTTTCACCAGATCAGCGGCTGGCAGAGATTTGTCATCCACCAACGCTTTCAGTGCAGCAATCACGATGTAATGGCGGTTCACCTCGAAATGTTTACGCAATTGCGCACGGGTATCGCTGCGTCCAAAACCGTCTGTTCCCAGCACCGTGAACGGCATCGGCAGCCACGCACGGATTTGGTCAGGGTATTGGCGGATGTAGTCGGTGGCGGCAATCGCAGGCCCACGCTGCCCTTTCATCGCTTGCGTGACATACGGTACTTTCGCGTCATCCAGTGGGTGCAGCATATTCCAGCGGTCACAATCACGCGCTTCCCGCGCCAGCTCGTTGAAACTGGTCACGCTCCACACGTTTGCATCCACGCCCCAATCTTTATCGAGCAATTCCGCTGCGGCAATCACTTCGCGTAAGATCGTGCCTGAACCCATCAGTTGCACCTTTTTACGCTTCTTACCACCGCCGCTGAACAAGTACATGCCTTTGACAATGCCGTCTTCGCAACCGGCGGGCATCGCTGGGTGCGTGTAATTTTCGTTCATCGCAGTGATGTAGTAGTACACATCCTCCTGATCCTGATACATGCGTTTCAGACCATTCTGGATAATAACCGCGAGTTCGTAGGAGAAGGTTGGGTCATAAGACAAGCAATTCGGAATCAAACCCGCCTGAATCAAGCCATGCCCATCTTGATGCTGTAAACCTTCACCCGCCAGCGTCGTGCGCCCAGCCGTGCCACCAATCAGGAAGCCACGTGCACGGCAATCGCCCGCCGCCCAAGCCAAGTCGCCAATACGTTGGAAACCAAACATCGAGTAGTAAATGTAAAACGGCACCATGTTCACGCCGTGTGTGCTGTACGCCGTTGCCGCCGCAATCCATGACGAGAATGCGCCCGCTTCGTTGATACCTTCTTCCAGAATTTGCCCGGTCTTGTCCTCTTTGTAGAACATGACCTGATCTTTATCTTGCGGCTCGTACAACTGCCCAACTGAGGAGTAAATCCCCATCTGGCGGAACATACCTTCCATCCCGAAAGTACGCGCCTCATCCGGCACGATGGGCACGACGTTTTTGCCCATGTTTTTGTCACGCGCCAACAAGGTCAGCAAGCGCACGAACACCATCGTAGTGGACATTTCGCGGTCGCCAGTGCTTTCCAGCAGCGGTTGGAAAATCGAAATATCCGGCACTTTCAGCGGGGTTGCATGGGTTTGGCGTTGTGGCAGGAAACCGCCCAGTGCTTTGCGGTGTTCCAGCAAATACTGCATTTCTTCGCCGTTCGGGTCGGGGCGGTAATATTTAGCTTCTGCCGCATCCGCATCGCTCAACGGGATATTGAAGCGGTTTTTGTAGGCAATCATTTCTTCGCCACTCAGCTTTTTCTGTGAGTGGGTACGGTTCTGGCCTTCGCCTGCTGAACCCATGCCGTAACCTTTTACGGTATGCGCAAGGATAACGGTTGGTTGCCCGGTGTGATTCACGGCTGCGTGGTAAGCCGCGTAAACTTTGTGCGGATCGTGACCACCACGGTTCAAACGCCAGATGTCCGCGTCGCTCATTTTCGCGACCATTTCCTTCAGCTCAGGGTATTTGCCGAAGAAGTTTTCGCGCACGTATTTGCCGTCTTTGGATTTGTAGTTTTGGTATTCGCCGTCAACTGCTTCCATCATGCGGGCTTTGAGCAAACCGTCTTTGTCTTTGGCAAGCAGTGGATCCCAATACGAACCCCACAGCACTTTGATGACATTCCAACCTGCGCCACGGAAGACCGCTTCGAGTTCCTGCACGATTTTGCCGTTGCCGCGTACTGGGCCATCGAGGCGTTGCAGGTTGCAGTTGACCACCCACACGAGGTTGTCGAGCTTTTCGCGTCCACCCAAGGAAATCGCGCCGAGCGTTTCCGGCTCATCAGTTTCGCCGTCACCAACGAACGCCCAGACTTTACGGTTAGCGGTTTCTGCCAACTTGCGGTCTTGCAGGTATTTCATGAAACGCGCTTGGTAAATCGACTTGAGCGGCCCCAAGCCCATTGAAACCGTGGGGAACTGCCAATAATCCGGCATCAACCAGGGGTGCGGATACGATGATAAACCGCCGCCATCGACTTCCTGGCGGAAGCCATCAAGGTCTTCTTCAGTAAACCGGCCTTCGAGGAAGGAACGTGCATACATCCCCGGTGCAGCGTGGCCTTGGATATACAACAAGTCGCCACCGTGTTGCGGGGAAGGCGCGTGCCAGAAATGGTTCATGCCCACATCGTATAACGTCGCAGCAGAGGCGAAGGTAGCAATATGCCCACCTAGTTCCGGGCTTTCGCGGTTGGCGCGTACCACCATTGCCGCTGCATTCCAGCGGATATAGGAGCGCAAACGCGCTTCAATCGCCGGTTTGCCGGGGGTGTAGCTTTCTTTATGCGGGGGGATGGTATTGATATACGCGGTATTAGCTGAGTATGGCAGGTTTGCTCCGTTTTGACGGGCAGTTGCGATCAGTTTTTCTAATAAGAAATGAGCGCGTTCCACACCTTCTGATTCAATGACAGCTTCAAGTGAATCAGCCCATTCTTTAGTTTCTTGAAAATCAATATCTTGTATCGAATTATTCATTATCAGTCCTCTTTCTTCCAGCGGTAAATCTGGTTATTTCAAGTGGGTTGGCTACCAGATGGGTACGGACTTTATCATAGTCAGATAAGGATCTAAAGATAAAATGTAGACTAAAAATAATTGTTTATTTTTCAATATATTACTTTTGACAAATAATTTGTTAAATCTTTCCTATTCATTTTCCATCAGTTCCGTTAAGCTCTCGCCCATGACTGATGATATAGAAATTATCCCAATTGCCGGACGTTTTCGTGGCTTCCTTCCTGTCGTAGTTGACGTAGAAACAGGTGGCTTTGATTGTCGCAAGGATGCGTTGCTCGAAGTGGCAGCCGTAATGCTGCGCATCGACGAAAAAGGTGAGCTTTCGCGCCACCGCACTTTTAGTTGGCACATCGAACCCTTCCCCAATGCCAATATGGATCCCAAATCGCTGGAAGTGAATGGCATCAAGCCGTTCAGCCCGCTGCGCATGGCAGTGCCTGAGCCGAAAGCGATGGAAGAATTCTTCAAAGTGACCCGTAAGGAAGTGAAGATCAACCGCTGCAACCGCGCCATTTTGGTGGGGCATAACGCACCGTTCGATTTGAACTTTGTTCACGCGGCTGCGGATCGTATTAAAGCTGCACGCAACCCGTTCCATCCGTTTAGCACGCTGGATACCGTTTCTTTGGGTGCAGTGATGTACGGGCAAACGGTGTTGGCGCGACTTGCGCAGGCAGCAGGTATGGGGTGGGATGCAGATTCTGCGCATTCAGCCGTGTATGATGCTGAAAAGACAGCGGATTTATTTTGCCACTTCGTGAATACTTGGCAGACGCTGGACGCGGCGTTTAAAGCGGTCGAGAATTAGGGGAACCCCCTCACCGTAGAGACGCAAAATCTTGCGTCTCTACAATGCTAACAGGGATTATTACTTCCCTGTCTTCAGCTTTTCCCAATACCCATCGTATAGCTTCATTGCGTCGCCCACGTTGTTTTGGAACTCGCCTTGGTCAATTACATCTGCGGCGGGGAAGATAATGGGGTTATCGCGGGTGGCTTCGTCCATCAGTTCGCGTGCTGCGCCGTTGGGCGTGCTGTAACCGAGTTCTTCCACCACTTTTTGACCGACTTCGGCTTTCAGCATGTAGTCAATAAACTTGTGGGCGTTGTCGACGTTTTCCGCACCCTTGGGGATGGTGAAACTGTCGACCCAAAAGCCAGCACCTTCTTTGGGATAAATGTATTTGATCTCAGGGTTTTCTTTTTGCGCCATGATTGCTTCGCCGCTCCAGATCATTCCTAAATCAACATCCCCTGCTAAAAACGGTTCGCGTGGCGCGTCAGCGTTAAAAACCCGCACGTTAGGCATGAGCTTTTGCAAGTCTTCGTAAGCCGCTTTGATTTCTTCCGGGTTGGTGGTGTTGGTGGAGTGACCTTGTTTGCGTAATGCCATGTGGAACACTTCACGCACGTCATCTACTAACAGCAGCTTACCTTGCCATTTGCTGTCCCATAAATCCGCCCATCCGGTAATGGTGGCAGGGTCAATGGCTTTACTGTTGACGGCAATGCCGGTGCTGCCCCACAGGTAAGGAATGCTGTATTTATTACCGGGATCGTAAGGTTTATTCATCAAGCTGATCGAGAGATTTTTCAGATTGGTGAGTTTTTTGGGGTCGATTTCTTGTAATAAACCTTCTTCGCGCATCTTGGCTACGAGGTAAGCAGAAGGCACGATAATGTCATAGCCCTTGCCCTGTTGCAGCTTGACCTTGGAGTACATTACCTCGTTATTTTCATAGGTGGAATATTCGACTTTAATCCCGGTTTCTTTTTCAAAATCTTCCAGTACACCCTCAGGAATGTATTCAGCCCAGTTATAAACCACCAACTTGCCTTCGGCATGGGCGGTGGTAGCGGCGAGTAACAATGCAGCAATCAAAGCGCGGATTTTCATATCAGTGTTTTCTCCTGAGCAACAAGGTGGATAAGGCGACCAGCAGGAGTGAAATGCCCAGTAATAACGTAGCGAGCACATTCACTTCGGGGGAGACACCCACTTTTACCATAGAAAACACCCGGATAGGAAGGATTTCAAAGCCCGGCCCGGTTACGAATGAGCTAATAATGACATCATCCAGCGAGAGCGTGAAACTCAACAACCACCCGGCAACAATCGCCGGAAACACCAAAGGCAGGGTGATGAGCCAAAATAAACGGCTTTCACTCGCGCCTAAATCTTGTCCCGCTTCCAGCAAGTGTTTGTCGAAACCTTTGAGGTGTGCATAAACAGTCACCACCACGAACGGCAAGCAAAACGTAATGTGCGCGATTAATAATGACCAAAAACCCAGTTGAATACCCAAGGCGATGAATATCACCAAAAACGTAATCGCCAACACAATGTCGGGTGACATCATGACCACAAACAACAAGCCGCTGGCGGCTCCTTTCAGGGGAAAGCGGTAGCGGTGCAGGGCAAGTGCCATGAGCGTACCAATGATGGTGGCAGCGGTGGCGGCAATCCCTGCAATCAGCAGTGAATTTAAAAACGCCTGCATAAGCGATTCATTTTCAAATAACTTTTCGTACCACTGTAACGTAAAGCCCTTCCACTCATGTCCGTATTTAGAGCTATTGAAGGAGTTGATGACCAACACCACAATCGGTAAGTACAGGTAGGCAAAGATGGCGGTGATGAAGCTCCACTTTAAGGCTTTCATGGTGCGCTACTCGCTTGCAGGGCTAATTTACCCAACACATAACTAACCGCGATCAAAGCAAAACTCGCGGTCACGGTCATTAACGAACCGATACCTCCCGCGCAACTTAAATCGCAGGCACTCGCGCCATCCGCACGTTCTGGCAGGGTCATGGCTTCTTCCGACCATACGGCGGGCACGTCAAAGCGGCGTTTGGGGTTGCTAGTGAAACCGTAATGCTGGCGCAATTCTTTACGCACTTTCGAGAGCAGTGGGTCTTGTAGGGTTTTGGTTAAATCGGTTAAACGAATTTTGGTGGGGTCTTTTTGTCCGCCTGCGCCACCGAGGGTAATCAAGCGGATTTTGTTACGGCGGCAATAAGCGATCAATGCGGCTTTCGTGCGGGCATTGTCGATGCAATCCAGCATGTAATCGAATTCGGGTTTGATGAGACTCGCAAGGTTGTCCTTGTCGATAAAATCTTCAATCAGATGCAATTGGCAAGCGGGGTTAATATCAAGGCAGCGTTCGCGCAATACCTCAATCTTGGCTCGTCCAATGGTGCTGCTAAGGGCGGGTAACTGGCGATTGATGTTGGATTCAGCAACGTTATCCAGATCAATCAGGGTAAGCGTGCTAATGCCGCTACGCGCTAAGGCTTCCACAGCCCAAGAGCCAACGCCACCAACACCAATGACACAAACGTGAGCGGCGGTGAAGCGGTTAAATGCCGCCTCACCGTAAGTGCGGATGATGCCCCCGAAACGGCGGCTAACATCCATATCCTCAATCATGCTGCGTAAGGGTCACGCAAAATGATGGTTTGGTCACGATCCGGCCCTGTTGAAATAATATCAATAGGCGTTTCAATGACTTCTGCCAAACGATTCAAATACGCTTTGGCATTAGCAGGCAGCGCGTCGTAGCTGGTTACGCCAAAAGTGGATTCACTCCAACCCGGCATATCTTCGTAGACAGGTTCGCAGCGGGCGAATTCGTCGGTATCCACAGGCGGGACATCCAGCACTTTGCCATCCAACTGGTAGCCAGTACACAGACGCACGGTGTCCAGACCGTCCAACACATCCAGCTTGGTAATGCACAAACCGCTGATGGTGTTAATGTGCATCGCACGACGCAATGCTACGCCGTCAAACCAACCGCAGCGGCGTGGACGACCGGTGGTTGAACCGAACTCGTTACCTTGTTTCGCCAAATGCGCACCCACATCGTCGAACAATTCGGTCGGGAACGGGCCAGAACCGACGCGCGTGGTGTACGCTTTGGTGATGCCGAGAATGTAGTCAATATTGCGCGGGCCAATCCCAGAACCGGTACACGCGCCACCAGCGGTAGTGCTGGAAGACGTAACAAACGGGTAAGTGCCGTGGTCAATATCCAGCAATGTACCTTGCGCACCTTCCAGCATGATGTCCTTGCCCGCTTTGCGCAATTCTGCCAAACGGTTAGGAATATCCACGATCATCGGCTTAATGACTTCTGCCATTTGCATCGCTTCAGCCAACACTTGATCAGGGTTTACCGTGTCACACTTGAAGTAATGTTCCAGCATGAAGTTATGGTACTCCATAATGCCGCGTAACTTGGTTTCAAACTGTTCCGGGTTCAACAGGTCGCCGACGCGCAAACCACGGCGGGAAATTTTGTCTTCGTAAGCGGGGCCAATGCCGCGCCCGGTCGTGCCGATGGCTTGTTTGCCACGGGCTTTTTCACGTGCTGCATCCAACGCTACGTGGTAAGGCAGGATCAGTTGGCAGCTTGCAGAGATTTTCAAACGTTCACGCGCTGGCACACCACGCGCTTCCAGCATCTCGATTTCTTTGAGTAATGCGTCCGGGGCAAGCACCACGCCGTTACCGATCATGCACTCCACGCCTTCGCGCAAAATGCCGGAAGGGACTAAATGCAACACGGTTTTTTCACCGTTGATCACTAAGGTGTGACCGGCATTGTGTCCACCTTGAAAACGTACCACGGCGGAGGCATTTTCAGTCAGCAGATCCACGATCTTGCCTTTGCCTTCATCACCCCACTGAGTGCCCAATACAACGACGAATTTTCCCATGTCAGTCTCGCTCAAATGTGCCAAAGATTTAATAAATGTCAGACAGCTTCAACGTTCCATTGACCGTCGCGCTGTACCAATTGTTGTGTGCAACCCAGTGCTGCTGCATCGTGTGTTTGCCCGCTTAACGCCCGGATAACCCGTTGCTGTTGCTGACGCAAACCGTGAATGGTTTGTTCCAAAGCCGCATCTTGTACCGCAGGTGCGAAAATAGCCGCCGGAGCAGTGCTGATGCACTTTGGTAGGGCGAATTTCGCCAGGGTGCGCAGATCCGTGCTAAACCCTGTGGCAGGGCGGGTGCGTCCAAACGCTTCACCAATCCCATCGTAACGCCCACCCCGTGCGACTTCGCGCCCCAGACCCGGCGTGTAGATGCCATACACAATACCCGTATGGTAGTCATAACCGCTTAATTCAGCCAGATCAATATGGAGGGTACACGTTGGAAATTGTGCAGAAATACGCTCAGTTAAGGTGCGCAGATACCCTAAAGCAGTGCGTAACGCGGCTGGCGCGGCGGCAAACAAGCTTTCCGCCTCATCCAGCACCGTCATGCCACCGTTAAGACGCGGCAATTGCCCAAGGTAAGTGCTGATGTTGGTGGGTAAGTTCGCCTGAGCTAACCACGCATCAATTTCTGGTAACGCCTTGCGCCCCAGCATGTCATAAAACGCGGCTTCCTGTTGCGCACTCATTCCAGCGAGTTGTGCCAGTGTGCGGAAAATACCGACGTGCCCAATGTCCAGTACCACATTCGGGACATGACACAGTGCTAAGGTTTCCAGCAATAAGGAGATGACTTCCGCGTCGCTGTCCAAGCCTGCGTGACCGAATAATTCGGCACCAACTTGCAAGGGCGAACGTGAGCCGTCGCGGTGAAAACTACGGGTGCGCAATACGCTACCGATGTAACACAGACGGTTAGGTTGCTCGGTTTTGAGTTTATGTGCGTCGATGCGGGCAATTTGCGGGGTCATATCCGCCCTCACCCCCATCATGCGTCCGCTTAATTGGTCGGTCAGCTTGAAGGTTTGCACGTCTAAATGCGTGCCATGCCCGGTGCGTAACGATTCCATAAATTCGACCAACGGCGGCATTACGAGGCGATAGCCCCACGTGGCGTACAGGTCGAGTAATTGGCGGCGAAGCTGTTCCAAAGCTTCCGCTTCGTCGGGCAGGGCTTCGCTAATCCCGTCAGGGAGTGCCCAGTAAAGGTCTGAGTGTGGCATAGTCCAGCTAGTCAAATCACAAAGAGCAGTAGGATACCAGCAATTACACTTGCCAGACCAATGCTTCGTAGGGTTTTGTCGGGTAAATTGAGCAGTTGTGCGTAGGTTTGTTTAAGACGGGAAGGGCTGGCGAATGGCAGCAGCCCTTCCAGAATCAACACCAAAGCCAATGCGTTAAACAGGTCGTGCCAGTTAACGTTCATTGTGCTTACGGTGTGGTTTTTTGTTTAAAGTAACGGAAGAACTCGGAATCCGGCTCTAGCACCATCACATCACCCGGTTTGCCCAAGGTAGAGCGATAAGCACCTAAGCTGCGATAAAAAGCGTAAAACTCCGCGTCTTGCTGATAGGCATTGGCGTAAATTTCAGCCGCTTTACCATCGCCTTCACCACGAATGGTTTCCGATTTTTTGTAAGCATCCGCCATTGTAATAGTGGCCTGACGGTCGGCAGCCGCTTTGAGTTTTTCCGCTTCTTCCTGCCCGCGTGAACGGAAGTCTTGCGCTACCCGCTGACGTTCAGAACGCATCCGCTCATACACTGAGTTGCTTACGCTGTCAGGGAAGTCAATTTTGCTGACGCGCACGTCAACAATTTCAATCCCCAACTGGGTGGCAACGTCATTGGATTTACTTTCCAAACCCTGCATGATTTTGTCACGCTCGGCGGATAATACTTCCTGAATGGTGCGACGGCTGAATTCATTGCGCAAACCGTCTTTCATCAACTGTTCCAAACGGTTTTCCGCGTCAGCAATGCGCCCGCCGCCAGTGGAACGGTAGAAGTTAGACACGTCTTTAATGCGCCATTTCACGAAAAAGTCGACGGTGACGTACTTCTTTTCACCCGTCAGAAACTGTTCTGACTTGGAAGTCATCGTCAGAATCTGTGAGGGGAATTTGCTTACCGTATTCATAAAGGGCAGTTTGAAGTGCAAACCCGGTTGAATATCAGCATTCACGATTTGGCGAAATTGGAACAAAATCGCACGTTCACGCTGATCCACGGTGTAAGCCGACATGAACAAGCCCACTGCTGCAAGGCCGAGTACGCCTAGTACCGTATTTTTGATGTCCATTAACGACCCTCCCTCGTGGTGGTATTGCGGTTTGCACCGCGCACAATGTCACCTTCTGTGGCGGGTGGTGTGGCAGCATCGGTTGCCGCTTTGGCAGGTGGTGCGGCTTGCAGTGTTTTGGCGGCAGCAGCAACGGCAGCCGTTTCAGCATTAGCATCGGCAGCACCGGGCATGGGTACGTAAATCATATTGTTACCGCTTTTCGCATCCACGATGACTTTGCGGCTACCATTCATTACCGCTTCGATGGTCTCTAAATAGAGGCGTTCGCGGGTAATGTCCGGGGCTTTACGGTATTCAGCGACTAACTGATTAAAGCGTGCCGCGTCACCTTCTGCGCGGGCAATCGCTTCCTGGCGGTTAGCTTCGGCTTCTTCGAGTAAGCGAGCCGCTTTACCACGGGCATCAGGCAATACTTTATTGCTGTAAGTTTCCGCTTCATTCTGGAACTGTGTGGCGTTTTCACGGGCTTTGTTGGCATCGTCAAACGCTTCTTTCACTTCGGTCGGTGCTTCTGCGTAAGGCAGGTTGACCTTGATGACTTGCAAACCCGACTTGTACGCATCCAATACGGATTGCATCAGGGTTTGGGTGTCAATCGCAATATTTTCACGACCTTCCTTGAGGATGAAGTCCATGCTGTTGCGCCCAACCACTTCACGGGTTGCGCCGCGCATGACTTGGTAAAGCGTACCGCTAGGGTCGTTGAGGTCAACGTCTTTAACATTGAAAGCGTAGTCTTCAATATTGCTGATTTTGTACTGTACCGACACCCCGATTTCGATGATGTTTTCATCTTTAGTCAGCATATTGCTGCGGTCTTGGGCACTGCGGTTTTGTTCAACGTCAATGATTTCAACGGTTTCAATCGGGTAAGGCAAACGCCAGTGCAAACCCGCGCCCGTGACTTCCTGAAACGCACCAAAGCGTAATACTAAACCTTGCTGACGGGCATCAACGGTGTAAATCCCGGAGAGTAACCAAGCAATAGTGCCGATGATCAGCAGCAAAATAATGCCTTTGGCACTGTTACCGTTGCTGTTACCGCTATTACTACTACCGCCGCCGGAGCCGCCGAATAAGTTATTGAATTTTTCAGTCAGTTTGCGGATAAGTTCTTCAGGGTCATTGTTTGAACCCCGCTTTTTTCCTGTCCACGGGTCTTGTTGATTCCCACCCGGTTCGTTCCAGGGCATAGGTTTGCTCCTAAAATATAAAAACGATCTTTGCTAGTGTTGCTTCATGGCGATAACAATATCACCCAATCGCGAAGGATAGCAGATTAGCGGGGGGGATAACCAAACTTACCCAGCAAAATGGGTGAATTAGCAGGGGGAGAAGTGCGTTGTTGCAAAAATAGCAGGCAAAAAAAAGCGGGTCATAAAGACCCGCGCTTTGCTAAAGGTGACCCAAGAACACCGGAATCCCGGTCAGATGCAGGCAAACCCCCTGTTTGCGCCATTGCACCCGGTGACGACATAACTACTTGCATACACTCCCAGTGTTTACGAGTATCTATGCTGGTCTATCCTCAAGTCTAACCCTGCAACCAGCTCCCCAATGAATGGCCGGTTATCAGGGTCTATTCAAACTACTTCAGCGTGCCATCTCCAAATCTCTTATGCCATTGAGTGTCAGAACGGCGGAACAGCTTATTTTTTGTATTTCAGATACTTCTGACGACGAAATCGCTACCACAAACCCCAAGTTCACGACTCCTTGCTGAAGCTGAGGCCATAGTAGCGGGCAAGCCATTAACTGAAACTGAACCCTACGGTCGTTTTTTACCCTACAAGAATAGGGCGGGATCAACCGCTTCACCATTGAGGTAAACCGACCAGTGCAAATGCGGCCCGGTGGCGCGTCCGGTGCTGCCAACCGCGCCGACAATATCGCCTTGTTGCAGGTTATCGCCCGGTTTGACGGTAATTTGACTGAGGTGGGCGTACATGCTGATGACACCAGAGCCGTGGTCGACATACACCACATTGCCGCTGAAAAAGAAATCACCAGTGTGCAACACGCGCCCCGCAGCGGTAGCCTTAACAGGTGTGCCGGTAGCGGCAGCAATGTCCATGCCACTGTGCGGATTGCGCTGTTGCCCGTTAAAAATGCGGCGCATTCCAAAGCGTCCGGTATCCGCACCGGGGGCAGGGCGGATAAAATCGAGTGTGGCCGCTTGTGGGGAATAGCGGCTTTTGATGCCTTTTTGTACCGCTAATTCTTGCACAATGCGTTGACTGGATTCGTCGTCCGGTTCTACTTTGTTGTTGTCGTTAATGCGAATGCGTTGGGTGCGATACTGTTTGGGTTGCACCTCGAAAGGGATCAGTGAGCCAGCCGCTTGCAGGTGATGTTCACCCGCTTGTGCGTCCAGCGGGATGCCGACTAAAGCCAGCCACGCGCCGTCTTGTTGTGCTACCGTTACGCGCTTGCCTTCGTATTGTACGACGGGGGCGGTGACGGTTGTGGTAGCGTCTGCCACGGGAATAATAGCGATGCCCCCCGGCACAGGATTGGCGCGTGGAAACGCCAGTAACTGCCCGGAATAAAGCACAAGACCAAACAACAACCATTTTTTCATTTCATTACCTATCAGGTTTGGTGTAAGCAAGTTGATGAACGAGCATAGCACAGCAGCACGGATGCGTGACATCCAGCCGTTTCATGTCATGGCTTTATTAGATGAAGCGCGGCAGCGTGAAGCAGCAGGGCAGGATATTATCCATTTGGAAGTGGGTGAACCGGATTTTCCGACACCCGAGCCGATTGTGGCAGCAGGGATTCGTGCGTTGCAGGACGGGCGCACTAAATACACCGCCGCGCGTGGTTTACCGGCGTTGCGTGAAGCGATTGCGGACTATTACGCGGCACGCTTTGGCGTGGTGATTTCACCGCAACGCATTTTGATTACGCCCGGTGCATCGGGAGCATTGCAACTGGTGTTGGGGGCGTTGCTGAATCCGGGGGATGAGGTGTTAATGACCGACCCCGGCTACCCGTGTAATCGTCATTTTGTGCGTTTGTTTGAGGGTAAAGCGCGGGCTATTGCGGTGGATGCCAGCAGCGATTACCAGTTAACCGCCGCTCAAGTGGGCGAGTATTGGACACCCGCTACCCGTGCGGTGTTATTGGCAAGCCCCGCCAATCCGACGGGGACGGTATTGAGTTTGCCGGAACTTCAGGCGATTTATGCGCAAACCCAGCAGCGCGGTGGCGAGCTGATTGTCGATGAAATTTACCAAGGTTTGACTTACGGCGTGGCGGATGTGACTGCGTTGTCGGTAGACCCGGATAACATCTGGGTCATTAACAGTTTTTCCAAGTTTTTTGGAATGACCGGGTGGCGTTTGGGGTGGGTGGTGGCTCCGGCGAATGTGGTTGAGGTGTTGGATCGTTTGGCGCAAAACTTGTTTTTAGCCGCACCGACTCCGGCACAATACGCGGCACTGGCGGCGTTTACCCCGGAATCATTGGCGATTATGGAAGCACAGCGACAGGAATTGCAGCAACGCCGTGATTTTCTGGTTCCGGCTTTAGCGGATTTGGGGTTTGAGGTGGCAGCACCGCCGCAGGGTGCGTTTTATGTGTACGCCGGATCAGCGCGTTTTAGTGACGATGCCCAAGCGTTGTGCCGGGATGTGCTGGATAAAACCGGGGTAACGTTTACGCCGGGGATTGATTTCGGGGTGCATCAGGCAGCGACGCATGTGCGTTTTGCTTACACTTGCCCTGTGGCACGTTTGGAACAGGCAATTGAACGATTGGCACGGTATTTCAGAAGCTAAATGTGGCAAAATACCCCGATGCAGAGTGAACCCCAAGCCTTTGACCCACAAGATTTTTTGAAAACCGTGCCGCACAAGCCCGGTGTTTATCGTATGCTCGATAAAAATGCAGGGATTCTTTACGTTGGTAAAGCGAAAGACCTGAAAAATCGCTTGTCGAGTTATTTTCGCGGGACACTGACCAATTCGCGTATTTATGCGATGGTAAAGCAGATTTGCGGGGTGGAAATTGCGATTACCACCACTGAGGCAGAAGCGTTGTTGCTGGAAAGCAATCTGATTAAGCAGCATTCGCCGCATTACAATATCCGTTTGAAAGATGGCAAGGGCTACCCGTACATCTATATTTCGACCAAGCAGGAATACCCGCGTATTCAGTTTTATCGCGGTTCACGTAAGGAGACGGGGCAGTATTTTGGCCCTTATCCGAGTGCGGGTGCATTGAGCCAGACCTTGAATCTGATGAAAAAACTGTTCAAGGCGCGGCAATGTGAAGACAGTTACTTTGCGAACCGTTCGCGCCCGTGTCTGGAATACCAGATTAAGCGTTGCAGTGCGCCGTGCGTGGGCTTGATTAGCAAGGAAGAATACGCGCAAAGCATTCGTCATGCGATCCAGTTTTTGCAGGGGCGCACTCAGGAGGCGATTGAGGAGCTGGTGCAGAAAATGGAAGCGGCAGCGATGACCCTGAACTTTGAAAAAGCGGCGGAACACCGTGATTTAATTGAAAGTTTACGGCATATTTCGCAGCAGCAATACGTCAGCGGCAGTTCGGGTAACGTGGATGTGGTAGCGATTCACTGCGATTCCGGGATTGCCAGTGTGCAAGTGTTTACGGTGCGTAACGGCAATAACTTAGGCAATCGCAATTTTTTTCCAAGCTTACCCGATAATGCCTTGGGTAATGCGGAAGTGTTGGCGGCTTTTTTGGCGCAATATTATTTGAATCACGATGTGCCGGGTGAGATTTTGGTAGCAGAATTGCCCGATGATGTAGCGGTATTGGCGGATATGTTGACCCTCAAGCAAGGGCGTAAAGTGGTGATTCGTCAGCCGCAGCGTGGTGAACGTAGCAAATGGGTGGAAATGGCGCAGCGCAATGCGGAACAGGCGTTGCAAATGCAGTTGCTGTCGAAAGCGGGAATGCAGCAGCGTTTAGCCGATTTGCAGCAGGTGTTGCAATTGCCCACGCCGCCTGCACGGATGGAATGCTTTGATATTAGCCACACGATGGGCGAGGCAACGGTGGCTTCGTGCGTGGTGTTTGACCTGAATGGCGCACTGAAATCGGATTACCGTCGTTATAATATCAATGGGATAACTGGCGGTGATGATTACGCCGCGATGCATCAGGCATTGACGCGCCGGTTTCGTCGGGTGACTGAGCAGGATGGCAAACGCCCTGATATTCTGTTTATTGATGGCGGCAAAGGTCAGGTGGCGCAGGCGTTAGCGGTGTTGGATGAATTGCAGGTGACAGGCGTGGAAGTGGTCGGGGTTGCGAAAGGCGAAGGGCGCAAACCGGGCTTAGAAACGTTGATTATTGAGCGTGGCACAGGGCGACTGGCTCTGCCTGAGCATTCCAAAGCCTTGCATTTGATCCAGCAAATCCGCGATGAGGCGCACCGTTTTGCGATTACCGGACACCGCGCCCGTCGTCAAAAAGCCCGTACCCAGTCGCCTTTGGAGCAGGTTGCCGGTTTAGGGCCGAAACGTCGCCAAGTATTATTGCAGCAGTTTGGTGGTTTGCGAGCCATTGAGCGTGCCAGTGTGGATGAGTTGGTAAAAGTGCCGGGGATTAGCCCTGACTTGGCTCGTAAGATTTATGATTGCTTTAACGGGGATGGAAATTAGTATGGTGTTCAACCTGCCGGTATTGTTGACGTGGCTGCGGATTGCCTTTATCCCGTTGCTGGTTTTTTTGTTTTATCTGGATAAACCTTGGGCAGCGTTGGCAGCGGCTACGGTGTTTGGGGTAGCGGGTTTGACCGACTGGGCGGATGGTTATTTAGCACGCTTGTGGCAACAGGAATCGCGTTTCGGGGCGTTTCTCGATCCGGTGGCGGATAAGTTGATCGTGGCAGTCGCGTTGATTTTGGTCGTGGAACGCGAAGGTGCAATGTGGATGACCTTGGCGGCGATGATTATTATCGGGCGGGAAATTGTGATTTCAGCCTTGCGCGAATGGATGGCGGAAGTGGGTGCGCGTGGCAAAGTCGCGGTGGCCTTTATCGGTAAACTTAAAACCGCGATACAAATCATTGCATTGATTTTCTTGCTGTATAACCAAGATTTGTGGGGAATGCCGTTGCGTGAATGGGGCTTGTGGGCATTAGCGGTGGCAACCGTATTGACGGTGCTGTCAATGGTGCAATATTTGAAAGGTGCGTTTAGCGCGGCGGTTTAAATGAGATAAGGGTCACAGCGTGTTTGTGACCCAAAACATAACATTTCTTGCGCAGATATTGACACAAATCCACAACCTACCTAACCTGAATCGACTACTTGCCAGTTGAGATTGCGTTATGGCTACACTGAATGTTTCTTTGCCAGACAACTTGAAAACCTATGTTGCTCAGCGGGTACACAACGGCGAATACAGCAACGCCAGCGATTACATCCGCACCTTGATCCGCAAAGACAGGGAGCATCCTGCCGTACCCGATATTTCTACACAGTTACTGGAAGAAGCTGCCCGGATTCAAACCCTGCCACTCGACACCGACAGCAAACGTCGCCTGCTGGCAATGTATGTCATGTTAGAAAAGAAACGCCAAGCTCCCGCCCCATCAGTTGAGAGCGTGATCCAAGGCTTGAAGGAAATGGGCGAAGAAGCGCAGCGCAACGGACTAACTCCAGAAATACTGGATGACATCCTGAATGGTTGAGAGAAAACATCTGGTTATCGACACCAGCACACTCATCAGCGCGTTTTTCTTCCCCAACTCTGTTCCTGCTCAAGCACTCAACAAAGGCTTGCAGGAATACACTTTGTGGGTGTCAGCAGAAACCCAACAGGAATTGCTCGAAGTTGCGCAACGTGACAAGTTTAACCGCTATGTCCCTTTGGCAATACGCATGGAGCGGGTAACGGATTTTCTGGCGAAAACCCGTTTGTGTGCCGATGTGCCGTTCATCGAAACGGGTTGCCGTGATCCCAAAGACATCAAGTTTCTGACACTTGCCGTTGCAGTTGGTGCTGATGTTCTGATTTCCAGCGACAGTGACCTGCTGGATTTGAACCTGTTTCAGGGTGTGCAAGTGATGAAACCTGCCGAGTTTTGTGGGCATTAATTCGCTGAATCCCCCATTTATTTGTGTCAAAATGTGACTTTCCCAATCACGAATCCAGCAGATATGGCACAACTTCCCACTGCAAAAGACCTTGATAAGCTTTACCATGAAAAAGGACATGAGACGTTAGTGTGGTATGCATGGCGAAATGCTTTGAGAGTGTTGCCTGCATTAGGAATATTACCATTTGAACTTATTTGGCCTCACAACACTGTTCATAATTTATATTCGATTTGTCAGATCCCACTTTTGCTTAGTCAATACAGTCCAGAGCAACCCTTATCTAAAGGATATGTTAATGCTTTTTCCCATGTGGCATCTTCAAATATGGCGGCGGCTTTCAGGGCAGCAAAAACAGATAATCAAATAATAGTAAATGTAATTAGAGCAAATGTTGCAGCATATATTGCTGCAAAAATATCTGCTGTAGATGCGAAGTCATCGGTAAGAAATGCAATTATCGCTGCTAAATCAGCAACTATTGTAGTTGGACACGATGGGGTTCTATCTTCATTGGCAGATTATGAAATATTATGTTCTAGTGAATGTTTTGATAAAAAATATTTAAATTCGCATGATCTTTGGAGTATTGGGGCTTTATCAGAGGAATATGATGGATGGAAGTCATCATTTTTTCATCAATTGGAGTCTATAGGGCTTCAAGTGCTAGTTGAAAACATTAAGTTCTTACTGGGGGATAATAATTCCAAAGAGTTTTCAATATCTAGTTCGGAAAAAATTTCAACATCTATTACTAATTCTCCTACTTTACTGAAACAACTTATTGATGGTGAAGAGCTAGAAGAGAATCATGCCGTGAGGGTGATTATCCTAGGCAATGGAGGATCGGGAAAAACTTCTTTAGTTAATGCATTATTAAATGGTGATGGATGGGATTCTGGCGACAAAGAGTTGAGTGAGTTTCATCGCCCGCTTGATTTAAAAAAGAATTTCCCTCACTTTAAGGGTTTTGGCGATAATAAGTTGGATTTATTTTTGTGGGATTTTTCTGGACAAATAATATCCTATGGATTGCATTCGGCTTTTATTAATGAAAATTGTGTTTATATTTTAGTTGTGGATAGTCGTCATGAACAGGTACTTGAGGAATGGCTGTATCAAATACGTCATATTATTGGTTTGCAGACTAAAGTTATAATTCTTACCAATTGGTTTGAACATTGTGATACCAAACAGAATCAACGTTATTTACTTAGGAAGTTTCCAGATTTATTGGAAGAGAGAAGTTTTTGCTATTTTGCTCTTAACTCCTTGTTACACGACGACTCTTCTGAGCCATCTGTTCGTGCATTTGAGGATTTCCTGAAGATATTGTGGGATTTTTGTCTAGAAAGTCAAAAGTTTACTTTTAAAAGAGTTTTGATGGCTTATGAAGAAATAAATAACAACTTGAAAGATGTAATTTTCATTAGAAAAAGTGATTTATTGATGACTCTTGGGAAGAATATAGGCTCTCTTGATTCCAATAATGTGATTGATCTGCTGGAGAAGCTTGGTTTTATACTACGCATTACAAAAGATGGTCGGGATTACTGCTTAAAGCCCAATTGGTTAATGGAATATTCTTATAAATTATTTTACTTGGATGTGCTTCTTGAGAAAAATGGTATTCTTCCATGGGATGAATTACTATCAGCAGCTAAAGATGATGGGTTTAATGAAGATATTTTGAGATTTCTTGTCGATTTTGAGACTGTAAACTGAACTGTGTAACTGCTATATAACGTGAATCCCAAGAAGGAGCAGTAACATGGAACGCCTCGACCCGAAACTCATGGATGACTTACTCAGCGATTGCAAAACGCCTGCTGATGTCAAAAACCTTTACAGCCAGCTCTTGCAGCGGATGATCAACCGCAGCTTGGAAGCCGAATTGGATGTGCACCTAAACTACGACAAGGGTGAGCGTAGCGAAGCCGGGCAACGGCGCGAGACTGTAAACTGAACTGTGTAACTGCTATATAACGTGAATCCCAAGAAGGAGCAGTAACATGGAACGCCTCGACCCGAAACTCATGGATGACTTACTCAGCGATTGCAAAACGCCTGCTGATGTCAAAAACCTTTACAGCCAGCTCTTGCAGCGGATGATCAACCGCAGCTTGGAAGCCGAATTGGATGTGCACCTAAACTACGACAAGGGTGAGCGTAGCGAAGCCGGGCAACGGCGCAGCAATACCCGTAACGGCAAAGGCAACAAGACCATCAAAGGCGAATTTGGTGAGTTGCAGGTAGAGACACCGCGTGACCGTGATGGCAGCTTTGAGCCGAAGTTGATACAAAAACGCCAAATACGGTTAGCAGGGATGGAAGAACACATCCTGACGCTGTACGCCAAAGGCATGACCACCCGCGACATCGAAGACACGATCAAACGCCTGTACGGGGTGGACATCTCGCATACGCTGATCGCGGAAGTAACCGAAGCCGTTCAGGGCGAAGCTAAAGCGTGGCAGACGCGAGCACTGGATAATATCTACCCGATTGTCTGGCTCGATGGGATTGTCGTTAAAGTTCAACAAGATAAGCAGGTCATCAATAAATCAGCCCATGTGGTATTGGCGGTCAACTTACGCGGTGAAAAGGACGTGTTGGGCATCTGGTTGGCAGAAAATGAAGGTGCCAAGTTCTGGTTATCGGTCTTGACGGAACTACGCCACCGGGGCGTACAAGACATCTACGTGGCGTGCATGGATGGCTTAAACGGCTTGCCTGAAGCCGTCAACGCGGTCTTCCCAAAACGCTGACCCAGTTGTGCATGGTACACATGGTTCGCGCCAGCTTGCGCTACGTCACCGCCAAGGATACCAAAGGTGTGGTCGCTGCCCTCAAGCGCATTTACCAGTCCAGCACTGCTGAAGAAGCCGAACACGAACTGGAAGCCCTCGACACCGAATGGGGTAACAAATACAAAGCAGTCGTGCGTCTATGGCGCGGTAACTGGGCGAATGTCATCCCGTTTTTCCAGTTCCAGCCGGAGATCCGCAAAGTGATTTACACCACCAATGCGATTGAATCCCTGAACATGAGTTTGCGCAAGTTTACCCGCAACCGGCGCATCTTTCCCAATGACAGTTCAGCCCTCAAAAGCCTGTATTTGGCGGTACGCGAAGCCTCGCAAAAGTGGTCGGTCATTCACCACTGGAAACCCGCTTTGCAGACTTTTTTACTTATGTTCGGTGAAGAGCGGGTTCCGCTCTCCGCCCTATGAAAAACGTGTTACACAGTTTATTTGACAGACTCCTACGGATCAACGCCAGCAAATCGCCACTATCATCAGTAGCTTGCTCAAGGATGCTGGCAGTCTTGACCCTGAGTCACTTATGGCTGTTGCCGAAGTGAACAAAGCACTTGCCGCGCCACAGGATAAACCCGAAGCCCGTAACTTGCTGGGTAAAGTCTGGAATGGATTGAAAGATACTCTCAGTACGGTCAAAACGGGCACTGACATTGCCGAATTTGCACTAAAACATCAGGCGGAGATTGTAGGCGCAATAACGACAGCAGTAGCTCTGTTGAAATGACTTTTTGCAGAATTTTCCATCGGCATCCCTTATAAACACCAACTAATTTGCTACGTGGCTATGGGCAAACTACAGCAGTCACGGGTACTGCTGTAGGTGGATTTTATGACAATCTCTTTGCGAGGAAGGGGAAACGGTGTTGATTAACCGCCTTGCCCGCCAATGAGAAGGTTTTGGTACTCTTTCAAACGATCCCAGTCACCCTTGGCGGCTAATTCCGCTTGGTAAGGCCAGCTTTTAGGATCGTGCATTTTGAATTGACCACCGGCATTATCCAGCAACGGTTTAATCACTTCGGGGGTTAATGCGGCGAGTTGGTCGAAGTTTTGGATACCGGCTGCATTGAGGACTTGCTCGATTTTAGGGCCGATGCCTTCGAGTTTTTTCAGGTCGTCTTTACGCCCTTCACCCAATTGCAGGATATTGCTGGCAAAGCCACCGACTCCAGCGACTGCGGCACTTAAACCCGCTCCAATTAAAGATGAACCTGCTCCAGAATTGCGGTTAGTGTCGCCATCGCTGCCGCGCAATAGGGAATGCATATCCGCACTGTAACCGCCGCTACGATCCGGTGGGGGCGCACGTCGAGTAGGGTAGTCGTTGTTGTCGCTGTCATTATTACCGCAACAGATACCTAGCTTGCGTAACAAACTGCACAATAACATGCCTAAAAGAAAAGCAACCAACAGCAGAATGATGATTTCTACGCTGGCAATGCCGAAGGTGTAATCAGAATTTTTCATTGCTTAGTCCTCCTGTTGATTGCGGTTGCGGAAATAGCAAAACAGAAAACCCAGCAGAAAAGCGACTGCCAGCATAATGATCACATCCAGACTCGCGCTGGAAGCGTCGTAACGACCCATAATGTCCTTAAACATGACGATGATTCCTCAATTATTTGGCAGGTGTGACTTCAACACGGCGATTTTTCTGACGACCTTCGGCGGTAGTGTTATCCGCTACCGGCTTGTCAGGGCCTTCGGATGAGGCTTGAACACGATCAGCCGGTGCGCCCATATCGGTTAACATCTTTTTGATCATCTCCGCGCGTTTCAGGCCGAGTGCCTTATTTTTGTCAGCCTTACCTTGATTGTCAGTATGCCCGACAATGGTAACTTTGCCGCTGGCATTGTCTTTAAGGAAAGTAGCCACTTTTTCAAAATACGCTTTGGCACTGTCTGCCAATTGTGGATTCGCTGAACCGGTAGGGAAATACATCAGGGCGGGGTCAATACCAGTGCCGGTATCCGGTGCGGCTTCGTTGGTTTCCATGGTGATTTTGCCTGCTGCGGCATCCAGTTTGGCTTGTGCTTCGGCGGCGGCTTTGTCTGCGTCAGCTTTGGCTTGTGCTTCGGCAGAGGCTTTGTCTGCATCCAGTTTGGCTTGTGCTTCGGCGGCGGCTTTATCGGCATCAGCTTTGGCTTGTGCCTCGGCAGCGGCCTTGTCTGCATCAGCTTTGGTTTGTGCTTCGGCGGCAGCTTTGTCTGCATCGGCTTTAGCTTTGGCATCGGCGGCAGCTTTATCTGCTGCGGCTTGTCCGCTCAATGCGGCAGCACCTGTTGCTGTACCGGCAGCGACTTGGGTGACATTGTGGTCTGCCCCGCAGAAACCTTTGACTTTACAGGTGTACCACCACCAACTTCCGACACCCCAAATGCCTGCCAGCAGTAATACGATAAGTGATTTTAGTTTCATGTGGAGGAAACTCCTTTGGTTGGGTAAGTGTGTTAAATGAGAGCCACTGAACATCCTTAGTTATAGTATGTGATCTGGCGATTTACAACCAGACCTACGACGCTCAATCAGCAAAATTTTCCCAGTTAATCCATTGCTTATCGCGTTATATTTAGATTTATAGCAAGCCGTCAAACGGGATAATAGTGACGTTACAACCCGCCGGGCAATTACCTGATTCAAGCGGTAATGTGATAAAACAGTTGGCCTGACTCATTGAGCGCAGTTGGTGTGAGCCTTGCCCGCCGGTGCTGCTGACGTGCCATTGCCCGTTGGCATCTTGCTGGCAAATGCCGCGTTGGTAGTCTTTGCGTCCGGGGGCTTTTTTCAGTGGGGTGTCGCAAATCGCGCTGTATTCGGGCGTGCGTGGCAGGGTTTCAGAGCGCATCTGTAAAATTGCGGGGCGCACAAACAGCAAAAAGGTTGTCATGACCGCGACGGGATTACCGGGTAAACCAAAAAACAAGGTATTGCCCAGCGTGCCGACCGCCAACGGTTTACCCGGTTTCATGGCGATTTTCCAGAAATTGACCTGCCCCAAACGTTGCAAGGTGGCAGCGACGTAATCCGCTTCACCGACAGAAACTCCGCCACTGGTAATCAGCACATCCGCGCGTTGCATGGCTTGTTGGAAAGCGTGTTCGACAGCTTCGGGGGTATCGCGCACCGTGCCCAGATCAATGATTTCCACATCCAGATTTTGCAGTAAACCGTAGAGGGTATAGCGGTTGCTGTCGTAAATATCACCGGGTTGCAAGGTTTCGCCAATGCTTTTGAGTTCATCGCCCGTAGAGCAAAACGCGACGCGCGGGCGGCGTAATACTTCCACTTCGCCGATGCCGAGTGAGGCGAGTAAGCCGAGATCCGCTGCATTTAATTTGCGACCGTTGACTAATACCGCATCGCCACAGCGCATATCTTCACCGGGGTGACGCACGTTTTCACCCACGCTGAGTGTGCCGCTGATTTGAATGCTATCGCCGGTGCGTTGTACGTGTTCTTGCATGACGACGCTGTCGGTTCCCTCTGGCACGACCGCGCCGGTCATAATGCGCACGCATTCGCCGGGTTGCACTGCACCGTTAAAAGGACGACCCGCGAAAGCCGTGCCAATCACTTTGAGGGGTAATCCGGCGGCAAGATCCGCGTGCCGCAGGGCGTAACCATCCATCGCGGAATTGCGGTGCGGCGGCACATCCAATGGAGCGGTAACAACTTGCGCGAGAATCCGCCCTTGGGCTTGCCATAAACTTACCCGTTCACTGGCTTCAATGCGGCTGATGCTGTCGAAAATCCGCGTTTGTGCTTGTTCAACGCTGAGAGTACCCGGTGGCAAAGTGTCGCAAGAAACGGGTGCAAGCTTGGTATCAGTCATGGTCAACGCGCCTTTAATAATGGAGTCACCAGTATATCAGGCCGTTTTCGCCAGTCGCCAGCGTAACAAGAAATAACCGCACACTGCCGACACGACTGAGCCAAGCAGAATGCCGATACGGTCATCGACCCTGAAATTCGGATCGCCCTGTACAAACGCCAGTGAGCTGATAAACAGGCTCATGGTGAAACCGATACCAGCCAACACTGCTACGCCAAACAATTCCCCCCAACCGACTTGGTGCGGCATTTTCGCCAAACGCAACTGGATTGCCAGCCAGCAAAACAACATAACTCCGATGGGTTTACCGAGGAATAATCCCGCCGCAATTCCTAGCGGCACAGGGTTTATCACCGAATCCAGCGATAAACCACTCAGCGATACCCCAGTATTCATGAACGCAAACAGCGGTAAAATCACGAAAGATACCGAACCGTGCAAATCATGCTCCAAGTTTTCGGCAACGGTGTGATGTTCGCCGGGAGCAGGGCGCAACGGAATGAAAAATGCCAGCAATACACCTGCAAGGGTGGCATGAACCCCGGATTTCAGTACCGCTACCCACATGACCAAACCGACTAATAGGTAAGGGGAAAGTGAAAGCACCCCGCGTCGATTAAACGCATAAAGTACCGCCAACGCGCTCAGTGCAACCAACAACGATGTAGTCGATAACTCAGCGGTGTAGAACAGTGCGATAATCACGATTGCACCTAAATCATCCACAATCGCCAGCGTTAACAAGAACAGTTTTAAGGCTGGCGGGACGCGCTTACCCAATAACGACAACACCCCCAAGGCAAACGCAATGTCGGTAGCGGTTGGAATCGCCCAGCCGCGCATGGCTAAATCATCGCCTTGGTTGAATGCGGTATAAATCAGCGCAGGCATCACCATGCCGCCGATAGCTGCCATCACCGGCAGTATGGCTTTCGCGGGATCAGCCAGTTCACCCTGCACGATTTCGCGCTTGATTTCCAAGCCGACTAGCAGGAAAAACAATGCCATCAAACCGTCGTTAACCCACAGTAATAGCGGTTTAGCGATGTTTAATGCGCCAATGCGTATTTCCACCGGGGTATTTAGCAGCGCATCGTAAAGAAATTGCGCGGGCGAATTGACTGTGATCATCGCCATGAGTGCCGCAATAACCAACAAAATACCGCTGGCGGATTCGAGTTTTAGGAAGTGTTGCAGTTTATGTTTCATGTTTTCCATTATCCGCACAGTGTGCCAAAGGGGGCAAATAACACCAGTGATCTGCGTTTAATTTCTACCTCGTGGCTTCGTCGCTATGATGCTGCGATGTTTTAATGATGGGAGACTGGATATGTTAATGCCGATCCTTGCGATTGTGCTGGGTCTTGCGGTGCTGGTGTGGAGTGCCGATAAATTCGTGGATGGTGCGGCGGCTACTGCAAAGCACTTGGGAATGCCGAGCATTTTAATCGGTATGGTAGTGGTGGGGTTTGGGACATCCGCCCCTGAAATGACCGTATCTGCATTTGCGGCGTGGGAAGGCAATCCCGCGTTAGCGTTGGGTAATGCTTACGGTTCTAATACGTTGAATATCGCGCTGATTTTGGGGTTAACTGCGGTGCTTGCCACGATTGCGGTGCATTCCAGTATTGTGCGTAAAGAAATGCCAATTTTATTGGCGGTAACGTTATTAGCAGGCTGGCAGTTGTGGGACGGGGAAATCAGCCGTAACGACGCAATAGTGTTGCTGCTAGTGTTCTTCGGCATTGTCGGCTGGTCGATTTATTCGGCGATGCGTCAACGCCAAGATAGCTTGGGCGAAGAGATGTCGGCTGAGCTGGCGGAACACCCGTTGCCGCTGAAGCGGGCGTTGTTATGGCTGGCAATAGGTTTGCTGTTGTTGATCGTTAGCTCGCGTATTCTGGTGTGGGGTTCGGTCAGTGTTGCGCAAGCTTTCGGGGTGAGTGATTTAATCATCGGCTTAACTATTGTGGCATTAGGTACATCATTGCCGGAGTTGGCTTCGTCGATTATGGCGGCACGCAAGGGTGAATCTGATCTTGCCTTGGGTAATATTGTGGGTTCCAACCTGTTTAATACTTTGGCAGTAGTGGGGATTGCGGGGGTAATTGCACCGATTACAGTGGCAGAGGAAGTGCTGACCCGTGACTGGCCGGTGATGTTAGCTGTCACTTTTGGTTTGTTCATTATGGCGTATGGTTTCAAAAAGCAAGGCCACTTAACCCATTGGGAAGGCAGTGTGTTGTTGGCGAGTTATGTAGCGTATACCGGCTGGCTGATCTATGTGGTGGTGGGCTAAACAGGGACGGTTGTTGAATCGTGGGTGGCGAATTCGTATGATGAAAACCCATTAAGGAGGAAATGATAATTATGCAATCCATTAGCACCGAACAGCCGTTCACTGAGTACCCCGTGCGTCAGGTGACGCTTGCCGATATTCCCAAGTGGTTAAGCCAAGGATGGGATGATTTTAAAGCGAATCCCTTGTCCAGCTTGTTGTATGGGGCGATTTTTGCAGTGGTGGGGATTGTGATGGGTATCCTTTCCATCAACAATCCCGGTTTTTATGTGGCGGAAGCTGCCGGGTTTATGTTGCTGGGGCCGTTTCTCGCGCTGGGTTTGTATGATTTGAGTTACCGCCGCGCTCAAGGCGAACCAACCCGGTTTTTGCAGTCTGCGGTGGCATTGCAGCGTAATCCGGTCAATTTGACCTTATACGCGCTGTTTCTGGGAACACTGATGCTGTTGTGGCTGGGAATGTCAGCGGTAGTGATGAGTCTGTTCTTCGGCGATTTGCCTGTCGCGGAACAAACCTACATGGGGTTTGTTAATTTGCTGTTGGCAACCAAGATTGGTTGGCTGTTTACGTTGGCGTTTTTATCGGTGGGGTTGATGTTCGCGCTGGTGTCGTTTGTGACCGGCGTAGCGACAGTGCCGATGTTGCTGGAGCGTAAGGTGAGCTTGGTGACGGCACTCAATACCAGCATTCGCGCGATTCTCGCTAATTGGAAGGTGATGCTGTGGTGGGCGGCAACGATTGCGGTGATTATTGGGCTGGGGATTTTGACGTTTGATATTGGCTTGGTGATTGCTATGCCGTTGATTTCGTATGCGAGTTGGCACGCTTACCGCGACATGGTTGAGATGGTGTGATTTTTAGCTAACATTATCTTAAGGGCTTATAGCTGATGGCATGTTTCATGTGATCAGCTCCTCCCGACTATTACTTTAGGGCTTCGCTTTCAAGGTGGGTTGCTCCGAAAATGGAGATCATCACGAAATCTTCGTCCCGCTCGTATCACTCAAATCATGGTGTTTCAGCCCCAGCTCTTCCGAGGAAGATACCTTGCTTTCGCTGTAGCGCAGGATAAATGCCGCTATCGCCAGCAGCAAAATCGCCGAGACAATGGTGATGATTTTCATATTGTCAAAATCTTTCAAGTCAATTGCGAGATAACGGGTCAGCGCAGTCATGGAGATGAAGAGCAGGAAAATGACCGGCAGACGATGTGTGCGGAAGAAGATGCCGACCATTGCCCCCAATTCCAGATAAATGAAAAGTAGCAGAATGTCATCCAGACTCGCGTAGGGTTTTTGCATAATATCCACTAGGTAAGCGTGGGTAGCCGACCACACAATCGTACCGCCGATAACAAACAATCCCAGTACGTGGAAAGCCTCCACTGCTAAGTCCCCTACTTTTTCCAAAAAATTGCCTGCGTTGCGTATTCTCTGCATGGTATTTCCTCTGTTAGATAGAGCGGGATAAGTTGGGCAATTATTTAAAAAACAAGGCCACCTAAACGCAAGGGTGGCCTGTTGTCGATGCGTTATGCGTGGTACGGCAGTTTAAACCACCGAACCATCCGCATTCATCCCTTCAATCTTTTCGTCTTCTTTCGGGATCATGTGTTCGCGCTTCAACCCAAACATTAGCAGCAGCGGCGCAGCCACCAGTACCGATGAGTAAATCCCGAACATAATCCCGATAGTCAGTGCCAGCGCGAAGTTATGCAACGCTTCACCACCAAACCATAGCATCGCCGTTACCATCGTTTGGGTAGACAAGTGGGTAATGATGGTGCGCGACATAGTAGTGGTAATCGCGCTGTCGATAATATCGGGTATGGTTTCATCACGCATGGTGCGGATGTTTTCCCGAATCCGGTCAAACACGACCACGGATTCGTTCACTGAATAGCCCAATACTGCCAGCACCGCCGCCAGCACGGTTAAGTCAAACTGCCATTGGAAGAATGCAAACAGACCAAGAATGATTACCACGTCATGCAAATTTGCGACGGCGGCAGAGATTGCAAAACGCCACTCGAAACGAAACGCTAAGTAAATAATGATGCCCGCTGCCACCAAGATCAGGGCTAAACCACCGTTTTCATACAGTTCCTGCCCGACTTGCCCACCAACGAAATCGACTTTGCTCAAAGTGACATCCGGTGTGCCAGATTTCAGCACGCCCATGATTTCTTCGCTGACCTGCGCACTGGAAACGCCTTCTTTCAACGGTAAGCGAATCAGTACATCTTGGGTCGAGCCGAAGTTTTGTACCGCCACTTCGTGATAACCGCTGGCTTTGATGGTTTCGCGGATAGCGTCGATGGGTGCGGCTTGTGTGTACCGCACTTCCATGACTGTGCCGCCTGTGAAGTCAACGCCCAGATTTAAGCCGTAGTAAAACAACGCAAACACTGAAAACAAGAACGTCGCCAGTGAGATAGCGGTCGTGGTCTTGCCGTACCGCATGAACGGTATGGCTTTTTTGAAATGAAAAAACTCTATCATGATACAGCCCCCTTAAATGGCGATCTTTTCTAGACGTGGTTTAGAGCCGTACATGAGATTCACCATCGCACGGGAAACGGTGACAGCACTGAACATCGAAGTCAAAATACCAAGGCACAACACCACGGCAAAACCTTTGATCGGGCCAGAACCCAATAAGAACAGCGCGATCCCCGCGATTAATGTCGTCAAGTTGGAGTCAAGAATGGTTCCCCACGCTCGGTCGTAACCTGAGAAGATAGCCTGTTGCGGCGTTGCACCTTCGCGCAATTCCTCACGGATACGCTCATTAATCAATACGTTGGCATCAATCGCCATACCCAGCGTCAGGGCGATACCCGCCAAGCCCGGTAAAGTTAATGTTGCTTGCAGCATAGACAGGAGCGCGAATAAGAAAATGCCATTGATAGCCAACGCGATGCTGGAAATTATCCCGAACATCCGGTAATAAACGATCATAAACAACACAACCGCGATGAAACCCCACAGATTAGAGTTGAAACCCTTCTCGATGTTTTCCTTACCCATGCTAGGGCCGACGGTGCGCTCTTCCACGATGTAAACCGGTGCAGCCAGCGCACCTGCACGCAATAACAGCGCGAGGTCACGGGCTTCTTTGGGGGAATCTAGTCCGGTAATCTGGAAGCGTTTGCTCAATTGCTCCTGAATGCGGGCAACGTTAATGACTTCTTGGGTGGTTTTACTGGTTTTTACCTGTTTGCCATCCACTTCCTTGCTTTCGATTTTGTTTTCGATAAAGACAACAGCCATCAGCTTTTGCACGTTTTCACCAGTGACTTTAGCAAAGCGGCTCGCGCCTTTACCGTCTAAGGTAATGTGTACGGCAGGGCGGTTATTCTCATCAAAACCGGAAGATGCATCGGTAATGTAATCGCCCGTCAACATGACTTTACGCTTGAGTAAAATCGGGTCGCCGGTACGCTCTTTGTAAACTTGTGAGCCAATCGGTGCGCGTCCACTTTGTTGCGCTTGGAACGGGTCATTTTCCTCATCCACCAAACGGAATTCCAAGGTAGCGGTTGCACCCAGAATCTCTTTAGCACGCGCCGTATCCTGCACACCGGGGAGTTGCACCACAATGCGGTTCGCACCTTGTTGCTGGATCACAGGTTCGGCAACACCCAATTCATTCACCCGTTTACGCAAGGTGGTGATGTTTTGTTGCAGCGCGAATTTTTGAATATTGAGCATCGCCACTTGTGAAATGCTGGCCTGCAAATCGGTCGTGCCTTGCGGTGAAGTGAATTGCAATTTATCGCCGTATTCCGGGCTGAGTACCGCTAACGCAGCATCGCGGCTGGCGGCATCGCGGAATTTGGTTAATACGGTGTCACCTTCACGCGAAATACCCAAGTATTTAATGTCTTTGTCGCGCAGGAAATCACGGAATTCGTCTTCGTAACGTTCAATCTGCTTATCCAAGGCCGCGTTCATGTCCACTTCCATCAGGAAATGTACCCCGCCGCGCAGGTCAAGACCGAGGAACATGGGGTTGGCATTGAGCGAACGTAACCAGCCGGGTGTGGAAGGGGCTAAATTGAGAGCCACCACAAATTGATCACCCACCGCTTCTTTCAGAGCTTCGGAGGCTTTGAGCTGCACATCGGTATCAGCAAAGCGGAACAGGGCTTGCTGCCCGTCGTTTTCACTGGCACGTACCGTCAAGCCTTTAGCCTGTAAGACTTGCTCGAAACGTTGCATGGTTGCCGGGTCGATAGCTTGCTCAAGCTTAGGGCTTAATTGCACTGCTGGTTCGGACGGGAAAAAATTGGGAACAGAATAGATAATACCGATCAGCAGCACGACTGCGATCATCAGGTACTTCCAGAGTGGATAGCGATTCATTTTTATAGGATTCCGTGTGTTAGCCCCGTTACCCCTCACCCCAACCCCTCTCCCTCAAGGGAGAGAGGGGCTAAGAATTTGGGTGTTTCCCCCTCTCCCCTTGAGGGAGAGGGGGCAGGGGGTGAGGGGTAAAAACTATGCGCCTTTCATCGTGCCTTTGGGCAGGACAGAAGCAACAGCCTGTTTTTGTACTTTAATAGTGACATTATCAGCAATAGCAAGTTCGATAAAACTATCGTTAATGCCCGCAACTTTACCCAGAATGCCGCCGCCAGTGACGATTTCATCACCTTTGCTCAGGGCTTCCAGCATTTGTTTGTGTTCTTTAGCCCGTTTTTGTTGAGGGCGAATAATCATGAAATACATGATGGCGAAAAATACGCCCATCATCAGCAGCATTTCAATGCCACCACCGGCAGGTGCAGCCGCACCTTCTGCATGAGCGTTAGAAATCAGAAAGTCCACATTCAATCTCCTATCGTTGATTTTCGGTGGCTATTATGCCACCTCCCACGGAAAAGCGATAACCTGTTTCAGGTCATTTACTTGCATCCTACACATCAGAATCCGGTCGATACCTACCGCAACCCCGGCACATTCTGGCAATCCCTGTTCCAGCGCGGCAAGAAACCGTTCATCCACGGGGATGTCATTGCCGCGTGTTTGCGCATCCTGCGTTAATAACTGGCGATTTTGCGCAGCATCAGTTTGTTCCTGATAACCGTTGCCCAGTTCCAACGCGCCTAAATAAACCTCAAAACGTTCCGCAACCGCTTGCCCTTCCTGCATTTGCACTTTCGCCAAGGCACTTTGGCTGGCAGGGTAGTGGTAAAGGAAGGTCAATTGGTCAGCAGGGAATTGCGGCTCGACGCAATGGGTGAGTAATAAGTCACGCCACGCCTGCACCGGCATTTCACCGTTGATCTCGATACCGTGCGCTCGTGCTACAGCGGATAACTCGTCAATGCTGGCAACATGGGGGTCAAGCTGGACGCTTTCAAGGAAAACCTCACGGTAACTGCAAAAACGCGCAGGCTTTTGCAAGTGCGGAATCAATGTGTGCAATAAAGCTGCGACTTCTTGCATCAATTGCTGCCAAGTGAAACCGAGGCGATACCATTCCAGCATGGTGAATTCGGGATTATGGCGTTTACCGCTTTCATCACGCCGCCACACTTTGCAGAGTTGGTAAATGTCGCCAGAACCGGCTGCCAGCAAGCGTTTCATCGGGTATTCCGGCGAGGTGTGCAAATAACGCAAACCCTGCGCTGTATTCACGCTGAAACTGTCAATGAATGGGTCGGTATTGCCCGCTTGCGAAAGTGCCGGGGTTTCGACTTCCAGCACCGCGCGTTCGGCAAAAAAAACGCGCACCTGATGGTTCAGAGAAGCGCGTTGCTGCAAGGCGGTTAGATTCACGCTTTGACGCGGGAAACGTATTCGCCAGTGCGGGTGTCGATTTTGAGGATTTCGCCTTCTTCCATGTAAAGCGGCACTTTTACGACTGCGCCGGTTTCCAAAGTGGCAGGCTTAGTGCCGCCCGTCGCGGTATCACCACGTACACCGGGATCAGTTTGGGTAATTTTGAGTTCGGCAAAGTTAGGGGTAGTCACTTGGAGCGGTACGCCGTTCCATAAAGTGACGATGCACTTTTCATTACCTTTGAGCCATTTGACGGCATCAGCCATCGCGGTCGCACCTGCATCAAGCTGTTCAAAGGTGGTGGTGTCCATAAATGTCCAGTTTTCGCCGTCGGAATACAGGTATTCCATTTCGCGGTCTTCAACGTCTGCCCCTTCGTGGGTTTCAGTTGATTTGAACGTTTGTTCGATGGTGCGTCCGGTTTTGAGATTGCGGACACGGGCGCGGGTGAACGCTTGACCTTTGCCGGGTTTTACAAAGTCACTTTCTACGACAGTGTAAGGGTCGCCATTGAGGATAATTTTTACACCAGATCGTAAATCATTGCTGCCGTAGGTGGCCATTATTCGTCTCCAAAATCATCTTAAACTTAAAGTAGCCCGCTATGATAACCGGAATTCGGGGGAAAAATCATGCCCCGAATGTGCGATAACCACTGCTTTGTGGCGAATTGCTTAGTCGTACCATGCATCGGTGAGTTCACCGACTACGGTTTCTTCAACCCATGCTTGTTCACTGCCCCAGGTTTTGACGAGCGCGATGTCGGCTTCGGTGAGGCTGCCACCGCGTGCTTTGGTGACAAAACCAATTAGTTGGTTAGGATTGCCGCCGCCGCCAAATCCCCATGCATTGGCTTCCACAAAGCGAATCCAGGCATCCATTGCGACATCAAGGGTTTCTTCGGATGCGGGTGTTAAGGTGATTTTGATGTCAAAGCCGAACTCTTGGAATTCTTCCAATTTGAGTTTTTTGCGAAGACGACGGCTGCGTTGCGTAGTAGAAATGGCGTTCATTAAGGTGTAGTTCCTGTGTTAAGGCGTGTGGAGGGTGTCAAGACGGCACAGTTAGGATTTTGCGCGTTTAATATAGGCTTGTGCAAAACGTTTTCCCAATTGCAGTTGCCCTTGCGCGTCATAATGGATGCGGTCGGCCATTTTTCCTAAACCGTCGGTTGAAATCAGCACCGTGTTAGGCACTTGTTGCTGGATGCGTTGCTGTTGCTGCCTGACGTTATTAGTCATCAGGAAAGCGGGATGTTCCGGGTTAATTTGCCCTACAAGAAACAAACTGTGCGGCGCGGCAAGGTCGATGCGAAAGCGTTGCACCAAGTGTTCCAGCCGTGAACCGTACTGGTTGGCTTCTTGCGCTTGGCTCCGTGCGTCGCTTTCGCCTTGCATCCACAATACCGCATCCACGGTGGCGGGGTAGGTGTCCGTCGCGAAACCGATTTGCCGTAATAGCCCCCGGTACAATGCGCCGTCCGGCTGCCATTGCTTGATTGAGCTGCCTGTCGCGGCTTGTTTGACCAAAATAATGCGGTCTTGCGGAAATGCGCGGGCGACTTCGTGCGCAAACGCGACTTCCGGGCCAAAAAACGCGAATTCAGCCAGTTTATGGGGGCGGCCTTGGTAAAAGAACGCGATGTTCTTGGGGGTGTTTTTGTAGTTGGCGGGTAAGTGGAAGGTTTTACCGCGCCCCATCATATTGGATTGACCCGCCATAATAATCAGCCGGTCTTTTGCCCACAACGTAGCCGGGTGCAGCAGTAGCAACAGTAAGAGGCTGATTCCCCCGAATATCCGCATTGTGTTTTCGCCGATGATGATAACGGCGTGACTGTAGCATATTCCTTGGGGCTTTTATTACTGCTTTTCGGGAACTTGTCAGCGGGGCTATAATCAAATTTGTTAATGGCTTTAATTGGGGAATTAGTCATGGCTACAACGCATTTTGTGATACCGGGCACGGTATTCGCTTGGAACAGGGTCAAATCAGGGGATATGGTCTTGTTAAAATCCGGTGATCACGGTGATTTAATCATTAATAATGTCGGCGATCACACCGCACTCGTTAACGTCATACCGGAAAACGGCGCAATCATTACCTTAAACCGCTTGGTCATTAATACCTGCACTAATTTGGTATTCAATGGCAAAGGCAAAGTTACCATTCGCAGCAAAGGGCAAACCTCCGCCGATGTACCGCTGGTATCAGTATTGGGCGGGCAGGGTAATGTGGTGCAATGGTGTTACATCCACACCGCTGCCAGCCGCACCGGTTGGCAAGCCGCACAATGGCTGAAAGCGCGGGACGGGGTGTTTGTTGCAGGCGATGATTGCAAAATCAGCAATAACACCATTCACAATGTACGCACCGGCATTACCTTACGCGGCTGGAGTTGTGATGCAATGTCTAACACCATTGACGGTTTTTGCGTGGATGGCATTCGGATGTTAGCGGATTACACCACGGCTGCGGATAATGTGATCATGCACTCGTTCATGGGAAATCCGAATAACCACAATGATGCGATTCAGTTGTGGAGTGCCTCCGCCGCCAATCCGCAAGAAGGCATTTTAAACGGGGTCATTATCCAGCGTAACCGCATCTTTAACCGCTCAACTGCACCGGGTGGATTGCGTGAAATGCAGGGTATCGGGTGTTTTGATGGGGTGATTCGGCGGGCGTTAATCCGTGATAACTTGGTGCAAACCGACCATTACCACGGGATTACGTTGGGCGTGGCGGAATATTGCACCATCAGCGGCAATACCGTGATTGGCAGCGATCCGGCGGGTATCCGTCAACCGTGGATTATGATTGGAACCAATAAAACCAATCGTTTAAGTTGGCGCAATACGGTGACAGGCAATAAAGCGATGGACTTCAAGCTCACCGGTAATTACACCGCCAGCGGCAATCAGGATTTAGAACCCACGCAAGTCGCTAGTTTGATGCCTATGGACGCGCTGGAACCGCTGCTGTCTGCGGTTGCCTGAGTTATACTGCGGGCTTTCCTTTGTAACAATGATGAAAGCCCCTATGCGCGTTCTTGGAATAGAGACCTCTTGCGACGAAACTGGTGTCGCGATTTACGATACCGATCACGGCTTGTTGGCGCACCGTTTGTTTAGCCAAATTGCGATGCACGCGGAATACGGCGGGGTCGTGCCGGAGCTGGCTTCGCGTGACCATGTGCGCAGGGTATTACCGCTGGTGCGTGAAACCTTGGCGGATGCGCAAATGAACATGGGCGATATTCAAGGGGTGGCTTACACCGCTGGCCCCGGCTTGATTGGGGCGTTGCTGACGGGGGCATCCATTGCACGTTCGTTGGCGTGGGGCTTAGGGGTTCCGGCAGTGGGCGTGCATCACATGGAAGGCCATTTACTCGCGCCGATGTTAGAGGAAAATCCCCCGGAATTACCGTTTGTGGCGTTGCTGGTGTCGGGTGGACACACCATGCTGGTGGATGTGCCGCGCATTGGTGAGTACCACATTTTGGGGGAAAGCGTTGACGATGCCGCTGGGGAAGCCTTCGACAAAACCGCTAAATTGATGGGTTTGGATTATCCGGGTGGCCCGTTACTGGCAAAGCTGGCAGAGCAGGGCAGACCGGGGCAGTACAAATTCCCGCGTCCGATGGTGGATCGTCCGGGTTGTGATTTCAGTTTCAGCGGGTTAAAAACGTTTTCACTGACGACTTGGCAAAATTCTACCCAAACCTTGCAGGATAAAGCCGATATTGCGCTGGCGTTTGAAGAGGCGGTTGTTGATACCTTGTTTATCAAATGTCGCCGTGCTTTAGAACAAGCGGGGCGCAAGCGTTTGGTGGTGGCTGGTGGTGTGGGGGCGAATCAGCGGTTGCGGGCGAAGCTGGCTACCTTGAATGCGCAAGTGTATTTCCCGCGCTTGGCGTTTTGCACCGATAACGGCGCGATGATTGCTTACGCGGGGGCGTTGCGCTTACAAGCAGGAGCAAGTGAACCAGCAGTGTTTCAGGCGCGTCCGCGTTGGCCGCTGACGGAGTTACGCGGTTTATAATTCGCGCACTACCCGAAAGCCCAAATTAGTATCGAGTTCATCAAGGTAACGTTTTTTGCGTGCCGCACTGCGGGCTAATACCGCCGGATCAAACCACGAACCGCCCTTGGTGACATACCAGTGCGGGTTAGCGGAAGTCGACGGGCTGCCATCGCGGTTCGCATACAGGTGGGAAGTTGTCCAGTGATTGCTGGTGAATTCCCAGACATTACCGTGCATATCGTGTAAGCCCCACGCATTCGCGGTGCGAATCCCGGTTTCACTGGCCTTGGGGGACGGGAAACAGCGTGGCATATACCAGCGACGTTTTTCCTGGCTTTCCTTGTACGGAAATAGCGGGTTGAAATGCACTTCCTTACAGCTCACATCATCACCGTGGTAAAACGGCGTGATAGTGCCAGCGCGTGCTGCGTATTCCCATTCTGCTTCGGTCGGCAAGCGGTAACGCTGCCCGGTTTCAGCACTGAGCCATTCCAGATACAGTTTGATGTCTTCCATGCGGATATTAATGACGGGTAATCGCCCGCTATGCCAGATCAGTTCTGGGCGTAAAAACCATTCGGTTGCTTGCCGGAATTGCTCGAATTCAGCGGCAGTGATGGGGTAAGTGCCAATCGCAAACGCGCGGTGAATGGTGGTGAGGTGACGCGGGTATTCTTCGCGGCGATGCCCGTATTCAGCAGGTTCCGAACCCATTTCAAAGCGTCCGGGTGGAATTACTGTCATTTCCGGGGCTAATTCCCCCGATTTGCAGCTATCTCTGAAGTGAGGGGGCAGGTTGGCAATTTTCGCAGCATTAAGCTGTAACTCCCTGACCTCCAACGCATTTAACTCATCGACGTGCGGCGTGGGGGGATCTGCGCGAAAAAATTCTGCTGTTGCCATCTGTATCAGTGCATGGTAATAAACTAAAACAACAGGATTATCACCAAATTGGGGACAAACACAATACAAAAAGCCCCAGTTTGCACTATATTTAATCCGAGGGTTCATCATTGTGATCAGGCAGAGGGGAAAACTGCATGAAAAAGCGGATGTTAGCACGTGACTTAGGGGGGCAATCCCGTAAGCCGCAGGTATTGCTGGATGGGTTAATTATTTACGGACAAGAATTGGGTGATTTAGGTAAACAATTGGAGCGTTTATTGCGGCGGCGTGGGGTACGTTCGAGCATGGATCCTGCTTTTGTTTCCCGCTACCATTGATGCAGTGTCGGCGCGGGGTAAGCGTTATTGCCCCGTTGCCTGCGGCATTGTTTAGCTTTGTGATTACCCCACATTTGCCCTGTTATTTTTCCATAGTATGATGCGGGTCTTTAGTTAACGCGATAGAGAATTGAACCGCATGACAGTCAAATCCTTCCACCCACCCGTTCGTACCCTCATGGGGCCTGGCCCTTCCGACGTTAGCCCGCGTGTATTGAGCGCGATGGCACGCCCCACTTTGGGGCATCTTGACCCCGTATTTGTCGGCATGATGGACGAAGTGAAAGCGATGCTGCAATACGCTTTCCAAACCAAAAACGAATTAACCATGGCGGTTTCTGCCCCCGGTTCTGCGGGCATGGAAACCTGTTTCGTCAATCTGGTCGAGCCGGGTGACAAAGTAATCGTTTGCCAAAACGGTGTGTTCGGCGGGCGCATGAAGGAAAACGTTGAGCGTTGCGGTGCAACCGCGATCATGGTGATGGATGACTGGGGCAAGCCGGTTGACCCCAACAAAGTCGAAGCTGCGCTCAAAGCCAATCCTGATGCCAAAGTGGTCGCATTCGTTCACGCCGAAACCTCCACAGGTGCGCAATCTGACGCACAAACACTGGTAAAACTGGCGCACGATTACAGCTGTTTGACCATCGTGGATGCGGTCACTTCATTGGCAGGTACGCCGCTGAAAGTGGATGAGTGGGAAATCGACGCGATTTATTCCGGCACGCAAAAATGCTTGTCGTGCGTCCCCGGCATTTCCCCAGTAAGTTTCGGTGAACGTGCGATTGAACGCATTAAAAACCGCAAAACCCCGGTGCAAAGCTGGTTCATGGATATGAACTTGGTCATGGCTTACTGGGGTGGTGCGGGCAAACGTGCTTACCACCACACCGCTGCGGTCAACACGCTGTACGCATTGCACGAATCACTGGTGATGTTGCAAGAAGAAGGCTTGGAAAATTCATGGGCGCGTCATGCGCGTAACCATCAAGCCCTGAAAGCGGGTATCGAAGCAATGGGCTTGCGTTTTGTGGTGGATGAGGCTTACCGCTTGCCACAACTGAACTCCGTCACGCTGCCTGAAGGCGTGGATGAAGCGGCAGTGCGTAGCGCGTTACTCAACGATTACAGTCTGGAAATCGGCGCAGGTTTGGGTGCATTGGCAGGCAAAATCTGGCGCATCGGCTTGATGGGCTTTGCCAGCAATGAGAAAAACGTGCTGAATTGTTTGGGCGCGTTGGATGCGGTGCTGTCGGGGATGAATGCGCAGATTAATAGTGGTGTTGCTGTTAAAGCGGCGAAACAGGCTTTCGCTAAATAACTGTCCATGAACGTAGAGACGCAAAATCTTGCGTCTCTACTTGTCCCGAAAATTGTTTCAGGCAATAAACGGAATTTCTGCCACACCCCACGGGCTTGGTTTTTGCCACCACCGCCGCGCCAGCGTCGCATAAATTGATCTGAAATCAATGTGGTATTGCTCATCCCCTGCATTGAGTGCGTGCAAATCGGGCTGTTGCCCATAAAGCCCACCTTTGACCGCTCCTCCCATGACCAAGTGCGCAGCGGCTGAGCCGTGATCAGTGCCCATACTATGATTTTCCGCAGCCCGTCGCCCAAATTCGGAATAAGTGACAACCACGACATCTTCCCAACGTCCATGTTGCTGCATTACCCGGCTGAAATTGGCAAGACCCGTGGCGAGTTCAGCTAGTAAGCGTTGGTGTAGTACGCTTTGGGAGACGTGTGTGTCGAAATTACCAAGACCGACTTTGTATACTGGAATGTCAAAGCCACTCAGAATCATGCGTGCAGCCGTTGCTAGTCCATTACCAAATTCACCTGTCGGGAATTGTTGTTTAATATCGTGATTAGCTTGTAGTTGTCGGGAAACTTGTACTCCCGCACTCAGCAACTTTTGTTGCGTTGCCATGATGTGTGCCAATAGGGGATTGTTGTCTGTTGCATTACTGGGGCGTAATTTGCTAATGGTTTCAATAAATTCGTCCGGGTCATGCAGGTTGATGGCATTAAATCCCGAACCTGCCAGTGGCCCCAGCCCATCGCCCACAGCAATCCCTTGTAATTGCTGGCGTTGCTCCCGAAACACTTGACTGACCCAGCCTTGCTCCGTGTTCTGGTTGGCATTAGCGGTTTCCCATGTATGAATGGAGGTGAAGTGGGAGCGTGCTTGTTCTTGCCCCTGCACACCAATGCCCTGAATCCATGCCAATTCCTTGTTCTGCCACAGCGGCAAGAGTGGTTTCATGGCGGGGTGCATTCCCATGCCTTCACCCAAATCCAGCACCTGTTTTTGCGGTATGGCAAGTTTGGGGCGTAATTGGTAATACGCTGCGTCCTGATACGGAATCAGCGTATTCAGGCTGTCATTCCCACCCTTCAATTCAACCAAAACGACAATGCGTTGGCGTTCACTGGCAGTTGTATTTGTTGACGGTAGCAGGTGTAAGAACGGTACAATGCTAAGGCTTTTCAAAAAGTCACGACGCTTCATCTATAACACCTATTTCAGTTGGTAGGCTGGGTCAAGCAACGCAGTCAAAGTTGCGTGGGGAAGAGAGTGCGCCAATTTGGATAACAGGCTGTAACGGTCAAGCAGGCTTTGAGGGGTAATCCATGCTGCTCCGCCCGCCCATCCCTTGGGGCTGGGAGGGACGAATAAGTTTTGCCCCAACTTTTCCGACCATTTCACTAATTCAACAGTCGGGACTTGGAGCAGTGATTGGCTGCGGAATAATCCAACAATCAGGTCAAGCGGTGACTTGCTCAACTTATCCCGGTTTTGCGTTGCCCAGAATGCATCACTCAGTAACACGCTTTCCAATAATGCTTTGATTTCGTAACCAGAGGCGCGAAAGTTAGTCGCCCAACGGCTAATTTCTGCCGGGTCAGCTTGGTCAGTATTGATGAAAGCATTCCAGCATTTTTCGGCAATGTATTCGGCGGTACGCGGGTGGGCGAGAATGACATCCAGTGCTTGATCGCCATCATTGACCGTCTGACCCAGAAACGTAGCACCACTGGCATCATGATGTTGTGCTTCAAAGACAAAGCGGTTGTTATTGCGGTCAACTGTCCAGCCAGTAAAAGCTTTTGCGATAGCTTTGATGTCACTTTCACGGTAATGACCTGCGCCTAGAGTGAATAATTCCAGCAGTTCACGGGCGAAATTCTCGTTCGGTTGCTCTTTGTAGTTCATGCCCCCGTCAAGGTAGATAAGCATTGCTGGATCATGGGCTATGGCGTGCAGCAGTGTCTTGAAATTGCCAAGTGCGTGTTGGCGGAGGAGCTGATGCTGTTGCAAGATCAGGTTCGGCTGATTGACCTTGTTGATGGAAGTGGTGAAATGGTTGTGCCAGAACATGACCATACGTTCAGCCAAGGGGCTGGCGGTAGTTAATAAATGCTGCATCCACCATTGCTTTAACATCATTTTTTCTTGATTGAGACGGTCGCGGGCTTGCCCCATTTCGCCATTATGGAGCATAGATTCCCAACTGCCCCATGACGAAAATGTGGGCGAATTGGCAGGGGTATCAACGGCAAGCGATAGCAATTCCTGAATAGCTGCTTGGGCAGATTTACCTTGTAAGGAGTGTAGCAGTGGGGCTTCAGCACCAAGGCACGCACGTGCCATCAGATGCTGGGCATCCGCTGGAGTCAGTGTGGATGGGATCATTTACTTACAAGCTCGTTTAAGTGGAAAACAACGATGGTTCGCTGAACTTTTCACCCTCCTAGAGATAGTCTGCTTTTCTGTGATGCAGTACTTCGGCAGCGTTATATAATAAATTAATTCTATTGTTAATAACTAATACTGGATTTGATAAGAAAATTTTGTAACGAAATGTAACAAATTTGCGCATACGTGCTGAGTTGCGATGATTACTTAGCATTGTTGATGTCCATTTATCCGCTAAAATTTGACTGAATAAATGGAATTTACTAAATTATCCCCACAGTAAATGAACCCTTGCCTGTTGAACAGTGGATCGCTGTTCGCGCATAAAGCCTGTCAAAGCGACATCAGCTTGCTCTTTACTAGGGCGGGGACTGACTAGTAGTGCGAATTGCATTGCGTTTCTAGGAAACCAATATCGCACTACTAGTCGTCCCCGCATCGAGTGTAGCAAGCTGATCTTCTGGATGAACGAAGGTGATTTACTGCCTAATAGCCGACTTCGTGTCGGCTATTTCATTAAAAATAACGAAAAATCAGGGATTTGCATGAGCCAACTCACCCGCCAGCAACTCTACGACAAGATTAAAGAAACCTCCAAGGATGAATATATCCTCAGCGAGATGCAACGCTTGGGCTACTGGAAGGAAGACGCACAGCCGACGCTGGCAGCATCCCTGATCAAACGCCGTGGCGATTTGCAACGCCAAATCAATGCCTTATCGTCGCAAATTACTGACCCGAAAGCGGCACTTAAAGCCATCCACCAAGAACGCATGGCAGCGGCGCGTCAGCAACGCATTGATACCAAGGTCAAGCGCGAAGTTGACCGCTACCAACGCGCCCAAATTTGGCATGAAAAGCAGCAAAACCATATCCATTACCTCGGTGACGCTGCCGGATTCAAACCCTCTGCCGCCGATGATGTGTCCGACGCAGAACGCCTCAACCGCCTAGGTTTACCCGTTTATTCCAACGCCGCCGAACTCGCTACAGGCATGGGCATTACCCTCAACGAATTGCGCTTTCTGACCTACAGCAATCAAGTCTCGCGGGTGTGCCACTACCAACATTTTGCGATGCAGAAAAAGTCCGGCGGCACACGCCTGATTTCCGCACCGATGCCGCGCTTAAAACGCCTGCAATACTGGGTGCTGGACAACATCCTGCAACCGCTGGAACTCACCGAACAAGCGCACGGTTTCGTCACAGGGCGCAGCATTGTCAGCAATGCTCAGCCGCATTTGGCGCAAAAAGTCGTGATCAATATGGATCTGAAAGACTTTTTCCCCACCGTCACTTACCCGCGTATCAAAGGCACGTTTGCGCAACTCGGCTACAACAACGAAGTCGCGTCTCTGCTCGCGCTGCTGTGTTCCGAAGCCGAAACGCAAACGGTGGAAATGGACGGGCAATGTTATTACCTCAACAGCACCAGCCGCCGCCTGCCGCAAGGCGCACCGACCAGCCCTGCATTGAGCAATGTGATTTGCCGAACGCTGGATAAACGCTTGCAAGGCTTGGCGACCAAACACGGCTTTGCCTACACCCGTTACGCTGACGATTTGACGTTTTCCGGTACGGATACCGCCGCCATTCCCGCCCTGTTGTACGGCGCAAAAGCCACGGTGACAGCGGAAGGTTTCAACGTCCACCCCGACAAAACCCGCATCATGAAACAGGGCAGCAAGCAGGAAGTGACAGGCATTGTGGTCAACCAACACCTGTCGGTCGATAACAAAAAGCTCAAGCAATTCCGCGCCCTGCTATTCCAGATCGACAAAGACGGCTACGGCGATAAAAGCTGGGGCAATGGTTACAACATTCTGGCCAGCATCAAAAGTTACGCCCATTACGTGCGCATGGTGAACCCCGCAAAAGGTAGCCAGTTTCTGGAACAGATTGCCGCCATTCAACAAAAACACGGCAAGCCCAATGTGGTGATGAAGTTCAGCAACACGCTATTTCGCGAACGTGCTGCGCAAGGCAAGTTGCCTCTGGACTCCATGCAGGTTGCGCCCGTCAAGCCAGCCCCGACGCTGGATGACACAATTCAACACCGCGACGTGATTATCGAAGTCCAACAAGCGTTGGGAATCTCACTGCCCGCAGGTGTCATTGCGCCTGTTACCCCCGCCACACCTAGCCAGCCGCAAGGCTTGGTATCCACACTGATGTCACTGCTGAGAGGTAAATCATGAAACTGATTCGCCGTACTACCCTACGCTTTCAGGATGGCACGTCCGACAAAGTGTACGAAGTTGACATTGTGGAAGCCGCCGATGACAGCTATCTGGTGAATTTCCGCTACGGACGTTCCGGCAAACCGTTGACCGAAGGCAGCAAAACCGCCGCGCCCGTGGATTCTGCCAAAGCCAAAAAAGTTGCCGATAGCCTGCTGGTCAGCAAGATGAACAAAGGCTACCAAGTGCTGATGGGCTACAACCCCGTGACGGGGGAAACCATTGGCGCAAGTGCGGCGGCACAACCCGCCGCCGCACCACGCAAAGGCAAAAAAGCCCAAAGCCGCGACCAGCAAATCCTCGAACGCCTACAAAAATTCGCCGAAGGTGACAAACATACCGACAGCACAGGCTTGATTGACGGCTACAGCCTGAGCCGCAGCGTGTGGAAAGCGGGCGAATTGCGTATTCCTGAACTCGCCCCTGCCCTGCAAACCTTACTCGCTAATTTGCCCGCAAAAGCCAAAGACGATGCGATGACGTATTACAGCATTGCATGGGCAGCGGGACGTACCAAGGACAGTGCTGCGTTTATCGTATTGCAACAGCTACAAGACAAAATCCCCGCACACTTGTACCAATTTGCGTGTTTACAAGTCGGGCAGCCTCCAGAAAGCTGTTTGCCGCAACTCGACCAAACGTTGGATGCGGTACAAGCGATTAAAGCCATCCAAACCTTCGACCATTACGCTGCGATGTCTTTTGACCGTGTGAACAAGGAAGATCGGGCGTACATCCAGCAAGTGCTGCATTGGCACGGGCTGACCGCCGCTGTCGAACAAGCATTAAGTCAAACCGTATTGGCAGATGCGGATCAGGATTTCATGCAATTGCGTGTCGATGCCGCCAGTTACGCCACGATTCAGGCGAACAAAGCCGCCGTGCCGGAACTCGAACCCGCGATTATGGACGTATTGCGTTACCACTATAACGCGTTGCTAGATCAGAAAAAGCACGAGTACCAAGCCGATTTCGACCTGTATATTCAACTGTTGGCAGGCATGAATCTGGAAACCGTGTTAGCAAACGATACGTGGAATATTGCCCGCGCCAACGAAGGCAATGTGCAATACCTATGGGGCGACTCCAAACGCAATCTGCAAAATGCCTTGAAAGCCACCGGCAAAGTAAAAAATCTCAATAGCTTGTGGCAACGGGTGATCAACTACTACGAGCTGCACAGCAAACGCCAGCAAGAGGTATCCGCAGAACGTTTGCAGCAATGCTATGCCATCCTGCAAACCCATGATGCGTATCACGATGTGGTCAACCGCATCGTCCCCACGATCAATGCAGACCGCTGGTTCTATGGCTACCAACACGAGGTTAGCCCCGCCATCCGCAGCAAATACGACACCTCGCTGGCATACCATGTGCGCCGCCTGTTCATGGATCGCTTTGCTGATTTACGTCAGGAAGCTCTCCAACCCAAAGAACAATTGCTGGAACATTACAGCCAGCAAGTGGTAAGTTTGTACGCGCTTGCCAGCATCCAACCGGAAAAACGGGCGGTCGCATTCACCGCCATCCAACATGCGCCGGTCAACCAATCGTTTACCGCATCGTTCCGCAAGCTCTACAAAATGGCAGAGTTTTTGGATGATCACGAAGCCTTAGCCGTGTTGAATCATCGGTTGGAAACCACGCCAGACGATGGCAGACGGCAAAGCTGGCGCGAAGAAAACCCCAGCTTCACCCAGCAAAGCAAACGCTATTTGCGCCGCCGTACCGTGCGCCATTTACGCAACTTAGGTAAGTTTTCACCCAACGATTATTTGCAACTGGCGCGGGAAGTTCTGGTGTTGGCGGACGATGCCTCACCCGTTGCACAACGCACCCCGAAGAAACAACTGATTCATTTCCCCGACTTGGTGGCAATGAATTTCATCCTGCACCATCACAGCCACTTGTACGAACAAGACTATAAGGGCACATGGTTTTTGCAAGAAAATCGCCAGAACGAAGCCAATCAGCCAGAAGCGTTTGCTACCTTGTGGGCATATGCAGGGCAAGATTTACTCTACGTTTTGCGCCATTGCAAAGCAGCGATGGTGAACGATTTTGCCTACCGCCGCCTGCAACCGCAAACCGCGTTCTTGCAGGAACAAACGCAAGCAACGTGGCTAGAATTGGTGGTGCGCCCTTACGAAAATACCGCGCTGCTGGCACTGGAACATTTGCGCGACAGATTGCAACAAACCGACGTGGTATTCGCGCTATTGAACGCGAAGTTTGCCGCCATCCGCCATCACGGTTTGGCGAATCTGACCCCGGCGCATTTTGCGGAAAACCCCGATTTGTTGTTGGATTTGCTGCTTTCGCCACACGATGATGTGCAGTTGTTCGCCAAGAATTACGTGTACGCGATGCCCAACAACCACACGCTATTGCCGCTATTATTGGCTCGCCCCGAACCTGCGCTGCAAGCCTTGGGCATTGCGCTGATTGGCAAATTGAGCGATGCCGAAAAACGCGAATACCGCGTGCTGCTGTTCAATGCGCTGACCGATGAAAATGCTGAATTGCGCCGTGGTGCGCGGCTGGCGGTGTTGTCGGTCAACGATGCGGCTTTCCAGAAAGACATTTTTGCGCACATTCTACCCGTGCTGTTCAAAGCCGAACCAGTGGAAGGTTACAGCGATGACATGCTCGCGCTTGTGCAAGCCGTTGCGCCGATTCATGCCGAGATTGACCAGAATTTGCTGTGGCGCTTGCTGACGGCGAAAAGCAAATTAGCGGAACGAGCGGGCGCACTGATCCTGCCTGCTCACCCTGCTGGCGCGTTTTCAATCAAGCAGTTGGCGATGCTGACTAAAATCCCCACCTTGCAAGTGCGGGCGTGGGCAATGGCAGCGTTGCAAGCCGATCCAGAACGGGTAACGGAGCAATTCGCCGAAGCCGTGCGGATTTTGGATAATCGTTGGGACGATACCCGCGCCCAAGCGATTGCCCTATTTGCTACGTTTGAGGCTGACTTTTGGACAAGCGAGCGCGTGGTAGCGGTTTGCGATCAGGTTTACCACGATGTGCAGCAATTTGGGCGCGAACTGGTATTGCGCGGTTTTGAACAGGGCGAAGGCGAACACTATTTGCTGCAACTCAGCCAGCACCCTGCCAATAACGTGCAATTGTTCGTGTCGAATTTCTTGCAGCAATACGCCAGTGGCAAGCCCGACACCATCCTCAAATTGCAAGGCTATTTCAATACCGTGCTGTCGCAGGTGAATCGTGGGCGTTTGGTGAAAGATCGAGTGATTGCCTTCCTGTTCACTGAATCCGGCAAGGATGAGCAAGTCGCCCGCATGGTTGCCTCCCTGTTTAGCGAGCAATCGTTGAGCCGCGTGATTGCCGATAAAGCGCGTTACATCAAGACCTTGTTTGAATTGCAAAACCGCTACGGCATCCAGCAAACACCGGTTCACGTCATCGCACCCGCAGTGAGGGCTTTCTGATGGAATTTTCCCGCAAATACCAAGGCAACTCGCAAGTCTCGAACAATAGCCGTGAAACCAGCATGTCCTTCGTGCCGGATGCGTTGCGTAACCCAACGTTTTTTGCAGCGGATTTGGGGCAACACATTCCCTTCCGCGAAGCCATGTCCGCGCTGCATCAGGTGGTGGTGTCGGATATGAGCTTCCAGCCCAAAGACAAATCCGATTACAAGGCGTGGTTGAAGGCGCAAGAGGAAGTGTTTTTAGCGGAAGCAATGGCAAAACAGGGGCAAATCAAAGCGCAACTGGATGAATTACGCCAGCAAATGCGCGAAGTGCAACACGCTGAAAGTGCTGTTTTGTCGCCGTTTTATACGGCACGTTCCAAGTATTTCCAGTATTTGTACAAGAACGATATTGATGCGTGGTATGTGCTTGATCCGGTGATCACGGTTCACCCCGACAGTATTTTCTTTGAATGCTTTTCGCAGGACGAATCCAGCTACGGCAAACTGAGCTGCCGCTACGAAGTGTTTGATAATGTGCGCGAACACGCTTACGGCACAACCAATATCGACTATTCGCACGAGCTGTATCAGGAATTTCAGAAAATCCGCGATTACAAACGCACCGAGTTTGTGATTGATCCGTCGGGCTTTGAGGTGAAAACTGACCTGAGCGATGACTTCAAGGAAGAGAAAATCGACCTGCCCGACAGTTGGGTACGCGGTTTCCTGCAAGTCAGTTCGGCGATGAGTTTACCGTTTACGACATTCAATCTGCACCCGATGGATATGTACAATATCTTGCTGTTTTTAAAGCGGCACAAGGAAAAGACAGGCCCCCGTTCATTGCGGTTTTGCCTGACACCGGATCAGCCGATTCAGGTGAAGTTTGATCCGTGGGGCGAAACCTTGACGTGTCCGCGCAGTGTTTACACCGGCAATGCAGCGCAGGAAGTGCGGATTTGGGGACGGCGGCGTTTGTTCATACTGGAACGTTTGTTGCCTATCGTGAAGCATTTCCGCGTGAGCCTGTTGGGTTCAGGCTTGCCGAGTTTCTGGGGGGCTGAAATGGAACACATGACGTTTACCTTGGGCTTGTCCGGTTGGAGTGCTAATGATTTTTCGCGGATGGGTAATTTCGACCTGATGGCTCCACGGGGTGAAGTCGATAGCGTCACCGCCGAGCGCGTGTTTGCGGCATTGCAAACCACTTGGCAGGAAAGTGCCACTTCGTTGGCGTTGCGGCTGGGGTTGGATGAGCTGACGGTTAAATCCGCGCTGGGGATTTATTCGCAATACGGGCGAGTGTTGTATGACATGGACAAGGATGTGTACCGCATCCGTGAACTCAGCAAAGACCCGTTGCCGATGGACAAGCTGCGTTTCAGCAATGAGCGCGAAGCCAAGGCAGATAATTTCCGTAAGGCGGGTTTGGTGACTGTAGTGGCGCGGGAAGCGCAGCAGAATGGTAGGCAGTTAGTGCGCGGTGAAGTCATCGACAATGCGCATACTTACCAGCCGGAGATTACGCTGGATGCGGATATGCGGCTGGTGGAGGCGAAGTGTTCTTGCCACTTCTACATTCAGAACAAGCTGAATCAGGGGCCGTGTGAACACATGTTGGCGGTGCGTTTAATCGGATGAAATAAGCGCACGTAGCATATCGAGCTGTTCCAGCGTGGCATAGCCATCCGCAGGGAACCCTGAATCTAACTGCCAACGGCGCAATGCGGCGCGGGTATTCGGGCCGATTTTTCCGTCCACGCCATCGGTGCTGTAGCCGAGTGCGCTTAACAACTCTTGTAATTCAGCCTTTTGCGTGTGACTGAGCGGTTGTTCGTGTTCAGGCCATTTGCCGAGTAACGGTGGTTTTCCTTGGATTAAATCACCTAAGTGTCCCACCGCTAAGGCGTAGTTTTGCGCATTGTTGTATTTCAAAATCACGCTGAAATTGTGGAACGCCAGAAACGTGGGGCCGCGATGCCCAGCGGGCAAAAACACAAATGCATTGTCATCCGTGGTTAACGCTGCTCCATTGGCGAGTGTTACCGCGTTTTCATTTGCCCAAATGCTGCTGGGTTGCCAAAAATTCGGGTCGGATTTGCTCCAGTCGAAATCGCTGGGTAAACGCACTTCGGTTCCCCACGGTTTATCGCGTTGCCAACCCGATTGCGCGAGGTAATTGGCGGTAGAGGCGAGTGCATCGGGAATGCTATTGACCAAATCGCGTTTACCATCACCGTCGAAATCGACTGCAAAGGCTTCAAAAGTAGTGGGGATGAATTGGGTATGCCCCAACGCGCCTGCCCATGAGCCGCGCATACTGCTCAAGGACATATCGCCGTTTTGCACGATGCGTAGCGCAGCCAGTAATTGCTTTTGCCAAAATGTACGGCGTTCGGGAGTGCCTGCATAGGTGAGGGTAGCTAAAGAACGAATGGTGTTATGGCGACCGGTATAACGCCCGAAGTCACTTTCCAAGCCCCACACGGCAAGCAGGTATTCGGGTTGCACACCGTATTGCGCATGTAATTGATTAAGCAAGGGAGCGTAAGCGCGTAAACGTGCTTGCCCGGTTGCAATGCGGGTTGGGGCAGTGGCAGAGGCTAAATATTCCCAGACGGTTTTGGTGAATTCGGGTTGTTTAGCATCCAGTTCTAATACTTTACGGTCAGGTAATAAACCGCGAAAGGCGATGTCAACCACATCCGCACGGATGCCTTGCCCGACTGCCAAGGTTTTAAACTCAACTTTCCATGAATCAAACGCGCGGTCTGAAACAGCGGTATAGCCGAACAGCACCACTGCCAACAGTATGACAGTCGGTACGACACGCGCTAACTTTTGTCCCATGCGGTTAAATCCATTCGGACACTACAACTTTCATGGGAGGTATAATAGCAGTTTTTCGGCAAACCACCTTGTCTTAATGCGGGCGCATCTGCCCGATTTTCGAGCATTTTGGGCGGGTTTAATCGTTCTTTTTGTTACCAGCGGGGCGCGGGAAGTGGCTGATGTTGCTGGCTGGGTTGCCATCCAGTGCGTGCACTTTGCTAATGCCGGTCTTTTCCACTTCATCAATCCGAATTACGGAATGAATCGGGATAAAGCTGCGTTTCACTGCCTCGAATTCGGTTTTGAGGCGTTCTTCACCGGGGTCGATGACTAGGCTGCTTTGTGTGCCAAACACAATTTCTTCGACCACCACAAAACCGTACAGGTCAGATTCGTAAACCTGCTTGGCGAAGATTTCGTAAATCCTGTCTTGATTGACGAAGGATATGCGGTAGATGCGGTCACTGCGTTCGCTCAAGGTACTCTGGCCTCAAAGAAAAATGGTGCTGTTGTAGCAGAAAGCACGGCATAAGTCACTTCCCGTGGTATTATGCCATCATTGTTTCTAATAACGCACGAGGAATCCGGTTTGGACATTTTCGCTTACATGCAAGGTATTGGTCAGCAAGCAAAACAGGCTTCAAAAATCCTTGCCAATACCGACACATCTGTAAAGAACCAAGCGTTGTTGAGCATCGCGGATACGTTATTAGCGCGTGCCGATTGGTTGAAAAGTGAAAATTCCAAGGATTTAGCTGCCGGACGTGCCAAGGGTTTGGATGCAGCAATGCTGGATCGTCTGACGTTAAGCGATAAAACCATTGCGGGGATGGCAGAGGGCGTGCGCCAAGTGGCGACGCTGCCCGATCCGATTGGGACGATTACCGACATGAATTACCGCCCATCGGGTATTCAGGTCGGGAAAATGCGCGTGCCGTTGGGTGTCGTCGGGATTATTTACGAGTCGCGCCCCAATGTGACGGTGGATGCCGCTGCACTGTGTTTGAAGTCGGGTAATGCGACGATTTTGCGTGGTGGTTCCGAAGCGATTCATTCCAATCAGGCGATTGCGGCGTGTGTACGTGATGGGTTGCAGGCTGCGGGTTTGCCAAGCGCGAGTGTGCAAGTGGTGGAAACCGTGGATCGTGCCGCCGTCGGTGAACTGTTACGCATGGCGCAATACGTCGATGTAATCGTGCCACGTGGTGGCAAAGGTTTGATTGAGCGTGTGAGCGCGGAATCGCGTATTCCGGTAATCAAACACTTGGACGGTATTTGTCACGTCTACATCGACGATCAGGCTGATGCTGCGAAAGCGATTGCGGTGGCGGTCAATGCGAAAACGCACCGTTACGGTGTGTGTAATGCGATGGAAACCTTGTTGGTGGCAGAGGCGATTGCGGCTGATATTTTGCCAGCACTCGCAGCAGAATACGCGGCTAAAGGTGTTGAGTTGCGCGGTTGCGAGCGTACTTGTGCATTGTTACCGCAGGCGATTCCTGCTACCGAAGAAGATTGGTCAACCGAATACCTCGCGCCGATTCTGGCGATTCGTGTTGTGCCGGACATGGCGGCGGCGATTACGCACATTAACGACTACGGCTCACACCATACGGATGCGATTATTACCGAAAACTATACCCGTGCGCGGGCGTTTTTGCGCCAAGTCGACTCCAGTTCGGTCATGGTGAATGCTTCTACGCGCTTTGCCGACGGGTTTGAATACGGTTTCGGTGCGGAAATCGGGATTAGCACCGATAAGATCCACGCCCGTGGCCCTGTGGGTTTGGAAGGGCTGACCTCGCAGAAGTTTGTGGTGTTGGGTGACGGGCATATTCGCCAATAACCCTTTTCCGCTATATCATCCCCTTTTTATATTCTCCACCGGACAAGCACGCATGAGCCAATACTGGAGCAAGCTGGTACACAATCTCGACCCGTATGTACCGGGTGAACAGCCCAAAGACCAGCGTTACATCAAGCTGAATACCAACGAATGCCCGTATCCGCCCTCGCCGAATGCACTCGCGGCAATTCACGCAGCGGCGGATGAGCGGTTGCGGCTGTACCCTGACCCGAATGCGGACGAGCTGAAGGATGCGATTGCCGATTATTACAATGTGCAACGCGCCAATATTTTCGTCGGGAATGGTTCGGATGAGGTGTTAGCGCACGTTTTCCAAGGCTTGCTCAAGCACGACGCGCCGTTGCTATACCCGGACATTAGCTACAGTTTTTACCCCGTTTACGCCAATCTTTACCAGATTAATGCGCAACAAATCCCGTTGCGTGAGGATTTTCGGGTGTGTCTGGGCGATTATGCGGTGGATAACGGTGGAATTATTTTCCCCAATCCGAATGCGCCCACCAGCATGGCATTGGGTTTGGATGCGATTGAAGCTTTGTTGCAAACTCACGCGGAATCCGTGGTGGTCGTCGATGAAGCCTACGTTGATTTTGGGGCGCAAACCGCGATTCCGCTGATCGACAAGTACCCAAATTTATTGGTGGTGCAAACCTTCTCCAAGTCACGTTCGCTGGCGGGTTTGCGGGTTGGGTTTGCGGTGGGGCATCCTGATTTGATCACTGCGCTGGAACGGGTGAAAAATTCCTTCAACTCTTACCCCTTGGGGCGCATGGCGATTGCGGGTGCGGCGGCGGCGATGCGTGATAAAGCGTATTTCGAGGATACTTGCCAGAAAATTATCGCTACCCGTGAGATGACGGTGCAAAGCCTGACCGAGATGGGTTTCAGCGTATTACCGTCAGCGGCGAATTTCGTGTTTGCGCGTCCACCTGCGGGCAATGCGGAAAGCTTGTATCTGGCACTGAAACAGCGCGGTGTGTTGGTGCGTTACTTCAATAAGCCGCGCATTAACGAATATTTGCGGATTACCATCGGTACGGATGAGGAAATGGCAGCCTTCCTGAGCGTATTGGCAGAGCTATGAATCTCTATGCACTCGAAACCCACATTAATACCTTGCTGAATGTCGGCAAGTTCCGCGATTACGCGCCGAATGGTTTGCAAGTTGAGGGCAGGGCGGGAGTTAAGCGCATTGTTACGGGTGTAACTGCTTCGCAAGCGTTGCTGGATGCGGCAGTAGAATATGGTGCTGACGCGATTTTGGTGCATCACGGTTATTTCTGGAAAGGCGAGTCAGCGGTGATTCGCGGCATGAAAAAACGCCGGATTGCGACTTTGCTTCAGCATGACATCAGTTTGTTGGGTTATCACTTGCCGCTGGATGCGCATCCGACGTTAGGCAATAACGCGCAATTGGCGGCACGGCTGGGTATTCACACCGAAGGCGTGATGGATGAACGTGAACTGCAAGGCGTGGGCAATGTCGGTTCGCTGGCTGAACCCATGAGTTTGGATGCATTCGGGCAACACGTTGCGGCAGTGTTAGGGCGCGAACCCTTGCTGATTACAGGCGGTGAGCATCCCATCCAACGCATTGCTTGGTGTACTGGCGGGGCGCAAGGTTATATCCAGCAAGCTTTTGAGCTGGGGGCAGATGCGTATTTGAGTGGCGAAATTTCCGAACATACGGTGCATTTTGCGCGAGAAAACAGCATTCATTATGTTGCAGCAGGGCATCATGCGACCGAGCGATATGGCATTCAGGCATTGGGCGAGCACTTGGCAGCAACATTGGGCTTAGAACACCGTTTCATTGACATCAATAACCCGGCATAAGTCAGGTTATTTTCTGTATTTTTATGCTACCATTGCCGCGCATTGTGGCCTGTTTGGTGAAATGATCTAAATCAAAGTGCGCCGTTTTTACGGTGGGCGACGCTCATTTTCGCTTGATTTTAGACATGAATTCCGACATTCTACGCTGTCTTTTAGCATATGCTAATATAGCTACGTTTGGGTCAATGACGCAGAAATTTAACATTATTGCAAGTCGGTTTCCTGAATTTGCAGTAGTGGGTCAGGTTAAGTTTTGAACATTTGGGAGAGTGCTAACGATGGCAAATTCTGGAGTAGATAAAGGCCGTCGCCGCATCCTGATTGCCGCCACATCCGTGGTTGGTGCAGCAGGGGTGGCAGCGGTTGCGGCTCCGTTCCTTAATTCATGGAATCCGAGTGCGCGGGCACTTGCCGCAGGTGCACCTGTTGAGGTTTCCTTGAGTAAGGCCGAGCCGGGTCAACAGATTCGGGTAATTTGGCGCGGTAAACCGGTATGGCTGGTCAATCGTACTAAAGAAATGCTGGATACGTTGGCAGGTTTGGATGGGGCGTTGAAAGACCCTAATTCCGATAATGTCAAGCAACAGCCGGAATATGCCAAAAACTTGGCACGTACCCGCGAAGGCAAAGAGCAGTATTTGGTGTTAGTCGGGATTTGTACCCACCTGGGTTGCTCACCGACTTACCGTCCTGAGCTGGCTCCTGCTGATTTAGGGGCTGACTGGAAAGGTGGCTGGTATTGCCCTTGCCACGGTTCACGTTTCGATTTAGCAGGTCGCGTCTACAAGAATGTTCCAGCCGGAGCTAACTTGGAAGTGCCTCCGTACTACTTCAAAGATGACAATACCATTTTGATCGGTGAAGATGGAGGTGCAGCATAATGGCAGAGCGTCCAAAACATAATTACACGGGTTTCTTAGGTTGGGTTGAAGATCGCTTCCCAATGATGGAAACGTGGCAAGCGCATTTGGCTGGTTACTATGCGCCTAAAAACTTTAACTTCTGGTATTTCTTCGGTTCACTGGCGATGCTGGTGCTGGTTATCCAGATTGTTTCCGGTTTGTTCTTAGCATTCCACTATAAGCCTGATACAGCCTTGGCATTTGCTTCTGTAGAATACATCATGCGTGATGTGCCGGGTGGTTGGTTCATCCGTTACATGCACTCTACTGGTGCTTCTGCGTTCTTTATCGTGGTTTACCTCCACATGTTCCGCGCGTTGATGTACGGATCCTACAAAGGTAAGCGCGAACTGATCTGGTTGATCGGTATGGCGATTTATCTGGCATTGATGGCAACTGCTTTCATGGGCTATTTACTGCCTTGGGGTCAGATGTCTTATTGGGGTGCGCAGGTTATTATCAACTTGTTTAACACCATTCCAGTGATCGGTGAAGGCTTGTCTACTTGGATTCGTGGTGACTTCGTATTGGGCGATGCTACCCTGAACCGTTTCTTTGCATTGCACTTCTTCCTGCCTTCTTTGGTGTTGCCTGCGCTGGTATTTGTCCACATCGTGGCATTGCACGCGGTTGGTTCTAACAACCCGGATGGCGTTGAAATCAAGCAAGGGCCTAAAGGCAATCGTTGGAGTGAAACAGCTCCGTCGGATGGTATCCCTTTCCACCCTTACTACTCTGTGAAAGACATTTTGGGTGTTGTGGTGTTCTTGATGGGCTTCTTTGCCATCCTGTTCTTTGCACCAGAGGGCGGTGGCTACTTTATGGAAGCACCTAACTTTGAACCTGCAAATGCACTGAAAACACCTTTGCACATTGCCCCGGTTTGGTACTTCACACCGTTCTACACTGTATTACGTGCGATTCCAGACCCATTCTTTGGTACTTTGGCGATGTTCGGCGCGATTGCGGTGCTGTTTGTACTGCCGTGGATTGACCGTAACCCGGTTAAATCTTGGCGTTACCGTAACAGCGCACACAAAATCAACCTGATTTTGTTTGCCGTAGTGTTCTTGGTGCTGGGTTGGATGGGTGTTGAAGCGGTTACACCGGTATTCAAGGAATTGGGTACTCGTATGACACAGATTTACTTCATCTTCTTCGTGGTTCTCTGGATTCACAGCAACCCGTCAAAAGCGAAGTATGTAATGTGGTTCGGTATTTTGTTGGCAGCAATCGTGGGTTATGACGTGGTATTCCGTTATACACCGGGCGATGCTGAAGCCACTACTCAAATGCTGATTCAGTTCATTTGGCCTGTAGCGTATTTGGCGTTGACTTTGCTGTTGCCTGCTTTTAAATCAAGCTGCAACGAAGAAAAAGCTGTTCCTGATCGCGTAACTGGTTGAGGTGTGACAACATGAAAAAGTTTATTGCAAGTGTAATGTTCGCACTGTCGGCTTCTCTGCTGGTTTCTGGAGCTGCTGTTGCTAGTGGTGATAGCGTGCATCTGGAATCAGCCAATGTGGACATCCACAATACGCCTAGCCTGCAACGTGGTGCGAAGTATTTCGTGAACTATTGTATGGGCTGCCATGCGTTGAGCTACAGCCGTTACAACCGTATCGCCACTGATTTGGGCTTGACTGAAGATCAGGTGATTAAAAACCTGATTTTTACCCGCAATGCGGATGGTGAGCCGGAAAATGCAGGCGCATTGATGAAGAATGCTATTTCACAGAAGGATTCTGCGGAATGGTTCGGTGCGCCGCCGCCGGATTTGTCATTGGTTGGGCGTTCACGGGGTTCCGACTGGATTTACAGCTACATGAAGGCATTCTATGCTGATCCTAGCCGTCCGATGGGCGTGAACAATACCGTGTTCCCGAACGTTGGTATGCCTCACGTACTGTGGGAGTTGCAAGGTCTGCAAGAAAAGCATTGCACTAAGGAAGGCGAAGGCGACCATGCGGTTGAGCATTGCGAGTTGAAACTGGTTAAGCCGGGTTCAATGAGTGCGCCTGAGTATGATCAAGTAGTACGCGATCTTACCAATTTCCTGACTTATGTAGGTGAGCCCGCGAAACTGCACCGTATCGGCTACGGCGTGTTTGTGCTGCTGTTCTTAGGTTTGTTTGCAGTATTTGCTTACTTCCTGAAGAAAGAATACTGGAAGGATGTTCATTAATCCTTTTCCGGTATAACACCTCGAAGCCACTCTAGTATAAAATAGAGTGGCTTTTTTGTTTCCAGTATAGGGAGTTCCGCGTCTATGGCTTCGCTTTCCAGTCGAAGATCTGTTATGACATTATTTTCCGCCGCTGATTGTGCAGACAGTCACCGTGTGCGTATTGTTTTAGCAGAAAAGGATATTACGGTTGATATTCTGAACATTAATCCAGACAACAAACCGGATGATTTGTCTGAGCTGAACCCTTATAACACCACGCCAACACTGCTTGACCGTGATTTGGTGCTGTACGATGCCCGCATTATCATGGAATATTTGGATGAGCGGTTTCCGCATCCACCCTTGATGCCTGTTGATCCGGTGACTCGTGCGCATTCCCGCTTGGCGTTGTTCCGTATTGAAAAAGATTGGTTTTCTTTGGTGAGCGACATTGAAGGTGGCGATGAAGCCAGTGCGACACAAGCGCGTAAAATTTTGCGTGAAAGTGTCCTGTCTGCCGCTGAAGTGTTCGCAGTAAAACCGTATTTCTTAAGCGATGATTTTTCCTTAGTGGATTGCACCATCGCCCCGATTTTGTGGCGTTTGCCGAAGTACGGTATTGATGTACCGGAAAAACAGGGCAAACCCATTTTGAAGTACATGGAAAGAGTGTTTTCACGCGATGCTTTCCAGCAGTCCTTAAGCAAGGTTGAGAAGTCGATTCGCCCATGAATGATGCGACCACTACTACCGCTAAACGCCCTTATTTACTCCGCGCTTTTTATGAGTGGATTGTTGATAACGGCATGACTCCGCACGTGTTAGTCGATGCGCGTTCTCCACAAGTGAAAGTGCCGCGTCAGTTCGTGAAAGACGGCAGCATTGTGTTAAATGTGAGCATGACGGCAGCAAATAACTTAATGATGGACAACGATAGCGTCACCTTTAGTGCACGTTTCGGCGGTAAAGCCTTCGCTATTTATTTGCCCATGTCGTCGGTCATGGCGATTTATTCGCGTGAAACCCAAGACGGCATTAGTTTTCCGCCAGATGAGTACGCGCTGACGGATAACATGGAAGCGTTTCAGGATGTGCGTCCAACGCCTTCTTTGGCGGCGGTTTCCGGCGGTGATAGTGTCGATAGCAGCGATGAGGTGACTGAGCAGGATGACGAGCCAGAGCCACCTAAGCCAACACGCCAACGTCCTGCTTTACGTGTTGTGAAATAGTCATGTTGTCCTTGATTGTGGCCGTGGCGGGTGAACAGCGCGTCATTGGACGTGATGGGCAGATGCCTTGGCATTTGCCTGCGGATTTAGCATGGTTTAAACGCAATACCCTTGGTAAGCCCATTATCATGGGGCGCAAGACGTGGGATTCGATTGGTCGGGCTTTGCCGGGGCGGCGTAATCTGGTGATTTCGCGCGACCCTCAATTTGTTCCGGTGGGTGCGGAACGAATGGATTCGCCTGAAGCTGCATTGGCTTGCGTGGCGGATGTGCCGGAAGTGATGGTGATCGGTGGGGCGCAGATTTATACGCATTTCCTGCCACAAGCCCAACGTCTGTATTTAACCCTCATTAAAGAAAGTTTATCTGGCGATACATTTTTTCCTGATTATACTTCCTATCAATGGCGTGAGTTAGCGCGTACCGAACACGCGGCTGACGCTAACAATCCCTATCCCCACGATTTTTTGATTCTTGAGCGGCTTTCCTGATTTCAAGGAGTTTCCCCGGATGAATAACTGTTTGATCGTTAATGCGAACCTCGTCAACGAAGGGGTAATTACCCAGCGTGATGTGTTAATCCGCAATGGGCGTATTGAGGCCATCGGGCATGGTTTGAGTGCACCCGGTGTGCGCGTTGTGGATGCCGCAGGGCGTTATTTATTACCGGGAATGATTGACGATCAGGTACATTTTCGTGAGCCGGGTTTGACCCACAAAGGCGATATGGCAACCGAAAGTCGTGCTGCGGTGGCGGGCGGTATTACCAGCTTTATGGATATGCCGAATACCATGCCGAATACGCTGAATACTGCTGTGCTGAATGAAAAAAAGCAATTGGCGGCAGGGCGCAGTTTGGCGAACTACGCTTTTTACCTCGGCGCGTCCAATGACAATTTGGAGTCGATTAAAGCCTTAGATCCGCGCGATGCCTGCGGGATTAAGGTATTTATGGGAGCATCAACCGGCAATATGTTGGTAGATGACCCGGAAGTGTTGGAGCAAATTTTTACCCACGCGCCGACCTTGATTGCCGCACACTGTGAAGATACCCCCAGTATTTTAGAAAATGAAGAAAGTTACCGGGGTATTTACGGTGACGCGATTCCGTTTCACCTGCATCCGGTGATTCGTAGCGAAGCCGCATGTTACAAATCGTCGTCAATGGCGATGGAACTGGCAAAACGTTGTGGTACGCGCTTACACATTTTGCACATTTCTACCGCGAAAGAAGCGGAAATGTTTGCGGATCTGCCATTGAAGGATAAGCGGATTACGGCGGAAGCGTGCGTGCATTTCTTGCATTTTGCGGATGAAGATTATGCGACTAAAGGATCGTTGATTAAGTGTAATCCGGCGATTAAAACCGCCGAAGACCGTGCAGGTATTATTCAAGCCTTGCTGGATGGGCGTTTGGATGTGATTGGTACAGATCACGCGCCGCATACTTGGGGTGAAAAACAAAGCGAAAGTTATTTCAAAGCACCGTCGGGTTTGCCATTGGTGCAACACGCTTTGCAAACGGTGTTAGAGCATTATCAGGATGGTATTTTTTCCCTAGAGTTTATTGTGGAAAAGACCAGTCACGCGGTTGCTGAGATGTTTAATATCAAAGAACGCGGTTATATCCGTGAAGGTTATTGGGCGGATTTGGTGTTGGTGGATCTTGATAAACCGTTTTTGGCGACCCACGCTAATAGCCTATCAAAGTGTGGCTGGACTCCGTTTGACGGCTATGAATTCCGCTCCAGTATTGCTGCAACTTGGGTGAATGGATGCTTGGTGTGGCAGGATGGCCAGGTGTTGGATGTTCCGGCACAAGGTATGGCTTTAGTCTTTGATCGTTAAGTAATTTTTAGGCTGGATATACCGTATTGATACGCATTGATACCGTTTGTCGGAGTCCTTGGCGTATTCACAATAGGATGTTGAAATCGAACTAAACTTTAGGGTGCGAGGGGTTAGTTAAAACCCTTGAAGTCCCCAATCAAGTTCTAGTGTTTCATGGAGGAACAAGCAATGATTCAACATGCTATTGCGTCTTACCGCACTATTCATCGTCATGTCCGTCACGGCGTATGGGCAGAAATCCACCTTTACGATGTCCACAATGCGATGGTAGGGTCAATCTATTTTATGGACGACGACGAGGATTTACGTCCGGCTGTCAGTTCGCCCCGCATTATGTTGTACTGGCCTGATCGTCGTCTGGAATCTACCATTCGTTTGTTACGCAGCGGTTCGAGTGTGGTGCTGGTTTACAAAGCACCCAACGAAGCGTTCTTAACAGATTCTTTTGTAATGACTAGTCCGCCAGCGGATGTGCACATTACTGAAGAAGAATGCAGCGTTTGGGATTGCCCTCCGTAAGGTTGGTAATGTTGGTTGAAGAGCCTCGCACACCAGTGGGTGTTGCGGGGCTTTTTTATGCCTGTGCCTGTGGGGAATGCTAAATATCCATTCATCGGTTATTTATGTGAGTAGTGGCAAGCTTAGACTAAATTGTATGCATCAATGATCTTGAAATAAAAATTACACTTTTTGGTACAACTTTAGTCTAAAAGATAGGGTGCGGAATTGTTACTCCGCATTCACACTAGCCAAGGGGAATAAGATGAGCAAATTATTTAATCACTATCAGTCCCGCTACGAAGCTCTGCAAGAAGAAGAATACTCACTTCAGGAATACCTCGACCTTTGTAAGGCAGATCGCATGGCTTATGCCAGTGCTGCCGAGCGCATGTTGTATGCCATCGGTGAAGCCGAAGTGGTGGATACGTCACGTGACCCGCGCATGAGCCGCATTTTTTCTAACAAAGTCATTCGCCGTTACCCGGCATTTTCCGAATTTTACGGCATGGAAGATTGCATTGAGCAAATCGTGTCGTTTTTGCGCCATGCCGCGCAGGGGCTGGAAGAAAGCAAGCAGGTGTTGTACCTGTTGGGGCCGGTGGGCGGTGGTAAATCGTCGTTGGCTGAACGTTTGAAAGCCTTGATTGAACGCGCTCCGATTTACTCCATCAAGGGCTCTCCGGTTAATGAATCGCCACTGGGGTTGTTTAATGCGGAAGAAGACGGGGCAATTCTGGAAGAAGATTACGGCATTCCGCGCCGTTATCTGAAAACCGTGATGTCGCCTTGGGCAGTGAAGCGTTTGCATGAGTTTGGGGGTGACATTACCCGGTTTCGGGTGGTGAAACGTTACCCTTCGCGCCTTAACCAATTAGCGGTTTCCAAAACCGAACCGGGCGATGAAAATAACCAAGACATTTCCTCGCTGGTCGGCAAGGTGGATATTCGCAAGTTAGAAGATTACCCACAAAATGATACGGATGCGTACAGCTATTCCGGCGGTTTGTGCTTATCCAATCAAGGTTTGATGGAATTCGTGGAGATGTTTAAAGCACCGATTAAGGTGTTACATCCACTGTTGACCGCCACCCAGGAGGGCAATTACAACGGTACGGAAAGTATCGGTGCGATTCCGTTTTCCGGGGTGATTTTGGCGCATTCCAACGAGTCTGAATGGCAAACCTTTAAAAATAATCGTAACAACGAGGCGTTTATCGACCGCGTTTCGATTGTGAAAGTGCCGTACTGTTTGCGGGTCACAGAAGAGATTAAAATTTACGATAAGCTATTGTTTAATAGTTCATTGGCTGCGGCATCGTGCGCCCCGGATACTTTGAAACTGTTAGCGCAGTTCATTGTGCTATCGCGTTTGAAAGAGCCGGAAAACTCCAATTTGTTCTCTAAAATGCGTATTTACGATGGTGAAAACCTCAAGGATATTGATCCCAAAGCGAAAACGATGCAGGAATATCAAGATGCTGCGGGTGTTGACGAAGGCATGAACGGGCTTTCCACGCGCTTTGCGTTTAAGATTCTCTCGAAAGTATTTAACTACGATGCGACTGAAATAGCGGCTGATCCGGTGCATTTGATGTATGTGTTGGAGCGGCAAATCGAGAAAGAGCAGTTCCCGCGTGAGTTGCAAGACCGTTATATCCGCTTTATTAAAGAGTATTTAGCTCCGCGTTATGTGGATTTTATCGGTAAGGAAATTCAAACGGCGTACCTCGAATCGTATTCTGAATACGGTCAGAATTTGTTCGACCGCTACGTGACTTACGCAGATTTCTGGATACAAGATCAGGAATTCCGTGACCCTGAAACCGGTGAGTTATTGCACCGTGCGTCACTGAATGCGGATCTGGAAAAAATCGAGAAACCCGCTGGTATTAGTAATCCGAAAGATTTCCGTAATGAAATCGTCAATTTCGTGTTGCGGGCACGGGCGAATAACGGTGGGCGCAATCCGTCTTGGACGAGTTACGAGAAATTGCGGCGTGTGATTGAGATGAAAATGTTCTCCAGCACCGAAGATTTATTGCCGGTTATTTCTTACGGCGCGAAATCGACGGCGGATGAACAGCGCAAGCACGATAATTTTGTTGAGCGCATGATGAAGCGCGGTTACACCGAAAAACAAGTGCGCTTGTTGGCGGAGTGGTATTTACGGGTACGCAAGTCACAATAAAGGAGGGCTGCATGGCCTACATTGTTGACCGCCGCTTAAACAGCAAAAACAAGAGCTTGGTAAATCGTGAGCGATTCCTCAAGCGTTATCAACAACAAATCCGTAAAGCGGTGTCAGACGCGGTGAGCCGTCGCACCATTACGGATATGGAACAAGGGGAAAGCATTCCGATCCCTCGGCGTGACATTTCTGAACCCGTGTTTCGGCACGGGCAGGGCGGCAAGCGCGATATGGTGCATCCGGGTAATAAGGAGTTTATGCCGGGTGATCGTATTCAGCGTCCGCCGGGTGGCGCGGGTGGTGGCAGTGGTTCGGGGCAGGCTTCAGCAGATGGCGAAGGCGATGATGATTTCATCTTCCAAATTACCCAAGAAGAGTTCTTGGATTATTTGTTTGAAGATTTAGCGTTGCCGAATATGGTGAAACGCCAGTTGACCAGCATGGATTCTTTTGATTACCAGCGTGCCGGAGTCAGCGAAGTGGGCAATCCGGCGCAGGTCAATATTGTGCGCTCAATGCGCAGTGCCCATGCGCGGCGTATTGCCTTGCGGGGTAAGGAGCGTCGCCGTCGCCGCGAAGTGTTGGCAGAATTGAGCGCGTTGGAACAGCTTGAAAACAGTGAAGATAATGAAGCGCAACGCTTGTTATTGCTGGCGGAATTGGAACACCTGAATGTGCGGATGCACACGATTCCTTGGCTGGATGATTTCGATCTGAAATACAATCTCAAAGTTAAAGTGCCGAAGCCTTCGCCGAAAGCGGTGATGTTTTGTGTGATGGATGTGTCCGGCTCAATGACGCAGGATATTAAAGATACCGCGAAACGTTTCTTTTTCTTGCTGTATTTATTCTTGAAAAAGAACTACGAGAAAATCGAAGTGGTCTTTATCCGTCACCACACCCAAGCGCAGGAAGTCGATGAGGAAACCTTTTTTTACGCCCGCGAAACCGGCGGTACGGTGGTTTCCAGTGCGTTGAATTTAATGGGAAATATTATCGAAGAACGCTATTCCCCGAATGCTTGGAATATTTACGTGGCGCAAGCCTCCGATGGTGATAATTGGCACGAAGACAATGCGCGGTGTGGCGAAGCGTTGCTGTCGACGATTTTACCGTTTGTGCAATATTACACCTATATTGAAATCGGTGATCGTGATCCGCAAGGTTTGTGGCAGTTGTACGAACAGTTGCAGCGCGATTTTCAGGAGCGGTTTGCGATTCAGCGGGTGCGTCATAATGCCGAAATTTACCCGGTGTTTCGCGAGTTATTCCGTAAGCACGCGGGCGAGGAGGGTGCGTAATGGTTGCTAAAGCCTATATTTCCACCAGTTCCGAATGGACATTTGAAACCATTGAAATTTACAACCGAGAAATTGCACGGATTGCCCAGCAAAAATTTAAGTTGGATACTTATCCGAATCAGATTGAGATTATCCGTTCTGATCAGATGATGGATGCGTATGCCTCAGTGGGGATGCCGTTATTTTACAATCACTGGTCGTATGGTAAACATTTCGTCAATGTGGAGCAAAACTACACCCGTGGACGCATGGGGTTGGCCTATGAAATTGTGATTAATTCCAACCCGTGCATTGCGTATTTGATGGAGGAAAACACCTTAACCATGCAGGCGTTGGTGATTGCGCACGCTTGTTACGGGCATAATTCGTTTTTCAAGGGCAATTATTTGTTCCGCGCATGGACGGATGCGGAAGCGATTATCGACTACTTAATGTTCGCTAAAAAATACATTAGTGACTGCGAAGATCGTTACGGAGTGGAATCCGTGGAGTTGTTGCTGGATTCTTGCCACGCGTTAATGAATTACGGGGTGGATCGCTATAAACGCCCCGCGCCGATTTCCGCCGCAGAAGAGCGCGAACGTCAGCAAGAACGTGAGTTGTATATTCAGCAGCATTTGAACGATTTGTGGCGTACTTTGCCGCATCGCGGACGCTTACAGGAAGAAGCGGGAAGCGTGATTACACATTTCCCCGAGGAGCCGCAAGAAAACATTTTATATTTTATTGAAAAGAATTCTCCGGCATTGGCGACTTGGCAGCGTGAAATCATTCGTATTGTGCGCAAGGTGGCGCAGTATTTTTACCCGCAACGCCAAACGCAGGTAATGAATGAGGGCTGGGCAACGTTTTGGCATTACACCATTCTCAATGAAATGTATGACGAGGGCTTGGTGAATGAGGGGTTTATGATGGAATTCCTCACTTCGCATACCAATGTGGTGAGTCAGCCTGCGTTTGATAGCCCTTATTACAACGGTATTAATCCGTATGCGTTGGGGTTTGCGATGATGAGTGATATTCGGCGCATTTGTGAACACCCGACGGAAGAAGATCGGCGGTGGTTTCCCGATATTGCCGGAGCGGATTGGATTGCGACCCTTGATACGGTGATGCGTAATTACCGGGATGAAAGTTTCATTTTGCAGTTTTTATCACCTAAAGTGATTCGCGATTTTCACCTATTTGCATTGGAAGATGATGATCGTAAAAATACCATCAACATTACCGCCATTCACAACGATGACGGCTATCGGCAGGTGCGTGAAGTATTGTCGCGGCAGTACAATCTGAGTCATCAGGAGCCGGACATTCAGGTACATCATGTGAATGTACGTGGTGATCGGGCGTTAACCCTGCAACACATGCTCAACGAGCGTCGCCCGTTGAGTGCGGATGTGAATGAAATGTTGCGGCATATCCACCGTTTATGGGGTTACGATGTGCATTTGCACTCGGTTGAACCGGATGGACGCACGGTGAGGAGTTATCATTTGGTGGCGGATAGGTGACAGATTTGGATGTGTGGAATCCGCAGTTTGCGACATTACACCCGGTTTTTCAGCAATTACCGGCGGCTGATGCGTGGTTAAGTTATCAGCAATGGCCTGAGTGTGAGGCGTTGCAGCGGTTGTTACCTGTTGATTTACAAGCACAATCGGGAATGCCGATCCAGTTTGTAGCGCAAGATGCGACCTTACCTTTTCCCGCATTGTATTACGAAGAGCGTATTTTTCAGCACGGCATGGTGGCGACACGCCCTGCCAATTGGCATGATTTTTTTAACGCGCTGATGTGGTCTCAATACCCGCGTACCAAAGTCCAGATCAATGCGCAACACGCAGCAGATTTGCAGCAATACGGCAAACAACGTACTCCGCAACGTGATGCCTTGACGTTATTTGACGAAAGCGGTGTGGTCATTGTGTCGACGCGGCGGGCGGGATTGCAGCCTATTTTGGATTTTGACTGGCAAACGTTATTTGTGGAACAGCGTGATGCGTGGGGTAATGACATGGCGTGTTTTGTTATTGGTCATGCGCTGCTGGAAAAACTGTTAACCCCGTATGTTGGGGTAACGGCTCATGCGTTACTGGTCGAAGTTCCGCCCGCGTTTTTTTCGCAGGATAATCAAGCACAACGTGTATGGCTTGATCATGTCATCACCGATTTCCTAGCGGCGGGGAAATTATTGTCGCCGTTGCATTTGAACCCCGTGCCAGTACTGGGGATTCCGGGTTGGTGGGCTAATAGCGATGCGGCGTTTTATCAGCAAAGTAGCTATTTTCGTGCTAAATCACGGGAGCGTCCGGGAAGCATTTTGGGCATTTTGGATGGACTGTCTGGGTGAAAGTGTTTTACAGCCGCTAAGCCTTTTCTGCTATCCTAACCCTCATTCACCACATTGAGTAGCGGACACTATGAATACACTACAAGGCGTTGTAACGCTGGTTGCTCTGTTGCTTGGCAACACCGCGTATGCAGAAGGGGAAGCTACTACGCCACCCGTTACTGCACCGATTGAGGCTTTGGGTTTGATGCCAGGTGTGCATACGGCACAACCTGCGCCCGCGCCCGTGCAGCAACAACCCGCCGTTGCCGCACCTCAGCCCGCAGCAATGCCTGCTCAGGTGCAAGCGATGCCGCCGTTAACTTTCCCGCCGCAGCCGAATGCTGGTGCGCCGCGTGCCCCGGTCATGATGTATCCGCAGCAGCCCTATTACGGTGCGTATCCCGGCTATCAGGCTTACCCCTACGGGCAGGCTTATAATCCGTATGCCATGCAACAGCGTCAACCATCACCTTATCCAGTGCGCCCTGTGCCGCAAGCACCTAAAAAGAAGGAAATGAAGCCGTGGGGCGACACCCGCTACATTTGGCCGGACTTTTACACCGATTTTACCGGTGATGTATGGGATAAAATGATTAATGCCCCGTATGAAATGGGCTATATGCCCGGCGGTTGGCGTTTTCCGTCGTTAAGTTCGCCAGACCCTGTGACGGTGAGCGATGCTATTACTAATCAGTTTCCGCCGATTGCTGAAGAGGCGGGTAATTTCGTGAAGTTTACTCAGTAACCAAAGGAGAATTGGATGCGTCTTTTTAGGGATTTTTGTACGTATTCCGCAGTAGCAGTACTCGCATTAGGCTTAAGTGCTTGTAGTCAGACACCGCAAAAAATAGAATCTGATGACGGTGTTGGCACGGTGACTCCAAAGCAGCCGGGTGGTAAACACGGCAGGCATGGTAAACAGGGAAGAAATGAAGATCCGCAGTCCGTTAGTTACGGCGGGCAGGGTGTGGGTAATTACTCCGCTGCCGGATTAGGCGGTGATTTCGCGGGTAATGCTCAATTGATTGGATTCATTGAAAATCTTGCAGCCAGCAGCGGTTTTAATCGCAACTACCTGTACGGCGTATTCTCGCAGGTGCGTAACCGTGACGACGTAGCGCGGTTGTGGGCGCAAACCAGCAATGACCCCGGTAGTCCAAAGGGTTGGTTTGCTTACCGTGATCGTTTCGTTAATGCCGCAAACGTTCAGCGTGGTGTTGAATTCTGGCAGCAATACAGCTCACATTTGCAGCGTGCTGAACAAACTTACGGCGTTCCGGCGGAATACATCATCGGGATTATGGGAGTGGAAACCCGTTGGGGACGCATTTTGGGTAAACATCGCGTGATTGATGCGTTAGTTACCTCTGCGATTACTAACCAACGTCGCAGTGATTTCTTCTTTAAAGAGTTGAAAAACTACATGTTGATGACCCGTAGTGAGCGCATGGATCCGCTGGCTCCTAAAGGTTCATTCGCCGGGGCAATGGGTTATGGGCAATTCATGCCGAGCAGCTTCCACGGTTACGCGGTCGATTTTGACGGTGATGGTATCCGTGATTTGTGGAATCCGGTTGATGCAATCGGTAGCGTTGCCAACTATTTCGCGCAACATGGCTGGCAGCGTGGTGGAGCGGTGGCTGTGCCTGCGCAAGTTAGCTCAAATGCTTATGCCAATATGCCAGACGGTTTCAAAGTGAAATACACCGCTTCCTCATTGGCGGCACAAGGCATTACGCCGCAATACGGTAATGGCAGCGGCACAGCGTATTTGCTCGCGCTGAGTACCGTACCGGGTGGCTATAAAGAACCGTGGATTGGTTATAACAACTTCTACGTGATTACCCGTTACAACCACAGCAACTACTACGCTATGACCGTGCATTTGCTGGGTCAAGGCGTGCGTGAGCGCGTCGGTAAGTAACCCAAGTGTTTTGTAGAGGTAGGGTCTTTCTGCCCGCCTCTACAACCAACCCTTACGTTTAAAGTAAACGAGGGGAATCAGCCCCGCTAAAATCATCAAGCCAATCGCCATCGGATAACCGAAAGCGAATTTCAATTCTGGCATAAATTCAAAGTTCATCCCGTACAGGCTGGCTACCAAGGTCGGCGGCAAAAACATCACCGACGCAATCGAGAATATCTTAATGATTTTATTCTGTTCAATATTGATAAAACCCTGCGTGGTACTCATTAAAAAGTTGATTTTATCGAACAAAAACGTGGTGTGAGACATTAGGGTATCAATGTCGCGGATAACATCGGGAATGATTTCCTGTGCGCCCTTGCTTTCACGCAATTGACGTTGCAAAAACGAAATAGAACGCTGGGTATCCATTAAGCACAGGCGAATTTTACCGTTGCTGTCTTCTAAAGCAGCTAAATCGTCGATAGCACTTTCTAAATCGGTTTCAGTTTCTTCCAAGACGCGGTGGCTAATGATTTCTAACTCGTGATGAATGTCTTCAATCGCATCTGCCAAGTTTTCCACTTTTTGCTCAAACATGGTCAACAGTAAGTGACGTGGGGTACGCACTTCAACTTGTCCGCGTCGCGCCCGCATCCGTAACAGCCGGAAGTCTGCCAATTCGCATTCACGCACGGTAATCAAGCGTTCAGCCTGCAAAATGAATGCCACCGTCGTGGTATCCATGCGGCCTTCGCTTTGTGTCAGGAATAGGGAATGCACATGAATCCCGCTGCTATCGGTAAAATAACGTGCCGATGATTCGATTTCTTCAACATCATCCGATTCTGGTAATTCGGTATGCAATAACGCCTCTAAACGATCACGCTCCTCATCCGAGGTATCTTGCGCATCGACCCAACCGGTATGCAACATGGCCTGATCAAAACGTCCGTCGGTTAATTTGCGCTCGACCAATTTACCATTGGTGAAGTCAAAGAATCGCAGCATGGTTATAACTCCCCAAGAATGAGGCCAGCTTTAGTAAAAGGTTATTTAGCGGCCTTAATGCCGTGCCGATTGTACAGCGGGACGGGCGTTAACGCACGTCATTGAGTTCGCGGTGGCGCAACACCGTGCTATCACCTAAGGTGCTGCGAAAGTGCTGGTAAAGGCGTTCGGCGAGATACACAGAACGGTGATGTCCACCCGTGCAACCAATAGAAACCGTCAGGTAGGCTCGTTGACAATGCCCCTCTTGATTAGGCAGCCACCGATCCAAGAAATCACGAATATCGTGGTACATCTGATGTACGGCATTATGAGTTTCGAGCCAGCTTACAATGCCCGGATCTTTGCCGGTCAAGTGGCGTAATTCAGGAACCCAATACGGATTGGGTAAACAGCGCACATCAAACAAAAAGTCCGTGTCTGAGGGTGCTTCGTGTTTAAAACCAAACGATTGCACCATGAGCGACAATTTTTTTGGCTCAGCCTGATTAATCCGGGCATTCAGTAAATGCCCCAAATCGTAAATACTAGTGTGGGAGGTATCAATGCGTAAATCGGCATTAATCGACAGCGGGTTAAGTAGCGAAGCTTCCAGACTAATAGCCTTATCCAGCTCCAGCATTTCGGAAGAAAGCGGATGCCGACGGCGGCTTTCATTGTAACGTTTGCGCAGGGTGTCCTGATCGGAATACAAGTAAATCAGTTGTGTATTGGGGACGCGCTGACGTACCCGTTTAATGATTGTTGGGATTTCAGCAACGCTGGCTTTGCCACCACGAATATCAATGCCGATGGCTAAATGGGTTTGGTTGGCAATTTGTGCCGTGCCCAGCAACGCTTCCAGTAATTGCGAGGGCAGGTTATCAATACAGTAATAGCCGCTGTCTTCTAAATTGTGTAAGGCGTAACTCTTACCCGCGCCTGACATGCCACTGATGATAACAAGGTGCATCGGCTATGCCGCCAGCGCAGTCGCGTAGTACTGCGGTGTGGGGAGTAACAAACCATTGAAATAGGTAAGAATGTCAGCAGGTTCACGGTAATGGTAAAGCTGCTCTAACAACGGTTTTTGCAGCAAAATGCTGGCTAATTCGGTAATGCAGGGCGAGAAGTCGGAGGCTTTGTCTGCCGGAACCAGAATCGCCATGAACACTTGCACGGGTTTTTTATCCGGCGCGTCCATTTTGAGTCCTTCTTCTAACAGTAACAAAGCCCCGCGTGCTTCAGGGATGACAATGCTGGTATGGGGAAGGGCAACGCCATTCCCCAATGCGGTACTACCCAACTTTTCCCGGTTAGTTAGGGCATCAAAGATAACCTCGGCACTAAGACCGTCTTGTGCGCTGGCAAGTAGTTCTGCCAAGCGTTCAAACACCCGTTTGCGGCTGGACATTTCCTGCGCATGGGCAATACGTTCCGGGGTCAGTAGGGTAGTTATGTCCATCGTGAGTTAATCCGCCGACGCTGCCACATCAACCAGTTGTGCGGCTTCTTGGCGATGGTGATCTTTCACCTTTTCCTTGTGCTTGACAATCTGGCGATCCAGTTTGTCAGTCAAGGCATCAATGGCTGCATACATATCGTTGGCATGAGCATTCGCAAAAATGTGGTTGCCGCTAACATGCAGGGTAGCTTCCGCCTTATGCTGCTGTTTTTCGACTTCCAAAATAAAGTGAATGTTCATTACCTGATCAAAGTGACGTTTCAGACGATCCGCTTTCTCACGGATGTAAGCACTCATGGAATCTGTCACTTCAAGATGATGACCAGTGATTTCTAATTGCATTGCAAGCTCCTTTTTTCAGGTCATGGAAAACCTTATCCCTTTGCAGTGGGATAGGGTTCAGCTCGGAAGCAAAGCCTTGCGCTCATGGGATGGAGCGATAGACATTGCTTCACGGTACTTGGCTACGGTTCGCCGTGCCACGTTGATGCCCTGCTGATTCAGCAGATTTGTCAATTGATTATCGCTTAGGGGGGTTGCTGGACTTTCCTCTGCAATCAGCTTTTTGAGCATGGCTCGGATTGCGGTTGATGAACAACTGGAACCAGTGTCGGTGTCGACTTGGCTGGAAAAAAAGTATTTGAACTCGAAGACACCGCGCGGGGTGTGCATGTATTTACTGGTGGTGACGCGGGAGATGGTGGACTCGTGCATTTCTAACTCTTCTGCAATATCCCTGAGTACTAACGGCTTCATCGCCTGTTCCCCATATTGCATGAAAGCACTCTGACGATCAACAATTGCTTTTGCAACACCGAGTAAGGTGCTATTACGGCTTTCCACACTACGGATCAGCCAGCGGGCTTGTTGCAGATTGGTCTTGAAATAGCTGGAATCGCTGTCATTTTTGACATGACCAAGCATGTCAGCGTAATACTGATTGATTTGTAAGCTAGGCGTTACTTGAGCATTTAACGAAACCACCCACTGTCCTTTAAACTTGCGTACAAAAACATCAGGAACGATATAGTCAGGGGTAGAATTAGAAAAAGCACTGCCTGGTCGGGGTTGCAAGCTACGCAACAAAACGATCATGCCTTCCAAATCATTCTGATCTATTTTTAGTCTTTTCTGTATTTCTTTATAATCGCGTCGTTCCATTAAGTCCAGATGTTTTTCGACGAGCTGGCGTGCTTTGAACAACAAACGGGTTTCGGGGTATTTTTCTAGCTGAATGAGTAAGCATTCGCGCAAATCACGCGCACCCACACCGGGCGGGTCAAGATGCTGAATGTACTTGAGCACAACCTCAACATCTTCCATCTCGACCAGTAAATCATCGCTCAACAGTGCGAAAATCTCATCGAGGGAATCGCATAAATAACCGGCATCATCCAAAGAGCCAATCAGCAAGCTGGCAATGTATTTATCCGTGTCGGATAAATTGCTCATATTAATTTGCCATAACAAATGCTCTTGCAAGCCACTGTCAGCACTTTGCTGGTTTTCGAGGAAACCGTCTTTGTCGCCGTTGCTATCGCTGTTACTGCTGCGGGTGTCGTAAGTGTCTTCCCACTCGGCATCGTGGCCTAGTTCATCGGGAATTTCGCTGTCGAGTTGAGGCGTATCAGCGGTACTGGACGCTTCTTCTGAAGTAGTATTAGGAGCTTCACCCGCTTGCAGGGCATTGCTGGCATCCTTGTCTTCCGCTTCCTCACATAATTGCAGCAAAGGATTTTCTTCCAGTGCTTGCTGGATTTCTTCTTGCAACTCAAGCGAAGACAATTGCAGCAAGCGGATAGCCTGTTGCAACTGGGGGGTCATGGATAATGTCTGACCCAGCCGGAGATCAAATCCTTGTTTAAGCATTATTCTTGTTGTTCCTTTTGCCCAGCACGAGCATGAATGCAGTTTTCATGCCTTCATACTACCCTAATCGTTGTGGTGTGCAAAGATGCGTTAATACAGGTGAATGTGGGCTGACTCACAAGGTGAAGTTTTCGCCCAAATACACCCGCCGCGCTTGTTCATCACGCAGAATTTCAGCCGGTGTGCCCGCTACCAGAATTTTGCCTTCGCTGAGGATGTAAGCGCGGTGACAAATCCCTAAAGTTTCGCGCACATTATGGTCGGTAATCAGTACCCCAATATCACGCGCCACCAGATGCCGGATGATTTTCTGGATTTCCAGCACAGAAATAGGGTCAACCCCCGCGAAAGGTTCATCCAGTAAAATAAACGCCGGTTCAGTGGCAAGCGCACGGGCAATTTCCGCCCGCCGACGTTCCCCACCAGACAAGCTAATGCCTAAACTGTTACGTAAATGAGTTAACTGGAACTCTTCCAACAAGCTGTCAGCTTTTGCCAGACGTTGCTGACGGTTTAGATCCTTACGCATTTCCAGCACCGCCATCAGATTTTCCTGCACGGTCAATTTGCGGAAAATGCTGGCTTCTTGGGCTAAATACCCAATACCTTCGCGGGCGCGTTGGTGCATCGGTGCGTCGGTAATGTCTTTGCCATTGAGCAAGACTTGCCCTTCATCCGCGCCTACCAAGCCTACGATCATATAGAAGCAGGTGGTTTTGCCCGCGCCGTTAGGGCCGAGTAAACCTACGACTTCGGCATTGTTGATGTAAAGGTCAACCCCTTTGAGAATCTGGCGTTGTTTGTAACGCTTTTGCAGATTGTTTGCGCTTAAGGTGTTCATTCGGCAGCTTTACTAGGGAAGAAGGTGGCAGTAATACGCCCGGATTTGCCGCCTTTGCCGTCGGCTACGATTTCCCCGCTATCAATCAGGTACACAATGCTATTGCCGGTTAATTTATCCTGATCTTGTTCCAATTCCGACTCGCCGGTTAACACCAAACGCTTGTCACTGACAAAGTATTCCATCTTGGTGGATTTGCCTTTGGCGAGTTTTTTATTGTCCATTTCTTGCTTGAAATTCACCGGGGAGCCGGTAGCAATCACTTGCTGAATTTCGTTTTCGGGCGCGAGGATGTCCACGTGGGCGGCGAGAATTTCCAGCGTGCCTTGCTTGACGATGACATTGCCATCGTAAGTTGCCGTACCTTTATTGCGGTCGAAAACGGCAGTATCTGCTTCAATCGAGAGGGGTTGTTCCACGTCACCTTGTACGGCGAACACGGGAGCCGCATAAGCCAGCAACAGGCATAACAGCCCTTTATTTAACAGGGTAGGTTGAATGGACATTGGCATTAAATCTCAATAAATCTTCGTCGAGTTTGGCGTTCATTCCCACGGCTTGGATTGTGCCGGAGGGGGTGGTGATGTCAACTTTAGCGTCAGTCGAAGCCACCCGGTTTTTCAAATCGTAATCCAAGTGGTCGGTGTAAAGGTCAAAGCCACCTTTGCCCGCGTGTGTTGCCTGATAGCTATGGACATTGCCCAGCAATTTGGCTTGTTGCGTTTGTTGGTTCATGTGCGCGGTATCCGCGAGCATATGCACGCGCTGCTGCGGGTCAACGCCATCACTAATCACTGGGGCAATAATGGTGCTTTGTTGTTGTAATTTCCAATGCGTCAGGTGCTGCCCGGATACTTGTTGGCTGATCGTGCCATCGGCTTGGGTTTCCATCAGGGCAAAGTTTACAAAGTAATAGTCTACGTGATCTTTTTCTGAGGCCAAGCCGCCGCTGTATTGTTGCCCAAAGTAATCTTCCATCTGGGTAATTACCAAGATTAAGCACAAGGCAGCAATCAAAATAACCCACGCTTTCATGTGAGGTAGCTTTCCAGTTTGGCTTGCAGTTTACCTTGGACGTGTAACAGCATTTCGCAGATTTCGCGTGCCGCACCGCGCCCGCCAGCGGTTTGCGCCACCCAATGCGCGTGTTGTTTCACGTAATAATGCGCATCACCCACCGCAATGGCCAAGCCCACTTGCGCCATGACAGGTAAATCCACCACATCATCGCCCACGTAAGCAATATTAGCTGCACTTAACCCGGTTTTTGCTAGCAAATCGTCAAAAGCGGGGCGTTTATCACGGTAGCCCTGCCAAATACGGTCACGCGGAATCTTCAGGTTATCAGCGCGGTGTAATACCAGTTCCGATTGCCGTCCGGTAATCAGCGCGATTTCAATCCCGCCCTCCAGCAACATGCGGATGCCATGCCCGTCTTTGGAATTAAACGCTTTGTATTCTTGCCCGTTGTTGTCAAAAAACAGACTGCCATCGGTCAATACCCCGTCAATGTCAAAAATCACCAAGCGGATGTCGCGGGCGCGTGCCAGCAATGTTTCGGGGAAGGTGTGTTGTGTCATGGCGTACATCAGGCGATTCCTGCGCGTAAAAGATCATGCATGTGGATAATACCGGTAATGCGCCCATCCTGCACGACTGGCAGCACGGTAATTGCGTGCGCTTCCATCTGATTGAGCGCGTCTACCGCCAAACGGTTGCCGGTAATGGTCTGAAAACGGGTAGTCATCAGCGCACTGATCGGTTGTTCCAACGAACTAATGCCTTTTTCAAACGAGCGGCGCAAATCCCCGTCAGTAAAAATACCCAGCAACTGCCCGTCGGTGGCGACTATGCTGGTGATGCCGAGCTTTTTGCGGGTCATTTCCAAAATGGCTTGCTGCAAACTGATTTCAGGCGAGACTTGGGGGATTTCATCGCCGCTGTGCATAATGTCACGCACGTGTACCAGCAAGCGTTTACCCAAGCGTCCGCCGGGATGGGAGCGCGCAAAATCTTCTGCCGTAAAGCCGCGAGCTTCGAGTAACGCAATCGCTAACGCATCGCCCATCACCAATGTCGCCGTGGTGCTGGAGGTTGGCGCAAGCCCCAATGGGCAGGCTTCTTTTTCCGCACCCGTGTACAGGTGAAAATCCGCCATTTCTGCTAACGGTGATTGTGGGTTGCCCGTCATCGCAATGATTTTGACATTCAAACGCCGAATTACCGGCAGGATCGAAAGAATTTCATCGCTGGTGCCGGAGTTTGATAACGCGATAATCACGTCGCCATTCACAATCATCCCCAAATCACCGTGGCTGGCTTCGCCGGGGTGCAGGAAAAACGCAGGTGTGCCGGTGCTGGCGAAGGTTGCCGCCATTTTATTGCCGATATGCCCGGATTTGCCCATGCCCGTGACAATAACGCGCCCTTGGCAGGCTAAAATGGCTTCGCAGGCTTGCACAAAGGAATCATCCAAACGCGCTGGCAGAGCTTTCAGAGTTTCGATTTCGGTTTCAATAACGGCTTTTGCGAGTGCCAGTAGATCGGTTTTATTGTGATGCATTCTTATTTCTCAGTTGAACGGCGAATCAGCGGTGTTAGCGCGTTTGCGGATTATAGCGGCAATTGTGGATGGGACATAAGTTGTTCCGGTTCGTTCAATTCAACTGCACCCGCGTTCCCCACGGCACTGATGATTTACCTTTGACCAACCATATCACCGGAAAGTTGGGTGGCGTAGCAGGAAAAAAGCCTTGTGCGTCGGTGAAATACACCAACAAGTCTGGCGATTGATCTTGTTGCTGTGTCCAAGTGAATACCGGGCGAAAATCGGTTGAACCACCGCCTGGCATCGCTTGTGGCAAAGTGGCTTCTTCCCACGGTTCAAAGCGGCGCGGAAATCCTTCCACAATCTCGGAATCGCACGCCAATAACGTGACCGCAGCGCGAACTTGCCCCTTGATGGCGTTGATTTCCGACAGGCAATCCTGCAATTCCTTGTCATTGACGGAACCGCTCACATCCAAAGCCACGACCGCATTAATTTGATGGCTTTTTAAAGTGGGGAAAATCGCCGGATCACCACGTCGCGAGGAAGGACGGGTGTAGCTGTAATCGTCACGCGCTACCGCCGTCATGTAATGCGCGAGTAAGGTGCGCCAAGGCAAACGCGGTTGCAGTAATTCTTCCACCAGTCGTTTCATGATGCCGCTGAGTTTGCCCGCTTGCTGTGCTTGTTGGGCGGCTCCGGCAAGGCGTTGCTGCCATTGTACGCTTAATTCTTCGGCTTCTTGTTGGCTTAAGGGCGGGGGTGGTGGTGCGCCGCCTTGTGACTGTTCGTCGAATTCCGGTTGTTGCCCTGAGCCTTTTGAGCCTTCGCCTTGTTGTGGGGTATTTTCAGATTTACTGTCTTTGGGCGGCGGTGGTTCTTCCTGTTTATCGCGGTTATCCAGTGGGTTGTCGCTGGTGTCGCGCCCACCTTCCGCCGGGTCGTTTTCCTTGTCGTAAAGGTGTTGATCCAGCGTTTCGGTCATGTCGTTATCGTCGAGTAGCGGGTAAATTTCTTCCGCATTCATGCCGACGTATTCTTTCATCATAATCATGCCGGGGGGCGGTTTTAAGCCATCTGCCAGCAAGATCGGGTTAATGGCGTAATCGCAGGCTAAATCCCAGCGGTGTTTTACCCGGTGTTGACGACGCGCAAAATGCGATAAAGCGCAGTGCAAGGCTTCGTGGGCTAATACAAATTGGGCTTCGTCGGTGCGTAATTCCTGCACGTATTCGGGGTTGTAATAAAACTTGCGGGCATCCGTACCCGTGGTTGGACACCAAGCCGGATTCGCGATTTGCAACGGTAAACGCAGCACCAACGCGCCCAGAAACGGTTTGTCTAAAATCAGTCGGGTACGGGCAGCAACCAATTTGTCTTCAACGGCTTTGAGGTCAATGTTTGGCATAGTTGTGCGGCACTGTGGTGTGGAAAACACCAATGGTAGAGGCTGCGGCGCGGCGGTGCAAATGGGCGCAGAATAGAGGCAGAATCCCGCCGTTGGTGGAAAAGTGCTGGTAAATGCCAGCGACTCACCTACACTGTGCGGATGCTACGAAAAACCCTTACCTTCCTATTATTGTGCGTGTTGCTGCTGTTTTTAGTGCAGCTTGGTTTGTTTGCCTACCGTTATTTTGGCGACACTCCGACCTTGCCGGTGAGTAATGTGCCCGCAGAACATGTTACCTTACCCGGCATTACCCAAGCGGGTTCGCTGGGGATTAACGCCAACGAAATTCACTACGAAGATGCGAGTATTCCTTTCATCGACTTATTCCGCGTTGCCAGCCCGTTTGCTGAAAATGTGCTGGGGCTGCGCTCAGATAATGTGCAATACGATAGCAACGGTTGGCCAACGGATTTGCGTGGTGGCGAGGCTGGCACGAAGTTTTTGGGCAAATTACCGCCTGAAATTTTGCCCGAAGGCGATTACAGCGTGTTGTATGACGGCGTGGGTAAATTACGCTACGGACATGACGTAAAAGTGGTGTCGCAAGCGGCGGGGCGCGAAGTTATCCGTTTTGTTGCCGGAGCGGACGGTTTGCTGGATGCGAGTGTGGTGATTACTCAAACCGATAGTGCTAATCCGTTGCGCAATATTCGTATTTTGCCACCGGGCGGCATTTGTCAGCGTGATCCGTTAACCTGGGTTATGACGGCGCAAGCGTGTGCGCCAGCGGGGGATTATTTGCCGTTTGAACGCTATTACCAAAGCATTGTGTTTAACCCCGATTACCTGCGTTTTATGAAGGATTTCAGCACGATCCGCTTTATGGGAATGTCAGGAATTACCCGTAATCCGGTGGTGCACTGGCAGGATCGTCCGCGTTTTGAGGAAGCCAACTGGGGCGGAACTTATGGCGCACGCGGCGTACCCATCGAGGTGATGGTTGATCTGGCGAATCGCTTAAATAAGGATGCCTGGTTTAATTTACCGCACGCGGCAGACGATGAGTATATGCGTTCGTTTGCGGCGTATGTCCGCGATCATTTGCAGCCAAACTTGAAAGTGTATCTGGAATACACCAATGAAGCGTGGAACACCACCTTTTCCCACAGCGAATATACCCAGAAAAAAGGCATTGAACTGGGTTACGGCAATCACGCGGTGGAGGCGGGTTATCGCTATTACGCTCAGCGTTCCCGCGAACTGTTTGCATTGTGGGAGGATGTATTCGGGGGGCGCGAACGTTTTGTGCGGGTGTTAGGTGCGTGGGATACCCGCCCGGATATTACCCAGAAACTGTTGAATTACGATGAAACTTACCGTTTTGTGGATGCGGTGGCGATTGCGCCGTATTTTGGCGGTAACGTTAAAGGCTTCCGCGAGTCGACCACGGTGGATGAGATTTTCCAATTAACCACTGACCCGGAATCTTACCGTTCGTTGCCGGAAGTGCTGAAAATGGTGGGTAAACAAGCGACTTTGGCGCAACAATACGGGCTTGATTTATTGGGTTACGAGGGCGGGCAAGGTTTGGTCGATTGGGTAACGCGCGACGCGGCTCAACACCCTAATCCGTTATTTTTTGCGGCGAATCGTGACCCGCGCATGGGGGCGTTGTATCGCGATTTTCTCAACGGTTGGCAGGCGGCTGGTGGTAAATTATTGATGTTGTTTTCAGCACCACGCACTTGCCAATGGTACGGTTGCTGGGGGTTAAAAGAGCATATTCGCCAGCCGCGTGAACAGGCTTACAAATACGCCGCAGTGATGGATGTCATGGCGAAAAATGCCGCTACTCAGCTTGCAGCATCTACGCCCGCCAGTGTGGAGCCTGCATCGCCGCAAAAGCCGCGTAACCCGGATGATCCGGTGATTGTATGGCGACCGGCAACTGACCCGGATCGTTTCTTTTTTCTGGAAAACCCGCGCACCTTGGATGTATTGCTGGAAACCAAAGATTGGGCAAAACGCGATTCCTTCGGTAAATGGCAAGGTAAGTGGGACGAGGATTACCTGTATTTCAGCGTGCGGGTGTATGACGAACAGTGGGTGCAAGATTCCGTGGATTTGAGTGATGATGATTCCATCGAGTTACTGTTCGATGCGGATAATAGTCGCGGTGAAACGCTGGACGGGCGCAATGATTTCCGGCTGATATTCGGCTGCGGCTTCGAGCAACCGTTATTGGGGGCAGGGTCTGCGCCGATTAGCGATGCCTTGCTTGCCAGTATTAACACCGATATGCGTGCCACGGCGGATGGTTATGTGCTGGAGGCGTGGATTCCTTGGCAGGTGTTTGGTGTCACCCCGCAAGTGAAGCAGCGCGTCGCGGTTGATGTCCATATTAATGATGACGATGACGGCGGTGCACGTGATAAAAAAATTGGCTGGATTGCCCAGAATGCGGATGCTGTACACCAACCGCGTCAATGGGGCGTGATTTTATTCAGTGGACGTTGACCTGTTTGCCTTGAAATCCTGATCTAAACCCCCACTCTTCACGACGATATGATCTTAATCGCCGTGGAGTAGCACAATGACTGACCCAAAAGACAATAATGCCCAAGAATTACCCGAAGCATCTGCCCCTGCAAACGATGCCGCGCCCAGCGAAGTACCCAGTGAGTTAGCGCAGTTACAAGCTGAACTTGAAGCAGCCAAAGCTGAAGCGGCTGACAATTACGAACAATTCTTACGCGCTCAGGCAGAGCTTGCCAACCAACGCCGTCGCGCTGATAAGCAAGTGGAAGACGCGCACAAATACGCGGTGCAACGTTTTGTTGAAGCGTTAATTCCCGTCATTGACAGCATTGAAATGGGTTTGCAGGCGCAGGGTGATCTGGCACAAATCCGTGAGGGGATGCAATTAACCCTCAAGCAGTTCGAGACTGTGATGGAAAAATTCAATATTACCGCCGTGGGCGAACCCGGTGATGCTTTCAATCCCGAACATCACCAAGCCATGTCGATGCAACCGCACCCGGATTTTGACAACAACACCGTTTCCCTTGTCATGCAAAAAGGCTACGTGATGAGCGGTCGGGTGGTGCGTCCGGCAATGGTCATGGTCTGTAAAAAATAAATATTCTGTGACAACCGCTCTTGAAAAGGGCTGGATAACCCCACATAAACAAGCCAATTGTTTAAGTTAACAAAAGTATTCTGGAGATAGACATCATGGGAAAAATTATCGGTATCGACCTCGGTACAACTAACTCTTGCGTTGCCATCATGGACGGTGACAAGCCGCGTGTTATTGAAAATGCTGAAGGTGATCGTACCACCCCATCCATTATTGCCTTCACTGAAGATGAAGTGCTGGTTGGTCAAACCGCGAAACGCCAAGCGGTCACTAACCCTGAAAACACTCTGTATGCGATTAAGCGTTTGATCGGTCGCCGCTTTCAAGAAGATGCGGTTCAAAAAGACATCAAACTGGTTCCGTACAAAATTGTCAAAGCTGACAATGGCGACGCATGGGTAGACGTGCGTGGTCGTAAAATGGCTCCGCCAGAGATTTCTGCGCGTGTGTTGATGAAGATGAAGAAAACCGCTGAAGATTTCCTCGGTGAACCAGTGACTGAAGCAGTCATTACCGTTCCGGCATACTTCAACGATTCACAACGTCAAGCCACCAAAGACGCTGGTAAAATCGCTGGTCTGGAAGTCAAGCGTATCATCAATGAACCAACCGCAGCCGCACTGGCTTACGGTATGGACAAAGCCAAGGGCGACAGCAAAATCGCGGTGTATGACTTAGGTGGTGGTACATTCGACGTATCCATTATCGAAATCGCTGACGTTGACGGCGAAATGCAGTTTGAAGTGCTTTCCACCAACGGTGACACCTTCCTCGGTGGTGAAGACTTCGATATGCGCTTGATTGATTATCTGGCAGACGAATTCCGTAAAACCAGCGGTATCGACCTCAAAGGCGATCCATTGGCAATGCAACGTCTGAAAGATGGTGCGGAAAAAGCTAAGATTGAGCTGTCTACCAGCCAACAATCTGACGTTAACTTACCGTACATTACTGCGGATGCGACCGGCCCGAAACACTTGAATATCAAAGTGACCCGCGCCAAGTTGGAATCATTGGTTGATGATTTGATCAGCCGCACCATTGAGCCGTGCAAAGTTGCATTGAAAGACGCAGGTTTGTCTGCTTCGCAAATCAATGATGTAATCTTGGTTGGCGGTCAAACCCGTATGCCAAAAGTCCAGGAAGCGGTGAAAAACTTCTTCGGCAAAGAGCCACGTAAAGACGTGAACCCTGATGAAGCGGTTGCAGTTGGTGCGGCGATTCAAGGTGGCGTAATGAGCGGCGGCGTGACTGACATCCTGTTGTTGGACGTTACCCCGTTGTCATTGGGCATTGAAACCATGGGCGGCGTTTCTACCAAACTGATTACCAAAAACACCACGATTCCGACCAAGGCATCGCAAGTGTTCTCGACCGCAGAAGATAACCAAACGGCTGTTACCGTACACGTTATCCAAGGTGAGCGCGAAATGGCGCGTGACAACAAGTCTCTGGGGCGTTTTGACTTGCAAGACATTCCGCCAGCACAACGCGGTATGCCGCAAATCGAAGTCACCTTTGACATCGACGCGAACGGTATTTTGAACGTTACCGCGAAAGACAAGTCGACCGGTAAGCAACAAAACATCGTGATCAAAGCTTCTTCCGGCTTATCTGATGCAGAAGTTGAACAAATGGTCAAAGATGCCGAAGCGCACGCTGAAGAAGACAAAAAGCAGCGCGAATTGGTTGACGCACGTAATCAAGCGGACAATATGATTCACGGCACTGAAAAATCGCTGAAAGAATACGGCGAGAAAGTCGAAAGTGCGGATCGTGCTAATATCGAATCCCTGATTGGCGAACTCAAAGAAGCAGTCAAAGGCGACAACAAAGAAGTCATTGAACGCAAAACTGAAGCGTTGTTGGATGCATCCGGCAAGCTGATGCAAGCAATGGCAGGTCAAGCAGGTGGCTGTGGCCCTGACGGTTGCGGCGATGGTTCTTGTGGTACGCAAGGCGGCAAACCGGGCGACGACATCGTTGATGCCGAGTTTGAAGAGAAAAAGTAAGACAATATTGACCCCTCACTCCCTCTTGTTCCTTCCCCCCTTGCGGGGGAAGGTTAGGATGGGGGGATATTAAAGTGAGGGGTTTTCCTACATTACAGGAATCGATCTATGTCCAAACGGGATTATTACGAAATCCTTGGGGTTCAGAAAAACGTCAGCGAAGACGACCTGAAAAAGGCGTTTCGTCGCTTGGCGATGAAATACCATCCTGACCGCAACCCCGATAACGCCGAGGCTGAAGCTAAATTTAAAGAAGCCAAAGAAGCGTATGAAATCCTCAGCGACTCTCAAAAGCGTGCAGCTTATGACCAGTTTGGTCATGCCGGGGTGGATGCATCGGCTGGCGGCGGCAGACCGGGTAACGGACAAGGTGGTTTTGGCGATATTTTTGAAGATATTTTCGGCGACATCTTTGGTGGCGGCGGCGGTCGTGGTGGACGCGGTGGCGGCGGCGGCGGTGGTAATCGTGCGTACCGTGGCAGCGACCTGCAATACAACCTTGAGTTGACGCTGGAAGAAGCGGTATTCGGTACTACCACCGACATCCGTGTACCGTCCTTACAAAGCTGTGAAACCTGTAACGGTTCCGGTGCAAAACCGGGTACGCACCCACAAACCTGCCCCACCTGTCATGGCAACGGACAAGTGCGGATGCAGCAAGGCTTTTTCGCGATTCAGCAAACCTGCCCACATTGTCACGGTTCCGGGAAAATCATTGCTGATCCTTGCCCTGACTGTCATGGTCAAGGCCGTAAGGAAAAGCAGAAAACCTTGTCAGTGCGCATTCCAGCCGGAGTGGACAATGGCGACCGCGTGCGTTTAGCCGGTGAAGGCGAAGGCGGCGTGAATGGCGGGCCAGCCGGTGATTTGTACGTGCAAGTTTTTGTCAAAGCGCACCCTTTATTCCAGCGTGACGGCGACACTTTGCATTGCGAAATGCCGATTCGCTTTACCACCGCAGCATTGGGTGGCGAATTGGAAGTGCCGACGTTGGAAGGCAAAATCAATCTCAAAATCCCGGCAGAAACCCAGACCGGTAAGCAGTTCCGTTTGCGTGGCAAGGGTGTAAAATCGGTGCGTAGCGCAACCGCTGGTGATTTGATTTGCCGGGTTATCGTCGAAACCCCGGTGAATTTGACCAAGCGTCAGCGCGAGTTGCTGGAAGAGCTGGATACCTCCATGCACGAAGGCGGCAAGAAACACAGCCCGAAAGAACACGGCTGGACAGATAAAGCCAAAAGTTTCTTTAAAGACCTGTTTGAAGGTGACAAAAAATGACCAGAGTAGCGGTGGTAGGCGCGGCGGGGCGCATGGGTAAAGCCTTGATTGAGGCGTGTGCGCAAGTCGAAGGGTTAACACTGAGCGTTGCCACTGAGCATCCTGCCAGTTCCTTGATTGGAGCGGATGCGGGCGAAGTTGCAGGCATCGGTAAAAATGGTGTCATTATCGCCCCGACCCTAGACGAAGCCGCTAACGATTTCGACGTGCTGATTGATTTCACCCGCCCGGAACCGTGCTTGCTGCACCTCAACTGGTGTGTGGCAAAAGGCAAGAAAATGGTCATTGGCACGACCGGTTTTGACGACGCGGGTAAGGCAGCGATTGCTAAAGCCGCCCAGCAAATCGGTGTGGTATTCGCGCCTAACATGAGTGTCGGGGTGAATTTGTGCCTGAAACTGTTGGATATGGCAGCGCGGGTGCTAGGCGATAGCGTCGATATTGAGATCGTGGAAGCGCACCATCGCCACAAAGTTGATGCACCTTCCGGCACTGCATTACGCATGGGCGAAGTGGTGGCGAATGCGTTAGGACGTGATTTGAAAGAGTGCGCGGTCTACGGGCGTGAAGGTGTTACTGGCGAACGTGAGCGTCAAACCATTGGTTTTGCCACGGTGCGGGCGGGCGATGTGGTCGGTGATCATACCGTGATGTTTGCGGATATTGGTGAGCGCGTGGAAATTACCCATAAAGCATCCAGCCGCATGACGTTTGCCAAAGGTGCGGTGCGTGCTGCTGCATGGTTGCAGGACAAAAACACCGGTTTGTTCGACATGCAGGATGTTTTAGGTTTGAAATAATGCAAACGATTCCCGTCAGGCTGTGGGATTTACCCACACGGTTGTTTCACTGGGCATTGGTTCTCGGCATTGGTTTCTCGTGGTTTTGCGCGGAAATCGGCGGTAACTGGATGGTGTGGCACGAACGTAGCGGGATTTTCCTGCTGGCTTTGGTGGTGTTTCGGGTGGTTTGGGGTGTTATCGGTAGCGATACGGCGCGGTTTGCGCAGTTTTTGAAATCGCCGCGTCACGCCTTGACACATTTCAGTGAGTTGCGCACTAAGGCAACAGCGTTTCATGCGGGGCATAACCCGTTGGGAGCGTGGATGGTGGTGGCTTTGGTGCTGGCAGTGCTGATGCAGGCGAGTACCGGGTTGTTTGCTACCGATGATATTATGACCGAAGGGCCGTTAATCGGGTTGGTAACGGCGGATACGGCTGAAGTTTTGACCTCTATTCATCACTTAACCTTCAATGGTATTTTGCTACTGGCTGCGGCGCACATTGCCGCCGTGCTGTTTTACCGTTTCCATAAGCGCACCAATTTGATCAAAGCAATGGTGAGTGGTAAGGCAGATTGGCCTGTGGAACAATCGCCGCCGCCAGTTGGGCTAAGGTTTAAGCCTGTATGGTTGGGCGTATTGGTGTTTGTGGCGGTGTATGCAGCAGTGTTTAGCGGGATTACATGGCTGGCCGCTTGAGTTCGGTTTTTGATAAACTGCAATTATTTTGATACAGATCATTAGCATTCGTTAATATACGCATATAGAATGCTCCCCATCGTTTATTGAATGACTTTCCGATGCCTCCTCCTCATCGGAAAGGGGAGCAGAGCATGAATTACGAAACCTTATTAGAGCACTTCGCGACTGAAGAAATATCCGCCATCATCGGCTTAGTGGTGGGTCTTACCTTCGGTATCTTTGCCCAGCAAAGTCGTTTTTGCTTACGGGCGGCCTGTGTGGAATTCTGGCGCGGTCAAACCGGCAAAAAGTTTGCCATCTGGTTACTGGCGTTCAGTGCTGCCATGATTGCCACCCAATATTTCATTGGAACCGGCGCGATTGATACCGGGCAAATTCGCCAATTGAACAATACCGGCTCGATGTCGGGGGCAATTATTGGCGGGTTGTTATTCGGTGCGGGCATGGTGTTAGCCGGTGGTTGCGCCAGTCGTTTGTTGGTGTTGTCGGCAACCGGCAATATGCGCACGATGGTAGCGGGGCTGGTGGTAACAATTGTGGCGCAAGCGTCATTGCGTGGCGGGTTGTCACCGTTGCGCGAAGAGCTTTCCTCATGGTGGCTGGTTGATGGTCAATCCCGCAGTTTCGCCAGTTGGTTGCCTCCTTACGGTGGTTTGATCATCGGTGTCGCTTTATTTTTACTAGGTTTGTGGTTTGCCAAGCGTCACCAACTGAGTAAATGGTGGGGTGTCGCGGCGGTTATTACCGGCTTGTCCGTGGCTTTGGGATGGTTGTTAACTAGTCTACAAGCCGCTAATTCCTTTGACATTGTGGCGGTTAAAAGCGTGAGCTTCACGGGTTCTTCAGCCGATACCTTGATGGGTTTGATCAATCAACCGACATTGCCACTGAGCTTTGATGTGGGTTTAGTACCCGGCGTATTTTTAGGCTCATTGCTGGCGGCTTTGGTGACGCATGAATTCAAATGGCAACAATTCACCTCCGACAGTGGCTTTGCCCGCTTTTTTATCGGCGCGGCTTTGATGGGGTTTGGCGGGATGCTTGCGGGTGGTTGTGCGGTAGGTGCTGGTGTTACCGGTGGCGCGATTTTAGTCATTACCGCGTGGGTTGCCTTGTTTAGCATGTGGATTGGGGCGGGTATTACTGACTGGGTAGTCGACAGAAAAGCAGATGAGCTGAAAGCCGCAGCGCAAGCAGGGCTTGTTGCTGAAACCAGTTTGCCGCATTTCCCCAAAGCACCGGATTCAGTACGGATTGGTTAATGGTGGTGTGAACCTCCCCGGATTCGGGGAGGTTTGAAACGATGGTTTAATCTTCCTTATATTCCTTATGACAAGCCTTGCAAGACTCGCCCACTTTGCCAAATTGTGGCTTGATCGCTGCCATATCACCGCCTTTTGCGATTTCAGCTAACGACGCTGCTTCAATCTGGAAGGTTTCCATTTTCTTTTTGAAATCGTCCATGTTTGACCAGATGTTATCTTTGGCTTCGGTTTCGCCCATGTCGCTACCGGCAATGAAACCGTTCATTGGGAATTTGCTCAACGTAGCAACTGCTTCAGCATTTTTCGCAAATTCTTCAGCGTTGAATTCTTTGTCGCCCTTGACCATCGCGCCCATTGGGCCAAAGTGGTGTTTGATCATGCCGAAAGAGGCTTTGCGGTAGTCAATCGCTGCTTCTTCTGGGGTTTTTTGTTCGTCTGCCATAACGCTGGAAACGGTTGCGATACTGGCGGCAGCGAAGATGATAGCTAGAGTTTTTTGGAATAAGTTCATGGATTAGCTCCTTGTATTTCTGTTAGGGAATTTCTTTCAGTTTACATCACTGAAACAGCGAGTAGCATAGACTAGAATTAAATGAGTTTCACGAACCCTTTCAGGAGAAAGTTTATGCGCCGATGGTTATTTGTTGCCGTATTGTCATTGCTGGCGATCAATGCTAATGCCAGAGAAGCGGAAAATGCGGTCAAGCCTCATGTCATTGATTTGAGTATGGAGCGTTGTTTGGAAACCAATCTCAGCACTGCTGGCATGGTGGAGTGCTTTACCCGCGCTGAAACCGAATGGGATGCGGAGCTGAATCGCGTTTATAAAGCCTTGCAAGGTGAACTCAAGCCCGCTGGTAAAGAAGCCCTCAAACAAGCACAACGTGCGTGGATTGCGCAGCGTGATAAGGAATTCGAGTTGATCAATGCGATTCACGCACAAATGGATGGCTCAATGTGGATTCCGGTGATGGTGAACAAACGTGCTGATGTGGTGAAACAGCGTACACTGGCATTGCAGGATTTACTGGATTTATTGAACGAAGGTGCAATGTAACATGTTGAATTGGAAAGATGTGTTGCATTTTGCCAATGGCAATAACCCGGCAGCGTCGCAGCGTGTCAGCAAAACTGCCATAGAATGGCAGGCGCAGTTGACCCCGGAACAATACCAAGTGACCCGTTTAAAAGGCACAGAACGCCCGTTCAGCTCGGCAATGTGCAGCCGCATTGAGCCGGGTTTATACGCTTGCGTGTGTTGCGGCACATTATTGTTTGATGCGCGTGAAAAGTTTGATTCGGGCACTGGCTGGCCTTCTTTCACCCAACCGGTGCAGGAAAATGCAGTGGCATACCATGCTGATCATTCACACGGCATGGTGCGGGTTGAAACCTTATGTAACGGTTGTGATGCGCATTTGGGGCATGTATTTCCCGATGGGCCACAGCCGAGTGGTTTGCGTTACTGCATTAATGCACTGGCTTTGCAGAAAATAGACACTGAGGAATCGTGAGGCGTGATCTGTAATTTTTAATGCTGTACGAGGTTGCCGCAACACGCTATAATCTGCGCCTTTTTAGCAACCTTTAATCTGGAGCCTAGGCGAATATGTCTCTGAGTGCAGAAGTAAAGGCGAGTGTTGTTGAACAATACCGCCAATCAGACACAGATACCGGGTCCCCGGAAGTGCAAGTTGCGCTGCTGACAGCGCGAATCAAGCATCTGACGGACCATTTTGCAACCCACAAGCATGACCACCATTCCCGTCGCGGTATGTTGGCTATGGTAAACCAACGCCGCAAGCTGTTGGATTACCTCAAGCGCAAAGATCTGGGGCGTTATCAAGCTTTGATCAGCAGCCTTGGCCTGCGTCGTTAATCTGACGCAAGCAACACAAAACACCGCCTTAGTGCGGTGTTTTGTTATGTGCAATTTTTCTCTCTACTATCACACATCACGCAGGAAGGTTGTTGAAAAGGCGTTTGAGGAAGTCCCGCCAAAATCTTTTTCAACAGCCTGCCCGTGATACGCTCACTGTAAAAACTAATCAAAGGAATAATAAGGTCATGGCTAAATTTACCAAGACATTCCAATACGGTAATAACACCGTCACTATCGAAACTGGCGAAATCGCTAAACAAGCTACCGCAGCGGTAATGATCACTATGGACGACACCAGCGTGTTGGTGACTGTAGTTGGTCAAAAAGCAGCGGTTGCTGGGCGTGATTTTTTCCCAATGACAGTTGATTACCAAGAAAAATTCTATGCAGCGGGTCGTATTCCCGGTGGTTTCTTTAAACGTGAAGCGCGTGCTACCGAAGAAGAAACCTTGGTTGCACGTCTGATTGACCGCCCGTTGCGCCCGCTGTTCCCGGCAGGTTTTACCAATGAAGTGCAATTGATTGCTACCGTGGTTTCCATGAACCCGTTAGTGACGGCAGATATTCCAGCAATGCTGGGTGCTTCTGCGGTCATGGCATTGTCTGGTATGCCTTTCCAAGGGCCTATCGGCGCGGCACGTGTGGGCTATCGCAATGGCGAATATTTGCTGAACCCTTCCAAAGAAGATCTGAAAACATCGGCATTGGATCTGGTTATCGCGGGTACTGACAGCGCGGTATTGATGGTTGAATCCGAAGCGGATGAACTTAGCGAAGAAGTGATGCTGGGCGCGGTAATGTTCGGTCACGAACAGATGCAAGTAGCGATTCAGGCGATTAAAGAATTAGCGGCTGAAGTCGGCAATCCAGCATGGGATTGGACTCCACCAACCGCAAACACAGCTTTGGCTGATGCAGTTGCAGGTGCTTGCCAAGCTGATTTGGTTGAAGCGTTCCAAGTGGCTGACAAGCAAATGCGTTACGCGCGTATTGATGAAATCTTGACTGGTATGGTTGAGAAGCTGGCTGCAAAAGACGGTGCGGAAGGTTTCAGTGCTGATGACATCAAATCTGAATTCAAGAATGCGGAAAAAACCGTAGTACGTGGCAGCATTTTAGATGGCAAACCGCGTATTGACGGACGTGACCTGCAAACCGTGCGTCCGATCAGCGTGCGTTTAGGCGTATTGCCACGCGCTCACGGTTCTGCTTTGTTTACCCGTGGTGAAACACAGGCGTTAGTCGTTACCACTTTGGGTACTGAGCGTGACGCACAGGTGATTGACGCAATTACCGGCGAATACAAAGATAACTTCCTGTTTAACTATAACTTCCCGCCGTATTGCGTGGGCGAAGTAGGGCGTTTCGGTTCACCAAAGCGTCGTGAAATCGGTCATGGGCGTTTGGCTAAACGCGGCGTGAAAGCGATGATTCCACACACGGATGACTTCCCTTACACCATTCGTTGCGTTTCAGAAATCACTGAATCTAACGGTTCCAGCTCAATGGCGAGCGTATGTGGTAGTTCCCTGTCTTTGATGGATGCGGGCGTGCCGATTAAAGCACCAGTTGCGGGTATCGCAATGGGCTTGATTAAAGAAGGCGAGCGTTTCGCGGTATTGACCGACATTTTGGGTGATGAAGACCACCTCGGCGATATGGATTTCAAAGTGGCTGGTTCTGCTGAAGGCATTACCGCGCTGCAAATGGACATCAAGATCACCGGCATCACCAAAGAAATCATGCAGCAAGCGTTGACTCAGGCACAAGCCGGGCGTTTGTACATTTTGGGTGAAATGGCGAAAGGTCTGGAAGCACCACGCGACGACATTTCCGAATACGCACCGCGTTACGTCACCATGAAAATCAACCCGGACAAAATCCGTGAAGTGATTGGTAAAGGCGGCGAAACGATCCGTGGTATTACTGAAAAAACCGGCGCACAAGTCAATATCGACGATGAAGGTTTCATCAAAATTGCGGCAGTTGACGCGAAAGCGGCGTATGAAGCACGTAGCATGATCGAAGCGATTACTGCTGAAGTGGAACTCAATAAGGTTTACAACGGTAAAGTTGCACGCATTATGGACTTCGGCGCGTTCGTTACTATTTTGCCGGGTAAAGACGGTTTGTTACACATTTCCCAGATCAGCAATGAGCGCGTGGAAAATGTCACTGACTTCGTAAACGTTGGCGATACCGTGCAAGTTAAAGTCATTGAAATCGACCGCCAAGGTCGGATGCGTTTAAGCATGAAAGACGCAAGCGGCGAGTAATCAGCTCGCGATATTTTCCCCTTCCTGCTCCCTTCACCCCTTGCGGGTGGAAGGGGTGGGGATGGGGGAAATCCCTTCAATCTACCTGCAACGCTTTCTCCAGCACCTCGCGAATCTTCGCTTGCTGCGATTCATCCGTAATCATCTCGTTATTACGGGTCGTGACATAAAAAATATCCTGCGCTTGTTCGCCCAAGGTATTGATCCGTGCGTTATGCACCCGAATGCCCAAGCCATCCATTGCTTCGCCTAGGCGCGATAACAACCCCGGCATATCCCGCGCATTAATTTCCAACAAGGTTAAGCATTTATCTTTTTGCTGGCTAAACACAATCCGCGTCGGTACGGTAAAGTTACGCAAAATGCGTGGTTTACGGTGGGTATGGCGTAACGCTTTGGTGTGTTCTAAGTTATTGTGCAACGTATCAAGAATGTATTGCTGTTCACTCGCATCAATCAGTTGATTATCAGAACCCAAAATGTGCAAGGTGTATAAATCGTGTCCATCCGTGGTGGAAACCAAGCGCGCCTGCACAATCGTCAGATTAAGTTGTTCCATTGACGACACCACGCGCGTAAACAGATCATCCTGATCGTGAGTGTAAATAAAAATAACGTTACTGCTGCCGGAAATCGTGCGGCGTATTTGAATCAGTGTGGGGTTTTCCTTACTCTGCCGCAGGATATGGCGGGTGTGCCAAATCACTGATTCCACGGAATGCTGTAAATGGTAATCGCCGCCGAATTGCGCCCATAATTGATAACAGGATTTATCTTGAAAACCTTCGGCTACCAATTGTTCCAGTGCGGCCTGACGTTTTTCTTCAATCAGTAAGGCACTTTCGCGCGAAATCGAGCTGCGGTTGCGCAATAAATTGCGGGTGGAATGGTACAACTCGTGTAACAGCGATTGTTTCCAGCCATTCCATAACTGATGATTAGTCCCACGAATATCCGCTACGGTTAATAAAAACAAACCATCCAAACGGCTTTGTGAAGTCACGTGTTCCGCGAATTCATGCACTACCGCCGGGTCGCTAATATCTTTGCGTTGCGCGGTCATACTCATCAGTAAATGGTTACGAACCAGCCAACTAACCAAGGAAGCGTCGTGTAAATCCAGCCCGTGTTCACGACAGAAGTTAAATGCATCCACCGCGCCGAGTTCCGAGTGATCGCCGTTGCGCCCTTTGGCAATGTCATGGAATAAACCGGCTAAATACAATAACTCAGGGTTACGTAAGGTGCGGAAAACTTCAGAGCACAGCGGTAATTCCTGCGCTCCCTGCGGGGTGCTATAACGCCGTAAATTGCGCAACACAAATAAGGTGTGCTCATCCACGGTATACATATGGAACAAATCGTATTGCATCCGCCCCACAATATTGGAAAACGCCGGAATATAAGCGGCGAGTAACCCGTAGCGATTCATTAAGCGCATTACAAAGGTAATGCCTTTAGGTTGGCGTAACATCTGAATGAACAATTGCCGATGGCGGATTTGCTGGCGAAACCCCGCATCAATACGGTGTAAATTATGCCGGATTAACCGAATCGTATCCGGTATTAAGCCTGTGACCCCCGGAGTCATTTGTAATAACAGGAAAATTTCCAGCAAAGCTGTCGGGTAAATGACGAACACATCCGGTGAATTGACCGAAATCAGCGTGCCACGTTTTTGATACCACTCACCTAACATCTCCGGCGCGGGCGGTGTTAGTGTCAGAATTTTCTCGCGGAAAATCCCCATGAGCATTTCACTTAAACGTTCCAGATCGGTAATAGTGCGGTAATACCGCTGCATAAATGCTTCAACCGCCGCATTATTAGTGTCGTCGGTGTAACCAAAGCGGTGTGCCAACGTGCGCTGATAATCAAATAACAAACGGTCTTCTTTACGTTTGGCTAACCCGTGCAACACGAAACGAATGCTCCACAAGAATTCACGACCGGCACGCAAAGTCTCGAATTCGTCGTATTCCAGCAAACGTTTTGCGTAAAGTTCCTGCAAAGAAAACGTGCCGTATTCGCGCAATGTTACCCAGCTAATCGTCTGAATATCACGCAAACCACCGCGCCCTTCCTTGAGGTTTGGCTCTACCCGGTGCGAGCTATCGCCAAAACGCAGATGGCGTTTTTGTTGTTCTTCGAGTTTTGCCATGAAAAACGCGCGGCTGTCCCACATTTGTTCGGGGGAAATCGCATCTTGTAACGCACGATACAGGTTTTCATTGCCAGTTAAATAACGCGATTCAATCAGATTGGTAATAATGGTTAAATCATTGCTGGCGGCTTCCAAACACTCGTCTAAAGTGCGCACGCTATGCCCGACATCCAGCCCAATATCCCACAATAAAGTAATGAATGCAGACAGGCGTTCATTGCATTCTGCCTGTGGGTTTTCGGTCAATAGCACCATTAAATCAACGTCGGAAGCCGGGTGTAATTCACGTCGCCCGTATCCGCCGACGGCAACCAGCGTGGCGCGTTGCGAAGAAATACGGCTGGCATTCCACAAATGCTGCAACACCGCGTCAATAAAATCCGCGTGTTGTTGCAATAACAGCAGAACATTTTCCCCTGCTTGAAACGCCTCATTGAGCATCTGGCGTGCGTCGCGAATCGCTTGTGCATAATCCGCAATTTTCAGTGTTTCACGTTGCAGTAATTGATTAACAATACTCAGCAGGGGATTGATTTGTATCATAATGTCGAACGCCATTCAGCTTCTTCAGCACGTAAGGTTAAAATCTCAAAACCGTCTTGTGTTACCAACACAGTGTGTTCCCATTGTGCGGATAATTTGTGATCTTTGGTAACGGCTGTCCATTTATCCGGCATGATTTTTAAGTCGCGTTTGCCTTGATTGATCATCGGTTCAATCGTAAAAATCATCCCCACCTGCATGATCAATTTATCGCTGTCTTTGCTGTAATAATGCAGGATTTGCGGTGCTTCGTGGAAACGACTGCCAATGCCATGACCGCAAAATTCTTCCACTACACTAAAGCGATTATTGTGCGCGTGCTTTTGGATGACTTTACCAATCGCGCCAAAAGTCGCACCGGGGCGCACTTCCAGAATGCCAAGGTACATGCACTGCTGGGTTATATCGCTCAAGCGTTTCGCCGCAATACTGGGTTTACCCACGTGAAACATTTTGCTGGTATCACCGTGGTAGCCATCTTTAATCACGGTAATGTCGATATTAATCGCATCGCCTTCCTTGAGCTTTTTATCGCTGGGAATGCCGTGACAAATAACGTGGTTAACCGAGGTGCAAATGGACTTCGGGAACGGCGGTTCACCGTAATTCAGCGGCGCGGGGATGGCCTGTTGCACATTCACAATGTAATCGTGGCAAATGCGATCCAGCTCGTCGGTGGTGACACCGGGTTTAACGTACTCGCCAATCATGTCCAATACGTCAGCCGCTAATTTGCCCGCCACCCGCATTTTGGCAATTTCGTCTGGCGTTTTGAGCGTGATTTCCTGATCTCTTTCCTTCTTAGCCATTTGGCTCTCTCTTCCCGGTAGCACTTAAAAGCGTTTCATGGTATAAAGCCGCCGCGCTAAGCGCAAATTGTTTTGAAAGACTGTTTTTTAATTCACACATATATCGACACGTCGCGCAGGGTGCTGGGTAGTTTTATCCGGTTGCGTTGATGGGATGTATGGAGGCATAACCCACAGGAGACTGACAATGCCTAAAGTTACTATGCGCCAGATGCTGGAAGCAGGTGTCCATTTCGGCCACCAAACCCGTTACTGGAACCCAAAAATGGGTCAATTCATTTTTGGTGAACGCAACAAAATTCACATTATCAACCTTGAGCAATCCCTGCCAATGTTCAACGAAGCTATGAACTTCGTCGGCAAACTGGCTTCCAAGGGCGGCAAGGTTATGTTCGTTGGCACTAAGCGTTCTGCACGTGATGCGGTACGTGAAGCAGCGATTTCCTGCAAAATGCCTTACGTCAACCATCGCTGGTTGGGTGGGATGCTGACTAACTTCAAAACCGTAAAAGGCTCCATCAAGCGTCTGAAAGACCTTGAGAAAATGGCTGAAGACGGCACTTTCCAAAAGTTAGGCAAAAAAGAAATCCTGACACTGACTCGCGAAGCGGAAAAGTTAGAGCGCAGCCTTGGCGGTATCAAAGATATGCGCGGCTTGCCTGATGCCATTTTCGTTATCGACGTAGGCTACGAAAAAATCGCAGTTCAAGAAGCAAACAAGCTGGGCATTCCTGTTATTGGTGTTGTTGATACTAACAACTCACTGCAAGGTGTTGATTACGTTATTCCGGGTAACGATGACGCGATTCGTGCAATTCAGTTGTACGTTGCGGCGACATCCGATGCGATTAACGACGGTCACTCCAGTGCTGCGGTTGCACCACAGGAAATGATGGCAGAAACCACCGAAGCCCCTGCTGCTGATGCAGAGCAAACCACCGAAGCTGGCGAATAAGCCTGCTTCGCGCAAGACTAAGGAGTTTACCCTAATGGCAATTACTGCTGGAATGGTTAAAGAACTGCGCGAGCGTACCGGCGCAGGCATGATGGAATGCAAAAAAGCCCTGACCGAAACTAACGGGGACATGGAAGCTGCAATCGACTTAATGCGTAAGTCCGGTGCAGCGAAAGCCGATAAAAAGGCAAGCCGTGTTGCCGCTGAAGGGCGCGTAGTGATCGCACTGACTGCTGACGCAAAACGTGCGGTAGTCGTTGAAGTCAACAGCGAAACTGACTTTGCAGCAAAAGACAGCTTCTTCGTAGCGTTTGCTGACGAAGTTGGAGCAGTCGCATTGGCAAACAATGTTGCTGATGTTGAAACACTGTCAGCACTGACTGAAGCTAGCCGTACTGCGCTGATCGCCAAAATTGGTGAAAACGTGCAAGTGCGTCGTTTGGTTTGGGTTGATGCAGGTGACGGTCAACTGTCTGTCTATCAACACGGCGCGAAAATCGGCGTGGTTGTTTGCATTACGAGTGATGATGGCGAAATGGGCAAGCACATCGCGATGCACATTGCTGCCAGCCGTCCGGTTTGTGTAGACGAATCCGGCGTGCCTGCGGAAGTGGTTGAGCGTGAGCGCGAAATCCAAATCGACATCGCTATGCAAAGCGGCAAACCACGCGAAATCGCGGAAAAAATGGTTGTCGGTCGCATGAAGAAATTCTTAGGCGAAGTTACCTTGGTAGGTCAGCCGTTCGTTATGAACCCTGATCAAACCGTTGGCGATTTGCTGGCATCTAAAGGTGCAAGCGTTAGCCAGTTCGTCCGTCTGGAAGTCGGCGAAGGTATCGAGAAGAAGCAAGAAAACTTTGCTGACGAAGTAGCTGCACAAGCGGCTGCGGTAGCGGCAGGTAACTAAAACCCCCTTAGTGGCGGTTTTGAAAAAAGGGGCACTGGTTGTCCCTTTTTTTTATGTATATTGATGTGTTTAGCTTTAGATAGGTGTGGCTCACTCATGCAATCAACGACCGATTTCAAGCAGCTTGCCGTTACTGGCGTACAGGCATTGCACCCTTACCAACCGGGCAAGCCCATTGAGGAATTGGAGCGCGAATTAGGGATTAGCAATATTCTCAAATTGGCCTCCAATGAAAATCCCCTCGGTGCAAGTCCCCAAGCGCAAGCGGCGTTGACAGCAGCGTTGAAAACCTTAGAGCTTTACCCTGACGGCAGCGGCTACCAATTGAAGCAAGCGATTGCTGAAAAGTTTGGTTTGCACAGCAATCAAATCACCTTAGGCAACGGTTCTAATGACGTATTGGAATTGATTGCCCGCGCTTTTTTAGATAATCAGCGGGCAGCGGTCATATCCGAACATGCTTTCGCGGTGTATCAGATTGTTACTCAAGCGGTGGGCGCAGAATTGCAAATCGCTAAAGCGAATCCTGCGGATCATCAGACCATGCCTTACGGGCATAATCTGGCCAATCTGGCAGCAAAGATTACCGATAAAACCCGCGTTGTGTTTATCGCAAACCCCAATAATCCCACCGGAACTTGGCTGTCGACCACGGCTTTGCATAGCTTTTTACAGCGCGCGCCGAGCGATGTAATTGTGGTGTTGGATGAAGCCTATACCGAATACGTGCAAGAAGTGGAATTTCCCAATGCCCTGACTTGGCTGGAGGAGTTCCCGAATTTAATCGTGACCCGCACCTTCTCGAAAATCTACGGCTTGGCGGGGTTGCGGGTGGGTTACGCGGTGTCGAATCCGGTGATTGCCGATTTACTAAACCGGGTGCGTCAGCCGTTTAATGTTAATTCGTTGGCGTTGGCAGCAGCACAGGCGGCGTTAGCGGATGATGCGTTTCTTGAGCGCAGTGTTGATACTAATGCGGCTGGCTTGGTGCAATGGCGGGCGGCGTGTGCGGAAAATGGCTGGGAATACATCCCGACGGTGGGTAACTTTATTACCGTGGATATGCAACGTCCCGCCGCGCCGCTTTACGATGCGTTGTTGCGTGAAGGCGTGATTGTGCGTCCGATTGGGGGTTACGGTTTGCCGCAACATTTGCGCATTACCATTGGTACAACCGCACAAAATACCCGTTGTATTGAGGCGTTGAAAAAGGTTTTGGCAGCGTGATTAAAAAACTGGTTATTTTTGGCGTGGGTCTGATTGGCGGGTCATTAGCACTGGCTTTGCGGCAGGCGGGTTACTGCGAAACGATTGTGGGGTGCAGCCGTAACGCCGCGCACTTGCAACAAGCTGTAGACCTTGGGGTCATCGACAGCTTTACGCTTAACCCGCAAGAGGCAGTGCGCGACGCGGATATGGTATTGCTGGCAGTACCGATGGGAGCAATGGGTGCGCTGTTGCAGCAAATTAAACCGGTGTTACCGGCGGATGCGATTTTAACTGATGCGGGCAGCACCAAAGGCAGTGTTGTTGCGGAAGTGTCGCAGGTGTTTGGCGCAGATTACGCGCGTTTTGTGCCCGGTCATCCGATTGCAGGGCGTGAAAAAAGCGGCGTTGAAGCGGCAATTCCTGATCTTTATCAGAACCGGCGGGTTATTTTAACGCCGTTGGCGCACACCGATGCGGATGCTGTGGCTAAAGTAGAAGCGATGTGGCGCGTTACTGGGGCGTTGCTGGAACAAATGCCCGTTGCTTTGCACGATCAGGTGTTAGCGGCGACCAGTCATTTACCGCACGTATTGGCGTTTTCATTGGTGGATACGTTGCTGAATATGCCGCAACGTGAGGACATTTTGCGCTACGCAGCCGGTGGATTTCGTGATTTTACCCGGATTGCTTCCAGTGATCCGATCATGTGGCGCGATATTTGTTTGACCAATAAAGATGCAATTCTCACCATGATTAATGCGTATCAGCGCAACTTGAGTGAGTTTGCGGCGTTTATTGCTGAGCAAGATGCACCCGCTTTATTAGCGCGGATGGAGCGGGCTAAACAAGCACGCGATAATTACGTGGCGCAAACCCAAGTTCCACCTAGTCGCTAAGTAAGAAGAAAATCCTCCTCAATCCCCCTTTTTCAAAGGGGGAGGCTGGATAATTTTTCACGAAATTAATAAGATACGAAATATTCCCCCCTCCTTTGCAAAAGAGCGGAGCGACGCGGATAAGCGTCACGAATTCAGCAAAAATAATGCATCTACCGCTCATCGGTTGTACAATCCTGAACAATTGATTAGCGCACGGGGAAATACGCCATGATGACGACTAGAGCCACTTGCAAAATTGCACATGATGTAGGTCATTTTTTAGGAAACCACAACATATAGTGCTATAGCTACGTCATTGACGTATTTTTGCAAGTGCCTCGACTATTAAACGGAGTTGAAAATGAAGAAATTATCATTATTTGTCTTTTTAATTTGTGTTTTAACGGGATGCTTTGATAAAACATTCGATTTTAGAAACCATCAATCCTTAGAAAATATGATGTCAGGGATGTCGTTAGAAGAACAGAGAGTTTTCCTTGATGATATTCAACTTGCAGCAGATGCTCTTGGTGGTGATCATAATTTAAATGGATACACAGTTGAAGAGGTTAAAGCTGAAGCGGAAAATGCCAGGGCATTTCTAAATAAAAAGAATGTAGAGCTCTTAAAAGAAATAATATCTGAAATGGAATCCATAGGAAAAGAAAGCATACGATTACATATGAGTTCTCATGGTTTATTTTCAATGCCCAAAGAAGGATATATTGCAAAGACATATTCAATTAACAAGCTCAAAGAAAAACTATTAGAACTATCACCTACTGAAAAAAGTCAAAAAGAAAATAATATATCAAGCGAAAAAAAGATCACAGACAACATAAGCATTGAAAACCAGCTTGCTGATAGCATAAGCTTTAAATCCAATACAAAAGAAAGAGAAAAAACATCAAGTGATATAATTAAAATATTTAAAGACTCTAATGTTATTTCTCAATCTCCAAATGGCAGAGTAGATTATACAGACTACTATATAATAGGGTCTCCAGCAAAACTCATGGGGCATGATATTCTTCTTATAGAAGAAGAGTATATGGATGAGAATATTGGTTGCTGCGTTAATCCGGGCTTTGGTTTCTCAGTAAAAATAAATGGAAATATTAGTAATTTAGTGAGCTTTGCTGAAAATAATGGTTGCTCTTTTGAAGAAGCTTTAACTTTAAGTGAGAAATTAAAAAGCCTAGACATTAATTATAATTTACCTCAAGGTGATTTTGTTTATTTAAGTTGTCGTGAGAATGATATTCAATAGTTAAAATGATTCAAGAGCCAACAAGTTATTCGACGACGGACGTGGTGACAGCCCGCGACTCCGACCGACTTACTTCTCGCTGCGTCCGTCAATTCGGATGTTGGCGTATATATGCACAATATCAATGGATTTATCAATGAATAGAGAATGCCAAGAAGTTAGAACAAAGACTGAGCTTGAAGCAGCAATGAAAAGTGAGTTCAAAAAAATAATTGTTAAAGGTGAGCTTGCAGAAAAAATACATAAAGCTGATGCAATTAAAAATATCTCTAAACCTGCCTTAATAATTCTTGGAGCAACACTAGCTGCTACTCCTTTTACTGGCGGAGTTAGTGGGATTGTCGGTATAGCCGGTATTGCCGCGACAACTGGAATGAGTATTGTAGCAATAACAGCCGTTGCTTTTCTTGGATTAGCTCTTATTTTGAATATCACAAATGGCTATGATAGAAAATTTACAGCAAAAGCAGAAGGGTAGAGACTGTAAACTGAACTGTGTAACTGCTATATAACGTGAATCCCAAGAAGGAGCAGTAACATGGAACGCCTCGACCCGAAACTCATGGATGACTTACTCAGCGATTGCAAAACGCCTGCTGATGTCAAAAACCTTTACAGCCAGCTCTTGCAGCGGATGATCAACCGCAGCTTGGAAGCCGAATTGGATGTGCACCTAAACTACGACAAGGGTGAGCGTAGCGAAGCCGGGCAACGGCGCAGCAATACCCGTAACGGCAAAGGCAACAAGACCATCAAAGGCGAATTTGGTGAGTTGCAGGTAGAGACACCGCGTGACCGTGATGGCAGCTTTGAGCCGAAGTTGATACAAAAACGCCAAATACGGTTAGCAGGGATGGAAGAACACATCCTGACGCTGTACGCCAAAGGCATGACCACCCGCGACATCGAAGACACGATCAAACGCCTGTACGGGGTGGACATCTCGCATACGCTGATCGCGGAAGTAACCGAAGCCGTTCAGGGCGAAGCTAAAGCGTGGCAGACGCGAGCACTGGATAATATCTACCCGATTGTCTGGCTCGATGGGATTGTCGTTAAAGTTCAACAAGATAAGCAGGTCATCAATAAATCAGCCCATGTGGTATTGGCGGTCAACTTACGCGGTGAAAAGGACGTGTTGGGCATCTGGTTGGCAGAAAATGAAGGTGCCAAGTTCTGGTTATCGGTCTTGACGGAACTACGCCACCGGGGCGTACAAGACATCTACGTGGCGTGCATGGATGGCTTAAACGGCTTGCCTGAAGCCGTCAACGCGGTCTTCCCCAAAACGCTGACCCAGTTGTGCATGGTACACATGGTTCGCGCCAGCTTGCGCTACGTCACCGCCAAGGATACCAAAGGTGTGGTCGCTGCCCTCAAGCGCATTTACCAGTCCAGCACTGCTGAAGAAGCCGAACACGAACTGGAAGCCCTCGACACCGAATGGGGTAACAAATACAAAGCAGTCGTGCGTCTATGGCGCGGTAACTGGGCGAATGTCATCCCGTTTTTCCAGTTCCAGCCGGAGATCCGCAAAGTGATTTACACCACCAATGCGATTGAATCCCTGAACATGAGTTTGCGCAAGTTTACCCGCAACCGGCGCATCTTTCCCAATGACAGTTCAGCCCTCAAAAGCCTGTATTTGGCGGTACGCGAAGCCTCGCAAAAGTGGTCGGTCATTCACCACTGGAAACCCGCTTTGCAGACTTTTTTACTTATGTTCGGTGAAGAGCGGGTTCCGCTCTCCGCCCTATGAAAAACGTGTTACACAGTTTATTTGACAGACTCGAAGGGTATGGAGAAGCGACAATGGAGTTGAAAAAAAGACAGGTAAATAATTCAACAATTAACATTGGATAACGATTATGAATTTTATTAAATTTATTTTTTGCAGCAAAAATAATTATAATTTCTTCAAAGGGTTAAAGCATATTATTGTTGAGTTGTTTTTCGGGGTTCAAATTGTCGACTTAATATCAGATACTAGCTCAATAGAAAATAAACAATCTTATAGGCTAACTCAGGGCAATAGAACCACAGACGAAAATCTTTTATCTAGCACTGGAATGATAGGCAATGTATCTAACTTTATTCCTGAAACCATCATAACAAATTTTTTTAAAAAAACTATTCAAAATACAATTATAGATAAACATTTCAAAACATATGGTTTCCTTCAAGAGTCTGGGGAAGGAATGTTTAGAGCAAAAAAAGATAATTTACATTTACTTTCTCCATATAGAATTTTTATAAATTCTTTGTGGATGGCTATAGAAATATTTGTATCAATTATTGTCTATTTTTTGAGTGGTCAAGTTGAAATGTCAGTATTATCAATGTTTATTCTTGAATCCCTAAGAAAATTTAAGATATAAAAACGAAACTAAATAAGTTAACAAGTATGTCGACGACGAACGCGATGACAGCCCACGACTCCGATCATAAACTCCTCGCCGCGCCTGTCATGCTGGACGTTGAGGCTGTAGAAAAAACTCCAAACCATTTTTTCGATTTTTAGGAATTGAATGAAAAATAAACAAACGTGCAATATTGTGATGACAGGATAATAAGTTGATGCAAGAGTCTGTCAAATAAACTGTGTAACACGTTTTTCATAGGGCGGAGAGCGGAACCCGCTCTTCACCGAACATAAGTAAAAAAGTCTGCAAAGCGGGTTTCCAGTGGTGAATGACCGACCACTTTTGCGAGGCTTCGCGTACCGCCAAATACAGGCTTTTGAGGGCTGAACTGTCATTGGGAAAGATGCGCCGGTTGCGGGTAAACTTGCGCAAACTCATGTTCAGGGATTCAATCGCATTGGTGGTGTAAATCACTTTGCGGATCTCCGGCTGGAACTGGAAAAACGGGATGACATTCGCCCAGTTACCGCGCCATAGACGCACGACTGCTTTGTATTTGTTACCCCATTCGGTGTCGAGGGCTTCCAGTTCGTGTTCGGCTTCTTCAGCAGTGCTGGACTGGTAAATGCGCTTGAGGGCAGCGACCACACCTTTGGTATCCTTGGCGGTGACGTAGCGCAAGCTGGCGCGAACCATGTGTACCATGCACAACTGGGTCAGCGTTTTGGGGAAGACCGCGTTGACGGCTTCAGGCAAGCCGTTTAAGCCATCCATGCACGCCACGTAGATGTCTTGTACGCCCCGGTGGCGTAGTTCCGTCAAGACCGATAACCAGAACTTGGCACCTTCATTTTCTGCCAACCAGATGCCCAACACGTCCTTTTCACCGCGTAAGTTGACCGCCAATACCACATGGGCTGATTTATTGATGACCTGCTTATCTTGTTGAACTTTAACGACAATCCCATCGAGCCAGACAATCGGGTAGATATTATCCAGTGCTCGCGTCTGCCACGCTTTAGCTTCGCCCTGAACGGCTTCGGTTACTTCCGCGATCAGCGTATGCGAGATGTCCACCCCGTACAGGCGTTTGATCGTGTCTTCGATGTCGCGGGTGGTCATGCCTTTGGCGTACAGCGTCAGGATGTGTTCTTCCATCCCTGCTAACCGTATTTGGCGTTTTTGTATCAACTTCGGCTCAAAGCTGCCATCACGGTCACGCGGTGTCTCTACCTGCAACTCACCAAATTCGCCTTTGATGGTCTTGTTGCCTTTGCCGTTACGGGTATTGCTGCGCCGTTGCCCGGCTTCGCTACGCTCACCCTTGTCGTAGTTTAGGTGCACATCCAATTCGGCTTCCAAGCTGCGGTTGATCATCCGCTGCAAGAGCTGGCTGTAAAGGTTTTTGACATCAGCAGGCGTTTTGCAATCGCTGAGTAAGTCATCCATGAGTTTCGGGTCGAGGCGTTCCATGTTACTGCTCCTTCTTGGGATTCACGTTATATAGCAGTTACACAGTTCAGTTTACAGTCTCTGATGCAACGTTGGTTGAGTATTGCGCAACAAACATCAGATGCGATTGCGCCTTGGTTTGCGTTACCAACGGTGACTAACTCGAAACTGGCGACAGTTGTCGGAGGGGGTGTCGCTGGTTGTCAAATCGCCCGCGCCTTGGCGGATCGCGGTTGGTATGTCACGTTATTGGAACGTCATTCGCGCCTTGCGACGGAAGCATCAGGCAATCGTGCGGGGGTATTACTCCCTAAAATGACCGCCGAATCTAGTTGGGGCGAAGCCTTTTACTGTCAGGCATTCGTGTACGCGCTAAAACAATTGCGGCAACTCGAACAGGCAGGGCACGTAGTGGAATGGGCGCAGTGCGGGGCGTTGCAATTAGCACATGAGCCGCGTGAAGCCGCTCGTCAACAAGCCATTGCAAAGCGTGCGTTTCCGGCTGATTTTGTGCAGATTGTGGATGCGTCGACTGCTTCGGCGTTAGCAGGGATTCCACTGACGACGGGGGCGAGTTATTTTCCGCAAGCCGGTTGGGTAAATCCCGCGAGTCTGTGTGCGGCATTGGTGGCGCATGACCGCATTGAAGTACGCACCTTATCGGATAGCACCACGCTGGCGGGTGAGGGCATTACGATCATTGCCAGCGGTCGTGAAGCCGATCGTTGGGCGCAAACCGCATTTTTGCCTTTTCAGCCAGTAATGGGGCAAACCAGTGCAGCGGCTGCGTCGCCAACAAGTGCACGCTTAAAGACCACCTTGGGGCATGAAGGTTATTTAACCCCGTCAGTGGCGGGGCAGCATATTTTCGGGGCAACGTTTGTGCGTAATCAGCGTGAGCCGGTGTTAAATGCAGCGGCAGATGCCGTCAATACGCAGCAGTTACGGGATTACTTGCCGGATTTTGCCGATAGTTTAGGCGCGATAACCAGCAGTCACGCGGCGGTGCGCATGACGACACCCGACCGTTATCCTGTGGTCGGGGCATTGCCGGATCTGGAGTTTTTTCAGCAAGCGTATGCGCCGTTACGTTACGGCAATCCGCGTCAGCATTACCCGCAGGCACAGTACCAGCCGAATGTGTTCATCGCGGCGGGGTTTGGTTCGCGGGGTTTAACTACCAGTGGCTTGAGCGCGGCGTTACTCGCGGCAGTGCTGACGGGGGAACCGTTACCGGTGCAGGCAACGCTTTATCAGCAATTGCATCCGGCACGTTTCCTGATTCGTCAGCTTAAGCGCGGGCAGTGACACTTTACTGCGGTGGTAGCGGTAAGCTTGCGACTTCGGGGCGGATTTTTTCGATTTCCGCATCCAACGCCTGATTAGCTTCGAGAGCTTCCTGAATGGCTTGTTCTAGCCGCGCATTTTCCTGCTCAATCCGTTGCAATTCTTGCAGAATCTGCTGCAAATCGGCTTGAAGACGGTCGTTGCTTATTTCTTGCGCGTAACTGAGTTGCGCTGTGCCGCATAGCAGGCAAATGCCGCAGATGCGGATGAGGTAATGATTTATTTTAGTGAGCATGGTTGAATAGTTTTTGCCACCAACGCCGCCGATTACCGGGTTGCGGTAGGGCTGCGGGCAGGTTAATCGGTTGCATGTGTGAAAGTATCCAACCGGGCAGCGGTGGGTTGCCGCTGGAGCCACAAGTCGAGCCAAGGTTGTTGGGGTCAAAGACCTTGATGTAGGTTGGATGATTCATGCTATCAGTGTAGACGATTCCGCAGTAATCTTCCGCGTGTTCGTGGCGTAATAACGTATCCAGTTCCTGCACAACGTTGCGTAAAGCATCACCGCTTAATGCTTGCGTAGGTGGTTCTTCGCCAACGGCGTAGACATGCCAACTGTGTGAATCTGCCAGCACCTGTTCCCACAATTGATCTAATTGATGCCAACGTAATACGCCCATAAAAGAGCCGCGAAAAGTCTGTAGATAGGGGTGTGATTCTGTCATGGTGTTTGAGCGTATTTTGGTTAAAGTGAGAGCATAATTGCTCAATGTGCGAGACTCAAGTTTCACGTAAAAGTTTGAATTGACATGCCTATATTGCTCCTTTACGATGATTCACCCATAAAGTAACCAAAATTTCTATCTATCTCAAAATCAGGAGAGTCACATTATGAAAAAAATCGTTGTTAGTGCTTCAGCACTCTTTTTAGCCTTAGGCGTATTGACTGGTTGCGGCGAGAAAGAAGCCCCTAAAGCTGAAGCTCCAAAAGCAGAAGCTGCTAAGCCAGCGGCAGCACCGGTAGCTGTTGAGCAAGTTGCACCAGCAATGGCTCCTGTTGCAGCACCTGCACCTAGCAGCAACCCAATGACTGCGATGACTGACGCGGCTAACAGCGCGGCAACCGCAATGGGCGATGCAGCGAAAGCAGCAGGCACTGCGGCAACACAAGCGGCTGATTCTGCGACTCAAGCAGCGGCTGATGCAGCAAAAGCAGCAGGTGATGCAACCACTAAAGCTGCTGATTCAGCAGCAACTGCAACCAGCGATGCTGCTGCAAAAACGGCTGATGCAGCTACCCAGACTGCTACTGACGCAACTAAAGCCGCTGGCGCAGTTGATGGCGAGAAAGTTTACAAAGGACTGTGCTTTAGCTGCCATGATTCTGGTGTAGCGGGTGCGCCGAAACTCGGCGACAAAGCAGCTTGGGCTCCACGCATTGCGACAGGTAATGATGCATTGCATACCAGTTCCCTGAAGGGTAAAAACGCAATGCCAGCAAAAGGCGGCAACCCTGCGCTGTCTGATGCAGAAGTAATGGCTGCCGTTGATTTCATGGTATCTAAAGCCAAGTAATCGGTGAGCTATCGCTCGCTTTAGAAAAAGCCCCTGTTTGGGGCTTTTTCGTTTTCACGTATACTCACGATTTTGCTGTGAACCACTTAGGAACGCCATCACGTATGAATCCTGATCTTGCCCGTTTGCAACCTTACCCGTTTGAGCGTATTCGTGCGTTACTTGACGGCATTACGCCGCCAGCATTGCCTATGGTGTCGCTGGCAATGGGTGAACCGAAACACCCAACCCCGGATTTTATCCATGAAGCGATTAAAGCCAATCTGGAAGGACTCGCGAATTACCCGTTGACCAAAGGTAATCTGGGTTTGCGTGAGGCAATTGCGGGGTGGTTGACGCGCCGTTTTCAGTTGCCAGTGGGTAGTGTGGATGCCGAACGGCATATCTTGCCAGTGAACGGGACGCGCGAAGCTTTGTTTGCATTTGCCCAAACGGTTGTGAAACGTTCTGCGGATGCCAGTGTGGTAATGCCGAACCCGTTTTATCAGATTTACGAAGGTGCGGCATTGTTAGCAGGGGCGCAACCGGTGTTCCTGAATTGCACCCAAGAGAATGGTTTTATCCCAGATTTTGCGGCGGTAGCACCTGAAGTGTGGCAACGTTGCCAGCTTTTGTACATTTGCAGCCCAGGTAATCCGACCGGCGCGGTCATGCCGTTGGAAACCTTGCAACAGGTGTTACGTTTGGCGGAACAGTACGATTTCATTGTGGCTTCGGATGAGTGCTATTCCGAGTTGTATGTCGATGAAACTCAACCGCCAGCCGGTTTGTTGCAGGCCGCTGCACAAATGGGGAATACCGCTTGGAAGCGTTGTGTGGTATTTCATAGCTTGTCGAAACGTTCTAATGCACCGGGAATGCGCTCCGGGTTTGTGGCGGGTGATGCGGATGTGTTGCAACAGTTCTTGCTGTTTCGCACCTATCACGGTTGTGCGATGCCGCCGCCATTTCAAGCGGCAAGTACCGCCGCCTGGAATGATGAAGCGCACGTATTGCTCAATCGGGAATTGTACCGGCAAAAATTCACGGCAGTCATGGAAATACTCGCACCGGTCATGGCGGTAGAAATGCCCGCAGCGGGTTTCTATTTATGGCCGAAAACGCCGGTGGATGACGCAACCTTTACCCGTGAATTATTCGCACGAGCACATGTGAATGTGGTTCCGGGTAGTTATTTATCACGCGAAGCCGATGGGCTGAATCCGGGGGCAGGGCGAGTGCGCCTTGCGCTGGTGGCTTCGCTGGAAGCTTGTATCGAAGCGGCTGGACGTATCCGGTACGTGGTCGAAACCCTTTAACTATGGAGATTAAAATGTCAGAAGTTACTGAATTACAAAGTATTATCGAAGAAGCGTTCGAGCGTCGTGCCGACATCAACCCACGCAATGCAGAAGCGAAAACCCGTGAAGCGGTGAATGCCGCGCTGGAATTGCTGAATGCCGGTAAATTGCGCATTGCCACCCAACACGGCGTGGGCAACTGGGAAGTAAACCAGTGGCTGAAAAAAGCCGTGTTGTTGTCTTTCCGTTTGAACGATAACGAAGTGATGGATGGCGGTTGCACGCAGTATTACGACAAAGTGCCGTCCAAATTTGCGGGCATGAGCGCGGATGAGTTTGCCGCAGGTGGTGTGCGTGTCGTGCCGAATGCGATTGCGCGTCGTGGCTCTTACATCGCTCCGGGCTGCGTGCTGATGCCATCTTACGTCAATATCGGCGCGTATGTGGATAGCGGCACGATGGTTGATACCTGGGCAACGGTTGGTTCTTGCGCACAAATCGGTAAGAACGTGCATTTGTCCGGCGGTGTGGGCATCGGCGGCGTGTTAGAGCCAGTGCAAGCAGGCCCTACAATCATTGAAGACAACTGCTTCATCGGCGCACGTTCTGAAGTCGTCGAAGGCGTAATTGTGGAAGAGGGCGCGGTGATTTCAATGGGCGTTTACATCGGTCAAAGTACACGCATTTATGATCGTGAAACCGGCGAAGTCATGTACGGGCGTGTTCCGGCGGGTTCAGTCGTGGTTTCCGGTAACTTGCCTTCCAGCGATGGTAAATACAGCCTGTATTGCGCAGTGATCGTGAAGAAAGTTGACGCGAAAACCCGCAGCAAAGTGGGCATTAATGAGCTGTTGCGCGACATTTAATTAATGCGCAATCGAAAAAGGGAGCGTAGTCTCCCTTTTTTTATGCTTGTCATCCGAGTGCTGGGATAATCATGTTTAAATTTATTCATGCCGCCGATATTCATCTGGATAGCCCGTTGCGCGGCCTTTCCCGCTATGACGCTGCTCCAATGGACGCTATCCGTGGTGCATCCCGCCGCGCTTTCGAGAATCTGATCCAGCGCGCCATTGATGAAAACGTTGCGTTCATCCTACTGGCGGGTGACATCTACGATAGCGATTGGAAAGACTACAGCACCGGCATTTTCCTTAGTCAGCAAATCGGCAAACTCAAAGCCCACAATATTCACGTCTATGCGGTATTGGGTAATCATGATGCCGCCAATAAAATGACCAAGGCGTTGGATAGTCCCAGCAATATGACGATCTTTGCGCATCGTAAGGTCGAAAAAATCCACCTTGCCGACCTTGGCGTGGTGATTCATGGGCGTAGTTTCGGTACTCAACACGTCTACGATAACCTCGTGACGGATTTTTCACCCGCCAGCAAAGATCTCTTCAACATTGGCTTATTGCACACCAGTCTTGAGGGGCGCGATGGTCACGCGCCTTACGCCCCGTGCAGCGTGGATGAGATGCGCTCAAAAGGTTATCACTATTGGGCGTTGGGTCATGTTCACCAATACGAACTGGTGGCACAAGCACCGTGGATTGTGTTTCCCGGCTGTATCCAAGGCCGCCACGTCCGCGAAACCGGGGCAAAAGGTTGCGTATTAGTGAGCGTCAGTGAGGGTGAGGTTCGTAGTGTCGAACCCGTGGCGTTGGATGTGTTGCGCTGGGTACTGTGCCGCGTAGATGTTACCGATACTGCCACCTTGCGCGAGGTGTGGGAATGCATTCGCCAAGCAATCGCTCGCGAACTCGCAGCTGCTGATGGGCGTATTATTGCTATGCGTATTCGCATCGAAGGTGCAAGCCACGTTGCCACGGCACTTGCTGCCGACCCCGAACACCTTGCGCAACAATGCAAAGCCATCGGCGCGGAACTGGCGGGTGACGACTTATGGATTGAGCGCGTCGAAAATGCCGTGACTGGCAAGCGCGATTTGGATGCGGTGTTGGCTGACGACAACCCTTTGGCGAACCTCCTCAATGCGATTGTTGCCACCTCGCATCATCCGGCTGACATTGCTGATTTTCCTGACATCATTGCCGAATTGCGCCAAAAAATACCGCATGAAGCGGTGGGCAGTGGCACGACGCTTGATCTTGACGCGCCTGAAACGTTGCAACGTATTGTGCAAGAAGCCAAGCAAATGCTGGTCGGCAAACTGTTGAGTGTAGGAGTTGAGCCATGAGAATCGACCGTCTCGACTTGCGTGCTTACGGTGCATTCACCGATAAAACCTTGGATTTATCCGCTGGTGCAGCAGGCTTACACCTAATTTACGGCGACAATGAGGCGGGTAAAAGCACTTCGTTACGTGCCATTATTGCGTGGCTGTTTGGGATTCCCGCCCGTAGCCCTGATGACTATTTACACCCTCATGCGCAGATGCGGGTAGGTGGTAAACTGCGGCTTGCCGATGGGCGCAGCCTCGACTTTGTGCGCCGCAAAGGTAACAAAGATACCCTGTTACACCCTGATACCCTCACCGCATTGGATGATGCACTGTTATTGCCGTTTTTGCCCGCCAGTATGAATGAGGAGCTATTCAAGAAGTTCCACGGTCTCGACCACGAACGCCTCGAAGCAGGTGGTAAAGCCTTGCTCAGTCAAGCGGGTGATTTGGGGCAAGTGTTATTCAGTGCTGCTACGGGCATTGCCAGTTCGCGCCTGATTTTGGAGAATTTGGAAAACAATGCAGCAGAATTGTTCAAACCCATAGGGACGAAGCCCAAAGTCAACCAAGCCATTGCTGATTTCAAAAAAGCCAAAACGCGCGTTAAAGAATTGAGCTTGTCGGTAGACGCATGGAAAGACCTCAATAAGCAGCGCGATAGCATCGAAGCCAGCATTCAAGCCGTCGATGCCGCTATTCAGCAAGCCAGTAAGGAAAAAAGCCGCTTAGACCGACTCAATCGAGTAAAAGGTGCGCTGGGGCAACGCCGAGATGTCTTGCAACGGTTGCAAGACTTGCAGGAAGTGCTGCTGCTTCCCGAAGATTTTGAGGGGCAATACCATGCCGCGCGTGACAAATTGCAACAGGCGAGTGAAGCACAGGCTAAAGCTGCTGCTAAGTTGACCCGTTTGCAACAGGAAGTGGCTTTGCTCAGAGTGCGTGATGAATTGCTGGAGAATGAAGCCGAGATTATTGCACTCTACAAAGAGTTAGGGGCGGTGGATAAAACCATTATCGACAAACCGCGTCAAGATGGACAACGCCGTCTGTTGCGTAACGAAGCCGATAACTTGCTGAAAGAAATTCGCCCCGACCTCAAATTGGAGCAAGCGGCGGCACTGCGCCCTCTGTTGAATAACAAAAAGTGGCTGGCGGAATTGGTCAAACGCCATAGTATGCTAGGGCAAAAGCGTGAAGTGGCAGAAGCCAAACGCCGCGCTGCCAGCGATAAGTATCAGCAAGCTCAGCAAGCACTGGCGCAACAGCCTGCGTTAACGCTGGATTTGAGTGAGTTGAAAGCCAGCATTGCCATTGTCAGTAAAGCGGGCAACCTTGAGCAGCGTTACGCCACCGCGCAGCAACGCGCCAAGCAGGAGTATCTCGCTTGTGAGCAAGCTTTGGCTCGCTTGGGTAAGTTTTCAGGCGGTTTGGAGGCGTTGCTGACTTTGGCATTGCCCGCTTCGGCTACGTTAGATGCGTTTGAAAAACAGTTTCATGCCATTGCCGATGACTTGCGTGACTATGCCCGTCAACAAAAAGACCTTGAAGCAGAGCAACGCTTCGCCGAGCAGGAACTGCTGGCGTTAGCGTTGAGTGAAGTGCCGACCTTAACCGAACTCGATACGGCAAGGGTGGCACGGCAACAAGACTGGTTGCTGATTAAACAGCATTACCTTGACCCATTGTCCACGGCTGCGGATGTGGCACTGCCTGCTCATTACGAGCAACAGGTGGAGGCGGCTGATCATCTGGCGGACAAATTGCGTTTAGCCGCAGATCAAGTGGTGAAACGCGCTGACCTTGAGGCACGGCGGCACAGCCTGCACACCCGGCGTGAAGCGTTAATCGCTGCCAGCACCACCCTGCAAGACACACGGCAAGCCTTGCAACAGGAATGGACAGCACTTTGGATACCGTTAGGCATTCAAGTGGGTACGCCTGCGGAAATGAAGGAATGGGGGCAAAAAGCGGATGTGCTGCTGTCCAAATTACAATCTGCCCTTGCACAACAGGCGGACGCGGTAAGTCTTGCGCAAGAATGTAGCCGTTTGCAGGTCGTGTTGGCGACACAAATCGCCGCATTTGCGCCCACTTTAAATGTTCAAGGGTTGACGCTTGAAGCACTGTTGGAAGTATGCACACAGCACTTGCAGCAGCAAGAAGCGGTATTGGAATCGCAACGGCAATGGCAGCGTGACGCTGGGGAAGCGGAAAATCTGATGCACCAAGCTGCTGAAGCCTTGAAAACTCTTGAGGCAGAGCAGGCAGTTTGGCGGGAGGAATGGGGACAAGCATTGGCCGATCTGCATTTGACGGTTGATGCACACCCAGAACGTGTTACCGCTATTTTTGAGCAATGGGAAGCTTTTTTCAGCAAATTCGACAAGTCGGAAGAAACGAGTCGGCGCATTTACGGCATGGATAAAGTGCTGAAGGATTTTGCAGAAAAAGTATTTGCGTTTGCGGATAGGATTGGGGTGCAGCGGGATGGACACGAAGCGGCGACCTTGGCAGAGAAATTCCATCAAGACTTAAACAACGCCCGTGAAGCCCGCGCCAGTCTCGCAAAACTTAAGGATACCGAAAAAGACCTTGCCGAAGCCTTGCAAGACGCTACCTTGACAATTAATGCGGCGAATCAGGCTTTGGAGGATTTACGGACTATCGCAAGCGTTGCCAGCCATGCGGATTTAGCAGCAGCGGGTGAAGCGTCTCGCCATAAACGCGCTTTGCAACAACAGGTGGAAAAGCTGGAGGACGAGTTAGGGCGTAACGGCGATGGTTTAAGCATTACGACGCTGGAACAGGAAGCAGCAGCGTCGGATATTGATGCGATTGATGCAGCGTTACACGCTGTTACCATGCAACTGAGCGAGTTGGGCAAGCAACGCGATACGCTGCTGGCGCAACGCCAAACCGTGCATGATGCGATTCAGGCGAAAGACGGTAATGCTGCTGCTGCGAATGCGGCGGAGGAAGCAGAACAACACTTAACCAGCGTGGCGACGGGGGCAGAGCAGTATTTGCGGTTTGCGTGTGCGGCGTTGATCCTCAAACAGCGTATAGAGGATTACCGCAAGAAACATCAAACCCCGGTGTTATTGCGGGCAGGTGAACTATTCGCCAAGCTGACCTTGGGAGCTTATGCGAGTTTGCGGGATGAAGTGGTGGATGGTAAGCCTATTCTGCTGGGTGTGCGCCCCAATAATGCCGAGGTGTGGGTGGAACGCATGAGTGAAGGCACTCGCGCCCAGCTTTACTTGTCACTGCGTTTGGCGACCTTGGAGCAGCAGCATTCGCCGCATAGCGAGCCAATGCCGTTGGTTGTGGATGATATTCTCATCGGATTTGACGACAAACGTACCCGCGTGGGGCTTGAGGTGTTGGCGGACGTGGCGCAACAGACTCAAGTATTGCTGTTTACGCACCATCGGCGGGTGCTGGATTTGGCGGCGACGTTGTACATGCCAGCGGGGATTTTCACCCACGAATTGGCGTGAACTTGTGCTTGTCTCGGCGATGCTGGCATCAGTGGTGTATCGAGGCGACAGATGTGGCTCTTTTTTCTATGATGCCTACTATCCTTGTAGGGGAACTTTCCAAGAAAAATGGCAACTAAAAGCATTAGAATTTGCTAATATATAAAGTCTGTTTTAGTCCAAAGGATATGTGCATGAAGCGTTCAGTGATAGGTTTTTTACTTATATTGTTCAGCATCGGTTTGATGCCAGTAGCTGAGGCACAAGTTTGCGTCAGCATGAATGCCGATGGACTTGAGCGCAAAGCCACGCCGCACTTGGAATCTATTACTACCTATTCCAATAAATACGGGGTTAATGCGGCGATGGTGAAAGCCGTGATTGCGGTGGAGTCCTGTTACAACAGCACGGCGGTTTCTCCCAAAGGTGCGCAAGGTTTGATGCAATTGATTCCGGCAACGGCGGCACGCTTTGGGGTGTCGGATGCGTTTAACAGCAATCAAAATATCAATGGCGGCACACGTTATTTGAGCTGGTTGATGAAGCGTTACGATGGCGATTTGTACAAAGCAATTGCGGCTTATAACGCGGGTGAGGGTGCGGTTGATAAATACCAAGGCATTCCGCCCTACAATGAAACCCAGCACTACGTGCGCCGGGTATTAACCGTTTATAACCGTTTAAGTGGCGAAACTGTGGCACTGCCTGCATTGGCAGCGGGTGCGAGTGGTGGGCGTTCGAGTAAGGCCGGGGGGCGCGTTTCCTCGGTGTTTTTGTCGCCGTTTGGGACAGGAAAACCGGGGCGAGCGGGCTTAAATACTAACCGCGCTCGCGCCCCACACCTTTACAAGCGTTAAAGGTGGCTGGGACTCAGCAGTTGCAACAATTGTTGTTGCGCTGTTGAGGCTACTTCATCTGGTGCAGGTTCGCGCCGTATATACGCCCCATCCGCCTGCAATTCCCACGCTTGAGTGTTGTCCTGTAAGTACAATTCAAATGCTTCATGCATAATGCGCTGGCGCAGTTTTTTATCCAAAATCGGAAACGCGACTTCTACCCGCCGGAAGAAATTGCGTGGCATCCAGTCCGCACTGGAACAGTATAATTCCTCATCACCGTCATTCAGGAAATGGAACACGCGCGGATGTTCCAAAAACCGTCCCATCACCGAACGCATATGAATATTGGTCGACACACCGGGAATGCCGGGGCGTAAGCAACAAATGCCGCGCACAATCAGATTCACTTGCACCCCCGCTTGTGAGGCTTGATACAGTGCTTCAATGACTTGCGGTTCAATCAAAGAATTCATGCGTGCCTGAATCAGGGCTGCTTTCCCTTCGCGGGCGTGTTCGATTTCACGCTGAATTTTGGCAATCACAGCGGTGTGCAAGGTAAACGGTGAAGCCAGCAAATGCTTGAGATCGTGGATGCGCCCCAACCCGGTGAGCATGTGGAAGATTTTATGCAAGTCTTCGGTAATCGCCGCATTAGCCGTGAATAACCCGAAATCGGTGTAAAGCCGTGCAGTTCCAGCGTGGTAATTGCCCGTGCCGAGGTGCGCGTAACGGTGTAAGCGACCGGCTTCGCGACGCACCACCAGACACAGTTTGGCGTGCGTTTTGTAACCTACCACCCCGTAAACCACGTGCGCTCCGGCGTGTTGCAACTGACTGGTGAGGCCGATATTGGCTTCCTCATCAAATCGTGCTCGCAATTCCATCACCACGGTAACTTCTTTGCCAGCACGCGCTGCCCGCGCGAGGTGTTCCACTAAAATGGATTGCTTACCGGTGCGGTACAAGGTCATTTTAATCGCGAGGACTTCCGGGTCTTTGGCGGCTTGTGCAATAAAATCGACCACTGATTGGAAGCTTTGGTAAGGGTGATGCAGCAATACATCGCCTTGGCGAATCCGCGCAAACAAATCCGGGTGATGTTCTACCAACGAAGGCGCAGGACGAAACGGCGGGAAACGCAAATCCGGGCGATCCGCCAAATCACAAATAGCCATTAACCGATTCAGATTTACCGGGCCATTAACGTTGTAAACATCCGCCGCGCTGAGTTGGAATTGCTCCAGCAGGTAGTCGATATTGTCTTGCGGGCAATGATCCGACACTTCCAAGCGCACCACCGCGCCGTGATTACGTTGCGGTAAGCCGCCTTGCATCGCTTGTAACAGATCGTCGATTTCTTCCTCATCGACATACATATTACTGTTGCGGGTCAGGCGGAATTGGTAGCACCCCAGCACCATCATTTCCGGGAATAAGCGGTCAATGAAGGCGTGTAAAATGGATGACAAAAACACAAAACTGTTTTCACTGGGAGCCATCGCCGTTGGCAGGCGGATAATGCGTGGTAACGTGCGTGGTGCTTGCACAATCGCGGTGTCAATTTCACGCCCGAATGCATCCGTACCGTTGAGGCTGACAATGAAATTGAGGCTTTTGTTAATCACATTCGGGAACGGATGTGCCGGGTCAAGCCCCAGCGGGCTGAGCAGTGGCATCAATTCGCGGTCGAAGTAATCCGACAGCCAAGCACGTTGGGTAGCATCCCAATGGGTGCGCCTGACAAAGTGGATGCGCTCTTGTTTCAATGCGGGAATCAGGGTTTCGTTCAAGAGCTTGTATTGACGATCCACCAAATCGTGGGTGACTTCATGGATGCGCTGCAAAGCCGCCGTGGGGGATAACGCATCCGCGCCGATGGAGGTCAGTTCCAGACTCAATTGCTGTTTGAGGCTGGCAACGCGCACCTCGAAAAACTCGTCAAGGTTGGAGCTGGAAATGCACAAAAATTTCAAACGCTCCAGCAAGGACAAGCTGGCATCTTGGGCTAACTCAAGGACACGGCAGTTGAAAGCCAATAGACTGAGTTCACGATTGATATAGTATTGTGGGTTAGCCAAATCAAATGGCGGGTTATCTTCCTGCATGGTGTGGCACTTCCGGTTATGCTGTAATGCTAATGTCGCACGAATATAGTGGGGCTTTGTTACAGCTTGATTACAAGCGGGTTGAATGCAATCATCTTCCCCCAATAGCCATTGAAAGCGTGTTGGGGCAACGGTTTGGGTGAGGTTAAGGTTGGTCGTTCGAGGTATCATGATTAAGGTACTTTGTTATTATTGTTTGCATTTATTCGTTAGCGTAAATCGCTTATCATACACCAAGTGGGCTAAATCTTATAAAAATGAGGCATGAATAGGTATGTTTGAGTTAATTCAATCCGGCGGCATTATGATGTTTCCGCTGATCTTGAGTTCGATCATTGCGGTCGCCATTATTATTGAGCGTTTTATGTCGTTGCGCGTTGGCAAAGTCGTTCCTGCTGAAGACATGGAACGCGCCCGTAAACTTGCCAGCAGTCCGCGCTTGCTGGATGCACAAATTGATGAATTACGCAGCAGTTCCTTGATGGGGCGAGTCTTGGCAACGGGGCTGGATAGCCGTGAATTACCGCGCCACATTATGAAAGAAAACGTTGAGGAAGCCGGGCGGCACGCCGTACAAGAGCTGGAGCGTTACCTGCCTGCGTTGAGTACGGTCATTACTATTTCACCGATGATGGGTTTGTTGGGAACCGTGTTGGGGATGATCGGGGTGTTCAGCGCGATTAATACCGCAGGGGTGGGCAACCCGCAACAACTCGCAGGCGGCATTTCCGAAGCCTTGATTACTACCGTGGCGGGTTTGTTGATTGCGATTGTGACGCTGGTGTTTGAGCGTTATTTTAAGGCGCGGGTCGATGGTTATGTAACCACGATGGAGCGCGAAGCCCTGCGTTTAATCGAAATTACCAATTCCAACCGTAAAACCCCGCAACCGCCTAGTGCTGCTGCGCGTCCGCCTGCGGCAAGTGCCGCTGCTCAAGCTGCCGCCGCCGCACGGCCTGTACCGCCAGCACGCGGGGGGAATGCCGCATGAAATTCCGCACCCGTGAACGCCGTGAAAGCACCGTCGATTTAACATCGTTGATTGACGTGGTGTTTATGTTGTTGATTTTTTTCATGGTGACGACCACGTTTGATAAAAATGCCGAGTTGAAAATTGAATTACCGACCGCTAGTAACGTTGCGGCTGCGTCAACCGAGGAAAAATTGGATCTGTTGATTGACGGGCAAGGGCGGTACTATATCAACGGGCGCGAAGTGCTGAATAGCAAACCAGAAACCTTATTTCAGGCGATGAGCCAGACTTTGGATGGAATGCAAAACGTGCCACCGCTGGTTATTTCAGCGGATGCGAGTGTCAATTACCAAGCCGTTGTGACTGCGATGGACATCGCGGGACGACTGGGTTTGACGAATTTTTCGATGGCGACTACTGAGTCTGCCCGTAAACCTTAGGATTAGGATGACAACACCCCAGACTACCGGCTGGTCGGTTTATCGACGGCTGCTTGGTTATTCGCTGAAATATTGGCCTTATTTGCTGTTGGCGGTGGTGGGTTTAGTCGCAGGGGCGATAACCCAGCCGTTATTTGCGTGGATTCTGGGGCCATTGCTGGATAAAGCCATTCTGCAAAAAGATGCTTCAGTGATCCAGTGGTTGCCACTGGGTATTTTGGGTATCTTTTTGTTACGCGGAGCCGCGATGTTTTTATCCGGCTATTACATGGGGCTGGTCGGGCGCAAAGTCACCCAAGTTCTGCGCGATCAGATTTTCAGCCATATGCTGCGTTTACCCATTCCCTTTTTTGAAACCACTCCATCCGGTAAATTGCTGGCTTACGTCAGTTATTACACCGATCAGGTGGCAAACGCGAGCATTCGTGGGGTGACTTCGTTGGTGCAAGATTCCGTGACGGTGTTGGGGCTGTTGGGGTTAATGTTTTACCAAAGCTGGCAATTGACCCTGGGCATGATGTTTGTCGTGCCGTTCATTGCATTGATTGTGGTGTATGTGACGCGGCGGATGCGGCGTTTGAGCCATAAAGTACAGGATTCGGTAGGGGATGTGACTCAAATTTCCCACGAGATGATTCGTGGCTACAAAATCATGCGTATTTTTAACGGGCAAGCTTACGAATCCCAGCGTTTTCATGAAGCCAATGTGCAAAATATGGCATTGCAAATGAAGCGCATGGTGACGGAATTACTCAGTACGCCCGTGGTACAGTTCATGGTGGCGTTGGCATTAGCGGCGATGGTGTACCTTGCGACGCGCGAATCGACCCTCGAAACGCTCTCTCCAGGCACGTTCATGTCTTTTATTATGTCGATGATTTTATTGTTAACGCCAATCCGTAACCTGACGCAATTGAACCTGCAATTACAAACCGCGATTGCAGCGGGCGAAGGCATTTTCGGCTTATTGGACAGCCCGCCAGAACCCGATAACGGCACGCGCACTTTAAGCCATTGCCAAGGTGCAGTGCGTTTGCAGGACATTAATTTCGTGTATCCGGGAACCGATAAAGCTGTATTACGCAATATTACTGTCGACGTTAAACCGGGCGAAAAAATTGCCTTGGTGGGGAAATCGGGTAGTGGTAAAACCACGCTGGTTAATTTATTACCGCGCTTCCACGATGTCAGTAGCGGGGTAATTACGCTGGATGATGTGCCGTTAGCCGAGTTGCAACTGGCGAATTTGCGGGCGCAAATCGCTTACGTGGGGCAAGACATCGTGCTGTTTAATGACAGTGTGCGTAATAATATTGCTTATGGCGATATGCGCGGAATGCCTGACGATGCGATTAAAGCTGCTGCTGAAGCCGCTTACGCGCTGGAATTTATCGAGAAATTGCCGCAAGGTTTTGATACGCTGATTGGCGATAACGGCGTGACTTTATCCGGCGGGCAACGCCAACGGCTGTCGATTGCCCGTGCTATTTTATCCCCCGCGCCCGTTTTGATCTTGGATGAAGCAACTTCCGCACTCGATACCGAATCCGAACGTCATATTCAGGCCGCGCTGGAACGCTTACTTGCAAACCGCACCACCTTCATTATTGCCCATCGGCTTTCTACCATTGAAAACGCAGACCGTATTTTGGTAATGCACGACGGTGCCATTATTGAGTCGGGGCAACACGCCGAATTATTGGCTTTGGGCGGTCAATACGCACGTTTGCACGCCATGCAGTTCCGTGATGAAACGCCAGTTTGAGCAATGGCTGCTGGAGGTTTGGTACGGTCAACGGTGGCTGGCTAAATACCTGTTATTACCGTTAACCGCGCTTTATTGCCTGCTCAACGCGCTGAATCGCTGGCAGCAACAACGTCAGCAAATCCAGCATCCCGTGCCAGTCATTGTGGTGGGCAACCTGACCGCTGGCGGGACGGGTAAAACCCCGTTAGTGATTTGGCTGGTTGAGCTATTGCGTCAGGCGGGGTATCAACCGGGGGTGGTGAGTCGCGGCTATCAACGTCAAGCCGCTGGGCTGGGCGACGAGCCATTGCTGATTATGCAGCGTACTAGTGTGCCGCTGGTGGTTGATCATGAGCGCAACCGTGCGATTAGCACCTTATTGCAGCAACACGGATGCAATATTGTGATTGCCGACGACGGTTTACAGCATTACCGCATGGGGCGCACCCTCGAAATTTGTGTCGTCGATGGGCAACGCCAATGGGGAAATGGCTGGTGTTTACCCGCAGGTCCGTTACGTGAACCGGTGACGCGCCTGCAAAGCTGCGATTTCGTGGTGGTTAATGGTACAACCATGCAGATGCGCGGTGAAACCCTCGTGGCTTTGACCGGCAATATTACCCAACCCCTGAGCGCGTTGGCAGGGCAGCAGGTTCACGCCGTGACTGGTATCGGTAATCCGCAACGTTTTAAGCTGATGCTGGAAGCCGCTGGCTTGCTGGTTACGCTGCATCCCTACCCGGATCATCATGCGTTTACTGGGGAAGAATTGCAGTTTGACGATGATTTACCGGTGCTTATCACCGAAAAAGATGCGGTAAAATGCCGCGAATACGCTATTCCTAACGCATGGTATTTGCCTGTTGAAGCCGTTTTAGCCGATGGTTTTGCGCAAGCCGTGCTTTCACGTTTACAAGGAGTCCCTCATGGATAAGAAATTGCTGGAAATTCTCGCGTGCCCTGTGACCAAAGGCCCGCTGATTTACGATAAGGCCAAACAGGAGCTGATCTCAAAATCTGCGCGTTTGGCATACCCAATTCGTGACAATATTCCGGTAATGCTCGAAGAAGAAGCCCGCCCTTTGACGCAAGAAGAAGTGGAGCAACTGGCTGAATGAATACCGTATTGGTGATTCCGGCGCGTTATGCGTCTACACGCTTACCGGGCAAGCCATTGCGCTTGCTGGCGGGTAAACCGCTGATCCAACACGTTCACGAACGTGCGTTGGTTGCGGGGTTTAGCAGCGTATTGGTGGCAACCGACGATGAGCGCATCCAAGCGGTATGCGAAGGGTTTGGGGCGCAGGTGGCGATGACTGCTACTACACACGAAACCGGCAGCGACCGTTTGGCTGAAGTGGTGCAACAACAGGGCTGGACAGACGATACGGTCGTGGTCAATTTACAAGGGGATGAACCGCTTACGCCTGTCGCTAATTTATACCAATTAGCCGCGAATATGGCGCACAACCCGCAAGCCAGTATTGCTACCTTAGCCACGCCTATTACCGAGATTGACGAATTATTTGACCCGAATGTGGTGAAAGTGGTGCGTGATGAACGTGGCATGGCATTATATTTTAGCCGCGCACCAGTTCCTTTTCAGCGCGATGCGGGAATAGCAGTGGCTGATTACGCACTTCGCCACATTGGAATGTACGCTTATCGGGTAGGTTTTCTTAGGGTATTTACTAGGTTGGCAATGTCGATGCCGGAACGTTTAGAAAAACTCGAACAATTACGCGCATTATCGAACGGTTATCGTATTCACGTTGATATTGCAGCAGAAATTCCGGGATTAGGGGTGGATACCGAAGCCGATTTGTATAAAGTCGAAGCACAATTACTTAAAAATACTTAAACATACTAATATTATAATATGTTTATATTTTAATAAGTACTTGATTTCCCTAATAATCACTATTTGACAGCTTAATACCCTTCTGTCACTATTTCGCAACAAAGTTTTACAAACTTACAACACGATTGCGTTATTTCTGGAGGAGTTTCATGCGTTTTACATTTAACAAAAGTTTGCTGGTTGCATCTGTCTTATTAGCAATTAGCTCTCAATCAGCGTTTGCTACCAATGGTATGGCTCCAATTGGTTTGGGCATCACTCAAAAAGCAATGGGCGGTGCAGCAGTTGCAACGTCTGAAAACACCATGAATGCTGGTACAAACCCAGCAAGCTTGTCCAATGTTGATGCAGGTTGGGATATTGGAGCAGAAGTTTTCATGCCAGATCGCGGCGCAACTATTTCCGGTAATAATATGGGTGGTGGGATGACTGCCGATGGCTCATACGATGGTAATGGGAAAGATATGTTCCTTATTCCTGAAGGTGGTTATAAGCGTCAGTTGAGCGATAAACACAGTGTTGGTGTTGTTGTTTATGGCAATGGTGGTATGAATTCCAGCTACGATAAAGCTATTCCTTTATTCGATGCAACAGGTGTTAATAAGCCAGGAATCAATCTTGAACAGTTAGTTGTTGCTCCTACTTGGTCAACTAAAATCAACGAAAATAATAGCGTTGGTGTTTCTTTGAATTTAGCTTACCAGCGTTTCAGTGCTAATGGTTTACAAAATTTCACAGCTCCAGTAGGGAGCCTACAACAAGCAAGTAGTAGTCCAAATGATGTTACAGACAGGGGTAATGATGCATCAACAGGGGTTGGTGCAACTATTGGTTGGCAGGGTAAATTATCTCCTACCGTAACGGCTGGTGTAGCTTATCGTAGCAAAACTAATATGGGTAAACTGGATAAATACAAGGGGTTATTTGCTGAACAGGGTGATTTAGATATGCCAGCAGCAACGACAGTTGGTATTGCATGGCAGGCAACACCTAAAACATTGATCGCAACTGATATTCAGAAAATTGAATATTCAAAAGTTAAGGCAATGGCTAATACAAATACAGCGGGCGGTTTGTTAGGATCTGATAATGGTTCCGGCTTTGGTTGGAAAGATCAAACCGTTTACAAGATTGGTGTTAAACATCAGGTCAAGCCTAATTTTGCGGTATTAGCCGGTTACAATCATGCTAAGAACCCACTTCAATCCAGTCAAACATTGTTTAACGTATTAGCACCTGCTACGGTTGAAGACCATGTAACGTTGGGTGGTGAGTGGAAGTTAAATAATAAAGCTAGTTTGACGGCTGCCTACACTCATGCTTTTGACAAAGGTGTTAATGGTAGTAACTCTATTCATCCGACACAGCAAGGCGGTGGCGAAGCTAATTTGAATATGGAACAGAATGCTGTTGGTATTGCTTACAGCGTTAAGTTCTAAGCAATCGTATTGACGGAGGAGGAGAAAAGCGGGGCTTGCCCCGCTTTTTTTTCGTGCGGATTTTGTTAGGATTTGGAAAGACGATCGACCCACAGAGCAGTTGCGCCCGCAACACCTACTGGCATGACGAGGAAGTTAAGCCCTGGAATCGCGGTCATCAGCGATAACAGCCAGCCAAAACCTAAAGCAGTATTGCGATGGCGTTTCAGCAGTGGCAATTCGTCGTTGAAAAACAAGTTGTGGTTGCCCATTGGGTAATCGGCGTATTCGATGGTTAACATCCACGCGCCAAACAATGTCCAAGCCAGCGGCGCAATCAAGTTAATGCCCGGAATCAAGGTCAGTATCAACACCAGCAGAAACCATTTCGCCATGTACCACAGTTTACTGAATTCACTTTTGAAAGTGCGTGCCAGCAACCGAGGTATGCTTTTATAGCCTTCAAAAGCCGGAATGGGTAAGCCATTAAGACGCGCTTCTACCCGTTCGGCTAACACCGCATTGAACGGTGCGGCAATCAAGTTAGCCAGTATCGAAAAGGCGTAAAACACCACGAAGAAAATCAATAGTGCGAAGATCGGCCACAGCAACCATTCCAACCAAGATAGCCAGTCGGGTAATAACCGTGTCATCCAGTAATCCAATTGGCTTTTCGCCAGCCATACGCCGCCAGCAAATAACAGGATATTGATTAGCAATGGCACAACCACAAATGGGCGTATTCCGCGCTGGGTGATGAGTGAAAAGCCGCTAAAAACGTAACCAAAACCTTTGAATATGTCCGTTATCATTGTCGCTATTTCCTTGTTTTTTAGGGTGGCTATACTGTAGCGTATTTGTCGGTCTAATTTAAGTTAAGGAGTTTTAACCATGACAGCGTTTCTGCAAGCGATGAATTTTCGCCATGCCTGTAAAAAGTTTGACCCGCAACGGACGATTGCTGCGGAAGATTTCCAGCAAATTCTGGAGGTTGGACGTTTATCACCCTCGTCTTTTGGGATGGAGCATTGGCATTTTGTGGTCGTACAAACCCCGGAGTTGCGTGAAAAGTTGCGTGAGGCGTGCTGGAATCAGCCACAAATTACTGAAAGCAGCCATGTGGTGGTGATTTTGGAGTCTGTCAAATAAACTGTGTAACACGTTTTTCATAGGGCGGAGAGCGGAACCCGCTCTTCACCGAACATAAGTAAAAAAGTCTGCAAAGCGGGTTTCCAGTGGTGAATGACCGACCACTTTTGCGAGGCTTCGCGTACCGCCAAATACAGGCTTTTGAGGGCTGAACTGTCATTGGGAAAGATGCGCCGGTTGCGGGTAAACTTGCGCAAACTCATGTTCAGGGATTCAATCGCATTGGTGGTGTAAATCACTTTGCGGATCTCCGGCTGGAACTGGAAAAACGGGATGACATTCGCCCAGTTACCGCGCCATAGACGCACGACTGCTTTGTATTTGTTACCCCATTCGGTGTCGAGGGCTTCCAGTTCGTGTTCGGCTTCTTCAGCAGTGCTGGACTGGTAAATGCGCTTGAGGGCAGCGACCACACCTTTGGTATCCTTGGCGGTGACGTAGCGCAAGCTGGCGCGAACCATGTGTACCATGCACAACTGGGTCAGCGTTTTGGGGAAGACCGCGTTGACGGCTTCAGGCAAGCCGTTTAAGCCATCCATGCACGCCACGTAGATGTCTTGTACGCCCCGGTGGCGTAGTTCCGTCAAGACCGATAACCAGAACTTGGCACCTTCATTTTCTGCCAACCAGATGCCCAACACGTCCTTTTCACCGCGTAAGTTGACCGCCAATACCACATGGGCTGATTTATTGATGACCTGCTTATCTTGTTGAACTTTAACGACAATCCCATCGAGCCAGACAATCGGGTAGATATTATCCAGTGCTCGCGTCTGCCACGCTTTAGCTTCGCCCTGAACGGCTTCGGTTACTTCCGCGATCAGCGTATGCGAGATGTCCACCCCGTACAGGCGTTTGATCGTGTCTTCGATGTCGCGGGTGGTCATGCCTTTGGCGTACAGCGTCAGGATGTGTTCTTCCATCCCTGCTAACCGTATTTGGCGTTTTTGTATCAACTTCGGCTCAAAGCTGCCATCACGGTCACGCGGTGTCTCTACCTGCAACTCACCAAATTCGCCTTTGATGGTCTTGTTGCCTTTGCCGTTACGGGTATTGCTGCGCCGTTGCCCGGCTTCGCTACGCTCACCCTTGTCGTAGTTTAGGTGCACATCCAATTCGGCTTCCAAGCTGCGGTTGATCATCCGCTGCAAGAGCTGGCTGTAAAGGTTTTTGACATCAGCAGGCGTTTTGCAATCGCTGAGTAAGTCATCCATGAGTTTCGGGTCGAGGCGTTCCATGTTACTGCTCCTTCTTGGGATTCACGTTATATAGCAGTTACACAGTTCAGTTTACAGTCTCTGATTTTGGCGAAAATCGCAGCCGTTGAGCCGGGCACGGATTACGTACAGCACATTTTCGGGCGGCGCGGTTTACCAGCGGACGCACAGCAAGCGTATCTGGAGCGTTATGCCGCACACAATGCGCATGAAATTCAGCCGTACATGAATACATTTGCGTGGAGTTCCAAGCAATGTTACCTCGCACTGGCGAATATGATGACGGGCGCGGCTAGTTTGGGGATTGATTCCTGCCCGATTGAAGGCTTTTCCAAGTCAGCGGTGGAAGCGTTATTGGCGATTGATCCGCAGCAATACGGCGTGGTGGCTGCGGTAACATTCGGCTACCGTGCTGGCGAACAAACCCCGCGTTTGCGCCAGCCGTTAGCTGATTTGGTGGAATACCGTTAACTGTTTTTGAATGTGTCGCATTGACGCATATCACCGCTTTGTACGCCGCGCTGGAACCATTCCATGCGTTGGCGTGATGAGCCGTGGGTAAATGAGTCCGGGTTAACCCGCTTGCCAGACATGCCCTGCAAGCGGTCATCACCGATGGAGGCTGCGGCTTTGACCGCATCTTCAATGTCGTTGCTGTCGAGTTGAACGCTGGTTTGATTGGCGTGGTGCGCCCACACCCCTGCGTAACAATCGGCCTGCAATTCCAGCGCGACTGACAAGGCGTTACCGTCACGTTGACTCATGCGGGCTTGCAAGCGCGAGACTTCATCGGTAATGCCGAGTAAATTTTGGACGTGATGCCCGACTTCGTGCCCTAACACGTAAGCTTGCGCGAATTCACCGGATGCGCCCAGTGCTTTGAGTTCGCGGAAAAAGCTTAAATCAATGTAAACCTTGTTGTCGCCGGGGCAGTAAAATGGCCCGGAGGCTGCCGTCGAGAAACCGCACGCTGAATCAATTTCCCCCTCAAATAACGCTAGCTTCGGCTCTTGGTAACGCTTGCCCATTTGTTGAAACAGCGGGTTCCATACGTCTTCGGTTGTGCCTAAAACCACCGATACAAATTTGCCGCCATCGTCACTCAACGCACCGCCTTGCGGCGTTGTGGAGGTGGTTTCAGAGCCGCCGATGCCGCCGAGTAGGGTATTTGCACCGCCGACTAAACCGATTAATTGCAGCGGGTTGGCTCCCATGTACCAGCCAATCAGCACAATAGCCGCTGTACCTATCAAACCAATGCGAAATCCACCAGGTCCGCCGCCACTGCGGTTGCTGCCCCGGTAGTCTTCCACGTTGTTGCTTTGTCGGCCTGATCTCCAGCGCATTCTCGGTACTCCTGCATGTTTTTCGGACAAAAACGGAACTATTTCACAGAACTACACCTAAATGGGGCGTATATGTCAACTTCTAAATGATTGAAACGTTGTGAGGAGGAAGTTACTCGGTATCTGCCGGGTTAACTTGGCGACACTATGATTAAAACGGCGGCATTAATAACTGACCACAGTGGGCAGTTGGGACGAAATACGCAAAGGGAGCGGGATCTGGCGACGGCTGCGAAGATGAACAACTTCCTGCGGGGAGTGGAACGTCGTGCATTCGTGATTGCGCGTTTAGCGACTCAAGATGAAGAGGAGTCGTTAGATATTGTGCAGGACGCAATGTTTAAGTTGGTGCAGAAATACTCAGCCCATCCCGAAGTGGAATGGGGTGCGTTGTTCCATGCCATTTTGCATAGTCGGATTAACGATTGGCATCGTCGGCAAAAAGTACGCAATCGTTGGCGGGTTTTCTTTTTTCTCAGTGATGAGGAGGAAGAAAGTGGTCTGAAACCCGAGGATCAAGTGGCGCAAACGTTACACCTTGAGCCGGAAACGCACGTGTTGCACGAAGAAATGAGTGGTACGCTCCAAGTGGCGGTGGGGCAGTTGCCCTTACGTCAGCAACAAGCGTTATTGTTACGTGCGTGGGAAGGCTATGATATTGCTCAAACGGCAAAAATAATGAACTGTTCCGAGGGGAGTGTGAAAACGCATTACTCTCGCGCCATCCACAGTTTACGGGAAAAACTGGGAGATTATCAATGATGAAAAAATTAACAGAGCAGGCGTTGGTTGAGGCCGTTAAACAGGGGCTGGATAGCAGCGTGGATCAGTTGGATGCGGTCATGCGTGAGCGGTTATACCGTGCGCGTTTACAGGCATTGGAACCACGTCACCGTTTATCGGATTTTCTTTCTGGGTGGTCGTTTTCCCCCAGCTTTGCCACCGCTGCTGTTGTCACACTAGCAGCAACCCTATGGGTTCTACCGAATGCAACTGACTCCCTCACGTCAGAAGCACCAGTAACGGCCTCAAATCTCGATCATGCTGTGCCGGAAGTGGCGATGGATGCCGCGCCGGAAGTGAATGTCATGGAGGTTTTGATGTCCAATGAGGAAATGGATTTTCTCGAAAATTTGGAAATGTATGAATGGATGGAAGCCGAATACGGCTGATCTCCATGCATGAGGTGCGCCGATGAAAAGAACAGGAGTTCGCTGGGCGGTTGGTTTATTGTGGTTGCTACTGGTGTGGTTTGCACCTGTGTCTGCCGATGACTCCGCCGAGGATATTACGGAAATGTTGTCGTGGTGGGATGAATATGGAAGTTACTGGGAGGAAGCCAGCGAATTGATTGAGTTTGCTGGTGAAGACCCGATTTATCGGCTGGCAGAAAATACCGTGGAGAGTTCGGAATGAGATCCAGCTATACAAGTTCCTACTGGTATCCGTTGGTAGGAACGGCAGTTTTAGTGATGAGCGGGCAAGCGATGGCTGAAACGGTGAAGTGGGAAGCGTTAAGTGCAAATGAGCAGGCGGTACTCAAGCCGTTTGCGGCGCAATGGTCGGCGTTTCCAGAAAACAAACAACAAAGTTTACGCCGCTGGGCAGCTAAGTCACCAGAAGAGCGGGCGCGTATTAAGCAACGTTATGCCGATTGGAAACAGCTTCCCGCCCCGGCGTCAAGCGCAAGTTTCTCATCAACTCAAGCGTTATAAGGAAATGCCGCCTGCAAAACGCGCCAAAATCAAAGCTTGGCATCGTTGGGTGAAGACGCTTCCCAGTGCTGAACAAAAAAAGTTACGCGAAGTGTGGTCAACGCTGGGTGAAGCCGAGCGTAAAGCGTATATGCAAACCTTGAGACAGCGTTACGGCGGTTAAGCCAAGCTGTTTTTGAGTGTCTAGTAATCAGGTACTTAAGTTTCTTGTTAAGTTTAGGTTAAGGTCTTTCCGCTGACGTGCTTTTATGCTAACGTGCACGCAGAATAATGAACGAGTGTCGATTTGGGGATGTAAGTTGCAAAGGTGATGCTGACACCTGCTTGATCCCGTTACAACAAAGGAGTCTAAAAGATGCCAAGACCACAGACTCAAATACACGACAAAGCGGAACCTTTTGTCGCGTTTGATACCACCGAAGACGATGATCTGTGCGCCCTAGAAACTGATGAGGAAACGATACTGGATGATGACAGCAGTGATGTTGTCGCCACTAGCGCAACGTTTACCGTCAGCTCCCATGAGATGGATGCCACGCAGATGTATTTGCGTGAAATCGAGTTTTCGTCCTTGTTGACCCCAGAAGAGGAAGTCCGTTACGGTCGGCTGGCTCGTCAGGGTGATGAGCTAGGGCGTAAGAAGATGATTACCTGCAATTTGCGTTTGGTTGTCAAAATCGCCCGCCGTTACATGGGGCGTGGTTTGCCGCTACCGGATTTGATTGAGGAAGGAAATCTCGGTCTGATTCACGCGGTGGAAAAGTTTGACCCTGAGCGCGGTTTCCGTTTTTCCACGTATGCCACTTGGTGGATTCGTCAAAACATTGAACGGGCGTTAATGAATCAAACCCGTACCATCCGTTTGCCGATCCATGTGAATAAAGAGTTGAATGCTTACTTGCGTAAGATGCGTGAAATGACTCAGAAACTGGGTTATGAACCGTCATTGCAGGAAATGGCAGTGGCAATGGATAAGCCCATTGAAGCTCTGCGTAAGTTGCTGGATTTTAACGAGCGTATTACCTCACTGGATATTCCGGTCGGCAAAGACGGTGATAGCTTATTGGTTGATTTCGTTAGCAATGACCACGATGATGATCCCGCCGGTAAGCTGGAAGATGAAGACATTACCCAGTCCGTGGATAGCTGGCTGGAACAGTTGGAGTTCAAACAGCAGGAAGTGATTGTGCGCCGCTTTGGTTTGCATGGTCATGAGCGTGCCACGTTGGAACAGGTCGGCGAAGCCTTGGGGTTAACCCGTGAGCGCGTGCGTCAAATCCAAATGGACGCACTAAAACGCCTGCGCCGTATCCTTGAAAACAAGGGGTTATCCGGCGAAAGCTTGTTGGGTTTCAGTTAAATAAAGAACGCTGCAACAATGCGGCGTGCTTCTGACGACAATACATTGTAAGTACGACAGGCGGCATCGGTACGCATGATCTCAAAACCGATGCCGTGTTGTACTAATGCCTGCCACACTGCCGCTGGTGGAAACGCCTGCGTTGCACCGCTTCCAATCAAAATAACTTCCGCCCCGCCTGCGAATAACGGCTCCAAATCTGCGGGAGTCATGGCTGCGATATGCTGCGGTTCCCATGTGGTAATCAGCTTATCCGGGGTAATGATAAAACTGCGGGTCAATTTACCCTGATTAACGCTGATTGAACTTTCATCATAGGCGGTAATACGGTAAGTGGTGGTGCTGGATGCTTCACTGAATTTCATTTCCTGTCCCTTGTGCCTGTTCTGTAATTGACAGTCTGCATGGTGAATTGTAATGTGGCTGGCTTAAGGCCCCGATGATGGGTTGTTTTCTTCTAGGACGCAGAAAAACCGTGCAGGACGATTTCCAAAGAATAAACCGCCTCCCAACCTATGTTTTCAAAATCACTGACGCACTCAAACGGGAGGCGCGTGCCAAGGGTGAGGATATTATCGACTTCGGGATGGGTAATCCAGACCAGCCGACCCCTAAACACATTGTTGATAAGATGGTGGAGGCGGTACAACGTGGTGATACCCACCGTTATTCCATGTCACGCGGGATTCCGCGTTTGCGCAAGGCGATCAGCAATTGGTACAAACGTCGCTTTGATGTGGATATTGACCCGGAAACCGAAGCGATTGTGACCATTGGCTCGAAAGAAGGGTTGGCACACCTTGCGTTGGCTACCTTGAGTCGAGGGGATACGGTGTTGGTTCCTAACCCGGCGTACCCCATTCACCCCTACGGTAGCATTATTGCTGATGCCGATATTCGTCATGTACCCTTGGTTGAAGGCAAAGATTTTTTCGCTGAATTAGAAGCAGCGATTAAAAATTCCTGGCCTAAGCCAAAAATGCTCATTATCAATTTCCCCGGCAACCCGACAGGGCAATGCGTGGAACTGGATTTCTTTGAGCGAGTGATTGCGATTGCCAAAGAGCATGACGTTTGGGTTATCCACGACATTGCTTACGGCGAAATTTGCTTTGACGGCTATAAAGCACCGTCAATTTTGCAAGTGCCGGGGGCAAAAGACATCGCGGTGGAATTCTATTCCATGTCCAAGACCTATAATATGCCGGGCTGGCGCGTCGGCTTTATGTGCGGTAATCCGACCTTGGTGAAAGCGTTGGAGCGGATTAAATCGTACTTGGACTACGGGATGTTCGCGCCGATTCAGATTGCTGCAATTGCCGCCTTGGATGGCTCGCAGGATTGCGTCGAAGAAATCCGCAGCATGTACGAAAGCCGTCGTAATGTATTATGTGATGGCTTAAATGCTGCCGGGTGGGTGGTTGAACGCCCGAAGGCCAGCATGTTCTTATGGGCGAAAATCCCGCAGGAATACGCAGCGATGGGTTCGCTTGAATTCGCTAAAAAATTATTGGCAGATGCCAAAGTGGCGGTATCACCGGGGATTGGTTTCGGTGAATACGGCGATGATCACGTGCGTTTCAGCTTGATCGAAAACGAGCACCGTACCCGTCAGGCGATCCGCAATATCAAACAAATGTTCCGTAAAGATCAAGGTTTAAAGGAGTGAGCATGGAACCTGTCAAGGTTGGCCTGCTAGGGCTGGGTACTGTCGGTGGCGGTACTGCAACCGTTTTGAAACGTAACGCGGAAGAAATTGCGCGGCGTGCGGGTCGTGGTATTGTGATTGATTATGCAGCAAATCTTGACCTAAGCCGTGCGGCAGAATTAGGTCTGGGTGATGTGCGTTTGACAGAAAATGCCTTTGATGTGGTCAATGACCCCGATATTCAAATCGTGGTGGAATTGATTGGTGGTTACACCGTTGCTCGTGATTTGGTGTTGCACGCTATCCGTAGCGGCAAACACGTGGTAACGGCGAATAAAGCTCTAATTGCGATGCACGGTAATGAGATTTTTGCAGCAGCACAGCAGCAAGGTGTCATGGTGGCCTTTGAGGCGGCAGTAGCTGGTGGGATTCCGGTCATTAAGGCTGTGCGTGAAGGTCTGGCAGCAAACCGGATTGAATGGTTGGCTGGCATTATTAACGGCACGAGCAACTTTATTCTGACCGAAATGCGCGACAAAGGCCGTAGCTTTGGTGATGTATTAGCCGAAGCACAGGCATTGGGTTATGCCGAAGCTGACCCAACCTTTGATATTGAAGGGGTTGATGCCGGGCATAAGCTGACGATTTTATCGTCGATTGCGTTCGGGATTCCGTTGCAGTTTAAACAGACTTACACCGAAGGCATTTCGCGGATTACTTCAGACGATGTGAAATACGCTACCGAATTGGGCTATCGCATCAAGTTGTTGGGAATTGCACGGCGCACGGCAGCAGGTATTGAACAGCGGGTACACCCGACCTTGATTCCAGAACGGCGTTTAATTGCCAATGTGGATGGGGTTATGAATGCAGTGCTGGTGAAAGGCGATGCAGTGGGGGCAACCTTGTACTACGGTGCAGGCGCGGGTGCAGAACCTACCGCGTCGGCGGTTATTGCAGATTTGGTGGATATTACCCGCGCACTGACTTCTGACCCGGAAAATCGCGTGCCGCACTTGGCATTCCAGCCGTCTACCTTGACCGATACTGCGATTTTACCGATTGCGGAAGTGGAAACAGCGTTTTACTTGCGGATGTGTGCTTTAGACCGCCCCGGTGTGTTGGCGGATGTAACGCGCATTTTGGGTGAGCGGCAAATCAGTATCGAAGCCTTTATCCAGAAAGAGCCGCAAAGTGGCGAAAACAAGGTCAATATCATTATGCTGACGCAGCGGGTTCGCGAAGGCAATATGGATGAGGCGATTGCTGCGATTGAAGCATTAGATAGTATTTGCAGCAGCGTGACGCGCATTCGTGTGGAGAATTTGGGTTAAAACATGAAATACATTTCGACTCGTGGGCAGTCGCCTGCACAACAGTTTAGCGAAATCCTGCTGGGGGGGCTTGCGCCAGACGGCGGTTTGTATTTGCCGGAAACTTATCCGCAATTGACGGCGGATGAGCTGCTTCAGATGCGCGGGATGAATTATCGTGAACTGGCGTTTGCGGTATTGTCACGTTTTGCCACGGATATTCCGGCGGCTGATTTAAAAGCGATTATCGACAAAACTTACACGGCGGCGGTGTATTGCAATGTCCGCGACGGCGAAAACCCGGAAGATATTACCCCACTGCATACTTTAGAGCCGGATTTGCACCTGTTGTGCTTGTCGAATGGCCCGACGATTGCGTTTAAAGACATGGCGATGCAATTGCTGGGTAATTTGTTTGAATACGTGCTGGCAAAAGCGGGGCAGGGCATCAATATTTTGGGGGCGACTTCCGGTGATACGGGGTCATCAGCGGAATATGCGATGCGTGGCAAGCACGGCGTGAATGTGTTCATGCTGTCGCCGCACGGTAAAATGAGCCGCTTCCAGACCGCGCAGATGTTCAGTTTGCAAGACCCGAATATTTTCAATATTGCGGTGAATGGCGTATTTGATGATTGCCAAGACATTGTGAAAGCGGTGTCTAACGATCATGCATTTAAAGCTCAACACAAAATCGGTGCGGTTAACTCGATCAACTGGGCGCGGGTTGCGGCGCAGATTGTGTACTATTTCAAAGGTTATTTTGCAGCCACTAGCGATAATAGTCAGCAAGTAAGCTTTGCCGTGCCATCGGGCAATTTCGGTAATGTGTGTGCCGGGCATATTGCTCGCATGATGGGCTTGCCGATTAAGCACTTGGTGGTGGCGACTAACGAAAACGATGTATTGGATGAGTTTTTCCGCACGGGTGTTTACCGTCCACGTGGTTCAGCCAATACGTATCACACCAGTAGTCCGTCGATGGATATTTCTAAAGCATCGAACTTTGAACGCTTTGTGTTCGATTTAATGGGGCGTGATGGCGATAAAGTACGTGCTTTGTGGAATACGGTGGATAATGGCGGGGCGTTTGATTTGAATGCGGATGGCGTGTTCGCTGATGTTCCTCGCTTTGGTTTCCAGTCCGGGGTGAGTTCACACCAAAAACGGATGCAGACGATTCGTGAAACTTGGGAAACTTACGGGGTAATGATCGACACTCATACCGCTGATGGCTTGAAAGTGGCGTTGGAGTTGCGTGAACCCGGCGTACCCATGCTGGTATTGGAAACGGCCTTACCTGCAAAATTTGAAGACTCGATTCGTGAAGCTTTGGGGCGTGATCCGGTGCGTCCAGTAGGTATGGAAACACTGGAAGATTTACCGCAACGCTTTGACGTAATGGATGCCGATGCGCTGCTTGTTAAGCAGTTTATTGTCGACAAGACAACTTAATATATCTTTTATAACAACGATTAAATGAGGTTAACAATGATGAAATTATCCCTGCGTCATGCAGTTATCGCGGCGTTAAGCGCGACTTTGCTGGCGGGTTGTGGCGTGAACGGTGAAATGACACGTGCTGAACAAGGCGCGTTGATTGGTGGTGTTGCCGGTGCGGTATTGGGTAAAACCACGGGCGATAAAGATGATAAACGTGCCTTAGGGGGAGCGGTCATCGGTGGTTTAGCGGGTTTGGCGATTGGCAATTACATGGATCAGCAGGAAGCGGCGTTACGCCAAAGCTTGCAAGGTTCTGGGGTTGATGTGCAACGTCGCAATGACAATATTGTGTTGACGATGCCTGATGCGATTACTTTTGCCACCGGTCAATCCACGATTGAGCCGCAATTTTACCCAGTGTTGAATAATCTGGGAAATACCTTGAATCAGTTTGCTGATACGCGCATTCAAATTGCGGGGCATACAGATAATGTGGGTAGCGATGCCTTCAACCTGCAATTGTCACAACAGCGTGCCAACAGTGTGCGTGGTTATTTAGCAGGTACTGGTGTCGTAGCGCAGCGTATGCAGGCGGTGGGTTACGGTGAAAGCCGTCCAGTCGCAGACAATGGCAGTGATTATGGGCGCACCCAAAACCGCCGTGTTGAAATTACCCTGATTCCGGTTCAGCAGCAATAAGGCTGTGATAATCGGAAAAATCGGTATTTGATCTATAATCCGGTATTATGAAGGCTCCATTAGGGAGCCTTCTTTGTATTTAACGTAGGGTAGCCGTGCGGGAACAAATTCCAAATATCATTACCATGATCCGTATTGTGTCAATCGCGCCGATTTGTTGGTTATTGTGGCGTGGTGAGTATCCTTTGGCTCTAATGTTACTCGTTTTAGCGGGCTTGTCAGATGCCTTGGACGGTTTTTTAGCACGTCGTTACGGTTGGTTCACGCGCTTAGGGGCATTCCTTGATCCGGTTGCGGATAAATTGTTTGTGATGGCAGTGTTCATCGTGTTTGGATTACAGGGCAATTTACCTTGGTGGCTGGTCAGTTTGGTGATTGGGCGTGATGTGGTGATTGTGCTGGGTGCAATGGCGTGCCGTTGGTTGCGTGGTAAGCTCGAAATTCGTCCGTTAATGATCAGCAAGCTCAATACCGGCTTGCAGATTTTCTTGTTGGCAACGACGTTGTTGCACGTTGCTTTATACCCGTTGCCGTTGTGGTTAACGATAGGTTTGCAATGGGGTGTGGCGGCAACCACGTTGTTAAGTGGTATTGCTTACATGATTTTATGGGGGCGTTATGCCTTCGCCAAGGGGTAAGAAATGATCTGGAGCAGTAGTCGGTGGTTTTGGTTGGCGATTGGTTTATTGTCAGTCGTTTTGCTATACGTGTTGGCTCCTATTTTAATGCCATTTTTGGCGGGGGCGTTGCTGGCCTATTTGGGCGACCCGTTGGTAGATCGGCTGGAGTCGTGGAAATTGTCACGTACCGCGTCGGTGACGGTGGTTTTCTTGACGATTTGCTTGGCTTTAGTGCTGTTTTTCTTGTTTTTAGTACCGATTTTGGAAACCCAAACGCAACGCTTGTTCGATAAAATTCCCCAGTATTTGGAGTGGGGTGTGAATGTGCTCGCGCCGTATTTACAGGAACGTTTTGGGGTTGATCCCAGTGTTTTGGAAGTGGAGCGCATTAAGGGCGTGATTACTTCTCACTGGAAGGAAACCGGCGGCTTTATCCGTAATGCGGTGCAAACGATTTCACATTCCGGGTTTGTAGTGTTGGGTTGGGTGGCTAATTTAGCGTTGATTCCGATTATTACGTTTTATTTGTTGCGTGATTGGGATCATTTAGTGCGTTACATTGATGATTTATTGCCGCGTTCAATAGAACCGTTAGTGGCGCGATTGGCGCGTGAATCTGATGAGGTTTTAGGGGCTTTCTTACGCGGGCAATTGTCGGTGATGCTGGCATTGTCGGTTATTTATGCGATTGGCTTGAGTCTGATTGGCTTGGAATTCGCGCTGTTGATTGGTTTAATCGCTGGCTTGGTGAGTTTTGTGCCGTATTTGGGCTTAATTGTGGGTGTAAGTATTGCCGGAATTGCGGTGTTGTTTCAGATGCCTCACGATATTTTTATGTTGTTTTGGGTATTCGCGGTGTTCGGGGTTGCGCAAGTGATTGAAGGCACGCTGTTAACCCCGTTACTGGTGGGTGAGCGCATTGGTTTGCATCCGGTGGCGGTGATTTTTGCGGTGTTAGCGGGCGGGCAATTATTTGGTTTTATGGGGATTTTATTGGCATTGCCAGTGGCAGCGGTGTTGGCGGTGATTTTGCGCCATGTGCATGATACTTATAAACAAAGCCAGATTTATGGCATAGAGGAATCATTACTGGATGACAATCTGCCAGTTGCAGATAGTGTAACTGATGGGGAGAAAACTCCATGATGCAGCAGCAGTTAACGCTGAATGTGGGCATTCGTGACGGGCATCGTTTCAGCTCGTTTTTCGTTACCCCTGAAAATGCTGAATTGCTGGGTATTTTAAAACGTGGCTTTGAACAGCATTTCCCGCAGATTTTTTTGTGGGGCGATACCTTGGCGGGTAAGTCACATTTGTTGCAGGCGTGTTGTGAAAATTATTACCAAGCTGGTTTAATGGCGGCGTATTTTCCGCTGAAAACTTGTGCGCAATACGGTTTGCGGATGCTCGCGGGTTTGGAAAATAAGCATTTGGTCGTCATCGACGAATTGGATGCGGTGATTGGGCAGCGCGACTGGGAAGAAGCTTTGGTGCATTTGATTAATGCGTGTCGTGCGAATAATCAGCCATTGTTGTTTGCGGCACGTACCAGCCCCCGCGAAATGGTGTGTGCACTTCCTGATTTTTCTTCGCGCTTACTGTGGGGGCCGGATTACCGGGTGCATGTGATGAGCGAAGAACAGTGTATGCAGGCGATGGCGTGGCGGGCGCACCAACGTGGTTTTGAATTGCCCACTCATGTGATGAAATACATTCAACGCCATTACCCGCATGATATTAAAACCTTAGTGACGATGTTAAACCGTTTAGATGCTGCAAGTTTAACCAAGGGTCGTAAGGTGACGCGGGAGTTTATCCGTGAAGTTATGCAGGATTCCGTATCGCCTGCGCAAGCTGTGCTACAGTGATGTTTCGTCCTCTAGAAAATAAAGGAAAGCATGATGGATATGAAAAATTTACTGGATCAATTACTGCAATCAGGTAAAGACATTGCCCAAAAAGGGCAGGTGTTGGCTGAGCAAAAATTGGGTATTCCCGCAGAAGGCGAGAAACGTGACTCTATGTTGTCGGGCATGAAAACCGGCGCGGCAGCAGCGGGTACACTGGCCTTGTTGTTAGGTACGCAAACCGGACGGCGCGTCACGGGTGCGGCAGTTAAAGTGGGCAGTCTCGCGGCATTGGGTGGTTTGGCCTATCAAATGTACCGTCAATGGGAAACACCAAACGCTGCGTCAGATACTTCGGAGGCAGTCACCGAAGCGCAAACTGATCCGGCTATTTTATTAAAAGCAATGATTGCGGCTGCGAAAGCTGATGGTCATGTGGATTCCGCAGAAATGACAGCGATTCGGCAAAAACTGTCCGAGTTAGCCTTGGATGGTGATGTTAATGATATGATCTTGACCGAACTTACCAAACCACTGGATGCTGCAAGTATTGCGGCACTGGCTGATGGTAATGTGGCAATCGCTACCGAAATCTACCTCGTGTCTGCTGCTGTCATTGACGTTGCCAACGATGCGGAACAAGCGTATTTGGCGGACTTGCGTGCGGCATTAGCGTTGCCTGAAGGCGTTTAAACCCCCTTAACCGCCCCTCTACCGCTTGGCGGGGAGAGGGGTTGGGATGAGGGTCTTAAAAACGGTCGTCAAAAACATCTTTCAAGCGTCGTTCTAACGCCTTGCGTTCCAAGTAATCCTCAACATTGCGCCGAATAATGTGCGGTTTAGTACGTTTTGGGTGATCGGCGGATGATGAAGATGTGGTTACTTTTTCGATAATAAATGAATCATCTTCTTGCTCAATGCCATACTCGTTGGTATCACGCATGGATTTGCTCTCTTGTTTCGTGTATCGGTTTTTTGGTGTGCCTGTAGTATAGAAAATATAGCTGAATTTATGCTGATTCGTGCTCGAAAAGTGTGAGAGGAAGGCTTATCCCGACAGACGTGCAGATGAAATCTACACGTCGTCAGAATCAATGAGGCGGAGCAAACTCAAGGAGCGGTGGCTTGCTGCATGAATTGTTTGGCGTGCTTGGTTAGGCGTTCAGCATTTACTTCGCCAATTAAGCGTAAGGAACGCATTTCCTCGCCATGACTATTAAAGAAAATGAAAGCAGGCGGGCCAATAACATCAAACTGTTTCTGCAAAGCAACGTCAGCATCATCCTGTTTTGTGACATCAGCTTTTAGCAGCAAAGCGTTACCTAAAGCACCGGCAACATCCGCCGATTTAAAGGTGGTTCTTTCCATTTTGGCGCAAGTGACACAGAAATCAGCGGTGAAATCCAACATAACCGGGCGGTTTGCTGCTTTTGCGGCGGCTAATGCTGCTTTCAAGCCCTCAGAACCTTTGATTGCTTGGAATTGTAAACCGCTAGAAACGGCTGCATCACTGCTGGCAATAACGGTGCTACCAAAAACGCCTTTCAGCGGTTGTAACAGACTTTGGCTGCCAGCCGATAAACCGAAGAGGATCAATCCACCGTAGAATAACTGGATCATGCCCGTGCTTTTCCAGAAGCGTCCCCAGCCACCTGCTTCTTCGTTGGTTCTTTCCAACGCACCCATATAAACGCCGGAAGACACCAGCAAAATACCAGTAAGAGCCATCGTGATTTCAATCGGTACAATCCGGCTCAGCATGTAAATCGCAATGCCCAGCATGATAATCCCGAAAACGGCTTTAACCGTATCCATCCATGCACCCGCACGCGGCAATAAATGCCCTGCGGACGTGCCAATCAATAGCAGAGGCACACCGATACCAATACCCATTGAGAACAGCGCGGAAGCCCCTAATACTGCGTCTTTACTCTGTGCAATATAAGTCAACGCGCCTGCAATCACGGGGCCTGCACAAGGTCCGACAATTAAGGTCGAGAGAAAACCCATGATAGCCGCACCAATGAAGCTACCACTTTCTTGTTTATTGCTGATTTCGCTTAAACGGCTTTGAATGCTGTTAGGCAATTGCAAATCGTAAAAACCAAACATTGACAGTGCCAACAGCACAAAGAGCACGCTCATAAACCCGATAGCAACAGGGTTTTGTAAAACTGTTTGCAGATTTTGCCCGAAGAAACCAAACACGAAACCAATGACCGCATAGGCAAATGCACCTGCTAATACATAGGTTAACGACAGGAAAAATGCTTTACGCGAGGTGGTATTACCGTAGCCCGCAATAATCCCGGATAAAATGGGAATCATCGGGAAAATGCACGGCGTAAATGCCAGTAACAAGCCCGCGATAAACATCACCAAAATCTTTTGCAGGAAACTGCTACCTTCCAGTTTTTGCGCTAAGGCATCCTGTTCATTAAGGGCAACATCAGCACTAACCGGCGTGTTATTCGCAATGGGTCGTGCTTCTGGCAATCCAGCCAATGTTAACTCATTGGTTTTCTTGACAGGTGGATAACAAACTCCAGTGTTGTCAGCACAGCCTTGATACTGTGTAGTGACGACTATTTTTTCTACGCCATCAGTGGCTTCAACCGGGATTTTGACTTCAATGTCTTCACCGTAAACTTCGATCATGCCGAAGTATTCGTCTTGCGTTTGTTTGCCCGCAGGAAACACCGGTTTGCCCAACGTTACGCCTTCTTGTGGTTCTTTAAGGCTAAACGTGATTTTAGGGCGGTAAAGGTGATGGTTGGGCTGGATAACCCACGTGGCTTTCAGCGTGCCTTTGTCGATAGCAGCGATGTCAAAAGCGAAAGCTTTATCCACAGGCATCGGTTTATTGGCGGCTTGCTTATCAGCACCTTTGAATATATCTGGAAGTTTACTGGTCGTTGTTGGCGGTGTTGCCTCTGCTACCGCAGGTTCAGGCGCAGTAACTTCCGCAACAGGTGCTGGGGTGGGTGCAGGTGCAGGTGGTGCTGCAACAGCAGTAGTCGGTGCAGGCGCCGCGTCGGTGGCGGCAGCGAGTTCCAGTTGTGCAATTCCACGGGAAGGCGGGAAGCACATCCCGGTATCAGAACAGCCTTGGTATTTTACTTTCAGGGCAAGTTGGATAGCCTGCGAGAGGGTTTGCCCACGTTCAACAGGAATCTCTACCTCAACTTTGTTGCGGTAAATTTCATGCTTGGCTTGAGTGGTGGGATCATCCTTGCTCTCGCCAGCCGGAAACGTGGGTGTCGCTAATTTGAGGTCGGTACTGTCTGTCTCAAACTTAAATTTGTCACGGCTAAGGTAATGACCTTCAGCAATTTCCCACGTCGCTTTTATGGTAGTAGGGGATATTGCTTCAGCCTTGAATTGAAAGGCTTGGTCTGCCCGTAGCAGCTCTGCATGGACTTGTGTGGTGGCAAGCAAAAGCAGAAAGCAGAACAGTTTTCTCATTCTTCATTCCATTCTAAAGTACATCATTAAGACCAACCAACACTTGGCAACTAAAGCATTTGCCCCGAATGATTCGTCTGAGTTGGAGTAATAGTAGATTAAATGTGAGTGATCGGCAAAATATCTTCGCATCATTTCTCACCTTAGGTCTTTTTTTTCGATGAACTGCACTGAAGCTGGGAAAAAAGCCGTGTGTTGCTGTGCTGGTTACAACAGTGGTGGTTTTTTTGCAACAGTTTCAGTAAGGTAGCGTTAATCTTAAAGCGATGGTTGCGGCAGGATGTATGGGTTGTATTCAAGCACGAGCTGATCGACAGGCATAAAAAAAGCCTGAAATAGTTCAGGCTTTTTTAAAGCAATGATCGTTTAGATCAAGCAATCAGATAATTCGCCACCTGTTGAGGTATAAGCTTCAACCCAAGATGGCTTACGGCCGCGACCGCTCCATACTTGCATTGGATTATTTGGATTGCGGTATTTAGGTTGTACAACACGTTTTTTAGTAACACGTGCTTGCATCACTTCTTCTAATGTAAAACCTGCTGCTTCTGCCATTTCTTCAAAAGTAGCATACAGGCTTTCGAGTTCAGTTTGACGACGACCGCCAATGACACTATCAATACTGCCTTTAAGAGCTTCGAGTTCGGCAACGCTGAAATGGGAAATATCTGGGATAGCCATGAACAATACCTGTCCTTTATGATTTGGTTAAAAGATAAAACGTTGCGTGTATTCTATTTCACATTAACTAATTGTCAAGTTATCTGTAAAAACTTTTTAACAAAAATACAGTGATTGAGGTTATTTCAGAATCGCTTTTCAAATGAGGCTAAATCAAAAAGCCATTTTTAGTAAGCAAACGGCGGTAATGCTTGATTGCGCTTACGCAAAGTGAGAGCTAATGTAGCTTTACCTTTGGTCTGTAAGAAATTCGGCATCAGACGGGCGGCGTAGCTTTTGATCGAATAATTCCCTATAATAAAGGGCAATATTTAATCATAAAAACAGACTTGCCTTGTGCAGGGGGATTTGATGCGTTTTGTCATTCCAGTCCTATCGTTGTTCGTGTTAATCGCTTCCTTACTGTGGTGGTTGGTTAATCGTGAGCTGCGCGATTCAGTCGCTGAATCCACTGATGTGTCCTCATTATTGATGGCATCGTTACCTTATGTGTTGTTGTCGATGGCGGCACTGCAAGCATTATCGTTATTGTGGTTGGCGCGTCATGAGCGAAAGGCCGTGCGTGTTAATGATGCAGAGGCATTTGTACCCAATCCTGCGGCTGCGGTTGAACAGGTTAATACCGAGTGGGTATTGGACGCGCTCGCAGGTGGCGTAGTGGTGGTTAATCCGCAGGGTAAAGTGACCTACATGAATGCCAGTGCGGAAAAGTTAACGTTGTGGCAGCGCGATAAAATCATGGGTGAACCCGTGGAAAAAGTGCTGCGTTTAGAGGATTTACAAGGGAATCCGGTGATGCGGCGTGCTTTTGAAGCACATCGGGTACATCCGGGGCATCCTTTACAGTTTGGACAGGTGAAATTGCACCCGCGCGTAGGTGATGCGAAATTCGTGGAGTTACATACCACCTGCATTTTAGATGACTGTAAAGCAGTGGTGTTTATTTTCCGTGATGTCACCGCTGACCGTAAGGTTATTAATCGTTTATACCGTCAGGCATCACGCGATGCGTTAACCGATTTAATGAATCGTTCCAGTTTTGAGCAATACGTGGAGCAACTGGCACACGATACTTCGAGTTTGTTGCGCACTCATGTTTTAGCCAGTGTAGATTTGGATAACTTTAAGATTATCAATGATACGTGTGGGCATTTAGCCGGTGATGAGTTGTTAAAGCAAGTCGCGCAAATATTCCGCCATTCGGTGCGGACTTCGGATAAAGTGGCGCGGATTGGTGGTGATGAATTTGCGGTGTTTCTGGAAGGCTGTAGCCAAGATAAAGGGCGCAGTATCATGGAAACCATCCTGACGGAATTGCGTAATTTCCGTTTTAGTTGGGAAGGCCGGGTGTTTTCAATCGGTGCAAGTATTGGCTTATTAGAGTTCATGCCCGCATCCCATATCCAAATTAAACAATTATTTGCCGATGCAGACCGTGCTTGTTATACGGCTAAAGCGTTGGGGCGTAATCAGGTATTTGTTCATGCTGGCGAGGCTGAAACCGAGGCGGTTTCTAATCAGCGTGTTACCGATTGGGGTAAATTACTCAAAGACGCGATTCGTGAAGACCGTTTTATGCTGTTTATCCAGCCGATTGCGCCGCTGAGTGAAAAGCGTACCGATAATATACGTCAATACGAAGTGTTGTTGCGTCTGCCTTTCCGCCAAGTGCTGTTGAATCCGGGTAGTTTCTTACCGATGGCTGATCGTTTGGATTTAATGGTGGGCATTGATCGTTGGATTATTCGTAAGTCATTAGAAACTTTAGCGAAGTGTTGCTCATCTGCTGCCGATCAAGCAGGCGAGCAAACGCGCTTGATGATTAATCTGTCATCGCATACGGTGCAAGATCCTGAGTGTTTTGCGTATGTCGAGCAGCAAATCAAACGCACAGGGGTTAACCCCGGCATGATTTGCTTCGAGATTTCCGAATCCGTGGCGATCAGTAACTTTGTACACTCGAAACGCATTATGAACGCCTTGCACAGTTTAGGATGTCATTTGGTGCTGGACGATTTCGGGAGCGGTTTCTCATCCCTTAATTATTTGCGGGAATTGCCACTGAGCTACCTGAAAATTGACGGCAACTTTGTGCACAACCTAGTTTCCAACCCCGTGGACGCGGCAATGGTCAAAGCGGTACACGAAGTCGGGCAGGTAATGAATTTGCTGACCATCGCTGAGTTGGTCGAAGATGCGGAAACCTTGCAGCACTTACGGCAAATCGGGGTGGATTTTGCTCAAGGCTATTACTGTGGGCGACCCGTGCCATTGATGCAGTTATGCCAGCAACAAGAGCAACGTCTGCAAGCGGTTGCGTGACCGGCTTAAACCGTAATTTTCTGGTGTTGCCTTGAAAAGCAGGAAGTTGGGCGGATATAGTGTTTAACCGTATTCGCCGTTGGAATTGTCATGCCTGTTTTTGCCGTTCTGTTGCTCCTTATCCCATTGATTGAAATTTGGTTATTGATTGAAATCGGTGGTGCATTGGGGGCATTCCCCACCTTCTTACTGCTAATTGCCAGCACCGTGTTGGGGATTACGCTGTTGCGTCGCTTGGGGTTTTCCACCTTGATGCGTGCGCAACGCAATATAAATGCCGGTGAGATGCCCGCTCAAGCCTTATTAGAAGGAAGCTTTATCGCTTTGGGTGGCATTTTGTTTCTGATTCCGGGATTTTTTACCGATGCTTTAGGGTTGCTATTAGTATTGCCGCCGACACGTTACCTGCTACTGAAATTCGTGCTCAAGCGCGGTTTGGTGGTGCGCGGCGGTTTTCAGCAAACGACGACTACCCGTTCTACACAGCATCCGCGTGATATTGAGGGTGAAGTTGTCAGCCGCCACGAACACGCCGAAAAAATTTCGTCTGACCGCCCTTGACTTTACTTTGCCCGCCCCTATTATTAGCACTCACTAGCCTAGAGTGCTAACAACAACCCTAATGTCCTAATCCTATTGGTTTGAGGAGAATACTGACCATGAATATCCGTCCATTACATGACCGCGTTGTAGTACGCCGTATGGAAGAAGAGCGCAAAACTGCCAGCGGCATCATCATCCCTGACAATGCTACTGAAAAGCCTGATCGTGGCGAAGTCCTCGCGGTAGGCCCTGGCAAAGTTGGCGATGACAATGAGCGTATCGCGCTGCAAGTAAAAGTCGGTGACAAAGTTCTGTTTGGTAAATACGCCGGTACAGCAGTAAAAATGGATGGTCAAGAAGTCTTGATCATGCGCGAAGAAGATCTGCTGGCGATTATCGAAGGCTAAATTTTAAGAGGATTATGAAATGAGTGCTAAAGAAGTACGTTTTGGTGATGACGCTCGCGTTCGCATGGTTCGCGGCATTAATGTTCTGGCTAACGCTGTAAAAGTTACACTGGGTCCTAAAGGCCGTAACGTTGTGCTGGAAAAATCTTTCGGCGCACCGACTGTGACCAAAGACGGCGTTTCCGTTGCCAAAGAAATCGAACTGGAAGACAAATTCGAGAACATGGGCGCACAGCTGGTTAAAGAAGTTTCTTCTAAGACTTCTGACGCGGCAGGTGACGGTACTACCACTGCAACCGTTCTGGCACAAGCTATCGTGCGTGAAGGCATGAAAGCGGTTACAGCGGGCATGAACCCAATGGATCTGAAACGCGGTATCGACAAAGCGGTTATCGCTGCGGTTGAGCAACTGCACAACATGTCCAAGCCTTGCGCAGACACCAACGCCATCGCCCAAGTCGGTAGCATTTCTGCCAACTCTGACGACGCTATCGGCAATATCATTGCCACGGCAATGGACAAAGTAGGCAAGGAAGGCGTTATCACCGTTGAAGAAGGCTCCGGTCTGGACAACGAACTGGACGTGGTTGAAGGGATGCAATTCGACCGTGGCTACCTGTCCCCGTACTTTGTGAACAACCAACAAAGCATGTCGGCTGAACTGGAAAGCCCGTTCGTACTGTTGTACGACAAGAAAATTTCCAACATCCGTGAATTGCTGCCAGCCCTCGAAGGCGCGGCTAAAGCAGGCAAGCCACTGATGATCATCGCGGAAGACATCGAAGGCGAAGCACTGGCGACATTGGTGGTAAACAACATCCGTGGTATCGTGAAAGTGGCTGCGGTTAAAGCACCGGGCTTCGGCGACCGTCGTAAAGCCATGTTGCAAGACATCGCTATCCTGACTGGCGGCACTGTGATTTCTGAAGAAGTCGGTTTGGCTTTGGATAAAGTCACGCTGGACGATCTGGGTCAAGCCAAGCGCATCAACGTCAGCAAAGACAACACCACCATTATTGATGGCGCGGGTTCACCTGACGACATTAAGGCGCGTGTTGACCAAGTGCGTTCACAAATCGAAACCACTTCATCTGACTACGACCGTGAAAAACTGCAAGAGCGCGTTGCCAAATTGGCAGGCGGCGTTGCAGTTATCAAAGTCGGCGCGGCAACTGAAGTCGAAATGAAAGAAAAGAAAGCCCGCGTAGAAGACGCGCTGCACGCTACCCGCGCTGCGGTTGAAGAAGGCGTGGTTCCTGGCGGTGGTGTTGCACTGGTTCGCGCCCTGCAAGGCATTGCTGGCTTGAAAGGCGAAAACCACGAGCAAGACGTGGGCATCCAAATCGCCATGCGTGCGATGGAAGAGCCACTGCGCCAAATCTGCTCTAACGCAGGTGATGAGCCATCTGTGGTGCTGAACGCGGTGAAAGCGGGCGAAGGTAACTACGGTTACAACGCACGTACTTCCGAGTACGGCGACATGATTGCCATGGGTATCCTTGACCCAACCAAAGTTACCCGTACTGCATTGCAAAACGCGGCATCTGTTTCTGGCCTGATCATCACTACCGAAGCAATGGTCGCTGAACTGCCGAAGAAAGACGCGCCTGCAATGCCTGATATGGGCGGCATGGGTGGTATGGGCGGCATGATGTAATCCTGCGGATTACTTCCCCCCATCCCCGACCCTTCCCCCGCAAGGGGTGAAGGGAGAAAGATAAGAAGAAAGCCCCGCTGGTCGGGGTTTTCTTTTGTGGGTAATGCTTGAGTTCATGCGGCAAAAAGTCTATATTTTTGGTATATACTTTTTGATGAGAGGAGCGCGTGATGCAAACAGCAAAAATCTTTCAGAATGGGCGTTCGCAAGCCATTCGTTTACCCAAAGCTTTTCGGCTGTCAGGTACTGAAGTCAGAATTTCCCGCGAGGGCAATCGCATTATCCTTGAACCGCTAAAGCAATCTTGGGACGATTGGCTGCTCGCCATCGAACAGTTTTCAGACGATTTCATGGCGCAAGGGCGCGAACAGCCTGCCGTGCAAGAGCGAGAGTGGTAATGAAGTACCTGCTGGATACCAATATCTGTATTTATCTCATCAAGGAAAAACCGCCAGAAGTGTTGCTGCGCTTCACGGCATTGAAACCAGCGCAAGTGTTCATTTCAGCCGTTACGGTGTTTGAATTGTATTATGGCGTTGAAAACAGTCAGGCTCACAAACGCAACTTGGCGGCGTTGGAAAAATTCCTGCGCCCGATGACTATCCTCGACTTTACCCCTGAAGATGCCAAACAAGCTGCACGGATTCGTGCCGATCTCAAGCGAAAAGGTACACCCATTGGGGCTTATGATCTGCAAATTGCCGCGACAGCGTTAGCCAATGGCTTGACGGTAGTGACTAATAACACCGATGAGTTTCAGCGGGTTGTTGGGTTGAGGCTGGAGAATTGGGTTTAGTGGATAAACCCTAAACTTTTGGTTTGACTTCACACTGGAAAAGTTACAGTTGTTTTTTAACGAACAAGGTAAGCCGCCCGCAGTATGCGGGTCGGCTTGAGCGCCGGGTTAGAACTAAGAATGAAAATTATTCGCCGTAATCAATGGCACAAGTTGCACAGTAGGTTTCACCTGCGAGAGAGAATCGTGTGCAACCTAGTGCACCACATTTCTCAACCAATGCTGGCTCTATATACTTTTCATAAACTTTCTTTTGTTTTTCTGTCAATGGCTTACCGTCCTCTCCTAGAATTTGTCGAATAATCCCTGCTTCAGTTTCATTCGCATTATCAAGTACGCTCTCTAAAGCTTTTTTCCTCTCTGAGTCAGTCAGATCTTTTGCGGCTTTTGAGAATTTGTCCGTCATTTTTTTCCTCGTTTTTCAAACTAACTACTATTAGGCGACCTAATGTCGCCGTTCAAGACGACATTAGGTCGCATATACCCGACTGGATGCCAACGATTTCAGGGAATTGTAGCGTATCCTTCCGTGTAATACGACCTAAGCATAAAGTGGGAGTGGGCATGTTTAACCCTTGAATCGGGGTTTTCTTTTGCCTGTTGAAACTACATACTTGGCTAATCAGGAATCGAGGTTACGAATCAGCCGTGATTGAGTCTTGTGACAACTAACCCCATTCCGGCAAACAAAGCTGCCAAGTCGGTAGCAAGCGTGTAAACCTTTCCATTCCCGCCAGTTCGTCGCGTAAGATTTTCCAGCGAGCCAGATTAAACGAATCCCGATACAAATACGCCATCCAGTCCGCTAATCGCACGGCTGCATAGGTTTCGGCATCGTGCGTATCGTTGCTATCCAGTCCCGCACTGTACTGGTATCCATTCACAACCGTTGCCGCGTCATAGCCCCAGCGTTGCAGCGCAACCGCCGCCGTACCTGCCCGATAGGTTACTTCTTCCGGCAAACTTGCTTCGGCAGCGGCGGCAATCGGGTCGAGTGCTGCGGGTAATTCCGAGAAATGCAGGTTGGCAAACAAGGCTTTAATGTGTGCTTCAAGTTCGGGCGTATTAGCGACATGCCAGAAATTGAAGACCACAGTTTGGCGCGGCTGAGTTACTTCGGTGACACCGTGATAAGACGCGGCGTGCAGTAAAAAGCCAAAAGCTTTGTTGTATTCAGGGTTGACCTTGAATGTCGCTTCGCCCTCTGGTGAGGCAAATAATTCCAGCACACCACCGTGTTCCGCTTGCCAGTTTTTATTGAGTTGCAGCACCAATCGCGCAATTTCGTAGCCCAACAGCGGGCGGTCGCTGTGGATGCCAATGACGTGTCCGGGCTGCATCCGTTGCGCTGTGACCATAAAACGTTCCACGAGTGGCAGCCCGGTAATCTCACGCATTCGAGCGAGTATTTCGTGATGAAACGTTGCAGGAATCTCGTCGGTCACTTCGCGCAATGAACAGCGGTAAAACGCACCATCCCGATGTTGCCAAGTGCTGTCTTGCAAAAAGAGTTGCTCAAGCGTTGCGCACTGTTCCTCAGAAAACGCGGCATCCACCGCAAAAAAGGGAAATGGGTTTTGGTGGTGGTGAGGTTGTGAAAGCAACGGCCGAACTCCTATAGGGTGAAACGACATCCTATTGCATAATTGATAAAACGCAATGAATCTTGAGCGGTAATCCGTAATAGTGCATGGGTACTGCATAAGGATGCTGCAAAATGAACACTAAGAAATCCCAAGGGGGAAAATCCCGTTGCCCCATTTGTCAACTAGGGATTTTTACAGAATTAGGTCGTCCGATCGAGGATGCCTTACAAAATCTTGATGCCGAAAGTTTGAATTTTATGGCGGGTTCAACCGTTTATGAAACAGCGTCGGCAGCTACCGCTATTTACGTGCTGATGCACGGCTACGTCAAATTGGCTAAAACCACCTTAATAGGTAAATCGCAAATTATCCGCATTGTTAGAGCCGGGGAAATTTTCGGTTTTGATGGTTTAGTGGCGGAATATTATAACCACAGCGCGGCGGCAGTGGGCGAGATTGATGTGTGCCGGATTCCTGTTGCTGGCTTACAAGATTTAGGCGAACACAAAGCCGAAGTGGAACGTTTGATCATGGTGCGTTGCATTAAAGAGTTGCAACACGCTGACGAACGTTTGTTGGAGTTGGGGGCAAAACGTTCCCCAGAACGCCTCGCATCCTTTTTAGTGGATTGGTGCAATGCCGCTTCCGCTAATGGGTGGGTTCCGTTGGTGTTGTCACGTTCCGAAATTGCTCAATTTTTAGGGTTGACGATAGAGACAGTGAGCCGCTTGTTCGCCTCTTGGAAACGGGATGGCATTTTGAGGGAACAAAAGCAGTCCATTCGCGTCATGGATTGGCAACGCTTGAAGCTGCTGGCGCAATCTAATTAACCCTACAAATAGTACACTATATAACTCAGGTATTTCTACGTTATTTTGACATTTATCAATGTTGTTGCATTGCGATTCAGAGTACGTTCACCTAACAAATATAAATGGCACGAGATTTGCCATGTGGGCGTGCTGAGTTTTTTCATGTGCTAGAGAGGTAGGTAACGTATGATAACTGATGAAGTCGTCGATCTGTCACGGCTGCAATTTGCTGTGACCGCCCTTTACCATTTCCTGTTTGTACCCCTGACGTTAGGCATGACTTTCATGCTGGCGATTATGGAGTCGGTCTATGTGATGACCGGCAAGCAAATCTACAAGGATATGGTGAAATTTTGGGGCAAACTGTTTGGTATTAACTTCGCGCTCGGTGTCACCACCGGTTTGACGATGGAATTTCAGTTCGGCACGAACTGGGCGTATTACTCACATTATGTGGGTGATGTGTTCGGCGCACCGCTCGCTATTGAAGGCTTGATGGCTTTTTTCCTCGAATCGACCTTCGTCGGCTTATTCTTCTTCGGTTGGGATCGTTTAAGCAAAGTGCAGCATTTGTCGGTCACTTGGCTGATGGCGATTGGTACGAACCTTTCCGCGTTGTGGATTTTGATTGCGAATGGCTGGATGCAAAACCCTGTCGGTGCGGAATTCAGTTATGAAACCATGCGCATGGAAATGGTGGATTTTGCAGCCGTGTTGCTGAATCCGGTCGCGCAGGTGAAGTTCATTCACACCGTGGCGGCGGGTTATGTGACGGGCGCAATGTTCGTGCTGTCGATCAGTGCATGGTACATCCTCAAAGGGCGTGATCTTGGGTTTGCGAAACGTTCGTTTGCAGTGGCGGCGGGCTTTGGTATGGCTTCAATTTTGTCGGTTATCTTGCTGGGTGACGAAAGCGGTTATGAAGCCGGTGACGTACAGAAAATGAAACTCGCGGCGATTGAAGCGGAATGGCACACCGAACCCGCGCCAGCAGGTTTTAATGTGATTGCGTGGCCTAATCAGGAAAAGGGTGAAAACGAGTTTGCCGTTAAAATTCCTTACGCGCTGGGTTTGATTGCAACCCGCTCGCTGACGGGTGAGGTTAAAGGCATCAATGATCTGGTTGAAGAAAATACTCACCGCATCCGCAACGGCATTTTGGCGTATGAAGTCTTTTTGAAAATGCGTGCAGGCACTGCCAGCGACGTGGATAAGGAAAGTTTCGAGCGTTTGCGGGCTGATTTGGGTTACGGTTTGTTGCTGAAGCGTTATACGCCGAATGTGGTGGATGCGACCGAAGCGCAGATTCAAATGGCTGCGAAAGATACCGTGCCGCAAGTTGCACCGTTATTCTGGGCATTCCGTGTCATGGTGGCATCGGGTGTGGCGATGTTGTTTATTTTTGCGTTGGCGTTTTATTACACCGCGAAAAAGACTGCATATGACAAGCGTTGGTTGATGCGTTTGGCGGTGCTGGGGTTGCCGTTGCCTTGGATTGCGATTGAATCCGGTTGGTTTGTGGCGGAATTCGGTCGTCAGCCTTGGGCAATCGGTGAAGTGCTACCGACCTTCCTTGGGACATCGACTTTGACCGAGTGGGATTTGATCGGGTCAATTGCCGGGTTTGTGTTCTTCTACACCGTATTGTTGGTGGTTGAAATGTACTTGATGATCAAGTTTGCGAAACAAGGGCCTAGCAGCCTGCATACCGGACGCTATCACTTTGAGAAGCACGGTGGCGGTCACGCGGGTACAGTTTATGCTGACAAAATGAACGATCAGGTCTAAGGAGCAAACCATGATTTTTGATTACGAAACGTTTAAGTTGATCTGGTGGTTGTTGGTCGGTGTGCTGTTTATTGGCTTTGCCTTGACTGATGGCTTCGATATGGGCGTGGGCGCGTTGTTACGCATTGTCGGTAAAACTGACGAGGAACGCCGCGTAGCGATTAATGCGATTGCGCCGCACTGGGATGGCAATCAGGTGTGGTTGATTCTGGCAGCGGGTGCGATTTTTGCGGCTTGGCCGATTACCTTTGGCGCGTCATTTTCGACGTTTTATTGGGCGTTGGTGCTGACCTTATTCTCGCTGTTTTTCCGTCCGGTGGGGTTTGACTACCGTTCCAAGATTGAGGATACGCGCTGGCGCAATACGTGGGATTGGGGGCTGGTTGTGGCAGGTGTTGTGCCGCCGTTGGTGATTGGCGTGGCGTTTGGCAATTTGTTGCTGGGCGTGCCGTTTGCGTTTGATGAGTTCCTACGGATTTCGACTTACGGTTCATTCTTTAAGCTGTTCCACCCGTTTGCGGTGTTGGTGGGCTTGGTGAGTTTGCTGATGTTTACCATGCAGGGCGCGACGTATTTGATGTTGCGCACGGATGAGGCGGTGTATGCACGTTCACGTAAAGCGGCGCAATGGACGGCGGCTGGGGTGATTGTGACCTTCGGGCTGGCGGGCATTTGGTTGTGGGCGGGGATTGATGGCTATGTGATTACCCAAGCACCACCGCATGATTCCTTGCCGAATCCGCTGGCGAAAACCGTTGTGCCAATGGCAGGCGCGTGGTTGGCGAATTACAGTATTTATCCGTTGGCAATTGCTGCACCGTTGGCAGGCTTTGTTGGTGCGCTGGGCGTGTTGATTTTGGCGGGGAAAGACCGTGCGGTGCTGAGCTTTATTCACAGCTCCTTGTGCTTGATTGGGGTGATTATGACGGCGGGTGTGTCGTTGTTCCCATTCGTTATGCCTTCTAGCTTGAACCCGAACCACAGTTTGACGATTTGGGATTCGGCTTCCAGTCATTTGACGCTGGCGATTATGTTCTGGTCAGCAGTGATTTTTGTGCCATTGATCCTGTTTTACACCGTGTGGTGCTACAAACAGATGTGGGGCAAAATTACCGTTAAATTCATCCGTGACAATGATCACTCAGTCTATTAAGGAGATTTTACCATGTGGTATTTTGCTTGGTTGCTCGGCGTATTGCTGGCGTGTTCTTTCGGTATCATCAACGTGATGTGGCTGGAGTTTCACGGTGGGTTGGATACGGATGATGAGAAGTAAGGCGTAAACTGCGTCTGAGAAAAAGGAGTGCTGCGGCACTCCTTTTTTGTGGGTGATTTAGTCGGTCAGGCGATAGCGCATTACAGCATTAAGCATGAATTGCCCCGTAAAGAAAAAAGCCAGCCACGCCCAAAGCTAACACCGCAATGGTTGCCTGAATGGGATTAATGCGCTGAATCTCTTCTTTTTGGCGCACTTCGCACACCCCGCCGGGGCAGAGTGTCGGTGGTGTTTTATGGATCAGGTTGTACAGCACGCAGCCAATGCAAATCCCAAAAGCGGTTTCGCTAAACAACAAAATCAGACAGGCAGTGCAAATGTAGATTTTGATTGGTGTCATCATTTCCAACACCACGACCAGCCAGAACATAATGACCGACAACACCAAGCCAATGCTCCAAGCAAACCGTTTTTGTGCCGCACCCACGTATTCGGGTTTTTGCCGCGCCACAAAGAAACGCCCCACAATCAGACTCGGTGCGTATTTGGGATTTACCAATACCCGAATAAAAAAGTCCACCATAAAAAACGTGATGAAAATGCTGGTATAACGAAAATCCATCGTGCGGTACGCATACAAAAACGACAAAATCGCAAACACAAATAACAGCCCCGCACCCGCGCGAGCTTCACGTTCGTTCAATACACGGACGGCATAGCCATCCACCACTTCGCCAAAATAGAAATGCTTGTTCATAGAGAAATCTTCCGTTAATTCAAAGGTTAAGCTTTAAGTGAGATAACGCGAACAAGCTCAGACGATGGGTGGGCGGTAGAGTACATCAGCACGTTCCGGCAAGGGCTGAAACGTCAAAACGGGTGGGATAAAACGATTGCCGGGTGCTGTAACCAGCACTTCGGGCAAGCTCAAAATAAATTGCGCGTGTTGGAGTTGGTCACAATGGCAGGCATCGGCAGCCGTCGAATGAGCGGCTGTCTGTTGCTTATCGAGGCAGCAGTGGTGATCAGTCATCTGCATTTTCATCGGGGGCGTTGCCACATGATGGCACACACTCGCCGCCGACCAGACGGGCAGGGCGGTCATGAGCAAAATCAGAAACAGGATGATGTGTTTACGCATGATCCGACTCTATCAGAAGCCTGTTACCCATGCAAAAAACCCGTAGACCCTATGTCAGCTCGACTTCCACATTTAACTGATTGAGGAAATTCGCCGTCACAAAATCCATCGAGCTGATGTGCTGTTGCAACCATTCGCGCCAATACTGAATGTAATCCTGCAACATCGCGGTATCGCGCTCGCGCAACCATTGCTGTTGCACCCCCAGCAATTGCAGCAACGCCGTTTCGTGTTCACCCTGATGGCACGGCGTGGCGAAGAAATCGTATTGATGCATCAACAGTTCTTCACGGGCAAAATGCGCTTTGGTGTGTTCCACCCATGCGGCGACTTGTGCATCAATGGTGACGGGTGCGGCGGCAGTTTCGAGGTCTGTTAGTAAGCGCGAAACCAATGCCAATTCCTCGCTGTGCACGGTGTTCATAAACGGCATCGCCACGTTCGGCAACGCATCCCAATCAGCAGTATAAGGTTCAGTGTAAGCCATTTCATACCCTTTGAATTCAAGCGTTGCGCAAGGGTAGGGCATGGCGAGGTGGGGGACATTGATTCAGGTCAAGGATGTTGCGTTGGATCGCAGCCCGCATTAACGGGAAGCCGCAACCATCGCCGTTGCTACCGCTTCCGCCACCTTAATACCATCCACGCCCGCCGATAATATGCCGCCCGCGTAGCCCGCGCCTTCGCCCGCCGGATAAAGCCCTTTGACATTGACGCTTTGCAAATCCTGCCCGCGTGTCATGCGCAGTGGCGACGAAGTACGGGTTTCTACCCCGGTCAACACTGCGTCATACAGCGAAAAGCCTTTGATTTGGCGTTCAAACGCAGGCAAAGCTTCACGAATCGCACCAATCGCGTAGTCGGGTAAACTCGTTGCAAGGTCGGTTAACTGCACGCCCGGTTGGTAAGATGGCTCAACCGTACCGAGTTGGGTTGACGCTTGGCCTTTGATGAAATCGCCGACCAGTTGTCCCGGTGCGTGGTAATTGCAGCCGCCTAATTCGTAGGCGCGTGACTCCCATTGGCGTTGAAATTCCAATCCCGCTAACGGGCCGCCGGGAAAATCTTCGGGGGTAACACCGACCACAATACCCGCATTGGCGTTGCGTTCGGCACGTGAATACTGGCTCATGCCGTTAGTGACGACGCGCCCGATTTCTGAGGTTGCTGCCACTACTTGCCCGCCGGGGCACATACAAAAGCTGTACACCGCCCGCCCGTTATTGGCGTGATGCACCAGTTTGTAATCTGCCGCGCCGAGTTTTTCATTACCCGCGTGTTTGCCAAAGCGTGCTTGGTCAATCAGGCGTTGTGGGTGTTCAATACGGAAACCCAGCGAAAACGGTTTCGCTTCCATAAAAACACCGCGTTGATGCAGCATGGTGAAGGTGTCCCGCGCACTGTGTCCCAACGCCATAATGACGTGATCGGTACGGATTTGTTCGCCACTGGCTAATACCAAACCGCGCACTTGACCTGCTTCAATCACAAGGTCGGTGACTTGCTGCTGAAAACGAATTTCTCCGCCCAATTGCTCGATCTGGTGGCGAATGTTTTCCACCATCTTCACCAAGCGGAACGTGCCAATGTGCGGTTTGCTCAGATAAAGGATTTCTTCCGGCGCACCGGCTTTCACAAATTCAGTTAAGACTTTGCGCCCGTAGTGTTTGGGGTCTTTGATTTGGCTGTAAAGCTTGCCGTCGGAAAATGTCCCCGCGCCGCCTTCACCAAATTGCACATTGGATTCGGGGTTTAACTCGCTTTTACGCCATAAACCCCAAGTGTCTTTGGTGCGTTCCCGTACTTTTTTGCCGCGCTCTAAAATCAACGGGCGAAACCCCATTTGTGCCAGCAATAACCCCGCCATAATCCCGCATGGGCCAAAGCCGACAATGACCGGGCGTTGTTCAAGGTTTTCAGGGGCTTGCGCGACGGGTTGATAACGGGTGTCGGGGCTGGGGTTAATGTGTTGATCGGTGCTAAACCGCGCTAACACTGCCGCTTCCGCTGCGATAGTTACGTCGATGGTGTATACCAGCACAATTGCGTCACGTTTGCGGGCATCGTAGCCGCGTTTGAAAATAGTGAAAGCTAACACTTCATCAAGGGTAACGCCCAAGCGTTGCGCAATTGCCGCAGGTAAAGCGTCAGCAGAATGTTCCAGTGGGAGGCGCAATTCAGTAATGCGTATCATAAAATCAACAGCGTCATCGTCAGCAAAAACGCGATTGTATAACAGCACGGCGGGGGGCGCATAAAAAAGGCGTGATGAATGATCACGCCTAAAGACTGTAAAAGCAACCATGACGAGCCACTTCACAATGTCCAACAAATCCTCTCGTAAGAGCTAGGGACGCTTGAATTATAGTCAATGCGGGCTGATAAATCTATTTAATCTCTAAGAATCACTTATGGTTTATTCGGCCTCAAGTTGCAGATAAGTCTGATGCACATTGCGCCCATGCAAGTCTTTGGACAATTTGAGGAAGCTGAATTTATCATCGGCTGACAAACGTTTAACCGCATCACCCAAATCTTCCATCTCCTCTAGCGATTTACCGACTTCCGTTACCAGCCAATCAAGGTAATCGCCGGTATTTTTCTGTGCGGTAGCCAAATCGCTGGGTGCGCCATGCCCTGCAATGACGTGTTCGGGTTTGAGTTCTGCCATTTTCTTGAAAGTTGCCTGCCAGTCTTTTACTTTGGAAATCTCCGGCAATACGCCCAGCATCCGCTCGTTGAACACCATATCACTTGTGAATACCAGCTTTTCCTTGGGCAACCACAACACCGCATCGCCGGGGAAATGCGCATCACCGAGGTAACGCAACGACATTTCCACGCCACCGATGGTTAGGGTTTTTTCGTCGCCCTCAAAGGTTTCGCTGGCGTATTCCACCTTCAGGTCTTCAGGCTTGCCACCAATCGCGCTGGAAAGACGCATCCGGTTCATGGGTTCTTGTTCGTGCTGGCTGGCTACGGTTTTGGCTAAGGCACTAACCGGAATTTTTTGCGCAAGGAAATGGCTATTGCCCATCCAGTGATGGTCTTGCACGCCGATATTGATCACTTGCTTGATGGGTTTGTCGGTAACGCTTTTGACGGCGGCTTCGAGCATTTTCGCGCTGCCTGCGGTTGCACCAGAACCAACCAATACTACTCCGTCAGCGGTGATAATAAAGCCGGTGGTGTTGTTCAAGCCTTGATTGTCGGCACTGCGTTGGTCGAGTTCGCCGATGATGGCGTATACGTTGTCCGTGACTTTTTGGGTGGTGGGTTCAAATGCGTGGGCGAGTGGCGCGGCTAATAGCAACAAGCCGATGAGTCCTGATGACAATTTTCTTAACATGGTGTAGTCCCTAGTCGGCACGGAACTGCGTGTGGCAGCTCATGCATTGGTTCATGATCGTGGTTTTGTTTTATCGAGTATCTCAGGTTTCACAGCGTAACCGCACTATTTTTGGTATAACACCCCATCGCCATCAAATAGCACTACTATGGAACACCCTGTCAAACGCCGTAAACCTTGGCTCGCGCTGCTGCTGTCGTTGCTGTTGCCCGGTTACGGACAGCTTTATAACGGTGAAGTTAACAAAGCCATTTGGTTCTTTTTGTGCCTGTCGCTGTTACCGATAGTGGTGGTTGCAATGATTGCGCTATACGTGCCGGGTCAATGGTTATTGGCGAGTGGGGCAGGGTATTTGCTGTTGGCTGGTAGCGGGTGGTTGTATGGCGCGATTGATGCTTTTCGTATAGCACGGCGGCAGCCGGATTACGTTTTGCAGCCTTGGCAACGCAGCGGAGTGTATCTGCTGGTGTTTATTGCCTGCGCTGTGGTGGCAGTACCGGCATTGAATGCTTACGCCCGCGATCATTGGGTGGAAACTTTCCGCGTACCATCCGGCAGTATGGAACCCACGGTAATGACCGGCGATATGTTGTTTGCAGATAAACGCTATAACTGCCCAGGTTGCGGCAAAACGTTGAAGCGTGGCGATTTGGTGATTTTTGCGCACCCGAATACCCGCAGTCATTATTTCATTAAGCGCGTGATTGGTTTGCCGGGTGAGCATTTGCGCATTGAAGGCATGGCAATTTATATCAACGGTAAATCGCTCAGTGCCGGACAAACCCCGCAAGCTAAGGGGGTGCAAGTGACCGAAACCGACGGTAAAGCGACTTGGCAAGTGGTTTGGGAACAACCTAATGCGGCGTTACCGCAAACTGATTTACAGATTCCGACGGGGCAGGTATTTATGATGGGCGACAATCGCACTGCCAGTAATGATTCGCGCTTTTTTGGTGCAGTGCCATTGGATGGCGTGATTGCACAGGCGAAAGTAGTATGGTTATCCGTCAAAGGCAATCAAGTGCGTTGGGAACGCATGGGCTTGGCATTGTAATCCTGTCGTAATACACGGCTATGGCTTTACAGCAGCCGCTGACTCACGCAAACTAGCAACCATAATAAATGTGTTGCTATTGTAGGCAATACAACCGCTCACAGTCGGTATCAACCCTGATTCACCCTCATTAAAGGCAATCCAATGACCCGGCAAATCAAAAAGCTTCTGGTCGCCAACCGTGGCGAAATTGCAATCCGTATCTTGCGTGCGGCAGCAGAACTCAAGCTGTGTACCGTTTCGATCTACACCTATGAAGATCGCTTTTCACCGCACCGTTACAAGGCGGACGAAGCGTATCAGATCGGTAAAGACGACGAGCCACTTAAGCCCTACTTGGATATTGAAGGCATTATTGCCGTCGCGAAACGCACCCATGCGGATGCGATTCACCCCGGTTACGGCTTCTTGTCAGAAAATGTGACACTGGCACGTCGTTGCCGCGAAGAAGGTATTATCTTCGTCGGCCCCACACCTGAGGCAATGCAGCGTTTAGGCGATAAAGTCGCAGCGAAAGAAAACGCGATTGCTGCCGGTTTGCCGATTATCGAAGACAGCAAAGAGCCGCTGGATAGTCTCGAAATCGCCCGCCGTGAAGCGGATCGCATTGGCTACCCGTTAATGATGAAAGCAGCTTCCGGTGGTGGCGGTCGTGGGATGCGGGTATTGCGTGAGCCATCGCAGTTGGAAAGTGCGTATAACGATGCGCGTAACGAAGCCCTCAAAGCGTTCGGCGATGCCACGGTTTTCCTTGAAAAATACATCGACTCACCGAAGCACATTGAAATCCAGATTTTGGGTGATACCCACGGCAATTTGGTGCATTTGTACGAGCGCGATTGCTCCGTGCAACGGCGTTTCCAGAAAGTGGTGGAAGTCGCGCCCAGCACCGGTTTGAAAGACGAAACCCGCGAAAATCTGTACAAATACGCGCTGGCAATTACCCGTCACGTGGATTATTCGTGCGCCGGTACGGTCGAATTCTTGGTCGATAAAGACGAGCGTATTTACTTTATTGAAGTGAATCCACGGGTGCAGGTGGAACACACCATTACCGAAGAAATCACCGGGATCGACATTGTACGCAGCCAGATTTTGATTGCTGGCGGGGCGACGCTGAGTGATATTAATATCCCGGATCAGGATTCGATTCAGTGCAACGGTTACGCGGTGCAATGTCGGATTACCACCGAAGACCCGGAAAACGGCTTCAAGCCTGACTACGGTACGATCATTGCGTATCGCAGTACCGGCGGTTTCGGTATCCGTTTGGATGCGGGTGCAGCGTATCCGGGGGCAAAAATTTCCCCGTTTTTCGATTCCATGCTGGTAAAAGTGACCGCGTGGGGGCGCACTTTGGATGGCGCGATTCGCCGTAATTTGCGCGGTTTGCAGGAATTCCGTATCCGTGGGGTTAAAACCAATATCGGCTTCCTCGAAAACGTATTGGAACATCCGGTGTTCACCAGCGGACAATGTTCTGTCACCTTTATCGACAATCATCCAGAGCTGTTCCACACCCCGTTGCGCTTTGACCGGGGTACGAAAACCCTCAAATTCATTGGCAATGTGACGGTCAATGGCAACCCGGACGTGAAATACGTTGACCCGCATAAGCACTTCCGCAAACCGCTGGTTCCTGAATTTGACATCGTAGGCGATTACCCGAAAGGCACAAAAAATCTGTTGACCGAAATGGGTGCGGATAAATTCTGTCAATGGGTGAAGCAACAGCCGAACATTTTCTACACCGATACCACGATGCGCGATGCCCACCAATCGTTGTTAGCAACGCGGGTGCGTACCGAGGACATGCTGAAAATTGCCGAAGGTTTGGCTAAAAACCATCCGCAATTATTCTCGCTGGAACTGTGGGGCGGGGCAACTTTCGACGTTTCAATGCGCTTCTTGCACGAATGCCCGTGGGAACGTTTGAAACTGTTGCGTGAAGCGATTCCGAATATTTTGTTCCAGATGTTGTTCCGTGGCTCGAATGCCGTGGGTTACACCGCTTACCCCGACAACCTGATTGAGGCTTTCATCGAGAAATCGTGGGAAAACGGTATCGACGTATTCCGCATTTTCGACTCCCTCAACTGGATCGAAGGGATGCGCAAATCCATTCAAGTGGTACGCGAGCGCACCGGTGGGATTGCGGAAGGCACGATTTGCTACACCGGTAATGTGCTGAATACCGACCCGTCCAACAAGTTCAGCCTGCAATATTACCTTGATCTTGCCAAGCAATTGGAAGATGCCGGAGCGCACATGCTGGCGGTCAAAGACATGGCGGGCGTGTTGAAACCGTATGCCGCGACTACGCTGATTAGTGCTTTGAAAGAAACCGTGAATATTCCGATTCACTTGCACACCCACGATACCGCGTCGATTCAGTCCGCGACATTGCTCAAAGCGATTGAAGCCGGGGTGGATGTGGTGGATGCTTGCATGAGTTCCATGTCGGGTTTGACTTCACAGGTCAATATGAACTCGTTGATTGCCGCGATGGAAGGCCAGCCGCGTGAACAGCCGTTTAACCTGAAGTCGTTGAATGCTTACGCAAACTACTGGGAAGACGTGCGCGAAATGTACTACCCGTTCGAGTCCGGCTTAAAAGCAGGCACGGCGGAAGTGTACAATCACGAAATTCCGGGTGGGCAATATTCCAACCTGCGTCCGCAAGCGATTGCGTTAGGGTTAGAGCACAAGTTCGAGGAAGTGAAAGAAAACTACGCAGTGGTCAACCGCATGTTTGGCGACATTGTGAAAGTTACCCCATCGTCCAAAGTCGTGGGCGATATGGCGATTTACATGACTTCCAACGGTTTGAGCGAAGCCGACGTGATGGAGCGTGGCACAACGCTGGCATTTCCCGATTCCGTGATTGACCTGTTCAAAGGCGGTCTGGGACAAGTGCCGGGTGGCTTCCCGAAACCATTGAGCGACATTATCCTCAAGGGTGAGCAACCGTATCCGGGTCGTCCGAACGATCACATTAAGCCCGTGGACTTGGATGTCGAATTTGCTGCATTCCAGCAAGAATTCGACCCTGAGCAAACCTTCCTTGATTTCCTGTCGTTCAAAATGTACCCGGCAGTATTCCGTGATTTCTACAAGCATCAGCAGGAATACGGCAACCTGAGCCATTTACCAACACCGGCATTCTTCTACGGCCTCAAGCTTAATGAAGAAGTTTTGGTCGAGTTGGGCAAAGGTAAAGTGCTGATTATTAAGCTGCTGTACCGCTCCCCAGCGGATGAAAACGGTATGTGTACAGTAACGTTTGACTTCAATGGTCAGATTCGTACCGTGCAAATCCGTGATCTCGCAGTGAAACCGACTCGTGCCACCAACCGTAAAGCGGTGGGCGACAAGGAAATCGGCACATCATTGCAGGGTAAATTGTCCGCGATTATGGCTAAAGCTGGCGACGAAGTGGAGCAAAACACCCCACTGTTCGTTATCGAAGCCATGAAAATGGAAACCACGATTACCGCGCCAGTCGCAGGTAAAATCCGCGCAATCCACCTGCATGCCGGAGAACTGGTCGAGCAGGGGGATTTAGTGGTTGAAATGGAATAAAGAAACCCCTTCTAGCCTCCCCTTGTCAGGGGAGGAACAAGAATAGTACCTCTCTTTCTCTCTTCCCTGATAAGGGAAGGGTCGGAGAGGGGGGCTTTTTAACGGAAAATTTTGGATTTGATGTCAGGCGCGAATTTGCTTTGTTCAATCTGCCCCGTATGGCTGAACGTTTCCATGCGTTTGTCTTCGTACACCACCCAGACTTCTTGTGCACCTTTCGCCAGATAAAGTTCCACTTTTTCAGCGATTTCCTGCTTGGAATTGGACGGCGACACGATTTCAACACACAGTTCGGGTGCTTTGAGGTAAGGCGTGGCGTAACCAAATTCGGCGATAAACGCAGCCGAAGCCCAAGCCACATCCGCCACTTTTACACCTTCTGAGGTTTGAATCGAGCATTCGGTGATGACTTCGCCTTCTGGTTGGCGTTGCCACAACGCACCCGCAATCCTCCCCTGAAATCTGCCGTGGCTATTGGAGGCAGGACTCATCAACAGTTTGCCAAACTTGTTCAGCTCTATCTTGAACGGCAGATTTTGCAGCAAAGGGTTATCAATAACTTCTGACCATTCCATCAGGAAATCTCCTTCTATTTGGACAGATGCTAACATGAATCAAGCCACTACGTAGAGTGTTTGCCCCTCTCTTTGTCCCTCCCCTGATAAGGGGAGGTTAGGTGGGGTTTCTTAGAGCTTACAGTTTTGTAACTCCTGATGCTTTCAAGCTCACGTCATCGCGATTAGTCGACGTGCTTTTGTCCAAAAACGCACTGGTCGGATACCCCAAACTCGCTTCGTAACTCGCATTAATGACCGCGTATTTATTGGTAATTGCGGCTTCAATGCTACTAAACACCTGCTCGATAGTTTTACCCTGTGCTTTTAAATCGCGTGATGACAACGTGCGGTTATTCGCAAGGTTAATCCCTGCCACCACCACGCCAGCTTTCACGGTGAGTTTCCAGCGTAACGCGGTGGATGTGCCGGTTTTTTGTTCCAATACGTAGCTGTAATTGACGATGTTTTGCGCTCTCCACAGGTCGCGTTGTTTCACCAACGTGTCTTTTAATACTGCGTAAGGGTCGGTAGGTGCTGGAGGCGGTGGCGGTTGTTGTGTGCCTAAGGCAGCTTGGACTGCTGCATTTGCATCCAGTAAACCCGCGCCGCAACCGTTGCAGGTTTGCGGGAAACTGCGTGCGCTGGCTTTGAGTGCGCTTTCGACTTGATCCGGGGTTAGTGCCGGATTGGCAGCCAACATCAAGGCGGCAACACCCGCGACGTGCGGCGTTGCCATGCTGGTTCCTTGGTAATAGCTGTAAGTGTCGGCGGCGGCTAGTTGCGTGCCGGTGTTGAGCGTTGACAAAATGCCATTGGCAGTGCCGGTATTCATTGAACCACCGGGCGCGGCTAAATCCACCACATTGCCGTAGTTGGAATAATAGGCTTTACCGCCGTCTTTGCCGGTGGCAGCAACGGTAATTACGCCGCTACAGTTGGCGGGTGAGGATTGGCTGGCATCGGTATTGCTGTTACCAGCGGCTACTACAACCACCGCATTTTTGCTGCGTGCGGTATTAATCGCATTTTGCATCGTGGTTCCGCAACTGGATGCACCGCCTAAACTGAGGTTGATGACCCGCGCCGGATTTGGGTTTAAAGGCGCACCGGAAACACTGCCACCCGCTGCCCAAATGACCGCAGCGGCAATGTCCGAGGTGTAGCCACCGCATTTACCCAAGGCTCTGACGGGTAAAGCTTTGGCATTATAAGCCACGCCTGCAATGCCTTCGGCGTTATTGCCCGCCGCCGCAATCGTGCCGGTAACGTGCGTACCGTGCCAACTGCTGTTGATATTGCTGGTATTGCCACATTCGTTGGCTAACACGTAATCGCCGGGGTCGGTTGCGTCGGCATCGCGCCCATCGCCATCGTTTGCCACGAACGTATCGCCAATCATGTCGTACCCCGGTAACAAATTCGGCAATAAATCTTGATGCGGTAATACTCCGGTATCAATGACCGCTACCACGCTGCCCGCGCCAGTGGTGTAACCCCATGCCTGATCTGCACGAATGCCACTCAGTGCGTCCAGCAACGGCCATTGATAGCTCAAATAAGCGTCATTTGGCAGGGCAGGGGTCGCCTCCGCCATTGTGGTTAACACGTAATCCGGCTCGACGTATTCAACCTCTGGCATTTGTTTTAGCCAGCCTGAAAGCTTGTCCCAGTCGGCTTTGTTTTTGCGTTTGTTAAAGCGAAACACATCCGCTTTATTGGCGGTAGTTTTGGTGTAAGCGAAGGTCTCGCGTTGTTCGCTACGCATCCGTTTTAACACTTTATCCACGTCGGTGGCGTTAGCATTGTCACGGAATCGGATGATTAACTGATCAGTATCCGCAGAGCGTGCCGCAGCGGTAACAGGTTTTGCATTGGGGTTAGTCGGCATATTAGCTGTCGCTGTTTGCATCGTAACCGCCGCAATAATAGCCAGTGTGAGTGCGCTCAAACGAGCAGGTTTGGCAATAGACATAGGACTCTCTCGCAGTTTTATTATGACACCCTATTCACGATCATTTATTTTTATAATCTGGTTGTATTCTGGCAGGGAACCGACAAAGTGCAAGCCTTGTCCGACAATAGGTAAGTGTTAGCGTGCTATGATTCAGTTAGCTTTAATAAAAACCGTGAGGGAAATCGTATGAACGTGTTAAGTCGATGGAGTATGGGGTTCGCCCTGAGCCTGTTCGTGGTCGGTAATGTTGCCGCTAATGATTCCGTTGCATCATTAGGTGCTGGCGGTATCGTGATTGGCAAAACCGATGTGATTGCGATGGAGCAAGAGGATTTATTTGTCAGTACCGATAAAATCCGCGTGTCTTACGTGTTCCGCAACACCAGTGATAAAGCGGTGGAAACACGGGTGGCGCTCCCCGTGCCAGAGTTTCCTGAAAACCCTGATATGGATTTGGGGCTAGACACGCATTCCACTAATCCGATGGGTTTTTCTGTGAAAGTGGAAGGCAAGACCAAAAAGTTTGAGACGGAAGTGAAGAAAAAAGAGGGCAATGTAAAAATTACCCATCACTGGATGCAAACCTTCCCCGCGAATCAAACCCTGAAAGTCACCCATGAATACAAGCCCGCGATAGGCGGAGAGGCGATGTTGTGGTTCCAAGAGGAAGAACGCGCCAATAAAATCAAACGTTACTGCATCGAGCCGGATTTAGTGCGCTGGATCGACAAAAACAACGTCCCGGACAAAGGTAAAATTGTTTCTCCTCGATACATTGATTACATCCTCACCACTGGCGCGAACTGGAAAGGCTCTATCGGTAAATTCCGCCTCACAGTGCAAAAGAATAACCCGAATGAAAAGCTCAGTGTGTGCGGCACGGGCTGGAAAAAGCGCGATGCTAAGACGTTTGTGCTGGAAAAAACCAACTTTACTCCGGCACAGGATTTAGCCGTGATGTTATTGAGCAGTTATACGTTTGATCAGTAGTGCTGAAAACTCACCCCACCCGCTTAAACCGCAACCCCGCCCGTAAACCGGGGTGATTATCCGCCAAGTGCATTTGCGCTCCGTGTAAATCGGCGACTGCTTTCACAAGGCTTAACCCCAAACCATTGCCCGGTGTGCTGCGGGCATTATCGAGTCGGGTGAAACGTTGCAATACCGCGTCGTGCTGATCAGCGGGGATGCCGGGGCCATTGTCGGCGACGCACACTTCGATGTTGTCGCCGACCCGTTGCGCACTCAAGCTAATCGTGCCAGCAGCGGGGGTGTATTTCACCGCATTGTCGAGCAAATTGGTGATGGCTTGCGCCAGTAATTGACGGTTGCCATGCGTTGTTAAGCCCGCGCTGGCGGTGTGCTGGAGTGTCAGGTTTTGTTCTTCGGCAACCGCGCTGTAAAGGTCAGCCAATTCCGCCGTGAGTTCGGAAAGATCAACACTAGACCAATCGTCGCGCTGCACCCCTGATTCGATTTGTGCAATGCTCAATAGCGCGTTGAAAGTACGGATTAATTCATCGACCTCCTGAATCGTGTCCTGAATCAGCAACGGGTAATTGGTGTTGGTTTCAGGCTCATACTGGCTGGCTTCGAGCCGGTTGCGAATGCGGTTTAACGGGTTGCGTAAATCGTGTGCTAGATTATCAGTGACTTCACGCATTCCTTGCATCAGGTGTTGAATACGCTCCAGCATGGCGTTTAATACGTGGCTGAGGCGGTCAAATTCATCTTCACGGCGGGTAACGGGAATGCGCTGTGCAAGGTTGCCGCTGACGATTTCATTGGCGGTTTTACCAATCGCATTCATGCGGTGCAACACGTTATGCCCCATGAAACTACCACCGATAATCGCCAGCGCGAAAATCAAACCACTGGCACTTAATACCGTGATTAATAAGCGATTGAGTAAAGCGTGTTGTTCCCGGAGATCAATCGCCACCAGCAATTGATAGCCACCGGGCAGCAAGGTTAATAGCAAACGGGTAGGCTGCTTTTGCTGCAAATTGCCGGTAATCGTCCCCAGCGGCAAAGTCGCAAACGCTTGGGTGTAATCGTTATTCAGGCGGTCAAATTCAATATCGCGGGTTAAATCCTGCTGCTGGCGATGCACCAGTTTGGAAACCAGATAGCGCGAATCATCATCACCGTTTTTGACATGAATAATCTGGATTAAACCCTCGACAGCAGCGATGCGGTAACTGCGCAATAACGCATTGGTTTCAAGCTGTAAACGGGTATCGGTTTGCTCACGGATTTGTGATTCCGCCATCCAATAAATAACCCCCAACGCACCCGCAGAAACCGCGCTAAACAGCAGCGCGTAAACCAGTGACATGCGAAAAATGGTGGTGCGAAACAGTTTTTGAATCATACCGGTTTACACGCTGGGGTCGTGCAATAAATAGCCCGCACCACGAATCGTGTGCAACAGCGGCACGTCAAAATCCTTATCCACTTTACTGCGCAAGCGGCTGACGTGAACATCAATCACATTGGTTTGCGGGTCGAAATGGTAGTCCCAGACTTTTTCCAGCAACATGGTGCGGGTCACGACTTGTCCCGCGTGGCGCATGAAATATTCGAGTAAATTGAATTCACGTGGTTGCAAGCTAATCACCGTGCCAGCGCGGGTAACGCGGCGTTTCAGCAAGTCCATTTCCAAGTCACGGACTTTCAGCAGGGTTTGCTCTTGCTGTGGTTGCACCCGTCGCAATAAGGCTTGTAACCGCGCCAGTAATTCGCTGAAGGCATAGGGTTTTACCAAATAATCATCGCCGCCCGCACGTAAACCGTCGACACGATTATCCACTTCGCCCAGCGCACTTAAAATCAGCACCGGGGTTTGCATTCCGGTTGAGCGCAAATGCTGAATCAATGACAAACCATCGCGTTTCGGTAACATCCGATCCACGATCAGCGCGTCGTAATTCCCGGTGAGCGCGAGGTGCAAACCGTCCTCGCCATTAGCCGCGTGATCCACGACATAACCCGCTTCCACTAAGCCTTTTTGGATAAAACTGGCAGTTTGGCGGTCATCTTCAACGATTAGTATGTTCATAGCCTAGCAGCATAAACTACTGCACGGATTTTGGAAGTGACAGATTGTTAATGTGCGCCTTGCGAAACCACACCGTATAAAGTGCCGGTAAAAATAACAAGGTCAACACCGTTGCCACCAGCAAACCGCCCATAATCGCTACCGCCATTGGCCCGAAAAATACGCTTTTTGACAAGGGAATCATCGCTAAAATTGCTGCCAACGCGGTGAGCATAATCGGACGAAACCGCCGCACCGCCGCTTCCACTACTGCGTCATTGAAGGTTTGACCGTCGCTCAAATTGCGCTCGATTTGATCCACTAAAATGACCGAATTGCGCATAATCATCCCCGACAAGGCAATCGTTCCCAGCATGGCGACGAACCCAAACGGGCGATCAAACAGCAATAAAAACAGCACAACCCCAATCAGGCCAAACGGCGCGGTTAATACCACCATAATGACACGCTGAAAACTCTGCAATTGAATCATCAACAGCGTCAGCACCACCACAATAAACAGCGGAAAACCTGCACCGATGGATTCATTACCTTTCGCGCTTTCTTCCACCGCGCCGCCGGTTTCTAAGCGATAACCCAAAGGTAATTGTTCGCGCAGGGTTTGCAACTGTGCTTCTACTTCGGCGGTAACGGTTGGGGCTTGGATTTTGCCGTAAATATCGCCGCGTACCGTGATGGTTCTTACCCGGTTGCGATGCCATAGCACCCCGTCTTCCTGCACATACTCAATCTTGCTCAATTGCGATAACGGCACGGTTTTGCCGCTGGAAGTGGTGACATTTAACCCTGCTAGTTGCGACAGTGCATTGCGCTCCTCTTCCGCCCCGCGTAATAGAATCGGAATGGTTTGATCTTGCTCACGAAACTCACCAATTGCTGTGCCTTGCAAGGTGCTTTGCAGCAATTGCGCCAGCGTGGTTTGCGTCACACCAAGGCTAATCGCTTTAGCGGTGTCGATTTGCAGGCGAATCGCTTTGCTGCGCTCGTTCCAGTCCAGATGTACATTGACTAAATGCGGGTTGGCTCGCATGATTTGTGCGACTTTTTCACCCCATTCGCGCAATTGCCACAAATCATCACCCGACACCCGAAACTGCACCGGATAACCTACCGGCGGGCCATTTTCCAAACGAATCACCCGCCCACGCGCATGGGTGAATTGCCCGCTTTGATCCAACAAAGTGATTAACTTTTCCCGTAAGGTTTCACGATCTTCAATGCTGTTGGTAGTAATCACCAATTGCGCAAAACTGGGGTTGGGTAATTGCTGATCCAGCGGTAAATAAAAGCGCGGCGAACCATTACCCACATACGCTACGAAATTGGCAATGTGCGCTTGTTGGGTGTTTAAGTAAGTTTCGAGGCGGGTGACTTCGGTTTGGGTGGCGGCTAATGAGGAGCCTTCCGGCAATTTCAAATCAACAATCAATTCCAAACGGGTGGCATTGGGGAAGAATTGCTTTTGCACAAACTGAAACAAAAACAACGACCCGGCAAACATTAATACCGTCAGTAAAATTACCGTCAGCGGGTAGTTAACGCATCGCTGGATCAACTGCCGGAAATGCCGCAAAAACGTCTCACCCCACTGATGCAGGCGGGAAGGTTTGGGGGCGTGCGTGTGAGTGACTTTCAGCAACTTAAACCCCAAATACGGAATCACTACCACCGCTGCAAACCACGAAATCACTAACGCAATCGTGACCACCTGAAAAATCGAGCGGGTAAATTCCCCCACCGACGATTGCGCGGTAGCAATCGGTAAAAATCCCGCAGCCGTCACCAATGTGCCGGTAAGCATCGGAATCGCGGTAGTGCTGTAAGCAAAGCTGGCGGCTTTTACCCGATCCCAGCCTTCTTCCATTTTTACCGCCATCATTTCGACCGCGATAATCGCATCATCCACCAGCAAACCCAGTGCCAGAATCAGTGACCCCAAGGAGATTTTGTGCAAGCCGATCCCGAATAAGTGCATCGCAAAAAATGTACCTGCCAACACCAGCGGAATCGACAGCGCGACCACGGTTCCGGCACGCATCCCAAGGCTGATAAAGCTTACCGCCAACACAATAATGACCGCTTCCAACACCACTTGCAGGAATTCGCCAATGGAACGTTTTACCGCAACCGGCTGATCATTAACGCGCTGCAAACTCATGCCGACGGGGAGTTGGCTTTCTATGCGCACCAAGGCTTCGTCCAGCGATTTACCCAGCGCGATAATGTCGCCACCTTTACGCATGGATACGCCCAAACCTAAAGCAGGTTGCCCCTGAAACCGGAACGTCGAATACGCCGGGTCTTCAAATCCGCGTTTTACCTGCGCCGCTTCGCTCAGGCGCAAGGTGCGTCCGCCGACATTAATCGGTAACGCACGAATATCATCAAGGTTGTTAAACACACCTTCAGGGCGTACATAAATCCGGTCGCTGGCGGTGTTATACGCACCCACGGCGGCAATCGCGTTTTGCCCCTGCAAGCTGTCAATCACTTGCTGAATACTGAAACCCAGCGTGGCTAATTTGCTGTTGGATAGCTCAATGTAAACGCGCTCGTGTTGTTCGCCGATGCTTAATATTTTTGCCACATCGGTGACGCGCAGCAATTCCTTACGGATGTTATCTGCCGCATCCCGCAATTGCGCAAAGTCGAAACCATCGCCGGTCAGTGCGAAAATATTGCCGTAAGTTTCGCCGAATTCGTCGTTAAAAAATGGCCCTTGCACCCCTTGCGGTAAGGTGTGCTCCATATCCGTCACCCGTTTGCGAATATCGTAAAACATTCCCGCCATTGCTTCAGACGGCGCATTGTCTTTGGCAATCACGAAAATATTGGCTTCGCCGGGGCGTGAAAAACTGCGCACAATGTCAACGTATTGGGTTTCCATCAGCACTTTTTCAATGCGTTCGGTGACTTGCGACTCCAATGCTTGTGCGGTTGCCCCCGGCCAATAGGCTTGAATCAGCATCACTTTAAAGGTAAACGGCGGGTCTTCGGATTGCCCCAGTTTGACGTAACCAAAAATCCCTAAACCCAAGGTGAGAAGCATCAGGTACAGCACGAAGTTACGGTGGCGCAATGCCCATGCGGATAAGTTGAAGCTGTTCATGGGCTGGCCTTGCCATCGTAGGGGATGGGATTAATGGTTTGCCCTGTGCTTAATTGGTGTACGCCAGCGGCAATTACCTGCATACCCTTGCTTAGGCCGCTAACGGTAATGCCATTTTCTTGGTAAGCCATTACCTCAACAGCTTGGGTTTTTACCTGATGATTAGCGTCTACCACCCACACTGCCGGTTGCTTCGCTTCTTGGAATAACGCCGAGGCGGGCAACCAATGTGCATTATCTGCGTGTGTTTGCGGTAAACGCACGTCAGCCGTCACCCCTAACGCTACATTTTCCGGTGGATTCAGTAAGCTGATTTTGACTAAAAAGCTGCGAGTAGCATCCACCGCCGGAGCAATTTCACGCACTTTACCTTGAAATACCTGCGCAGGTTGCGCCCATAAACTCACCGAAACCAATGTGCCGACGCTCAGGTTTTTAGCGGTGTTTTCCCCCAGACGAATCTGCACTTCGCGCTCACCTTCGTAAGCCAGATGCAATACTGCTTGACCCGCTGCCACGACTTGCCCGGTTTCTACCATAGCGGCGGTAATGACCCCGGCTTGATCGGCGTGTAATTCGGTGTATCCGGCTTGATTTTGTGCCAAATCCAATTGCACTTGCGCCGCACTAAGGTTGGCTTTAGCGGCATTGAGGCGATTATTGTAAGTATCCAGCGCGGCCTTGCTGATAAAGTTTTTTTCAAATAAGGCGCGGTTGCGTTCCCACTCGCCTTTGGCAGTATCGACTTCGGAACGCGCCGCTTGCACGCTGGCAAGTGCTGCTTGGCGATTCAATTGCAAGTCGGTGGTGTCAAGGCTGGCGAGTAATTGACCTTGTGTTACTTTTTCACCAATATCCACGTGGCGTTGGGTTAGTTTACCTGCTACCCGAAAGGCTAAATCGGCTTCCACTTGCGCTTTGATTTCGCCGGAATAACTTAAGGTGGAGGTGGTGTTTTGATCATTGACTTCCCACACTTGTGCGGGGCGAATCGGTGCGGACGGGGTTTCTGATTGCTGACAGGCGGTTAATGCCAACAGTAAACCGCCAGCCAGCCAGCGTAATCCAACAGGTGTCATAAAGCCTCCGGTAGCAATGCCCCACGCCATAAGGCTTGTAAGGCAGTATCGAGCATGAATAAATAATCATCGGTGCAAGCGCACAACAAAGCACGTTCTTTCATCAAGGCTTTCAGCGGGGTAGGGCGCAGCAATTGCCATAAACCTAAAATCAGCGCGTAACTTTGCAGCATTAACGCTTGGGTAACATTGGGGAAATGCCGCTGTAACGCTGCGACTGCCAAATCAAGGCGTTGGTAAGTGCGTGCTTCAAACGCATAACCCACTTCCAAGGGAATGTGCCGTTCCATCATGCCGTGGCACAATGCCGCCAACGGTAAAAATGCAGGGGTATCCAGCAAAAACTGGTGATTAAGCTCCAGCATGTCGTCCATTAACATGGGGTTTTGGTGTTGGGCGCGGGCAATGACCCGATTGAAAAATTCGCTGACATGACGTTCGTGAATCGCCAGAAACAGCTCTTCTTTACTGCGGAAATACAAATATACCGTGCCTTTAGCCAGCCCCGCAGCGGTGGCAATCTCCGCCATATTTGCCATACGTTCGGGTTGGGCAAGCCAGAGTTTGACAGCGGCATCAAGGATCGCCTCACGGCGTAATTCCTTATCTTCGGGATTGGTGGCGCGGTTTTGCATATAAATGACTGTTGGTCAGTTGTTTATAAGGATTGTAAGTGACTGTCAGTCAGTTGTCCACGGTGTTATGCCATGATCATTCTATCGCGGGATACCGGATGGCGACTTTCTGTGATAAAGTCCGCCCGCATAATGTGACACACACAGGTGCGTAATTTTCGGCTATGGCACGATATATCTTTATCACTGGCGGCGTGGTTTCCTCTTTGGGGAAAGGCATTGCCGCAGCGTCGTTAGGCGCAATTCTTGAAGCGCGTGGTCTTAAAGTCACGATGATGAAGCTTGACCCTTACATCAACGTTGACCCCGGTACGATGAGCCCTTTCCAGCATGGCGAAGTATTCGTCACTGAAGATGGTGCGGAAACCGACCTCGATTTAGGACACTACGAGCGTTTCGTTGGTTTTAAAGCCAGTAAACTCAATAACTTCACGACCGGACGCATTTACCAAACCGTCATCGGCAAAGAACGCCGTGGCGAATATTTGGGTGCAACGGTGCAGGTCATTCCGCACATTACCGACGAAATCAAGCGGTCGGTACGCGCTGGTGCAGGTGATGCGGACATTGCAATGGTGGAAGTCGGCGGCACAGTCGGCGATATTGAAGCCATGCCATTCATGGAAGCCATCCGGCAAATGGCGGTGGAAGAGGGCAAAAACAATGCGTTGTTTGTCCACTTGACGCTATTGCCTTATGTTGCCGCTGCGGGTGAGCTGAAAACCAAACCGACCCAACACTCGGTGAAGGAATTACGTTCTATCGGGATCCAGCCGGATATTTTGCTGTGCCGCAGTGAACGCCCGTTGCCGGAAAATGAACGCCGCAAGATTTCCCTGTTCACCAATGTGGAAGAACGGGCGGTCATTTCCGCGCTGGATGTCGACAATATTTACAAAATCCCATTGTGGCTGCACGCGCAAAAACTCGACCGCATCGTTGCGGAAAAGTTTGGTTTGCACGATTTGCCGGAAGCTGATTTAAGCGACTGGAAGAACGTAGTCAGCGCGATGGAATTCCCCGAAGCGGAAATTACCGTGGCAATGGTGGGTAAGTACGTCGATTTAACCGAATCGTACAAATCGTTGAACGAAGCCCTGACTCACGCCGGTATCCAAACCCATACCAAAGTGAAAATCCGTTACATTGACTCCGAAAAGCTCGAAGCAGAAGATGAGTTGCACATCTTGGCGGATGTGGATGCGATTTTAGTACCCGGCGGTTTCGGTAAGCGCGGCGTTGAAGGCAAGATTCGTGCGGTTCAATACGCCCGTGAAAACAAAGTGCCTTACCTTGGCATTTGCTTAGGGATGCAGGTTGCGGTCATTGAGTTTGCCCGCCATTGCGCAGGTTTGGATGCCGCACACAGCACGGAATTCGCACACGATACCCCGAACCCGGTGATTGGTTTGATTACCGAATGGCAGGCGGAAGACGGCACGATTGAACGCCGTTCCCAAGACTCAGATCTGGGCGGAACCATGCGTTTAGGCGGGCAACCCTGCGTATTGCAGGCCGGTTCCTTAGCGCGGGCAACCTATGGTGCGGAGCAAATTGTCGAGCGTCACCGTCACCGTTACGAATTTAACAACCATTACCGTGATGCTTTGAGCCAAAGTGGTTTGATTTTGTCCGGCACATCCATCGACGGTAACTTGGTGGAAATGGTTGAGCTGAAAGATCATCCTTGGTTCTTGGCGTGCCAGTTCCATCCTGAATTTACCTCGCGTCCACGCCAAGGGCATCCGTTGTTTAGCGGGTTCGTGCGTGCCGGACGCGATTTCCACGAAAACAAAGGTAAGCGTGCATGAAACTGTGTGGATTTGAGGTTGGTCTTGAGCAGCCGTTTTTCCTGATTTGCGGGCCGTGTGCGATTGAAACTGAACAGTTGGCACTGGAAACCGCGAGTAAACTGAAAGAAATCACCACCCGCTTGGGGATTCCGTTCATTTACAAATCGTCTTTTGACAAGGCTAACCGTTCCTCACATAACAGTGCCCGTGGCGTTGGTTTGGAAGCCGGATTGCGCATTCTGGAAAAAGTGAAAAACGATATTGGCGTGCCGATTTTGACCGATGTGCATGAAGATACCCCGTTGGATGAAGTCGCCAGCGTGGTGGATGTGCTGCAAACGCCTGCGTTTTTGTGCCGTCAAACCAATTTTATCCAGAACGTAGCGCGTACCGGTAAGCCGGTGAATATTAAAAAAGGGCAGTTCCTCGCGCCGTGGGATATGGGCAATGTGGTTGAAAAAGCCCGTGCTACCGGCAACCAGCAAATCATGGTGTGCGAACGCGGTTATGCTTTTGGTTACAATAATTTAGTGTCTGATATGCGCAGTTTAGCGATTATGCGCGATACCCAGTGTCCGGTGGTGTTTGATGCCACCCATTCGGTGCAATTACCGGGCGGGCAGGGCAGTTGTTCCGGTGGGCAACGTGAGCATGTGCCGGTGTTGGCGCGTGCCGCAGTCGCTGTAGGCATTGCAGGCTTGTTTATGGAATCGCATCCTGATCCCGCGAATGCATTAAGCGATGGGCCAAACTCGTGGCCAATGGATCGGATGGAAGCATTGTTGGAGACTTTGGTCGCGCTGGATCGCGTGGTCAAGGCACAAAAATTGCTAGAGAATACTTTATAGTTTTATTGGGAAGTTGAATCATGTCTGAAATCAAAGCCGTAAAAGCCCGTGAAATCGTAGATTCACGTGGCAACCCGACCGTTGAAGCGGATGTTATCTTGGCAAGCGGCGCAATGGGGCGTGCAGCAGTGCCATCCGGTGCATCCACTGGTTCGCGTGAAGCGATTGAATTGCGCGATGGCGGTGCACGTTATTTGGGCAAAGGCGTGCAAACTGCCGTTGCTAATGTCAATGGCGAAATCGCTAAAGCCATTGCAGGCATGGATGTTACTGATCAAGGTGGTATTGACCGCACCATGATTGCACTGGATGGCACTGACAATAAAGCCCGTTTGGGTGCAAATGCGCTGCTGGCAGTTTCAATGGCTACGGCACACGCGGCTGCTAACGAACAAGGCTTGCCGTTGTATCAATACCTCGGTAAAGCGGATTCCTACAAACTGCCGGTGCCAATGATGAATATCATCAACGGTGGCGCACACGCTGACAACAGTGTGGATATGCAGGAATTCATGATTTTGCCAGTGACTGCACCGAGCATGGCAGAAGCGATTCGTTACGGCGCGGAAGTGTTCCACAGCCTCAAATCCGTGCTGAAAAAGCGTGGTTTGAACACCGCAGTGGGTGACGAAGGTGGTTTTGCCCCGGATTTGTCTTCTAACGAACAAGCGATTGAAGTCATTCTGGAAGCGATTGATAAGACCGGTTTCAAAGTGGGTCAAGACATCTGGTTGGGTCTGGACGTTGCCAGTTCTGAGTTCTACAAAGACGGCAAGTATGTGCTGGAATCCGAAGGCAAGAGCTTCAGTGCAGAACAGTTCACGGCTTACCTCGAAAATTGGGTTAACCAATACCCGATTCTGACTATCGAAGATGCGATGGCGGAAGGTGACTGGGCAGGTTGGGCGCATTTGACTAAAGTACTGGGCAACCGGGTGCAGTTGGTGGGCGATGACTTGTTTGTAACCAATACCAAAATCCTGCAAGAAGGGATCGACAAGGGTATTGCGAATTCCATCCTGATCAAAGTTAACCAAATCGGCACTTTAACTGAAACGCTGGAAGCGATTGGTATGGCGCATAAAGCGGGTTACACCGCTGTGGTTTCACACCGTTCGGGCGAAACCGAAGACGCGACCATTGCAGATTTGGCGGTAGCAACCAATGCTTGCCAGATCAAGACCGGTTCATTGTCGCGCTCTGACCGGATTGCGAAATACAACCAATTGCTGCGTATTGCAGAACAGTTGGGTAGCAACGGCATTTACGCCGGAAAATCAGCCTTCAAGCAACTTGCCTGATACACGGCAAGCAACTTTTGCTATCCTCTAGGGCGGACTTGTTTCCGCCCTATTTTTTGCTGAAATACCTATTATGACGATGACACGCACACTCTTGTTGATTTTGAGTTTGTTGCTTTTCGGGCTGTTTGTGCGCCTTTGGGTTGGCGCGGGCAGTTACCCCGATATTTGGCGATGGGAAGCGCAAATCGACAAGCAAAATACCGAAAATGATGAGCAAGCTGAAATTAACCGCAAGTTACAAGCGGATATTGTCGGTTTGACCAAAGACACCAGTACTATCGAAGGCCACGCCCGCAGCGAATTGGGGATGGTTAAACGTGGCGAAACCTTTTATCAGGTGATCCTGAAATCAGACGCGCAATCACCTTCGCCATTACCGCCACCAATCCCGGAAAAACCGCATGTTGAATGATGTGGTGTGGGTGGTGATTCCGGCTGCTGGAGTGGGGGCGCGAATGCAGGCTGATCGCCCCAAACAGTATTTACCGTTGGCAGGCCGCAGCGTTATTGAACATGCCTTGGCGTGCTTTACCGGACACCCCAGCCTAGCGGGAGTGGTGGTGGCGATTACCGATGGCGACCCGTATTGGGCGGAACTCACTGCGACTTCGCTCAGTGGGCAGGGTGCTGTTCATACCGCTCCTGGCGGGCGTGAACGTGCTGATTCGGTATTAAACGCGCTGGATTATTTGGTTGATACTTTGCAAGTGACAGCGGATGCGTGGGTTTTGGTGCATGATGCGGCGCGTCCGTGTTTGCAGCGTGCGGATTTGGAACGCCTGCTGGCGGTGCGTGAACAATGTGTTGATGCCGGTGCGCTGTTAGCCGTACCGGTGCGTGATACCATGAAACGTGCCCAGCCACACAGTTTGCGGGTGGCACGTACCGAAGACCGCGACGGTTTATGGCACGCACTTACCCCACAAATGGCACGTTTAGGCGTATTACGCACTGCCTTAGCGACGGCGTTGGCGCAAGGTGCAACCATTACCGACGAAGCTTCGGCCTTGGAGTGGGCAGGTTTACAACCGTTACTGGTCGAAGGCGATGCCCGCAATATCAAAATCACCCGCCCCGCTGATCTGGCGTTGGCTGAGTTTTTCTTGACCTTCAGGAGTGCAATGCATGAGTGATGCGGTAACGCTTTACCACAATCCCCGTTGTTCTAAATCGCGTCAGGCATTGGCGTTATTGGAGCAGGAAGGCATTGTGCCGCAAGTGGTGAAATACCTCGAAACCCCACCGGATGAAGCAGCTTTGACGGATTTATTGGCATTGCTGAAATTAGAACCGCGTGAGTTAATGCGCCAAGGTGAAGAAGAATACACCGCGTTAAACCTTGCTGATGAAACCTTGAGCCGCGAACAATTGATTGCGGCAATGGTGGCAAACCCGCGTTTGATTGAGCGTCCGATCGTGTTGGCAAATGGCAAAGCTGTGATTGGTCGTCCCCCTGAAAAAGTGCTGGATATTCTATGAAAAACGTTTTGATTTTGTATTACAGCCGTCACGGTGCAACCGTTGGTATGGCGCAACATGTTGCACGTGGCGTTGAAAGCGTGGCGGGCTGCGAAGCGGTATTGCGCACTGTCCCGGAAATTTCGGAAGTCTGTGAAGCTGTGGCAGACAGTGTTCCGGCGCAGGGCGCACCTTACGTGAGTTTGGATGACCTGAAAGCGTGCGACGCGCTGGCGTTGGGCAGTCCGGGGCGGTTTGGCAATATGGCAGCTCCGTTGAAATATTTTCTGGAAAAGACCAGTAGCCTGTGGCTCTCAGGTTCGTTAGTGGGCAAACCAGCGGGTGTGTTTACCTCTACTTCCAGTTTGCACGGTGGGCAGGAAAGCACCTTGCTGTCGATGATGTTGCCGCTGTTACATCACGGGATGTTGATTACAGGGCTGCCTTATGCCGAGGCCGATTTAATCAGTACCCAAAGCGGCGGCACACCTTATGGCCCGACCCACGTTTCCGGCAGTGATAGCGCACGCCCGTTGACCGATGAAGAAAAGCGGTTGTGCTTTGCTCTGGGTAAACGCTTGGCACAATTGGCGCACAAACTATGAATAGACTCGCACTGTGGCGTAATTTGACCTTGGTGGGTTTGCTGGGATTGATGGGTTTAATCGTGGTGTGGAACCTCTGGTTAGCCAGCGTGCAACACGTGCCGCTATGGTTGGAAATCGGCGTGTTGTTATTGCCCCTAGCGTTATTGGTGCGTGGCATTATCGCAGGTGTGGCGCAAACCCATGTGTATGCGGTGCTGGTGTCGTTACTGTATTTTATGTTGGGTATTTGGGTGGTGCTTGACCCGCAAGAGCGGGTGTACGGTTACGCGCTGTTGGTGTTTAGCACGTGTTTGTACGCGGGTGCGTTTATGGCGGCAAAAATACTGGGTAAGCGGGCATGATGCGTATCGGTCACGGTTACGATGTTCATGCGTTTACGGCGGGTGATCATGTGGTGTTGGGTGGTGTGAAAATTGCGCACACGCACGCTTTTAAGGCGCATTCGGACGGTGATGTCTTGCTGCACGCGATTTGTGACGCGCTGTTGGGGGCGTTGGCGTTGGGTGATATTGGGCAACATTTCCCCGATACCGCTGCCGACTATGCCAATATCGACAGCCGTATTTTATTGCGCCATGTGTACGGTTTGGTGAAAGCACGGGGTTATGTGATTGGTAATCTCGACAGCACAATTGTGGCGCAAGCTCCGAAAATGGCTCCGCACATTGTGGCGATGCGCGAATCCATTGCAGCAGATTTAGAATGTGCTATTGATCAAATCAGCGTCAAAGCCACCACCACGGAAAAACTCGGTTTCGCAGGGCGCAAAGAAGGCATTGCCGCTCATGCAGTTGTTTTATTAGGAGTATCGCATGTTTGAAAAGTTAACTGAGGATGCACTCGCTGCGGCGTTGGAAGCTTTGCCGGGTTGGGTATTGCGCGAAAACAAGTTGCATCGGGTGTTAACGTTTGTGGACTTCGTGGAAGCATTCGGCTTTATGACGCAAGTGGCTTTGGTTGCTGAGCGTATGAATCACCACCCGGAGTGGTGCAACGTTTATAAAACCGTTGCCATCAGTCTCACCACCCACGATGCGGATGGCTTGACCGATAAAGATATTGAGCTGGCGCAGGCGATTAACCGACTGGCTGGGTATCCGGTGTAGGCGTTTACCGTGGCACTTCGTGACGTATTATCCTATGTGTATTGCTGTTACGGCATTGGGCGATAATATCACTCCGGGCTGCATTTTCTGCATCAAGCCATGCCGGATTTCCCTTGGATTTCATACACCAAGTTTGATGGGCGGTGTGATTGTCTTGCCAGCGAGCATCCGGTTGAATAGCACAAAACAGACGTTGTGCATTTTGGTACTGTTGAACAGCGTGGGAGGCATAATCGTTACAGCGTTCATGTAGCGGTTTATCACCTTTCCAGCATTCTAGGTCATAACGCACGTTATAAGTGCCAGCACGCCAAACACTATGACCTTGAGCAATTTCTTTAGCGGGGATAAAACTCAACTCCCAGTTGTTGGGTTGTTCCCCTAGGTAGCGGATAAAAAAGGTATTGCCGCCATTGCCCGTGCCGCGACTTTCGAGGGGAACCCAAGGCCCCCCATTATCGCTAAAGCTGCCTATGCTCACTGCATAAGCTGCTTGTGAACAATTTCTCCCAAAAGTGTCGCATGTGGTTTCGTAGCGAGTTTCCACTCGCCACTGCATTTTGGCAGGGCGACCATCAATTTTGCAGTTCATCTCTCCATTGATCCAACTCGGAAGGTTGACTGGGCTGGCATAACTGGCACTGGATACTACCAGTAGCGTTCCCAATAGTGTGGCGTGAATTGCAAAGCCTGTTATGGTCTTGATGGTCATGGGGCAACTCCTCGTGCGCGTGTTTACTGACTGATGCAACGGGTTAAGCCATCAGTACGGGCTTTAGCTTCGCTGGTTAACCATTCGGGCTTGGCTTTCATGCACCAATCGTAATGACCACGGTGATTATCCATCCAACGGCCTGTGGGTTGAGTTGCAAGGCTGAAACCACAGCCTAGCTGTTTGTTACGGTTAAATTGTCTCACTGCTTGCTCCGCATAAGTTTCGCATTGAGTAGCTTTTACCTGACAAGGGCGCATATCGGCATCACGCGCCGCTGATTCAGAAACCAATGCAGCCGATGACGTGCTTAAGCACCAGCCGTAGTGATTATTATAGTTGGATTGCCAACGGGCGTTACTGTTCGCAAAGCCGCAACCTAAGCGAGTAGCAAGGTTGTTGTCACCAACGGCATCTTTGGCGTAAATCTCGCAAGTCGCTGCGTTATTGGCATAAGCGGGAAATGCTATCATGCAGCAGATGGTGAGTAGGGTGGTTGCGCTTAGGTTGATTTTCATGATGAGTCTCCTAGGTTGGGGCGTTACAGGGTTGGGATGCTAATGTTTTGGTAACGGACGGTTTGCGTGTGTTGCTCACCCACACTGTCAGACAAGAATTTGTAAGGCAAGCCATCTGCCTTGCCAATGTACAGCTTGGCTGTACCCGAACCCATGTCTTTCATGTCGCTGTGATAACTCAATACAGTCATTTCCACGCCATCAACGTTTTCTGCCTCGTCTTCCTTGCAGTTTGATAATTGGATGGTGCCATCCTTCATCATGCCGATGGTGATTTTCTCGGCGGTGTCCATGTCCATTGGGGCTTTTTGCCATTTACCATCTGTTGCCATGAAAAATTGCCCATCGACTTTCATGGCTTCCAGTTTCATGCCGTCAACTTCTATCACGGAATGCCATGTGGGTTGGGCTATTTTGGTTTCACTGGCTTTGACAATGGGTTCGCAGGCGGCATCCAGTGCAAAGGCTGGCGATAAGGCGAACAAGTTCAGGGCGATAACAAGTCCAGGGTGTTTCATCTTTCGTTTCCTCATGGTAATTGGCTGTGGGCTTGGCGGAGCAGTGTTTCGAGCTTTTGCAGGCCATCTTCAAGGTATTCACCCCCCATTTTGCTGATGCTCAAGACCCGCTGACCTTCGCGCATAGAAACCTTGTCGATTTCACGCCCTCGCCGGAAGCTGTTGGCTTCGTCACCCAAATTGGCAATGCTGTTTTTGCCTGCAAACAACGTTTTGAAACCTTGCTTGGCGGCATCGACATCGTGGTAGTCGATCAACATCAGCCGTACAGAGAATCGTGCATTTTCGTAGTCACACATTTCCGGGGTGTTAGTGGTGGCAGTTACTGTCTGACCGAAAGTGGCCTGAATATCGGCGGCACTGATCAATGTGCAAAGTGAAGGGGCTTTGCTGGCAGTGCTGGTGACGGGAGCGGGTTTGTCGGTGGCTTGTTTTTCACCACAAGCTGCCAGCAGTGCGCAAGCACAGAGTAAAAATACTAAACGACGCTGTTTCATGGTTTGCTCCTTGTGTTTAACAGTTATTGTTTCCTGAGTTCCACCCGCCGGTTACGGGCGCGGCCTTCAAGGGTATCATTGGTGTCACGCGGACTGGCTTCGCCATAGCCTTGGGTACTCAAACGGCTATCCGCAATTTTGAAGCGTTCCACCAAAGCAGTTTTCACCGCCACCGCACGTTGGTTGGAAAGGTCAAGGTTAAAACTGTCGCTGGCAATGCTATCCGTATGCCCACCGATGGCGAGTTTCCAGTCGGGGTGTTTGTTGAGCAGGTCGGCGATAGTGGTTAGGGTTTCATCCGATTCCGGGCGTAATGTGGCACTGTTGAAGCTGAAAAAGATGTCATAGATGTCGACTTTATCGCCTTTTTGCAGGGCTTTTTCCAGTTCGGCGGCTTTGTTGCCACTTCCTGCGCCATTGCCGCCAGCACCTTGACCAAGGCTCAGGCTACCCGCGCCGTTGCTCATTGAACCCGTACCTGTGCCACCGCCACTATTGCCAGTACCCGCGTCCATACCGCTGCCACTGTTCGCGCCGCCGCCACCTGTAGGGAAAGGTTCGGTATCAGTATCAAATTCGCCAGATATTTCCAGTGGTTTGCCCGTATTGGTCGCTATCGGCAAATCATCGCTGTTGTGGCAGTCAAACGTAATCTGTGTCACCTGCAAACTATCCCGTTCTGACGGTGCGGGCGATGTTGCGGCGATTTCTTCCAGCATTTTGGTCATCACCGGGTCGTCGGCAAACTTGGCTCTCAAGGCTTCATCCGCGCCAAAACCTAAACGAAATTTCAGTATTAGCGGGTTGTGTGGGTCATCCAGCACAAAAAACTCGGCTTTTTCCTCACCAAACAAACCCTTGATGTGTAATGCAGGCAATTCCACCGGTTTGCCATTCAACAATACCGGAAATGGGACAGGGGTTTTCTCGGGCAATTCCAGCGCATACACCGAAGGCGCAAACCACCAGCGATAGGGCGAGTCAGGGTCAAGCACATTTTCCGGGGTTGTACTGAAGTTGAGCGTGGTAACGATGGAAACGTCTGCTTTACCCGTGGTTTTCAGGCGTGTGTAGTTGTCGTCGGTCAGGCTGATGGCGGTGCTATTCGGCACGGTTTCTGGCAGAATCGGACTGAAAATTGCTAGGTAGTAAGGGGCTTTTTGCTGGTCTGCGTGCAGGATACGGCGGGTGACGTTGGTGGCAACCAATTCCGGTGGCTTGTCGCTGAAGGGGTCATCGACCTCGTGTTCGCTGGAGTAATGCAGGGTAACGCCGCTGTCATCGACACTGGTAATGCGCTTGATGGATTCATAGTCGCCGCTGCTTTGGTTGATGGCAGTGACAATGTGCAAACCGGGGCATAGCGGAATGGTCGGTGTGGTGGCTGCAACACTGACATTGCTGGCGATGAGCAACAGCGGGAACGTAAGCACAATAGGGTGGGTATTCATGCTTTAGCGTCCTATCGCGCCCATGCCGGGTACACCAATACCGAGGCAGAACATGTTTTGTTTTTTGGCACGATACACGCAAGCATCGCCACCGCCTGCTTCGGCATTGTAACCAGCAGAGAAAATACCTTCCCCATCGGGTTGGCGGATGGTGATATTGCCACCTTCACCCGTACCCTCCTGACTTTTGGCCAGTGTGGTAATCGCCTCACCGGCATCGTTGTACAACACGATCATGCGCGGCTCGGAGATAAGCGCAGCGGTGTCCTTTCCACCTTTTGCGACACTGACAACACCTGTTTGACCGTCGCTGGATGTGCCAACAAAAGCAACGTTTTCGCCTTGAGTGTTGGCTGCCATCACTGTACCGGAACCGCTGGTGGTGGGGTTTGTGCCTGCGGAAACCACCACTTTGCCTGCTTCGTCATACAAGCGCAGGGCAAATTTCTTGCCGGGGCGCAAAGCCATTTCGCCCAAGGGTTGTCTGTTGTCAGCATTACTGATGACCATGCCATTGACACCTTCTTCGGGAGAGCCAATGGCGGTACGGACACCATTACTGCTTAAAACGGTCTGGCTGATATTGGCATCCGCATTGAGGTAGCCAATATTGCTTTTATTCGCAGCAATAACACGGGCAGACTCGCCGTCGATCAACAATGCAGCCATGGCGTTGCCCGGTTCGCCCAAGCGCAGGCTTGAAATGCCTTTGTCAGAATTAACGGTCATCAGGGTTTTTCCTGCGGCATCAATCACCTTGAACGGGGCTTGCACGGTATTGTGATTGGCCTCCAGTTTGGCAATACGGGCTTCGAGGGCTTCCAGACGCGCATCGTTGTTGGCGGGCGGGGCAGGGGCTGGATTACCGCCGGGTTGTTGTTGCTGTAAACGGGCAATGGCTTCCTTGACGGTTGCCATGTCTTTTTCCAGTGTTTCGACGGATTTGTCCAATTCGTCAGTAACGTCTTGGGATTTTTCCATCCAAGCGCGAATTTCTACGATGGTTTGTGTCATGCGTCCTAATGTTTGTGCCCCTTCCATAACTATGACCTCAGAACCTATCATTGTTTGTGCAGGCACGAGTAGGGGCGTGTTTTCACTAGCCCAGCCCGTGGGTAGCGGAGGGTAATCCGCTGCCATGACTATTGATGGTAACAAGATAAAAAGACTGGTTAAACGGAATGGAATGGACATAGAGACTCCCCCTCTTGCATCTATATTTAATGACAGGATGCGGTAGTCTTTCACCGCATCCCTGCCTGTTGGGTTGCTAATCAATTTGGAGCCGGGGTAAATTTCCACAATACGTTTGGCTCATTGACACAATCCCACTGGGTTATATTGTCGCCGTTGCCGTTAGTCGCCCCGTGTTGGTGTAAACAGTACCCAATGGTGGATTGTATTTGCACATAAGGATCAGTCGGGCTGTTGCTGGCTTTGATTGCGTGCCAAGTCTGGTTGCGTGGACCATCGTAATTACAATCCCACTGTATGATATTGGCTCCACGATCTAGGCTGTCATTTTCGACAGTGAGGCATTTGCCGCTGTGTTTGAAACGCAGTAGGAAATAGCCACTGCCAGTTGGTATGCGTTCCAGTTTGGTATTGCCCTGATTAACGCAATCCCATTGGGTGACGTTGCCGCCATTGTTGTTGATATGTCCGTGCTGATGGACACACTTGTTACTGTGTTTGGCTTTGATGTAAAAGATGCCGTCTGCTGCGGGTTCGGCACTGGCGGGTATGCTCAGGCAAGCTAATGTTAGTGCTAGTGTCATGCTGATGGTGGTTAGTGATTTCATGGCTATACTCCTTCTCGTAAATGAAGATGCCAATATAGTACCAATTATGTATTTTGGTAAATATCAAAATTTAGGCAAGTCGCCTCGTGATTTGAATTGTTATGCTCTATGAGCGAAGCTTACTAATGATCGTGCTAATGCCTTGCGCACCCAACGCACAATAAAAACCGATGCCTATCTCAATGAGCGTAATGGCAATATTGATCTTGATTTCCCATGAATTGCCTGAGATCTCCAGATGGTTGCTTATTGCCCAAAATATCAAAGCGTTGTGAAAAAGGTCAGGAATCGTCCATGTCAGGATGTAAATACCAATAATGGCAATCCCGGCTATCTGGATAGCCTGCCCCTTTTCTTCCAGTAAGGGGGAATCAGAGCGCAGATTTCCCACCAAAGATCTCGCTAATAAGGTGGGAAACTTGAGCATCAGAAACGCAATCAATGCCATCGCCGTGAATATGGCATACTGGATGTACGTAATGTAGGTGTCACTTTCGGGTACTGGTCTGTCTGGGCTAATGATCGCCAATGCTTGAAGCCAATAAGGTAGACTTTCCAGCATACGAATGAGTAATAGAACTCCCAAAATCCGAATGGCAACAGCTAGCACTTCAATGATTTTCATCTTCGATTCCTTTCATAACTCCCACGCATAACTTTGCTATAATTCCAATATAGTACCAATATTGGAATTTGCAAATAGAAAAATATCGCTAGAAACCCTTTTCCTCCAACACGAAGCCATAAAAAAATCGCCGGGTGATGTTCAAATTCAACTAAAATTGCGCTGTCTGGGTTATGGAGGGAGTAGCAAATAGTATGGTGGATGTGTTTGTGCTGGGCAGTTATGTGAATGCCAATAGTCTTGTGGTTAAACAGTTGCCGAAAGCAGGGGAGTCATTGCAAGCTGAAGCTTTGTGGACGGAGCATGGCGGCAAGGGGTTGAATCTGGCTGTCGGGATGCATCGTCTGGGCTTACGGACTTACCCGCTGATTGCGGTCGGCAACGACACGCCGGGTGATGCATTGATGACCTTGCTGCGGTCTGAAGGTCTTGAGATACAAGGCGTTGTGCGCACTTCCATCCCTTCCGGTTTTGGTGTTGGTTTGGTAACAGCCGCTGGTGACAATATCATTACCATCTATCCGGGGGCGAACGCCCAACTGAGTATTGGTCACGTTCAGACTGCCAGTAATACCTTGCAAGATTGCCGCTTGGTGTGCGCCCAGTTTGAAATTCCTGATGCACCGATTGTGGAAGCATTTAAGCAAGCGCGGCAACGCGGCATCAAAACCTTGCTGAATCCCTCGCCTTGGCGTGAACCTGAAACGGTGCTGCTTTCCCTGACGGATATATTGGTACTCAACGAAACAGAAGCAGCAGCTTGTTTTGGTATTACTGATGTGGACACACTCTCACTTGCCCAGTGGTTGCGCTTGTTACCGGTGTTAGCATGGAAAGGGGAGTTGCTGGTGGTGACGTTGGCGGAACGTGGTTGTGTGGCATTACAGCGTGGGCAGGAAGCAATGCACGAACCTGCTTGGACAATTGAGCCTGTTGACCCAACAGGAGCAGGGGATGCGTTTGCCACAGGACTGGCTTATGCTTTGCTGAACGATTATCCATTAGTTAAAGCATTACGCTTTGCCAATGCTTGTGGGGCTATGATTGCATCCCAGCAAGGGGTGTTGCAGATTTTGCCAACCTGGCAGCAAGTTGGGCAGTTTATGGGGGATTGTCAGCGTAATCGTGATATTCACCCGCTGATGCTTGAGGTTATGGGGAATACCAAAAGCATGATGGAGCAATTCGGATTACATGATCTTGCCAGTGAGAATCTGGAGGCTTTGCGTCGGTTTCAGCGTGCGTGTTGTCCGGCATCTGAGAACTTGCCGTTTGTCTGTTGTGTAGAGGATCATCACATACCCACTAAAGCTGGTACGTTGGCAATCAGGTTATACAAACCGAGCCTGCAACCGAATTTACCCATGCTAGTTTGGTTTCATGGAGGTGGGTGGGTCATGGGGGGCTTGGATAGTGCAGAATGGCTATGCCGTTCTTTGGCAAATCGTGTGGGTTGCGCAGTAGTGTCCATCGACTATCGGCTTGCACCTGAATATCCTTTTCCGTGTGCTTTGGACGATGGTTTGACCGTTGTGCAATGGTTGGAAACCGCAGCGTCTGATTTGGGTTTGGACAGGGGCAGGATGGCGGTTGGAGGGGATAGTGCTGGCGGGAATTTAGCGGCCTGTATGACGCATCAGTTACAAAATTCGAGAAATAAGCCTTTATTCCAGCTTTTGCTGTACCCCTCATTAGATGCTGATTTTACCCGTGTTTCGTATCAGGAAAATGCTCAAGGAGGGATTCTGACAAGTGCAGTGATGCGGCGATTTTGGGATTGTTATGTGCCAGACCGATCGCAGCGTTGCAGGAGTGATATTTCACCGCTTTATGCCAAGACCTTTGCTGCATTGCCACCCGCGTTGATTATTACAGCAGAATTTGACCCATTGCGTGATGAGGCTGAGGTGTATGCACTTATGATGCAAGTGGCGGGTGTTAATGCCCGATCATACTGTGCTAAAGGTATGATCCATGATTTTTTAGCATTTCCTTCAAGTACTGATCTGGCGGTGGTTACTACTGTATGGCGTGAAATTGTATCGGCATTACAGCAGGTTTTTGGTATTACGAGTGCTGCGGTTAAGGTTGCATCTTCAACGTAATCCGATACGTATACGCATCCCCACGGAATGTCCCTTCCACGTATTCAACCATTTGCCCGTTAGTGGCGTAAGTTTTCCGTTTCAGCAACAAGCAGGGGCTAGGTTCTAGGAAACCAAAAACAGCCATTTCATCCTCGTTGCTCATCGCGGCTTCTATGGTTTGTTCCCCATGATCGAGTGCGATGCTGCAGCGTTGTTGTAAAAACTGGTATGCAGAACCCTCAATATCCCATTCCGCCAAAGCAGGTGCAATGGTCAGGTCGTACCAAGCCACTTCCCGCGTCATGGGGATTCCATCACCAAGGCGTAAGCGCACCAGTTTTAAAAAGCGTGCGGTAGACGGGCGGTTAAAAACAGAGGCAATGGTGCGATCAGAAACGATACGCCGTTCCAGCAATTGCGTGGATGGTTCGACCCCGATTTCACGCATTTCTTCGGTGAAACCTTTGAGTTTGCCTAGTTCCGGGTTAATTCGTGGCGGGGCTTTAACCATGACACCGGCACGCCCGTGGGTGCTGATGTAATCTTGCTCGCGTAACTCATCGTAGCAACGACGCACGGTGGTGCGGCTTAGTTTTAACGCTTCTGCCAACACGCGTTCTGAAGGCAGGCTATCACCGTCGTTTAATTCACCCGCTTCGATCATTTGAATAATCTGGCGTTGCAGTTGGAGGTACAAGGGTTCCGCAATCCCAGCATCGGGTTTTAAACGTCCAATGAAGGCTCGACTGTCGTTAACTGCTTGTGATGGCAGCGAGTTGGTATTTAAGGTTGCGTAGGATGTCTGCCCCATGATGAGTGACCTGTTCGTGTTTCGTTAGAGAACAATACCATAAAAGACCTTAACGAACAGCGCACCGCATCAATTTGTGTAAGATAAAGCCTGCACACGCGGTACTTTGCTCATATCCCACTGCTGAATCGCGAAATCCCAAAATGCATTCAAGCTACCAAATGCATCAGCTTCTGGGCAGGTTTGACCCAAGAAGTGCAGAGCTGATACCAGTGTTTCTAAACGTTTATGGGTGTCCAAGGCTGGTGCGAGATTTTGTTTACTCAGTTTTTGCCCGTTTTCACTAACGGCTAACGGAATATGGGCGTAACTGGGCTGAGGGTAGCCGAGTAAGTGTTGCAACCAGCATTGACGCGGGGTGTTGTCGAGTAAGTCTGCACCGCGCACGATTTGATTTACCCCTTGAAACGCATCATCGACTACGACCGCTAATTGATAGGCAAACAAACCATCGGCACGCCGCACCACAAAGTCCCCGACTTCCTTGTGCAAGCGTTGGCAATAGTGACCACGTATCAAATCGGTAAAACACACTGTTTCATCATCCGTGCGCAAGCGCATAGCGTGGGGTGCATCCGTGTGGGTTTGATCCCGGCAGGTATCAGGGTAAATAAGCCCAAATTCACCGACGTGGGCGTGTTGTTGCAGGTCTTTACGTGAGCAGGTGCAAGGGTAGGTGTGTGATGCTAATGCGCTGAGTGCTTGTTGGTAAGCAGCGGTGCGCTGGCTTTGATAGAGAATCTCGCCATCCCAGCAAAATCCAAATTCGCCAAGGGTGCGAATAATGTCTGCGGTTGCGCCGGGTTGTTCGCGGGGTTTGTCGAGGTCTTCAATGCGTAACAGCCAACGCCCCCCGGCTTGACGTGCCGCCAAGTAACTGGCAGCAGCGGCAAGTAACGAGCCAAAATGCAATGACCCGGTGGGTGAGGGTGCGAATCTACCAATAGTGAGCAAGGCTTAGTAAGCCATTTGCTTTTCTTTGATTTCTTGCGTGGTTTTACAGTCGATGCACAGTTCGGCAGTAGGGCGGACTTCTAAACGTTGTAAGCCGATTTCAATGCCGCAGGCATCGCAGTAGCCGTAATCGTCTTCATCCAAACGTGCGATGGTTTTTTCAATTTTGCGGATCAGTTTACGTTCGCGGTCACGCGCCCGTAGTTCCAATGCGAATTCTTCTTCCTGTGTGGCGCGGTCGGCGGGGTCTGAAAAGTTAGTTGCGTCTTCCTTCATATGGTCAACCGTGCGGTCAACTTCTTCCATCAGGGATTTCTTCCATGCAACAAGGATGCTACGAAAATGCTGTAATTGCTTTTCGTTCATATATTCTTCACCGGGTTCCGGGATATAAGGTTCAATCCCGTCAACTGGTAACGCTGACTTCCGTGTCATATAGGTTACATTGTCAGTTGCCATTTTTGTCTCCAACAAGCTGATTGGGCAAGGCTTATGTGTCGTTTCGGACGGTTACACCTTGCGGTTGAGTAAGGCGATAATGGCCGCGAAATTTGCGCGGCGAATTGTAGCCGAAATTTATAATAAGCGCATCATTTCCTTTAATATTCACATAAAGCGAAATTGAAAACGCACTGCTTCACTACCGGGATCCGATATGTTGAGTAATAATTCACTGGGAACACCCGGTTGGATGGGTTCGTCCTGAAAGTTTTTTATGTATTCACCGGGGGTGAAGCGTCGTAATGCCACCACATTATTGTCCTTATCCAAGAAGCTGATTTCTACCAACGGGTAAGGTTGGGCAAACACCGCTTCGTTTTGAATAGACAAGCTAATGGTCAGCACGCCCGGTGTGTTGGGATGCGAATACACATTACGACTCAATAAGTTAATCTTCTGCAAGTCACGTGGTAAGCGGATCTCACACCCTAATGACAAGCACAGTTGGCGTGTCAGATTGGCTGTTAACGGATACTGGGCTAACCAATTACGGCTGCTGTAGGTCAGTTGCAATAACAACAGTAATACCAGCGAGGTAATACCAATGGTTAATAACAGGCGCGAGGTAAACACCCGCCGTGGGTAATGTTGCGTATTGGCCTGAAAGGTCGGCTTATTGGTTGCTGCTTGCGCTTCTTTTTTGCTGAAAAAACCTTTTTCAAATCCGGCTGTCGATAATTTGTTCGAGGCAGCTACTTCTGCTACATCGGTCAGCGCGGCATTACCCATTGGGGCGAAACGCCGTTCTTCGGGCAAGGTCGTGCTTAAGCTTTTCATTGCATCAAAAATGGTATCGCACTCACCACAGCGGAGTAAGCCTTGAGCGGCTGTTAACTCTTTCATGGTGACGCGAAAAATCGCTTTGCAGTGGTTGCACTGTGTATACATGACTCCGTGCCATTAGGGGTTGTCGCCTTATTCTAGTCCGTCTAACGACGAATTTCATACTCGAATGGGCGCAAAATATCAGCGAAGTCCTTGTATGGGCAAAAAATAGAGATTAACGGTAGATTCCAGTTACCCTGATCCAATCGTCTTTTTGAACGATGCTAAAGTCATCTAATGCAGGTTTATAAGCATTTTCAATAGATTCAGCCTGTTCCGCCAAAATGCCGGACAACACTAGCTTACTACCGGGGTGCATTGCCGACAGTAACGCAGGTGCTAACTCGACCAACGGCCCTGCTAAAATGTTAGCCATGACCACATCGTAGGTTTGTTTGGGTAGTTTTTCTGGGTAACAGGTGTGTAACAGTGCGGGGTCAACGCTGTTTCGTTCAGCATTGTCTTGAGTCGCCAGCAGTGCTTGCGGGTCAATGTCCGTGCCCACTGCGTGTTTCGCGCCGAGTTTGAGTGCGGCAATGGCAAGCACGCCAGAGCCGCAACCGTAATCCAGCACTTCCTGTCCTGTCACGTCTTGTCCATCCAGCCACTCAAGGCACAGCGCGGTGGTTGGATGCGTGCCTGTACCAAACGCCAAGCCGGGGTCAAGCAACAGTTTTACGCTGTCATCGTCGGGGATTTCAAACCAACTGGGGTAAATCCACAAACGTTTACCGAAGCACATAGGCTGGAAACTATCCATCCAAGCACGTTCCCACGGCTGATCTTCGACAATTTCATACAGCACGGATTCGATTTGCCAGTCGGCTTTACGTGTTTCCAGCAGTAACTGCAAGGCGTTGAGGTCGGTATCTTCCTCATACAATGCAGTGACTACCAGATTATTCCACAAGCGCATTTCGCCGGGGCGTGGTTCGAGGATGGGGTCATCTTCCGCATCCTGCCAAGTAATGGAAACCGCTCCCACGGCTTCCATCGTATCCACGACCACTTCCTGATGTTTGGAAGTGGTATGACAAACCAATTGCTGCCAGCTCATTATTTATGCATTCCCAACATTTTTTCGAGGTAGTGAATATCAGCACCACCAGCACGGAACGCGGGGTCTTCCATAATGCGGGTTTGCAGCGGGATATTGGTTTTAATGCCTTCGATGACCATTTCACTAAGTGCGCCGTGCATCCGGTTGATCGCGGTTTCGCGGTCTTGCCCGTGGACAATCAGCTTGCCGATCATGGAATCGTAGTAGGGCGGCACACTGTAATCGGCGTAAATGTGCGAATCCACGCGCACACCCAAGCCACCCGGTACATGGTAACGGGTAATTTTGCCCGGTGATGGCGCAAACGTTTGCGGGTCTTCGGCATTGATACGGCATTCAATCGCGTGACCGTTCACCTTGATGTCTTCCTGACGCAACGCCAGCACTTCACCGGAGGCAATCAGCAATTGCTGTTTCACCAAATCTACGCCAGTAATCAGTTCAGTGACAGGGTGTTCGACTTGCAAACGGGTATTCATTTCGATGAAATAGAATTCGCCGTCTTCGTAGAGGAACTCAAACGTACCCGCGCCACGGTAGCCGATTTTACGGCAGGCTTCGGCAACACGGTTGCCAATGCGGGCGCGTTGCTCTTCGGTAATGAACGGGGCAGGGGCTTCTTCCACCACTTTTTGGTTACGGCGTTGCATCGAGCAATCGCGTTCGCACAGGTGAATCGCATTGCCGTGAGAATCTGCCAGCACTTGCAGTTCGATATGACGCGGGCGTTGCAGGAATTTTTCCATGAACACCACGTCGTTACCAAACGCGGCTTTGGCTTCGGCACGGGTGAGGGTAACGGCTGCTACCAGTTCGTCGGCAGAATGCACCACGCGCATCCCACGACCGCCGCCACCGCCGGTTGCTTTGACGATTAACGGGTAGCCAATGCGCGTTCCCATTTTGAGGATTTCTTCGGGGTCTTCGGGCGTACCGCCTTCAGAACCCGGAACGCACGGAACGCCAGCGGCAATCATCGCGTCTTTCGCTGAAATCTTGTCACCCATTAGGCGAATGGTGTCAGCACGCGGGCCAATGAAAATGAAACCGCTGGATTCGACGCGCTCGGCAAAATCGGCGTTTTCAGACAAAAAGCCATAGCCGGGGTGAATCGCATCCGCACCCGTGACTTCCGCCGCGCTGATAATCGCAGGGATGTTCAGGTAACTATCAGTGGAACGTGGCGGGCCAATGCACACGGATTCGTCGGCAAGACGCACGTGCTTGAGGTCACGGTCAGCGGTGGAATGCACTGCGACCGTTTTAATGCCGAGTTCACGGCAACCACGCAAGATACGCAGGGCAATTTCGCCCCGGTTTGCGATCAGTACTTTCTTCAACATATTCTCACCTCAACGGTGTTACTTAATCACAAACGTTATTCAACGATGAACAGCGGCTGCCCGAATTCGACAGGTTGTTCGTTCTCAACCAAAATGGCTTTGATGACACCGGATACATCGGATTGAATCTGGTTGAGCATTTTCATTGCTTCGATAATGCACAGGGTGTCGCCAACTTTGACGCTTTGCCCGACTTCAGCAAAGGGTTTAGCGGTTGGCGAAGAGGCGCGGTAAAACGTGCCAACCATTGGCGATTCGACCACGTGGCCTGACGGTGCGGCGGCGGCAGTGTGAACTTCTGCTGCTGGTGCGGCGGCAACAGGTGCGGCGTGACCAACAGGTGGTGGTGTGTAGAAGTGCTGTGGCGCGGCATTGGTCATCATGCCGGAATTCAGGCGGCTAATGCGCACGGAATCTTCGCCTTCTTTGATTTCGATTTCGGCAACATCGCTGCCTTCGAGTAACTGGATGAGTTTTTGTATTTTACGCACGTCCATCATGGGGTAACGCCTTTGTCATGTTTGTTGAGGTTTTCTGTATAGCGGCATACAGTGCAAGTTCATAACCTACGGCTCCTAAGCCTAGAATCACGCCTTCAGCAATATCGGAAAGATACGAATGGTGGCGGAAAGATTCGCGGCGGTGCACGTTGGATAAATGGATTTCAATAAAGGGTATAGCAACGCCTAGCAGCGCATCTCGCAATGCAATGCTGGTGTGTGTATAAGCACCGGGATTGATGATAATGAATTCGACACCTTCATCCATTGCCAAATGAATGCGGTCAACCAAAGCCCCTTCCGTGTTGTTCTGGTAACAAAGCAGGGTTTGCCCCCGTTCTGTTGCGAGTGCAGTAAGGTTTGACTCGATTTGTGGCAGGCTTAGGCTACCGTAGTGTCCGGGTTCACGCTTTCCCAAGAGGTTAAGGTTTGGCCCGTTTAGCAAGAGGATAGTCGCCATTAGCAATCCGCCCTTTCGTCGCAGATACCCATAAAATCACCTGATTCTACACCGAACTGCGGCGATATGCAGCAATTCGGTGCGAAAAGCGTGAATTTAGTCCTGATTGACTTAACGTCCCTTGAACAAGGAGCCGAGAAGACCGCGCACAATTTGCGTGCCGATACGTCGTCCTGCACTGGAGGTGGCGGCTTTGACTGCATTCTTCAATAAACCTTCGGCAATGTCGCCCATGAAGCTGCCTTCGTCGGCTTCACGTTTGCTGCTGGTTTCGTAACGACGCACGGTTTTACGTTCTGCGGCGGCGGCTTCTTCAGTGGCAGCTTCGGCAGTGGCTTGTTCAGTGCGTTTTTGCAGCAGTTCGTAAGCGGATTCGCGGTCGAGGCTATTGTCGTAACGTCCGCTGAAAGGGCTGGTGCGCAACAGTTCCGCACGTTCGCTATCAGTGACAGGCCCGATGCGTGATTGCGGCGGGCGAATCAAAGTGCGTTGCACAATGCTCGGCGTGCCTTTGTCTTCCAACACGGAAACCAAGGCTTCACCAACGCCCATTTCCATAATGGTTTCAGCCACATCCAGCTTGGGATTTTGGCGGAAGGTTTCAGCAGCGGTACGCACCGCCTTTTGGTCACGTGGGGTAAAGGCGCGTAAGGCGTGTTGAATGCGATTGCCGAGCTGCCCCAAGACGGACTCAGGCACATCCAGCGGAGTCTGGGTAATGAAATAAATGCCGACACCTTTGGAACGGATTAACTTCACTACCTGTTCGACTTTTTCGACCAAGGCTTTGGGTGCGCCATTAAACAGCAAGTGGGCTTCGTCGAAGAAAAACACCAGACGCGGTTTATCCATATCGCCGACTTCGGGCAGATTTTCAAATAGTTCCGATAGTAACCACAACAAGAACGTGGCGTATAAACGCGGGGTATTGATGAGTTTATCAGCAGCGAGGATATTGACGTTACCGTAACCGCCCGCGCCCGTGCGCATAAAGTCCCACAAATCGAGTGCTGGTTCGCCGAAGAAGTTTTCCGCGCCTTGCTGTTCTAATACCAGCAATTGTCGCTGAATCGCTCCAATCGAGGCGGAACTGACATTGCCGTAAGCCCCTTGAAACTCTTTGCTGTTGGTACTCATGTACTGGAGGATGGCGCGTAAATCCTTCATATCCAGCAGCAACATGCCTTGGTCGTCGGCAAATTTGAATGCAATGTTTAACACGCCTTCTTGGGTGTCGTTCAAATCGAGCAAACGAGCCAGTAACAGCGGCCCCATGTCGGAAACCGTGGCACGAATTGGATGCCCGCGTTCACCTGCCAAATCCCAAATAACGGTGGGGCAGCCTTCAAAACGGAAATCCGTAATGCCAATTTTTTCCACGCGCTCATCCACTTTGGGATGTGCCGCACCGGGTTTGCTAATGCCGGTTAAATCGCCTTTGATGTCCGCCATGAATACGGGCACGCCCATGCGTGAAAAACCTTCCGCCAGCACTTGCAGCGAAATGGTTTTACCTGTCCCCGTCGCACCGGCAATCAGACCGTGGCGGTTGGCAAAGCGCGGGCTGAGATGAACCAGTGTTTCACCTTTACCGATCAGGATTCCGGTTTGTTCTGACATGATTACTCCTTTGTTTCTGCATCGTTTTTGTATGGGTCACAGTCTAGCAGGAAATGTCCTAGGGTCTCTAGGGCAGCCCTAATTTTCGCAAGGTTTCGAGGGTGATAGCACCCGATGCCAAGCGATTGTCTTGTTGGAAATGGGTAAGCGCGGTGCGGGTAGCCGTGTCGATTGCGCCACTGGCTTTGCCGGTGTCGTAACCCAGTTGTTGCAGGCGTTGCTGTAAACGGCTGATCAATACGGAGTCAGCTTCGGTTTCGCACAATACCGGCATTTTGATGAAGCGTTCGGCTTGCACTTTGCGCAATACCGGGACTTGCTGGCTTTGTTCGGGTTGCGGCGTGGTAACGAGTTTTGCGGCTTGTTCCACCCGGCCTAACGGGATGCTTGCGTAAACAGCGGGTATTTCTTTGCGCACGACTTTGGCAGGTTCGACCAACACTTTGCGGGTTACGGTTTGGGTTTTACCCGGAATCACGCGCTTAACGGTACGCGCTGGGGTGGCAATCAGTTCACGGGTGACTTCTTGGTATTCGGCCGGAGTTTCGAGCAAACACGCGGGCGGAATGTTGCTGGCATCGTCGCTAACGACGGGGGCGCAGGCAGGGTTCCACTGCACGCTGGCTTCCTTGGTTTTAATGCGCTTGGTTTCGGTGCGGTAAGTCGCGGGAAACGTTTCGACTTCGGTGCGTTCACGTTCGATTTCGACGGTTTCGGTGACTTCATCGAACACCGCCGGAATGATTTCGTATTCCACGTAAGCGTCCGCGACTTTGATTTTACGTTCGCCGTAACCCAGTTGTACGGGTGTGGTTTGATAAAGTGGGCTGCCCTCAAAAGTCACGACTTTTTCTTCAGCCGTCTGAAATACCCCCGGAACCAATACTTGCGCGTAACAAGTGCTATCCGCTGTTGCAGTCGTCGCCGGGTTTGCCATCAGAGTGTTACTGGCGGTGAGTCCGCTCGTCAGTAGCGTGGTTAAAATCATTGCTGTTTTCATGGAGCGCACATTGTCAGGAAAATTGCCGCCGATTCTAAACAAAAACAGCTTAAAAAACCCGATTATGTTACATTTTCGCTTTCTTTTGATTGATTCTTGGTATGCAAGTCCGCGTAGAACAAATTGAAGAACACCTTCGTCATACACTCGCTTCCGTTTATCTGATTGCTGGTGACGAGCCGTTACAAGTCATGGAAGCGGCGGCGGCAGTGCGTAAAGCTGCCAGCGAACGCGGTTTTAGCGAGCGCGATGTTTTTAGCGTTGATGCGCAATTTGACTGGGGCGTGTTGTACGACGCAGCCGGGTCGTTATCGCTGTTTTCTGATAAAAAAATGCTCGATGTCCGAATGCCAACCTGCAAGGCGGGGCAGTCCGGCACGAAGGCGTTGCAGCATTACCTTGATTATATTCCCAGCGATAAAATCTTACTGATCCAGTCCGGGCGTTTGGATAAAACCTGCAAGAATGCTGCTTGGGTCAAAAAGCTCGAACAAGTCGGGGTATTGGTGCAAGTGTGGGATTTATCCCCAGCGCAAACCTTGGCGTGGGTGGCACGACGGATGCGCGAAGTCGGTTTACAGCCGGATAACGACGCGGTGCGTTACCTGACCGAGCGGGTTGAGGGTAATTTACTCGCAGCGGTACAAGAGATTGGTAAATTATCGCTGCTGTTCGGCAATCGCCCGGTGACGGCGCAAAATATTATGAGCGTGGTGGCGGATAACTCACGTTTCAGCGTGTTTGATCTGGCGGAAGCGATTTTAGCGCAGGATGCCCGCCGCTTGTGCCACATCATGCAGGTGTTGCAGGAAGAAGAAACCGCAACGCCGTTACTGGTGTGGGCATTGGCAGATTTGTTGCGTCAGCTTTACGACGGTTGCCAGTTGGTGAGCAATAACCAGTCGATTCAGGGCTTGTTGATGCGAATGCCGAAAACCCGCCAAGGTTTATTTCAAAACGCTTTGCGGCGCATGGCGCGGGCGGATTGGCAGTTACTATTTCATCACGCGGCGTTATTGGATCAGCACAGCAAAGGTGTCGGGCAAGATGTGTCGCGCCATCCGCAGCGGTTGTGGGATGAAATGCTGGCAATGGCGTTGCTGTTGGCGGGTAAGCCGGTGATGCGGGTATAACGCCTATTCACCATGCGTTGTCTGTTCCAACAATCGGCGTTTCAAATCAGTACTCAGGCGAAATTCCACCCGCTCTAAATCTTGCAGAATGTCTGGCAGTTGCGTGGTTGAGATTTCCCCTTTCTGTTGAAGCGCACCCAAAATTCCCACCAATCCAGTAATTTTTAACCCCATTAATGTTGCCATCTTGCGTCCTGCCTTTTCATCAATCAGCAGGGGTAACTTGAGTTGGTCGGCGAGCAGGATCGCTTCCGATTCACCGGGATCAATCTGCAACAGCAGGACGGCCAAACGTGGGTCAGTTTGCAACGGAGCGGGGCGGATAAAACCGGATGCTTGCAGGGCAAACCAAATGGAATCATTGGCTTCACCGCGTCCCACTTCTTCCGCAACTTTATTGGGGACGATAATGTGGGTAAACAGTTTTTCCAACAAGGTGAATCGCCCAATATTCAGCAATGTGATCAAGGGGGAACTGTCAGCGACAATCAGCCCTTTCATGCAGTGGCATCTTGCAGCAAAAAGTCAATTTCCGCCGATACTTCGTCAGCGGGATAGTCAATCATGGGCAGGTTCATGATGGATAACAGGTGGCGTAAATCCCGTTTATCCATTTTTAGTAACTCAGCCATTTTACCCAGCGAGATGTCGCCGTTGCGCCATGCTTGTAAGGCGGTGGCTTTGGTCAGGCCAATGCAAAGGTTTTCATCAGTCAGTGGGACAGCGACACCAATGGGTTTGCCGTGTTTGGTGATGAAGACGTACTCATTTTGTTCGAGCGAATGGGTCAGGCTGGCGGGATTATTCCGCAGCTCCCGAATGGCGATGGAGTGCATGGCATTACCTTTAGTGCTACGTTATGCAGGTACAAAAGATAATAGTCCAAATTTTGAAGTAAAGGAATGCTTTTGAACTCCAGCATTAACGCGCTGCGAAATCCATGACAATTACGTTGAACCCACTCCACGCCCCGTCTATACTCAAAAGCCTGACTAATTTACGGAATCTTCCGTTTCCTTGAATACTAACAATAGAGCTGCGCCGGAAAGTGACAGGCACACCGTCCAGTTTGAACTCGAACCTGCGGATACCGAACGTTTAATGAACCTGTGCGGTCAGTTTGATCAGCATTTGCGTCAGCTAGAAAATCGTTTAGGTGTGGAAATCAATAATCGGGGCAACCTGTTTCAAGTCACTGGCACTCCCGTGTCGGCTCAGTTGAGCATCAATCTCCTGCACGATCTTTACCGCGAAACCGCGCATACGGTGCTTAGCCCGGAAAGCCTGCATTTGTTTTTGCAAGAAGCCAACCTCGATAAAGTCGCGGCGAATAGCAGTGATGATGTGCGCATCCGTACCAAACGCGGTTACATCAAGCCCAAAGGTTTGGCGCAAAGTCAGTACATCCAGAATATTCGTCGTCACGATGTCACCTTTGGCATTGGCCCTGCGGGTACGGGGAAAACCTGGCTGGCGGTGGCGTGTGCAGTGGAAGCCTTAGAACGCGATGAAGTGCGGCGTTTGGTGTTGGTGCGTCCTGCGGTGGAAGCGGGGGAACGGCTGGGGTTTTTGCCCGGTGATTTGAGCCAGAAAATTGACCCGTATTTGCGCCCCATGTATGACGCTTTGTACGAAATGCTGGGTCTTGAAAAGGTCAATAAGCTGATTGAGCGCAGCGTGATTGAAGTCGCGCCGTTGGCTTATATGCGCGGGCGCACTCTCAATGATGCGTTTATTTTGCTGGATGAAGCGCAAAACACCACCGCTGAACAAATGAAAATGTTCCTGACGCGCTTGGGGTTTGGTTCTTCAGCAGTGATTACCGGCGACATTACCCAGATTGATTTACCGCACCATCAAAAATCGGGGCTGAAACACGCCATTGAGATTTTGGAAGCCGTTGACGGTATCAGTTTCAACTATTTCACCGGACGCGATGTGGTGCGCCACAAGCTGGTGCAAAAAATTGTGGAGGCATACGAGAGTCATGGGGCTGCAACTCGATATTCAGAATCCTGAAGATTATTTGACCCTGCCTGCGGAGGCGGATTTATTGCAATGGGCGCAAGCGGCATGGCAGGAAGACGGTGAGGCGGGTGTGGTGTTGCGGATTGTTGCGGAGGCGGAAAGCCAGCAATTAAACCGTGATTTTCGCGGCAAAGATTACCCGACCAATGTATTGTCGTTTCCTTACGACGCGCCGCCAATCCCGCTGGAAGACGATGAAACCGAATACTTAGGTGATTTGGCGATTTGTTTGCCGGTGGTGGAGCGCGAAGCGGCGGAACAACGCAAAACCGCTACCCAGCACTGGGCGCATTTACTGGTGCATGGCTTGTTGCATTTGCAAGGTTATGACCATATAACGGACGACGAAGCCGAAACGATGGAAGCGTTGGAAACACGCATTCTCGCGACGCTGGGTTTTCCTGATCCTTACCAATTGATTTTAGAGGAACAATGAAAAGTGACATAGGTGACTCGCGACCTCGACCGCGATGGAAACAATGGTTAATCCAGACTCTCGACCTCACTTCCCAAAGCCGGGAAGACCTGATGGAAGACCTGCAACGGGCTAATGAGAAAAATCTCCTTCCGGGGGAAACGGTCGGGATGTTACAGGGCGTGTTGGAATTTGGTGCGTTGCAAGTGCGCGACATTATGGTTCCGCGCTCTCAAATCAATTTTATTTACCACGAAGACGATTTCAGCAAAATCCTGCAACGCATTGCGGCGACGGAGCATTCCCGTTACCCGGTGGTGGATGAGGATCGTGATGATTTGGTCGGCATTTTGCTCGCAAAAGATTTACTCAAATACATTGGGCGAGAAGCTGAGTTTAAGATTGATGATATTATTCGTCCCGCATTAATTATTCCTGAAAGCCAGCGTTTAAGCCGCTTATTGACTGAATTCCGCAATAGCCGCAATCACATGGCGGTGGTGATTGATGAATATTCGGGGATTTCAGGGCTGGTGACGTTTGAAGATGTGCTTGAGCAAATTGTCGGCGAAATCGACGATGAGCACGACGATGAAGAAGACGAAACCACTCAAGTCGTTGCTCAAGACGATGGGCGTTTCATTGTGGAAGCTACCACGCCGATTGATGAGTTTAACGACATCGTAGGCACGAATTTTGATACCGATGAGTTTGATACCATTGCCGGTATCGTTATCAATAAATTGGGTAAAATTCCGCGTCAAGGCGATGAATTAGTGCTCGAAGGTTGGTTATTCCGCGTTTTACGCAGCGATAACCGGCGTATTTTATCGCTGGAAGTGTTACCTCACACCGAAAGTTCATCATTGGCGGCAACGCCTGCGTTATAATGCGCGGCAGTTTTGTTGGCTGGATGTATTTCAATGCTGTCATTCCGTGATTCCCTGAAAAAAGTAGATTACCTGCTGGCTTTGCTGGCAGGTGCGTCAATGGTATTGGCGTTTGCGCCGTTTGAACTGCGTGCTTTTGCGTGGTTTGCCCCTGCGGTGCTGTTTTGGCTCAACCTCAAAAACATACCACGCGGGCAACGTTTGCGCTTGGCCTGGGTGTTTGGCATTGGTTTGTTTGCCGGTGGCGCACACTGGATTTACGTGAGTATCCATTTCTTTGGTGGTGCAAATAGCGTTATTGCGGCTTTGATGGTGCTGCTATTTGTGTTGTTTGTGAGCTTGCCACTGTTGTTATTCGGGTGGCTGACTTCGTATTCCCATCATTTGCCGGTGGTTTGGCGTTTATTAGGGGTTTTCCCGGCGGCTTGGGTGTTAACCGAATGGTTTCGCGGTTGGGTATTGACGGGTTTCCCTTGGTTACAACTGGGTACGACGCAAATTGATACGTGGTTGGCACATTACGCGCCGATTACCGGGGTGCTGGGGTTAAGCTGGTTAGTCGCACTGGGTGCAGGCATTGTCTTGGTGTTGGCTCTGGGAACCTTGCGCGAACGGGTGCTGGCGGCAGTATTGGCGGTGGTAACAACGGCGGGTGGTTATGGCTTAGGCTTCGTGAATTGGACGCAATCTGCTGGTGAGCCGCTGTATGTGAGTATGTTGCAAGGCAATGTTGATCAATTGACCAAGTGGGATCCGGCGTTTCGCAATGAAAATGTCCAGGCGTATTTGAATTTGATGGATCAGGATAAATACCCCGATGTGGTGCAATCGCATTTGGTGATTTGGCCTGAAACTGCGCTGGCTGATTTTTTCCACTTTTCCAAAGATGATGTGATGTTGCCGCTGCAAGCTTGGGCTAAAGAAGCGGAAGCAGAATTGCTGGTTGGTGGTTTTTTCCACGATGCGGAAAAAGAGTCGGTCTACAACGCAATCATGGCGGTAGGTGGTAAAAACGACGTGGAAACCTCACTGAAAACCGCTGATGGTGTTTATGCAAAACGGCATTTAGTGCCTTTTAGTGAATACATTCCGCTGCTGGATTATCTGCGCTTTTTGGAAAATATCGTTAAGTTACCTTACGACAATGTAACGCCTTGGAAGGGCGGGCATACCTTGACAGTTGCCGGACAACCGATGCGTATGTCGGTGTGTTACGAAGATGCTTATGCCGAAGAAATGATCGAAGGCTTGCCCGAAGCTACCATGCTGGTGAATGTGAGTAATGACGGTTGGTTTACCGGGTCGATTGAGCCGCAACAGCACGCCGAAATCGCGCGGATGCGTGCTTTAGAGACCGGACGCTTTTTATTACGTGCTACCAATAATGGTGTGACTGCCATTATTAATGAAAAAGGCCGGGTGTTGAATTCTCTACCGCAATACCAAGTTGGGGTGTTATCGGGTTACGCTATGCCGTTGAGCGGTGCTACCCCGTATGTCAAAGTGGGTAACTGGTTGATCATCAGCGTGATGTTGCTGTTGTTCTTGCTACCGCTGCTGCGGTTTCGTGGTAAATTTGTGTAACGGTGTTATTGCCAAGGAGCATTTACCATGAAATTATGTCGCTATATTGTGGTCACACTGGCATTAAGCAGTGGTTTAATCGGGTGCGCAAGTGTGCCGCCTGCTGAGCAATTACAGCGTGAAATGGCAGGCGTGGATAATTCCTCACCCACATTTGCTCAAGGTTACGCGGATGGCTGCCAAAGTGGTTTATCCGCAGGGGGCGATAGCCGCTTTGTGTATGTCAAAGACTTGAACCAAGCGAATCAAGCCGATTACAAACTGGGTTGGGAAGATGGCTTTCGCATCTGTCAATCGCGCCAAGTGCAACGTAACAATGCGCGGAATAGCTCCGACAGTTTCGGTGGCTTGCCTTTTCCCGGATTTCCGCGTACTGGGGTGACAATTGGGGTGCAGTTGTAGGTAGTGTTAGTCAGGATTTGTGTTTTCACGTACAATCACGCGCTTTTCACCCGCGACCACAGTCAGGAACCCTATGCAATTCAACACCACAGAAGAAATCCTCGAAGACCTCGCCGCTGGCAAAATGGTCGTTATTGTTGACGATGAAGACCGCGAAAACGAAGGCGATTTGTTGATGGTGGCATCGCTTACGCGCCCGGAAGACATTAACTTCATGGTTAAGGAAGGGCGCGGTCTGGTGTGCTTAACCTTAACGCGCGAACGTTGTAAGCAGTTGAATTTACCGTTGATGATTTCTGCGACCGATGAAGAACACCGCACCAATTTCACCATTTCCATTGAAGCGGCGGAAGGTGTAACGACCGGTATTTCAGCGTATGACCGGGCGCATACCGTGCGTACTGCGGTTGCACCCAATGCACAACCGCAAGATATTGAGCAACCCGGACACATTTTTCCATTGATGGCGCAACCTGGCGGGGTGTTGACCCGTGCCGGACATACCGAAGCGGGTTGTGATCTGGCGCGTTTAGCCGGTTTTGAACCTGCTGCTACCATTGTGGAAATCCTCAATGAAGATGGCACGATGGCGCGTCGCCCTGATCTGGAGCTGTTTGCGGAAAAGCACGGCCTGAAAATGGGGTCGATTGAAGATTTAATCCGTTACCGGGTGCAGAACGAAAAAACCGTCGAGCGTGTGTTCGAGCGCGATGTGCAAACCGATTACGGGCAGTTTCATTTGGTGGCATTCCAAGAGTGTGCCAAGCGTGATGTGCATTTAGCCCTCATTAAAGGCGAGATTACAGCGGATGCGGCAGTTTTGGTACGGGTGCATCTGGAAAATGAATTGTGTGATTTATTGTCCTTGAATGAGCCGGGTTGTGGCTGGCCTTTGCGCAGTGCGATGCAACACATTGATGCTGCCGGTGGCGGGGTCATTGTGATTTTGCGTAATGTGGGGCAGACAGAAAATGTGCTTGAACAGCTGAAAGGGTTTGAATCCCGACCCGTTGTACAAGACAATAGCCACTCTTCGCCAGCCGAACTGAAAACTTACGGTATTGGTGCGCAAATCTTATCCGATATTGGCGTGCGCCGGATGCGGGTAATGAGTGCACCGAAGCGTTTCCACGGAATCGCGGGTTTCGGTCTGGAAATTGTTGAATATGTTCATGATTGATTGGGAATAGCTATGGGCTGCAATATTATCGAAGGTGATTTCGCACCGCAGGAAGCAAAATACGGCATCGTCGTTGCGCGTTTTAACAGCTTTATCGTCGAGAGTCTGTTGTCGGGCGCGATTGATGCGTTAAAGCGTCACGGTGGCGTGAAAGAGGAAATGATTGATGTGGTGCGTGTGCCGGGTGCTTACGAGTTACCTTTAGTCGCACAAGCAATGGCAGCCAATGGCGATTACGATGCCATTATTGCCTTGGGTGCAGTGATTCGTGGCAGCACCCCGCATTTTGATTTTGTCGCGGGTGAAGCTTCCAAAGGGCTGGCAAGCGTGGGCATGAGCCATGAATTGCCGGTAATTTTCGGTGTGCTGACCACAGACACCATTGAGCAGGCAGTGGAACGCGCTGGTACAAAAGCAGGCAATAAAGGTGCGGAAGCCGCCTTGTCAGCGATTGAAATGGTTTCATTGCTGCGTAAGATCAGGAAATAACCACGAATGGCTGGACGCAAACCCCTTACCGAATCTCAGCAACTGATCGCCGGTCGTCGTGTGGCGCGGCGGTTAGCGATGCAGGGTGTTTATCAATGGCTGATTACAGGCAATAGTTTTCGCGATATTTACCTGTATTTTCAGGAAGAAACAGAACTGGCGGCGGATTTCCGCAAGTCAGATTCGGCGTTTTTCCACAAGCTGTTGAAAGCCAGCATTGAGGGCGGTGAGGAACTGGAAAACCGGATTTCCCCTCACCTTGATCGTAAATTGGCACAAGTTGACCCCATTGAACACGCTTTGTTACGGGTAGCGACTTGCGAGTTGCTGTATCACCCTGAAACACCGTACAAAGTGGTGGTTAACGAGTACATCAATATGGCGAAAAAATTTGGTGCGGAACAAGCACACAAATTTATTAACGGCGTATTGGACAAAGTAGCGGCTGAAATTCGTCCTCACGGGCGTTAACCGCATTGACAAGGGCGCGTGTATTGCGCCCTTGCTTTCCACACACCTTCCATCGGCTCTACACATTTTCTGCAAATCTCAGCGTTATGCTTGTGGCATTCGTGAAATGTTGAGGAAAATACTGATGATCTCCCCTTTATTGCCCACTGCACGTCGGGCGCACGTATTGCCTGTTTTATTACGGTTGCATACTCATAAACCTTACGGTTACGCGGCGATTCGCCCAGAGCAACGTGGGGTACGGTTACAACGTTGGCAAGGCCGCTTAGAACGCTTATTTTCAAAGCAAGAATATTGAGAAGAATTGCGAGGTATTGTCGGCTATAATCGGCGGCTTCTATAACCTGACAGTTGAAGTAGCCCGTCCATGAGTAGTGCCATGCAGGAACAGTACAGCCCGCAAACGTTAGAACCCCAAGTTCAGCAATTTTGGGATGCTAACCGTGCTTTTGAAGTCAAGGAAGACCCTGATAGAGAAAAGTATTACTGCCTTTCGATGTTCCCGTATCCGAGCGGGGTGTTGCACATGGGGCATGTGCGTAACTACACCATTGGCGATGTGATTGCACGCTTTCAGCGGATGCGCGGTAAAAACGTGCTGCAACCGATGGGTTGGGATGCGTTTGGTTTACCTGCGGAAAATGCGGCGATTAAAAACAATACAGCACCAGCGGCTTGGACGTATAAAAATATCGACTACATGCGCACCCAGCTTAAATCAATGGGCTTAGGGATTGATTGGTCACGTGAAATTGCGACCTGTACCCCGGAATATTACCGTTGGGAACAGTGGTTTTTTACCCAGTTGTATGAAAAAGGCTTGGTTTACCGCAAAAAATCCACGGTGAACTGGGATCCGGTGGATCAAACTGTGTTGGCGAATGAACAGGTGATTGACGGGCGCGGCTGGCGTTCCGGGGCATTGATTGAGCAGCGCGAAATTGATCAGTGGTTTCTGAAGATTACCGCCTATGCCGATGAATTATTAGAAGAAATTAATAATATGCCGGGTTGGCCTCAGCAAGTGCGTACCATGCAGGAAAACTGGATTGGGCGTTCTGAAGGGGTTGAGCTGGAATTCGGTTTGCAAGGTTCTGACAGTAAACTGAGTGTGTTTACGACCCGCCCTGATACCTTAATGGGGGTTACTTATGTCGCGGTGGCGGCACAGCACCCTTTGGCGTTGCAATCGGCGGTGAGCAATCCCGACTTGGCGGCGTTTATTGACGATTGCAAGCAGGTTAAAGTTGCCGAAGCTGATATGGCAACGATGGAAAAGAAAGGCATGGCAACCGGCGCGATGGCGATTCATCCGCTCACGGGTGAAGCTGTGCCGGTGATGGTGGCGAATTTTGTGCTGATGTCTTACGGTTCGGGCGCGGTGATGGCAGTTCCGGCGCACGATCAGCGCGACTGGGAGTTTGCACAGGCTTACGGTTTAGCAGTGAAGCAGGTGATTGCGTCGCTTGACGGGCGTGAGGTCGATTTAAGTGCCGCGGCTTTTACAGAAAAAGGGGTGCTGATTGATTCGGGTGAGTTTAGCGGCCTTACTTCAGCCGAAGCTTTTGAAGCCATTGCTAACCACTTGACTGCAAATGCTAAAGGACGGCGGCGGGTTAACTTCCGGTTACGCGATTGGGGCGTTTCCCGCCAACGTTATTGGGGTTGCCCGATTCCGATTATTTACTGCGATGATTGTGGTGCAGTACCTGTCCCTGAAAAAGATTTGCCGGTGGTATTGCCGGAAGACGTGACGTTTGATGAAACGGGCGGTTCACCAATTAAGCGGATGCCGGAGTTTTACCAAACGACCTGCCCGTGCTGCGGTAAGCCTGCAACTCGCGAAACCGATACGTTTGACACGTTCTTTGAGTCATCCTGGTATTACGCACGTTATACCTGCCCTGATAGCAACGAGGCGATGCTGGATTCACGCGCTAATTATTGGTTGCCCGTTGACCAGTATATCGGTGGTATTGAGCACGCTATTTTGCACTTGTTGTATTCGCGCTTTTTCCACAAATTAATGCGTGATGCAGGCATGGTGGAATCTGACGAGCCATTTAATAACTTGCTGACCCAGGGCATGGTATTGGCTGAAACCTTTTTCCGCGACAAAGAAACCGGCGGTCAGGATTGGTTCGCGCCGAATGCGGTAAGCGTTGAGCGTGATGACAAAGGGCGTGTGGTAGGTGCTACCTTGCTGGCAGACGGACAGTCGGTGCAGGCGGGTGGTGTCACCAAAATGTCCAAGTCCAAGAATAACGGGGTTGACCCACAGGAAATGATTGAGAAGTTTGGGGCGGATACCTTACGCCTGTTCTCAATGTTTGCCGCACCGCCGGATCAAAGCATGGAGTGGTCGGATTCTGGGGTGGAAGGAGCGCAACGCTTCTTGCGTCGTTTGTGGAAACAAGTGTTTGACCACCTAGCTTTGGGCGCGACAGTTGCGTTAAACGTGGGCAGTTTGGACGATGCGCAACAAGCGTTACGCCGCAAAGTGCATCAAACCGTGCAAAAAGTCACCGACGACATGGCGCGTCGTCACACGTTTAATACTGCCATCGCCGCTAATATGGAATTGTCGAACGACATTGCACGGTTTACCGATGAAAGCGAGCAAGGCCGGGCGGTACGTCATGAGGCGTTGGAAAAAGCGGTACTGATGTTAGCACCGATTATTCCGCACATTTGCCATACGTTGTGGAATGCCTTGGGTGATAACGCAGCAGTGGTCGATGCATCTTGGCCGGAAGTCGACAGCGCGGCATTGGTGCAAAATACGCTGGAATTGATTGTGCAGGTCAATGGCAAGGTTCGTGGCAAAATCCAAGTCAGTGCCGCGACTAGCGAAGATGACATCAAAGCAGCGGCGTTGAGCAACGAGAATGTGTGCAAATTCCTGTCCGGCGTGACGGTGCAAAAAGTCATTGTGGTCAAAGGTCGTCTGGTTAATATAGTGGCAAACTAATGAAACAAATCGCTTCGTTTTGCGGAATACTGGTGTTGTTAGCAGGTTGCGGGGAACCGTTTCATCTGCGCGGCAACACGTCGATGCCAAGCTTACAGCAAGGCGTTTATTTGCAGGGAATGAATACCCCGGCTGAGTTCGATCAAGCCTTGCGCCAAGGTTTGGAACGTGCCGGAGCCAGTATTAAACAAGACCCTAAAGCGGCGCAACTGACTGTTACCGTTAATAGTTACGATGAAAAGCGCACGGTATCGGGGTATTCCTCAACCCGGCAGGTGCGTGAATTTAATCATGCGTTGGATGTGAGTATTCGGGTTAGTGGTGAAGGTGTAACCGACCCGACAGAAGCGCGTTCAGTGCATGTGGAACGCACCCAGATCTACGATGGTACGAGCGTACTTGGCTCATCCGAAGAAGAAACAACGATTAAGCAGGATTTGCGGCGTGAAGCGGCGCGGTTGCTATTGTTGCGGGTGCGGGCGGCAATTTCAAGCGCGGCGAAATAGTTTGCAGGTTTAGTGCCGCATTGCTGCATCTTTGATTGCGATAGACCAATTATCAAGGCGGAGCCGGTTTTTTGATGGCGAGAAAGCTGGTAAAGCCTTGATCTTCAGACTACATTTAGTGGGTGTCTATACCGCAGCGAGGATGTGAGCATGAATACCTTTAATAACCAAAAGATCAATGCATTTCTCCAAGCGTTACACAGCAATCCTGCTGAAGTAATGCAACAAATCCCCCCCAAATACGATCAGCAAGGCGAACCGTTGCTGGTCAATAGCCCCGCTACTACCACCGAAGCCAGCAGCACCGCATGGAATCAAGGCCGCGATAATTTACGCGCTGAGGTCATGGGGGAAACTGAAACGACGCGCTCGGCTTATGCCGCTAACGATAATCCGCGTAACCTAGTGGATAAGTTTACCCACGAAACCTTAGCAGCCATTGATGCGGCTGGCTTAAAGGCGGCACGTTTGGAACAGCAACCCTGGAGTGGTGATTACTGGGCAACCGCTAGTGGTGGTTTGAGTAATCGTTATGCAGGCTGTATGCCCGGTGGCTGGCAGGAAGGTTTTGATTACATTCGTAACCACCCGTCTAAAGTAATCCTGAAAAGTGGCAGCGAAGTTTGGGTAAACGAGCTTTCCCCAGCCGAAAAATACGATGCCTTGGTCGGTGATGCGAACGAAACTTTGACACGGCGTTCTTGGTTGGATGGCAAGCCGTATTTTGATAAGCACGGTGAAGTACCCGGTTGGTTTGGGATTTGCCACGGCTGGGCTCCTGCTTCGTTCATGTTGCCGCGTCCCTTGAAAAGCATTAAATTGTTGACCCCTGATAATATCACTTTGACGTTTTACCCTTGTGAAATCAAAGCATTGGCTTCTTTATTGTGGGCAAAATCCGCACCGCGTACCCGTTTTATTGGGGGGCGTTGTAATACCGAAAAGCCCGTTTTTGATGAAACCATTGGGCGGGTAGCAACCTTGCATAACCCGTTTTTGGCGGAAGAAATTACCTCTAGCGAATGGTATACCCCAGATCCCGAAACGCCTGCACCCGGTACTGTTGAGGTGTCACTATCCAGTGAAAGTTGGAATGAAGAAACGGGTGAGGTTGCCGGACGTGAAGGCGGGCGACCTACCGCCGCAGAATGCGTGGATTCCAACCCCGGAGCTTGGCATTTGGCGATCGTGAATCAAATTGGAGTTTCCAAACGCAGTATGGTGATGGATGCCAGTTTCGATTTTCAGGTGTGGAACCAACCGTTGTTAGGCTACCGTTATACCTATTTTAACCCGCAAACTTTGCATCAAACTGATGTATTAGCTGAAGCTACGGTGTCACGCGCGGCTTTTACTAACGATATTTTCCGCAAATATCGCAGTCCCAAAGCGGCGACAGTGGTGGGGATTGTGATGCGCGTTACCTATATGGGTGAAACCGGCAATGATCATACCGAACTCGATACCCCGGAAGCGGATGCGCGGATCGACGTGGATTACTACTACGATTTAGAAATGGATACGGGTGGTAAAATCATCGGTGGCGAATGGTATACCAATCAACATCCCGACTTTTTGTGGACACCGCCTGTGGATGGGCGTGCAGTAAGCCGTTACGAAGCGTTGGCTACCGGCACTTGGCAAGCAGGGCAGGCAGTTCCTACCAGTTGGCGTGCCGCAGCAGTAAAGGCTTCCGCTGATTTATCGCCGTTAGCAGCTATTGTTGAACAGATGATTAAACTGGCTCAGTAATTAATCCATACGCTCAATCATCCTAAAAATTCCGAGGAATGCATGGAAATCATTAAAGTAAGTGGCAAATTGACAGGGAAAAACATGCCACAACCATTAGCGGGGGAGTTCGCGGGTATCGTCAATATCAGCTATCACCAAGAGGTGATGCTGGATACCCAAGAACGCAGTTTCAGCAAAGCCAGTGAGGTCGAGCTTACCGAGGTAACGCCCGATACCTTGCTGGAGCTGGAATTTGAGGGTGGCTATAAGCGTTGGATACGGGCGCAGGCGTTAACCCGGCAAACCCTCAAAACGGCGAAATTCCTGCGGGTACTAACCATCAGCTTGCCTGAGGGTATGACGACGGAAACGCTGTTACAAACCCTGGAACAGCGGCAAGTGTCTGCGCCGGGTTTGTGTCAGTGCGCGGATACCAGCGCGTTAACCCTGCAAGCGGTGCAGGGCGAAGCGGTACTCGATAACAGTAAACCAACCTTAGTATTGCTTCACGGTGCATTCGCTAATACCCGTGGCAGCTTCGGTGCGTTGTGGGAATCCCGTGAAGGTTACAATGCCAGCGTGTGGTTAAAACGTCTGTTTACCCCGTATGCGGGGCAAGTCTTTGCCTTTGAACACCCCACTTTAAGCGTGAGTCCGGTGCGTAATGCGGTGCAGTTATTGCGTCAGTTACCTGCGAATGCCCGCTTGCATCTGATAACGCATGGGCGCGGTGGTTTGCTTGGGGAATTGTTGTGTCAAGGCACGTTGCAACGCCGTGCAGCAACGGCTGATGCAGCATATACCGATACCCAGACGATTTTCAGTGATAAGGAATTACGCGGGTTTGAGGATGAAACCCAGCGCAGCGATGCCGAAGATTTGCGTGAATGTGCGCGACTGCTGAGTGAAAAGAATATTCGGGTCGAACGGTTTGTGCGGGTGGCTTGTCCGGCGCGTGGTACGGCATTAATTACCGAGGCATTAGAAAATACCCTGTCGGTGCTGTTTAATGCCTTGGATGTGACGCGCATCGGACGTTTGCAGGATGCGGCACAATACGTGCGTTTGGCGTTGCTGGGTGTATTGCAGAGTCGTCAGAGTGTGCAAGCCGTTCCCGGTTTAGCCGCAATGATGCCGACCGCGCCATTGATTCGGTTATTGAATCGCCCAGGTGTGCGGGTGCGCGATTCTGCGTTGGTAGTGATTGCGGGCAATGCCAAGGTTTCCAGCGTGTTGGGGCAATTGAAACCGTGGGTAGCCGAGTGTTTTGCGGGTGAACCCAATGACTTCGTGGTGAATACCCTCAGTATGTACGGCGGTTTGGAACGCACTTCCGGCAAATATTTTTACCCTGATCAGCGCGATAGCAGCAGCCATTTCGGATATTTTCGGGATGCGCAGGTGTTGGAGCGGGTGCTGCATGGCCTGACTCACCCGGAGCAGGACGCGCTATTGCAATATTTACCCGTGCAAGTGCGGGCTCCCGCGATTGAGCGTTCCGCACAGTCTGCCGTTGATAATACCAATGTGGTGTATTTTGTCCCCGGTTTCATGGGATCAAGCTTGTTGGTTAATGAACGTCCAGTGTGGTTGGACATGGGTGAGTTGAGCTGGGGCGAGTTCACCAGTTTGAAAATTACCCAGGCGGGCGTGCAAGCAGGCGAGGTTTTAAACGTTTACCGCCCGTTATTGAACGCTTTAGCAGGCACGCATCGGGTGGAAACCTTTACTTACGATTGGCGGCGTTCGGTGCTGGATGCGGCGCGTGATTTTGGGGAAAAGCTTAAGCAGGCACTGGACGAGGCGCAACAAGCCCAACGTAAATTGACCGTGCGGTTGCTGGCACATTCCACTGGCGGCATGGTGCTAGTCGCGCTCATGAGCGAATTGCCGAGTTTGTGGAAACGCTTGCAGGAAGAAGCTGATTGCCGTTGTGTATTGCTGGGTACGCCGTTGCAGGGAAGTGTTGCGGCGGTGCAAATGGTCATGGGCAAACACCGTTTAATCCGTTTACTGGATTTGCTCGACGGTAAAGCACTCGAAGAAAAAGCTTTCGCAGCACAGTTTGCGGCATGGCCAGGTTTGCTGGAGCAGTTACCGGAAAGCTATTTGCAGGAAGCGCGTTGGCAAACGTTGTTAGGCGACGATTTTGAAAACTGGGCAGCGCGGCGTTTATTACCGCAAGCACAACAAGTCCGGGCGCAATTACGGGCGGTAACGCTGGATACGCAACGGGTGTTGTACGTGCATGGCAAAGCTCCGTTGACTCCTTCCGCTGTGGTGATGGATGACGTAGCACCTCGCTTTAAAGCGGCGGGGGAGGGCGACGGGGTAACGCTGTATTCCAGTGTCAATTGGCGCGGGCAGCAATGGTTTATGCCGGTGGAACACGGGTGCTTGGCAACCCAACCGGAACATTTCCCGGCACTATTGAGCTTATTGACGGAAGGCAAAAGTCATCAGTTGGATCAGGTTCCGCCACAAACGACCGCCGCAGGTGAGCAATGGTTGCCGACGATTGAAGCGGAATTATTCCCGGATGAGGCGGAGTTACAAGCGGCTGCCTTGGGTTATCACACGGTAATGACCCAAGAAGAAGTGCGCCCGCAGATTGAAGTGCGGGTCATGCACGGCGATTTGGAATACGTAGCGCACCCGATTGTGGTCGGGCATTACGACGGCGATGGCATTGTCAGCACCGAGCGGGTTCTCGATAAATGTTTGGGTGGGCGACTCAGTGAGCTGATGCGTTTGGGGCAGTATCCCGGACAGCTCAAAACCTCCGAAGTGGTGCTTAACCCCGGCAAACGTCCCGGTGGCGCGGTGGTAGTGGGTTTGGGCGAAGTGGGTAAATTGACCCCCAGTTATTTGATTGCCAGCGTTGCCGATGCTTTGGTGTATTACGCGCTGACGGTGCGCAGCCATTTAGGGAATGCGGCAACTAAAAGTGTTACTGAAGTTACCCCGGTACACGTTACCAGCTTATTGATTGGTACGGTGGCGGGTGGGGTGAGTTTGGCGGATTCGATTGCGTCGATTTTACGTGCCTTCGGACGCGCCAATCTGGTTCTCGAAAAAACCGAGCAAAACGCCAGAGTGCGCTTGGGCAGTCTGGATTTTCTGGAGTTGTACGAAGACCGGGCGGTGGAAGCCGCGCGTTTGGTACGCTGCATGACCACTTACCCGGAATTTCGTCGTGACTTTAAAGCCAGTACTTTAATGGGGGTGTTGCCGGGGAATCGTCGGCGTGTGATGTACCGTGACGGTGGCAGTTGGTGGCGACGGTTACAGATTGAAACCTATGACGAGGGTTTGAAATACACTGCGTTAACCGACCGGGCGCGTGCGGAAATGCGCTTGCAGGCTACCCAGCGTAAGTTCGTGGATCAGTTCATCAATAAAGCCGTTGCGACTAGCAAAGCTGATCCTGAATTGAGCAAAACCTTGTTTGAATTGCTATTGCCCACCGAAATCAAAGAACAAGCCCCGCAAGGTGAAAATCTGGTGTTGGTGCTGGATGAAGAAACGTCCGCCTACCCGTGGGAGTTATTGCACGACCGCCGCAGCCCGGAATCGCAGCCCATGTCGGTGCGTTCGGGGATGTTGCGTCAATTGGTGGTGGAACAGCCGCGCCGGGTGCGCAGTACCAGTAAAGACATGGCTTTGGTCATTGGTGATCCGCCCGTGGATGCAGGGTTTGTGCAATTGGATGCGGCGTATCAAGAAGCAAACACTATTACCAATTTGCTGGGTAAATGGGATTTTCAGGTTGTCAGTAAAATCCGCAAACCCTCGATTGAAATTGTCACCGCATTGCTGGCAGAAGATTACCGCATTGTGCATTTAGCCGGTCATGGGGTGTATCAATACGAGCCGCCGGGTGCGCCGGGGAAACTCGTCACCGGTATGGTGTTGGGTGATGGCGCGTTTTTGACAGCGGCAGAAATTACGCAAATGGGCTGCGTGCCGGATTTTGTGTTTATCAATTGCTGTCATTTGGCGAAGATGGATTTCAGCCCGCCCGCAATACACGATGCGGTAACGCAAAATCGCAGCAAATTAGCGGCGAGTTTCGCTAAGCAATTGATTGAACTGGGGGTGAAAGCAGTAGTGGCGGCAGGTTGGGCGATTGACGATGCTGCTGCGCAAGTGTTTTCCGAAACCTGTTACAACGTATTGTTACGCGGGGAAACTTTTGGCTCGGCGATTGTGGAAGCGCGGCGTGAAGCATGGCGGTTGCACTCCAACACCAATACGTGGGGGGCGTACCAGTGTTACGGCGACCCCGAATACCGTTTGCGCCCGTTGAATAACCGTGACGGACACAGTGCCCAGCAAACCGATCAGTGGCAATTTGTGGCAGAAGTCGAGGCAATTGCGGAATTGCAGAATTTGAGCAATGCGGCGGATACCTCTAACCCGGACGAATACCCGTTGTTACAGGAGCGTTTGGCGTTGTTGCACAAAGCGATTCCTGCTGATTGGCTGACGCATTCGCTGGTGTTGTACGCGCTGGGTCGGGCTTACGGCAAGCTGGATAAGTACATGGAGGCATTAGAGGCTTACCGCGTTGCGATTGAATCCCCAGATTCTGATTACCCGCTGCGCTTGTTGGAAGACAAAGTAAATCTGCAAACTTCGTTCGCGCTGGCGTGTGCGTTGCATCCGCAAACCGTATTGCCGCCCGCTTGGTTGGAAGACGCGCCCACCTGCGAGCAACTGATTACGCACTTGCTGCAAGACAGTAAATTGTCGTTAGCGCATTTGGAAAAACTCGGTTCAAGCCTTGAACGCATGGAAGAGGAGGGCAAATACTACAAGCGTTTAGCGATGATTGTGACCGACGATAAGCGCACCCAAGCTTTGCGGGAAATGGAAGCTGCCTATAAACGTGCGCACGAATTCGCGCTGGAAAAAACCGGGCAGGTGGCAGTTTACCCGTTAATCAACTGGTTAACCGCACGCATGGTACGCTGGCGGCGTGAAAATATTAAACAGCTAGACCGCATTGAAATGAAGGAATGGCTCGATAAAGCACAGGAACAAGCGGATAAAGCGGAACGGCGTTCCCCGAATTTCCTCACCGGAATTGCGGTGGCAGAATGCGCTTTACTGCAATATTTGTTGAGTGCGCGGCTCGAAGAAACGGTGCAACTTGAACGCATCGGTAGCTTTTACGCCGAAGCGATTGCCCGTGGTGCGGCTCCGCGCAAGAGCCGTTACGTGTCGGAGCATTTAACTTTTGTGCGCTTAATGCTGGAAGGGTATCTAGCGGAAAACGTGGTGGATAGCCTGCACCAAATGGAGGGGCGGTTAGCGGTTTAGCCGCCGGTAGCACTCATATGACGGAAAATGACGGGCTGGCCTTGCAAGTTAAATTCGTGGCCTTGCGGTTTGAGAGCCATTGATTCCAGCAAGGCTGCCCGTACTGCTGAGTCATCACTTGGGTTTTCTCGCAACACACGGCGTAAGTCCATTGAGTGTTCCTGTCCTAAACACAACAGTAAGCGTCCTTCCGCCGTGATGCGCACCCGGTTGCAGGTGTCGCAGAAATTGTGGCTGTGTGGGGAAATAAACCCCACGCACTGCGCATTGTCCTCACGCCGGAAATAGCGTGCAGGCCCGCCGGTATTATCGGCTATTTCGTGCAAAGGGAATTGCTGGCGTAAATCACGCAAGATTTCATCGCTGGAATAATACGCTTCCGCGCGGTCATGATCGCCGATAATTCCCATCGGCATTTCTTCGATAAAGGTAATGTCCATGCCGCGTTGATGGGCAAACGTGACCAAATCCAACACTTCGTCGTGATTACGGTGCTTTAAAATCACTGCATTGAGTTTCACCCGCTGAAAGCCCGCCGCTAACGCCGCATCAATCCCGGCGAAGACTTTGTTAATGTCGCCCAAACGTGTCAGGGTATTGAAACGTTGCGAATCAAGTGTATCAAGGCTGATATTGATGCGGGTCACACCCGCCGCTTTTAAATCGTTGGCATATCGCGCTAATTGCGTGCCGTTGGTGGTTAAAGTCAGATCGTGCAAGCCTTCAAGTTTCCCTAAATCATTGAACAGCTTGAGAATATTGCGGCGCACCAGCGGCTCACCTCCGGTAATACGGATTTTGTGAACGCCAAGTTCCACAAAGGCTTTGCCTAGTCGTGCCATTTCTTCCAGCGTTAGCAATTGTTCACGCGGCACAAACGTCATGTCTTCCGACATGCAATACACGCAGCGCAAATCACAACGGTCTGTTACCGATAAGCGCACGTAAGTCACTTGCCGCCCGAAACGGTCAACCAACGTTGTGGGGTTAGCACTCGTATCCATTACCACTTTATCTCCTGCACCGCATCCCAAATGACCACTTTACACAGCCCGCCTTGGAAAGGAAATTAGTCTCTTGTTGGAAACAGGAATAGTGATCAAGCTAACGCAACTCTTCCAGAATCACCCGCTGCGTATCCAACATGGAATCGGCAATGAAATCCAAAAAGGGTTCGATGTCACCCCTATCTGCTGCTGCGAGAGCTTGCAGGTAAAGCCGCCGTTTGGTGGTGCGCACAATCACGGGGGTATAGCCTTGTATCAGCAGGATCAGGTTCATCAATATCCGCGCTCCACGCCCATTGCCATCGTCGAAGGGGTGAATCCGCACCATATTGTAATGGGCAATCCCTGCGACTGTGACCGCATGAAGCTGGTTCAGATTTGAGTTTACCCAATCGCATAATTGCTGCATTTCCAGCGGAACTTGTAACGGCTCGATGTAATGATGGATTGAACCGTCCTGTTGTAACACATGATTCGGCTGCGATTTGTACTGCCCCGGTGTGGCGGGCTTTTGTACCCGTTGCCCTTGGGAATTCAGTGCAGGGGTAGATTGCACGCCAGCCAGCAACAGCGCATTGAGTTCCTTGATCAGCCCTTCGCTGATGGCGCGTTTTTGTGCTACCACATCAAATAGCAGGTCGATGGCTTCGGCATGGTTGCGGGCATCGAGAAAGTCCTTGAACGGCTTGCCTTCTACCGTTAGCCCTTCCTGCAAAAAGAAGATGGTTTCGCTTAGCGTCAGGGTGCTGCCTTCGATGGCGTTGCTGTCATACGTCCATTCGGCGCGGAGCTTTTGCTGGATGGGTTGCCAGTGGTCAGGCTGTTGCGCACGCAAACGCTGGATGTCGGCTTGTGCGGCATCAATGGTTGCCAGTTTGCTGGTCAACTGGGTTGGGGTTTGGAGCTGGTAGGAAGGGTTTTGCATACGTTGCACTTTTAGCATATTTACCAACAACACCGTTAGTTTAGGAAAGCAAAGCCGCTGCCGCCGTCACTGCTGTCCCTATCGCTGCCTGATGTTCAACAACGAATCCGCCAACATCGGTCATGTCTTTGGCAACGTTGGTGAGTTCATGGATGCCGCTCCAGAGTTTGCCCAACACCGATTGGCTTTTCTCTGTTGGTTGCTTTTCGTCGGCTTTGACCGCTTTGCGCACATCGTAAACGGCTTCCAGCACATCGTCGGAGAGGTTGGCTTTATGGCGTAGCATTTCATCCAGCACGGAACTGATGATTTGGCGTTGGTCGGCTGTCACCGTGAAAGTTGGTTTATTGACATTGGTCGTTTGAGCGAAGTTTTGGCTCTTCGGCGCAAAATTAGATCCATCGCCTCCGTCCATGTTGAATGTATCGCCGTGATGGTGATGTACTTCTTTGCCTGCCATTTCTCTTACCTTTTGGAAAAGTTGGTCGTAACTGTTGATTTGCCCCAGTACCTTCACCAATTCCTCACCGGAATGCACCGATAACAGTTGTTGCGTTTCGCCTGAAACAAAGGGCTGGATGTGTTCCAAGCGGATGCCGTTGGGGCTGACTACCACATCCTTCAAGCTCCTAATAAACGCGCCCAGCAAGTCTGCGAAATTCCGTAACTCGCCAACCAACACCATTTCGATGCTGCCTTTACGCAGCAGGTATTGCACCACGGCTTGGGCATTGCGGGTACGCAAAATAAAACCTTGTCGCCAGATGTCATCGGTTTGGCGGATACCGACTTCAGTGTGTGGATTGAATAGCTTGTGTACCAGCCGTGCGTGGAAACCAAGCGGCAGGTAGGGCAGGTCGAAACGAATCACCAAACCTTGATCATCCGTCAGCAATTTACTGGCTTCAGGTTGCTCATTAGCACGAGCAGCATCTGGGAAGAAATAACCATCTCCCGTTTCCAGCTTACGGCACAAGGAACGCTTTTGCAAAAACTTGACCAAATAGGTGATATGTTGCGCTTTGATTTTATCCTTGAACTCACGCTGCAAGTCTTTCAGCTTCAATACACCTTTGGCTTCGCGCAATAAAGGCGAATACAACACTGCATAGGCATGATCGACTGCCCAAGCGGGTTTCAGGCAGTAATGCTGATCGTCACTGTCAACACGCACCAGAAAGCCAAGTTGATCCAATTTATTGGTCAGGATTTCCGCCGCATCTGGCCTGCCTGTCACCTGTTCGATAATCTCATCCAGATCAACCGATTCCAGAAACACATCATCCTGATACTGTTGTTGCAAGGCTTCGTTGACATCTAGCGTTTCTTTCAACACCATACGCTGGCTATCAAGGCACACCTGTTCAAGTATTTGGACAAAATCCTGTAAACCAGATGCTTTTGGATCATGACAAGAGAAATAGAAAAAGCCCTTGTCCAACAGGTCGGGAAACTCGCGTAATAAACGTGCTTCGTTCTGATGGGTTTCGCAGGTTTCATACCAGTTAGTGACCAGCAATACTTTAGCTTGTTTGCCCGCCAAATGCCTGATTTGGTGTAACCATTCGTCTGGGGCTTGCTCGTGGCGGCTATCCACTACCAGCACATACACGCAGTTTTCATGTAAAAAGGCACTGTGTAAACCGTGAAATATCGTTTGCCCTCCGAAGTCCCACAAGTACAAATCCAGTGGCTTTTCGCCCTGCTGTAAATAATCAAAAGTACCGTATAAATTCAGTGGTTGGTGATTCAGGTAATCCACCCCAACCGTCGGCTTCTTGCCCTGCTCCACTGGCTTGCCCTGCAAGCGGTCTGCCAGAGAACTTTTACCTGCACCGCCCGGTCCAAGCAGTAATACCCTGACTGCGTGGATGTGTTCTGCTTCCTTGTCGCCACCTAGAATCAGGCGGCGTAAAGCTGCCGGGTCATTGAGTTCCGCGTCTGAATATTCTTTGAGGTAGTTCATAGCATGAGGCTCTAGCGGCCTGCTTTCCCACAAAGCATTTAGGTCATCCGCCAGAAAATCTAAGTCAAGTTGCCTTAATTCAGCATCCAACGTTTGCCGCCATCGCATAACTTCGGCTGGCTCTCCACCTCCCATACCCAACCATTTTCTAGGCCAAAGCGGCTGGCTGCACCACCAGCTAGCGGTCAAGCCGTTTTGCTGCAAAAGTAGTTTATAATCGGCGTCGGCAGCATCGGTAACGGCAGCGGTGGCTATGGCTGAAGTAGCTGAGGCAGCGGTAACTCTGGCTCTGGTGTAGGCATCGGTATCGGCATAGGCGTATGTGTAGAGGTCGGAGGTAGTGGCAGAGGCTGCTCTGGCATAGGCTCCAGTGTCAGTGACGACATAGGCAATGGCTGTAGTGGCTGTAGCCGCCGTAGCAGCGGCTGCGGACGCGGCGGCTGTAGCAGTAATAGCGGTGACGGAGCCTTTGGTTTTGGCTCTGTCATAGGCGGTAGTGGTAGCAACTATATCGGCAGCAGCAGCAACAGCCACCAAATTGGGGGCATCTACCCATTGCGCCAAGGCCAAACACGATCGGCACACGGCATACACATGCCTTACTGCTTGCGTCCCCCATACTTTTTCAATTGGCATCCCTCCCAAAAAAGGTACAGTCCGCAATGCATTGCGCCACGCATACCACACCAGCGCATCATGCCCCTTCTCGTGATAGAGCTTTTCAATGTCTGCTTTGGATGGGAAATCTGCCATACAAGCCCGGCTTTGTGGTTAGGAAAGATGCGGGCATTTTGGCACGGATAGGAAAAGTATTCAGCAACTTACACACGCTGTCTATTATGTCAGATTACGCAAATCCTCAAGATCTTTCGGCCTACCACTCGCCGCCTTGTTTTTCTTGAAATCCTCAAGACTGATGACGTGAACAGTCAGACCACCATATTCCACATCCAAACGTTGGGAATAACTGCTGGAGAAATCCACTCCATCCGGTTGGGTGAGCAGATCAATGCGCAAGGGCGGGTAGCCAAGCTGGATGACATTACCCAGCTTGGTGAAATCGTCGGTACTCAAATCAAGTTCGCCGAAGCCAAACGCCTCCAACACCGCCATGACCTTTTCGGCATTGACCTGCTCAGGCTTGACCCAAATATCCATGTCGCCGGTATAGCGCGGATAGCCGTGAATACCGAGCGCATAGCCGCCAACCAACAGGTATTCAACCCCGTGATTGTTCAGTAACTCGATAAACTCTTTGAAGTCGCGGTGGAACATCTTTACGGAAACTCAAATAAGATTGGCGGAGCATTTCAATGGCATCAATGCGTTCTGCAACCGGGCGCGTAACCCAATACTGGTAGTCAGACGGTTGGTCTTTATTGGTGGTGATGCATACCACCTTCCTGATCATGCGCGGAGCGGGTGCGGCTTGTTCCATACTGATCCCGGTTGCCTGTGAACTGAAGGTTGATTATAGCATTGGCATTCCCCACCTGCACCGCATCCCAAATGACCACTTTACACAGCCCGCCTTGGAAAGGAAACTACCCCCTTTTAGGAACGGATTCACCATGATGACGAATACGGGCAAGCTTATTACGGGTGTGATTTTGGCGGGTGGTCAAGGCAGTCGGATGGGCGGGCTGGATAAAGGCTTGTTGGTATTGCAAGGTCGTCCGTTGGTGGAGCACTTGTTGGATGCGTTGCGACCGCAAGTTGATGCGATCTTAATCAGTGCCAACCGCAATCAAGCCCGTTACCAGCAATACCAGCACCCGGTTATCAGCGATGAATTGAGTGGTTATCAAGGCCCGTTGGCAGGTTTTGCCGCTGCGATGCAACACGCTACCACGCCTTATGTACTGATTGTGCCGTGTGATGCGCCAGTGATTGCGCCGGATACCGCCGCGCGTTTATGGCAAGCTTTGCAGCGTGAGTCAGCGGAATTGGCGGTGGCGCATGATGGCGAACGTTTACAGCCGGTACACGCACTGATTCCGGTAAGTTTATTGCCGAGTTTGCAGGCGTTTCTGGCTAATGGCGACCGTAAAATCGACTTGTGGTATGCCCAACATCGGGTGGCGATGGTGGATTTCAGCGATTACCGCACCATGTTCCGCAATATCAATACTCCGGCGCAGCAAACGGCGATGGAACAAACGCCAGTCAATGCGCCAGTCACTGATCAACGCACGGCGGATTTGGCGATTTTGGGGTTATGCGCATGGAGTGGGGCGGGTAAAACTACCTTAATGACGCATTTAATCAAACACCTGAAAGCGGCGGGTTTGCAGATAACCGTGATTAAGCACGGGCATCACCAAATTGAGCTGGATACGCCGGGTAAAGATACCTACCGTTTTCGTGAAGCGGGGGCGGATCAGGTGTTGCTGGCATCGCGCAAACGCATCGCGATCATGCAGGAATGCAAAACCCAACGCGAACCCGAATTAGCGGATGTGCTGCGTTTCATCAACTGCGATTGCGCCGATTTGGTGCTGGTGGAAGGCTTTAAACACACCACGATTCCCAAGATTGAAGTGCATCGCCCCAGTGTCGGCAAACCGTTGCTGTACCCTGACGATAGCAGCGTGCTGGCAGTGGCAACCGATGACCTGACGCTTGATCTGCCACCGCACCTCGCTAAACTCGACCTCAACCAACCCGACACTATTGCGGCTTTTATTCTGCAATGGCTGAAACGTCACCCGCGACGGTAAAGGCAACATGACCCTTACCAAGCATTCCCGTCCAACACAAAAACCTCGTAGGTTTGGGTCGCGCCTTCGATGATGTCCGGCCCGGCAATGGTAGTGTGGTTGGTGGTGCGCACCGCGAAGGTTTTCAGCATGACCGAACGCATATCGGCTGGCCTGTTAGCGGCGGGGAGTGCCAGTGACAAGACTACAGTGCGCAAATCGGGGATCGTCTCCATCATCACAGAAACCATCAACCCGGTGGGCGTTTCTTGCAGGGAAATGTCCTTCCCGGAAAACTTACGTTCGCCTTGCGCATCGTTGTACGTCAGCTCCGGCGCGGCGGGGTCATCCCCAAGGAAATACAGGGTGATGCCGTCACCTTCGACATGATAGGTTTTCACCTGCACCAGTTCGTTGCTCATAATGTCACCTCTTATCTTTATCGTGTTTGTACACCTTGAGTATAGTCCGGGGTGCAGTATCCTCGCCCGTTCTTTGGACGGAAGCGTTTTAGCGGCGGGAATGCTGGCGGATCGTCGCCTCGTCCAAGCCGGTTTCACGGAACAGCTCGACCCACTGGGTTTTGGTCATGTTGGTGTTTGGCATAATGCATTCCTGTTGTTGATTGGAACAGGGGTAGGCTAAAGGGTGAAGTGGTAGACGGGTCAAGGGATTAAACGCAGCTCATGCACCAATCTGTTCACATCTTCGTCGGTCAAATCGGCAGTACGCGGGTTGCTTGCATGACGCTTGCAGTAGTTTTCATACCAAGCGGCGGCATTTTGATCTTGTAAACCTTGTGTATCTTTCAGCAACGTGTCGAACTGATTTTGTGCTTCTGATGAGATCACCTTGGGCATGTTTGTCTCCTAGTAAACAGGTAACACACCTATTATAGCTGCTTTAGGAATTCGGGTTTTACTGCTACGCTTTTGTGCCTTCAATGCTTCGTTGATCAAGCTTTGGTAATTGCTACCGCCTTCCACCTGTTTCCGAAACCAGTCAACCACGTCAGGATCAAGCCGGATGGTGATTTTTTCTTTGTTGGTCTTGATGACTGCGCCGCGTTTGCCGCCGCTAACATCGTACTGTTCTTTCATGTGCCACCTGAAAATTGCGTGCGTTCTTTGGGGTCTGCCTTGCGAGCAGAAATAATGTGGATAACGTCGCGGTAGACATGAACCACCACGACTACGCGGATCTTGACATCCAGATCAAAGAGTCTGTCAAATAAACTGTGTAACACGTTTTTCATAGGGCGGAGAGCGGAACCCGCTCTTCACCGAACATAAGTAAAAAAGTCTGCAAAGCGGGTTTCCAGTGGTGAATGACCGACCACTTTTGCGAGGCTTCGCGTACCGCCAAATACAGGCTTTTGAGGGCTGAACTGTCATTGGGAAAGATGCGCCGGTTGCGGGTAAACTTGCGCAAACTCATGTTCAGGGATTCAATCGCATTGGTGGTGTAAATCACTTTGCGGATCTCCGGCTGGAACTGGAAAAACGGGATGACATTCGCCCAGTTACCGCGCCATAGACGCACGACTGCTTTGTATTTGTTACCCCATTCGGTGTCGAGGGCTTCCAGTTCGTGTTCGGCTTCTTCAGCAGTGCTGGACTGGTAAATGCGCTTGAGGGCAGCGACCACACCTTTGGTATCCTTGGCGGTGACGTAGCGCAAGCTGGCGCGAACCATGTGTACCATGCACAACTGGGTCAGCGTTTTGGGGAAGACCGCGTTGACGGCTTCAGGCAAGCCGTTTAAGCCATCCATGCACGCCACGTAGATGTCTTGTACGCCCCGGTGGCGTAGTTCCGTCAAGACCGATAACCAGAACTTGGCACCTTCATTTTCTGCCAACCAGATGCCCAACACGTCCTTTTCACCGCGTAAGTTGACCGCCAATACCACATGGGCTGATTTATTGATGACCTGCTTATCTTGTTGAACTTTAACGACAATCCCATCGAGCCAGACAATCGGGTAGATATTATCCAGTGCTCGCGTCTGCCACGCTTTAGCTTCGCCCTGAACGGCTTCGGTTACTTCCGCGATCAGCGTATGCGAGATGTCCACCCCGTACAGGCGTTTGATCGTGTCTTCGATGTCGCGGGTGGTCATGCCTTTGGCGTACAGCGTCAGGATGTGTTCTTCCATCCCTGCTAACCGTATTTGGCGTTTTTGTATCAACTTCGGCTCAAAGCTGCCATCACGGTCACGCGGTGTCTCTACCTGCAACTCACCAAATTCGCCTTTGATGGTCTTGTTGCCTTTGCCGTTACGGGTATTGCTGCGCCGTTGCCCGGCTTCGCTACGCTCACCCTTGTCGTAGTTTAGGTGCACATCCAATTCGGCTTCCAAGCTGCGGTTGATCATCCGCTGCAAGAGCTGGCTGTAAAGGTTTTTGACATCAGCAGGCGTTTTGCAATCGCTGAGTAAGTCATCCATGAGTTTCGGGTCGAGGCGTTCCATGTTACTGCTCCTTCTTGGGATTCACGTTATATAGCAGTTACACAGTTCAGTTTACAGTCTCAGATCAAAGGGAATGGCAATGTAACTAGGAACGTGCTTTTCTACTTGGAAACGCACACCCCCAATTAGCAACTAACTTTCCTATTTCTATCCAATATGGATAACCCCCCTTATCAACATTCAATGCTTTAATATTAACCTCATTAATATGCTTAACGAAGTTTTTTAATAAATTTTCACCAAATCCTTTGACTTCTAAACAATTTCCACAGTCTGAACACTCTTTTTCAGATATACAGTCTTTGTTTTTAAATCCATTATAGTGATTGAATGCATCTAAATAAAAAGGACCATACACTGAATCCAATTCAATTGCTTTCTTTAAGGAAATCCCATTTTTATGGTCGAGAAACAATCTTAGTTCAGGATTGTTGCGAGCAATGCGAGCAAGCAAGTCATAGTTATCAATATACTCAGATGAATAATTTTCTTCTCGCAGAACAGTTTCTATAATATTTAATGGCAACAGACATTCGATTTCATGCACATCTAGTATTTTAACAAATGTTTTTCCATTCAAACCCCGATCATGAATTGAAAATTGTGCCGAAGTACTTCCTTCGGAGCCTGATGGATGTTTCTTGTCGTTATCAACTATACAAAGACAAAATAAATCACTATTTTTCAATGAGTCATATATTCTTTTAACTTGGCTTCCTCCGCCACTGCGACCATCAAAAGTTATCCTTGTATTAATACCATATTCTTTTACATAGAATCCTCCCATCTTTAAGTAAACATCTATATCCAAAGAGTTTTCAGCCAGAAATACAACCGGATTAACACTGGTGAATAAATTGAAATACGAGGTATCCAATTTAATTACACTCTTATCTCCCTGGCTGATGATGTTACACCCTGAGTAACAAAAATCGATCTCCACAATAATGTCAAATAAATTCAAAAGCTGTTGATATTCAGACATAGTATCAAATATATCAACAGCAATACACCGATCAATTTTACAAAACATCGGACTATTAATTATGTCTCTTATAGTATTCTTATCAAAAAATACCAAATTATTTCTATCGCCATGCGACCTCAATAAATTTGACAAAGCACGAAATTCATTGCTCTCATCACCGTATTGACTAGGGCTGCAATTTTTCACTGAAAAAATCATCAGAGTCTCCCAGAAAAAAAACCAACAGGCCAGTGATTCAAATATCCTTGCTCATCAAAATCAGAAAAGCTTATAACTGTTCCTTGGTTACTTTCTTTCTGGAAAAGTACGATATTAACATCATCTTTTTCAATAATTTTATCTTCTATACAGTCACCTAAAGTATCCACCATAGTTTTACTGTGTGTTTCAAAAATTATTCTAAGACCTAACCCTTTATCTTTGGCAATAGTTACTATTCTCGAAAATAATATTGATAATTTCGCCTGATATTCAGGATGCAAATGCAGTTCTGGCTGCTCAATAACAAATATTATATATTTGCCTTTTTTATTTCTTTTGAATATTTCCAACCATAGTGAAGCAATTATGGGAAGAACCTGAGAATATCCAAAGCCCATATCATTAATATTATATTCTTGGTTGTCTGTTTCGGATTCTATTTTAATTGAATAATGCAAGCCAACGCTTTCCACCCAAACAAAAAAACCAAAGTTTTCTTTTGTCCATCTAGAAAAGCTCTTTTTTTCATATTCAGTGAGTGACTTAAGAAGAACAGCGAGATTAGAACCTGATGGATCAATTTCATCAATTTGCAAGTCTTGGTGTCGATAATAAGTAATTATCCAAAAGTTATCGTGTATTTTTCGCCAAAGCCAGCCAGTATAGCTAACACCAGTTCCTTCATGTCCTTGTAGCTTTTATAGGCATCCAGCGGCAACCATTCATATTTGATTTTTCGCCAGAGTATTTCGATAGGATTGAGTTCAGGGCTGTAGGTTGGCAAAAAATGTAAGCAAATTCCCGCCAACATCCAATCTTCACGTTTACCAAGAAAGGCTTTGCTGGTTTGTATCGGGGCGTTATCCAGAATAACCAAGCAAGGTATTTTTGTTTGTGCAAATTCTTCGGCATAACGGTCAGCAAAGGCATTAAAGGCGGCGATGGCAGCTTGTGAGTCAACGCGCCCTTCCACCGTGTGGAAAAAACTATCGTTGTCTAGGCTCATAAAACCCAAGACATTCAAGCGTTTGCTCTGAGCTGTGAGTAGCCTGCGTGTTTCCCCCGTTTCTGCCACCCGTAAGGGACGCAAGGAGTTGTGGTAAAACCTGAACCATCGAAGTAGTAAATAAGCAACTTGCCAGCCGCCGCTTGCTGGTGGAGTAATGCTTGAATTTCCTGCTCACGCTTGAAAGCCACGGGGTCACGTTTATCTTTCAATGAGTTACGCATCCGCTTCCAGAGGTAGTGGAACTTTTTTTTAACAGGCGTTTCAAGGTGCTGGTACTGGCTACTTTCTGGGTTAGATCAGCCAGTTTGGTTTGAGCCGTCTTGATTTGGCGTGGCTCTTCGTCCACTAGGGTTTTCAACAACGCTACTTCAGCTTCTGTGTATATCCGGGGGCAACCAGAGCGGGGACGGTCGTAAAGTCCCAGCAGCCCTTCATGTTCCCAGCGGTCGAGCCACTCACTGATGGCATCGCGCCGTACATCCAAGATTGACCACAGTTCCGCAAGGGTAAAGCCGCGTGTACTCAACAAAATTGCTTGCGCACGTTGACGACAGCGGAATGTAGGGTGGTTCATATACATTTCCTGCAAGGTCACGCGGATTTCTTCAGGGATCGGCTGGGCAAATTTCATCGGTGCGGACATTCTTAAGTGACAAACTACCAGTTTACACCAGCAGGATCTTATACGTGGAAACTTCTAGCTAGTTACTTATCTCTCGGCAGTCGCCCTTAATGGTTTAATATAACGCACCCCCCTAAAAACACTTTCAAGCTCATGGTTAGCTAAGGATAAAATATCAAAAATATTATTTCTTATGGAGAATTCATAGAATAGATCGCATACTTCTTTTCTATTTTGATTCAATAACCGAGAAAAAACTATATTTTCACTAAAAATTGATTTTAGCAAGTTAAAAATATTTCTTCTGTTACAATAGCCTATTTTTCTTAATCCTGCCTTTATGGTGTAAATTGATGTGGTATGCCAGAAATATTTTCTCACTTTTTCGAAATAACGGTCAATTAAAAAATTCTCCCAATATACGCCAAATGAGCTAGCCCCGTAAAATACATCTTCATCTTTTTTATTGGGGGCTCGATTAAATATAGGTAAAAACCCATCCCCAGATTGATAAACTAACTCATCTGTTGGAACCTTCTCGTTGTCATTAATGATAAGTGAAAATTTACCATTATTTTCAAAAGAGAACACAAAGGAATCATGACCAAATACGACTTTAATTAGTTTAGCAACGGTTTTTTCTTGGAGTTGAGTGATTCCAACTTCAAGTTTTACTTCAAAAGAATCACTTGCGCTTTTTTTGTTAATAAACATTCTTCTTTGGAAAAAAGGCCGTCTCCCATTTACATCTAAACTTAACAAAAAATCAAAGTAAATGATGTCATCTGTGCTATTTTTATTCTTTGCCTCTGAATATGCTCCAAAGTCAACATGTGAGCCATACCAAAGAACTGGGCCTGTTGTTTTTGTTTCGACAGACTGCCTTAATAAGGGTAATGATCTAAGAAATGAACTTTTACCACTGCTATTTTTCCCGACCAAAACAGTTAATGGCTTTAGGTCAACGAAAGGAGCAGAGTCAAAATTAGCAAAACTTCTTAAGTTTCTTAATCTTAGTGATCTAAGCATTTCATATATCCGAACAATTTTGTGATGATTGAAATTACCACAAAATAATTTTTTTAGGAATCATTCCCTATAAATATCTGTCGCTTTCCCTACATCACATTCCCGACATTCCCCCTCAAACCCCTTTGTCGCACACCCAACAACAAAACCCCAACCATCTGTAAATAAAAGAAAAATTACCAATAACCACCACTTGGCACGCAAATTGAACTACCCATGCAAACACCCTCACGAAACCCATTTCGTCACGGAGAATACGCATGGAACTGACTGTTTTAGGGCAAAGCCAAACCGAAATCTCTGCCGGAGGCTGCGCCTCCAGCGGTTGCGGGAGCAACGACGACCAATTGAACCACCTGCCGGAACACATCCGCGCCAAGGTGCATAACCACCCGTGCTACTCCGAAGAGGCACACCACCATTACGCCCGGATGCACGTTGCGGTTGCCCCGGCCTGCAACATCCAGTGCCACTATTGCAACCGCAAATACGACTGTTCCAACGAATCGCGCCCCGGCGTAGTTTCCGAACTGCTCACCCCCGATCAGGCGGTGAAAAAGGTCATGACCGTGGCGGCGAATATCCCGCAAATGACCGTGCTGGGCATCGCAGGCCCCGGCGACCCGCTCGCCAACCCGGAACGCACCTTCGACACCTTCCGCCAACTGACCGAAAAAGCACCGGACATCAAACTCTGCGTCTCTACCAACGGTCTGGCATTGCCGGAACTGGTCGACGAACTCTGCCAGCACAATATCGACCACGTAACCATGACCATCAACTGCGTTGACCCCGACATCGGCGCACAGATTTACCCGTGGATTTTCTGGAAAAACCGCCGTGTTTACGGGCGTAAAGGTGCAGAAATCCTCATCAAGCAGCAGCAAAAAGGGCTGCAAATGCTGGTCGATCGCGGCATTTTGGTCAAGGTCAACTCGGTGATGATCCCCGGTGTTAACGACAAGCATCTGGAAGAAGTCAGCAAGGCGGTCAAAGCCAAAGGCGCATTCCTGCACAACGTCATGCCACTGATTGCCGAAGCCGAACACGGCACGTTCTACGGCGTAATGGGGCAACGCGGCCCGACCCACGACGAATTGCAAGAACTGCAAGATGCCTGTTCCGGCGACATGAACATGATGCGCCACTGCCGCCAATGCCGCGCCGATGCGGTCGGGATGCTGGGCGAAGACCGTGGTGACGAATTCACGATGGACAAGATCGAAGCCGTGGATGTCGACTACGCCGCCGCGATGGTCAAACGCGCCGAAGTCCACGCCGCCATCGAAGCCACCCTCGCCGCCAAACAGCAGAAGAAAAATGAAACCTTCATCTCGCTGTCCAGCTTAAGCATTCCGAAAAAGGAATCCCGCCCGGTACTGATGGCAATCGCCACCTCTGGCGGCGGCATCATCAACCAGCACTTCGGTCATGCACGTGAATTCCTGATCTACGAAGCCAACGCCCACGACGTGCGCTTCATCAGCCACCGCAAAACTGACCTGTATTGCAGCGGCGATGACACCTGCGGCGACGGCGAAAGTGTGCTGCAAAAAACCATCAACGCCCTGAAAGGCTGCGAAGTGGTGCTGTGTTCCAAGATCGGCTACGAGCCGTGGGGAATGCTGGAAGAAGCCGGAATCATGCCCAACGGTGAACACGCACTGGAAGCCATCGAAGACGCGGTTGCTGCCGTCTACAAGGAAATGGGCGAAAAAGGCTTGCTCGACAAGAAACCGGAAACCAAGCAACGCGCCACCGCGTAAGGAGCTGCATCATGGCATTACAAATCGTTGACGGCTGCGTGAACTGCTGGGCGTGCGAACCGCTCTGCCCCAGCAAAGCCATTTACGCCGCAATCCCGCATTTCCTGATCGACGCCAAGAAATGTACCGAATGCGACGGCGACTACGCCGACAAACAATGCGCCAGCATCTGCCCAGTCGAACAAGTGATCGTGGACAGTCAGGGTGCAGCCCTGAATCCGCCGGGATCGCTAACCGGGATTCCGCCGGAACGGTGGGAGCGGGTTAAGGCGGAGATTCAAGCTAGATAGGAAAGAAGAAAGAATCCCCCCATCCCCAGCCCTTCCCCCGCAAGGGGGGAAGGGAGCAAGAGAGAGAAGAAGTACCTCTTTCTTATCCCCTCCACCCCTTGCGGGGGGAGGGTTAGGGAGGGGGGGAACGGTTCGGAGGAAAACCTTTCAACACACGAGGACACAGCCATGCCATCACGTTTACTAAAATTCTTGCAGACCTTCCGCCGTCACGGACAGATCGACCCGGCACTAAAACGCGCCTACCCGAACCTGCCCAACTGCCTGCTCAAACGCCATTCCGCGCTGTTGAGCATGAGTCTTGCAGGCAACCGTCATGGCTGACACCCCGCCACTCAACGTCTCGACATGGAAAGAAGCGGTCGAATTCGCCCCCGGTGTCCACTGGATCGGCGCACTCGACCCAACCTTGCGCACCTTCGACATTATCCTCAAAACCGCCAATGGTACGACGTACAACTCGTATCTGGTGCGCGGCAGTGAAGGTGTCGCCATCATCGACACGGTGAAAGAAGGCTTTGAGGACGAATTTTTCCACCGCCTGGAATCGGTAGCGCGTTACGACGAAATCAAGGTGATCGTGCTCAATCACCTCGAACCCGACCACAGCGGCGCGTTGCCGGAACTGATGCGCCGCGCCCCGCAAGCACGACTGTACATTTCCACACGGGCAACCTCCATGCTAAAAGCGTTATTGCGCCCCAACCGCGAAGAGCCGTTTGAATACACCACCGTCACCACCAATGACCGGGTAAGCCTTGGCGACCGCCATTTGCGCTTCCTGCACACGCCATTCCTCCACTGGCCGGATACGCAATGCACCTATCTGGAAGAGGAGCAGGTGCTGTTTTCTGGCGATGTATTCGGCTGCCATTACTGCGATGTACGCCTGTTTAACGACCGGGTGGGCGATTTCCGCTTTTCGTTCGATTACTACTACGCGCACATCATGCGCCCGTTCAAACAGTGGGTCATGGAAGCGCTGGCGCTGATCGAGCCGCTGAAAATGAAAATAGTCGCGCCAACACATGGCCCCATTTTGCGCGAACGCCCACGCCGTTACGTGGCGCATTACCGCGAGCTTTCCACCTCCACCCTTAGTCGCGAAATCGGCGACACCAACAAGTCGTTGATCATTTTCTACATGAGTTCCTACGGTAATACGGCACGCATGGCAGAAGCGATTTACAGCGGCGCGGATACAGTCGAAGGCGTGCGCGTGTCGCTGTATGACCTCGAAGGCGGCGAAGTCGCACCTTTCGTTGACTTGATTGAAGACGCCGACGCGCTGCTGTTTGGTTCCCCCACCATCAACGGCGATGCGGTCAAGCCGGTATGGGATCTGCTCTCGTCACTGGCGGTGGTGAATCTCAAGGGCAAGATCGGCGCAGCGTTCGGCTCGTATGGCTGGAGCGGCGAAGCCGTGCGCATGGTCGAAGACCGGATGCGTGGCTTGAAAATGCGCGTCCCACGCGAAGGGTTGCGCGTCAAATTGATTCCAACACAAGAAGAATTGGATGAATGCACAGGGTTGGGTAGAGAAATAGCCAACATTCTGGTCGGCAAGGAAGTGCAGCGCGGGGTCATTGAATTCAGTGACCTCACCTGACAACTGCGCCGCCAGACAATTTTTTAACTAACGATTCAAGGAAATTAGCATGGCAAAGGCAAAAATCACCTTTGAAGACATTCACCAAACGGTCAATGTCCCCGCCGGAACCCGCATTATCGAAATCTCTGAAAAGATCGGTGCGGGCGTTATCTACGGTTGCCGCGAAGGCGATTGCGGCACTTGCATGATGGAAGTCACCGAAGGCTGGAACAACCTGACCGAACCTTCCGTGCTGGAAGAAAAAGTCCTGCGCGAAAACATGGCTGGTCGTCACAACCGTCTGGCTTGTCAGGCGCAAATCCTCGGCGACTGCAAAGTTAAACCCGCCTGATTCAAGGAGAACAACATGGCATTAATTACTTTTTCCAGCCCCGAATACAAGGACAAAACCGTGTATGCGGTGGCAGGCAGTTTCACCGAAACCGTGCTGAAAATTGCCAAAACCAACAAGATTCCGATCCAGTTTTCCTGTGGTGATGGCGAATGCGGCACTTGCGTGGTCAAGGTCACGCAACTGGGCGACAAAGCGCCAATGGGCTATCACCTGGAAGAAAAGGAAAAAACCGTCTTGCTGGAACTCGGCAAAATCACCAAGAGCGAGATGGAAGACATGATCGTTAATGATTTGCCGAGCAAATGGCGGCTGGCTTGCCAGTTCATCCCGCGTGATGAGGATGTTTTGGTCGAGTATTGATACTGACGTTGGGACTGGGGGGAGGGCGACCAGCCGGTCGCCCTCTTCTTCCTTGCCCTCTCCCCTCCAATCCTCTCTCAATTTCCGCTATCGCACCGCAAACAACGAATCCTCTTTCCATCGAAACGGGTTATTCTCAATATAAGTGCTGAATTCCAGCATGGAACGTTCGTCACGAATAATATGTTCCCAGTAATTACGTTGCCACACGGGTACTCTAGGAGTAGCGCGAAGCACATTGATCTGCTTGGTGACACTAGATTTAAAACCAGACATTAATGCACCGATTGATGCGGACTTGGGACCTTTTACAGAGATATTGGTGTTAAGGATGGGGATTGGCGACGAGCCGGTTGCCCCAACGTTGATGAAGACGATAGCGTGGAAGTGATTGGGCATTACCACGAATTCGCCCAATTCTATTTCTGTACGAATATGGGCAGACGCTTGCCATTCCGTCAGAACAATTTCGCCAAACTCGTTTAAACGCATGACTCCATCGCTAATTTCACCAAATAAGCATTCCCTGTGCTGAACGCAGAGTGTGAGAAAATAAGCTCCCTGTTGTGAATAATCATAACCTTTCAGACGAATAGAACGTCGATGATGGATAGTCGGATCGTAACGTAACATTGGCTTGTTTTTATAAATGGTAGATTCGACCATTCTACCGAACCTCCCCAAAAAACCAACGTAGGGGCGACCGGCTGGTCGCCCTCTTTAGGTTTGAATCACCATGTTGCAGAGAAGAGGGCAACCAGCCGGTTGCCCCTACGTTGTGAGAAGTGCGACATTGTTCGTTGGGGAATTTAACAAAATAAACAATCATTACAAAGATTTATGAAAATCATGGCGACTGGCTTGTTTATTGCATATTTAGGAAAAACCGTATTGATAGGATATAGCGATGACCGCCATGCCAAAACCACCCAATCTCTTACAAACCCACTACACCCACCTGATGCAGCACCGCCGTGGCGAAACCAACGAGCACCTGTTGGCAACCATGTACGCCTCCGCATTGTGCGGACAAGGTGCAATGCCGCTGCATCTCGGTTTGCCACTAGACATTTTCCGCACGATGATGGAATACCATTTCCCGACCTTGCCGCAATTACCGCTACCTGCCCACGTCGCATCGCTGGACTTTTCACGTCTGCCGGAACTCGATGACTTGCGCATCTTGTTACAACAAAACCTCAGCCAACCCTCACCGATGGCGGGCTGGATGACCGAAATCGTTTGCGCTGGCTGCACCGGCAACGATCACCTCTGGCAAGACCTCGGATTGTGGTCGCGCAAAGACTTATCTGCCCTCATGCACGATAATTTCCGTCCCCTCGCAGAACGGAATGACAAAGACATGAAGTGGAAAAAATTCCTCTACAAGCAAATGTGCGTCGGCGAAGGCATCTACGTGTGCCGCGCTCCTTCCTGTGAAGTCTGTGTGGATTACGCCGCATGTTTCGGGGAATAGCCGCCTACCTCGGCCTTGCCATCGGTGATGCCTTGGGTGCAACCGTGGAATTCATGACCCCGGCTGAAATCCGCCACGAATACGGCACACACCAACACATGATTGGCGGCGGTTGGCTGAAACTCAAAGCGGGCGACATTACCGACGACACCGAAATGAGCCTTGCTTTGGGCAACGCCATCCTTGCTGCGGGCAAAGTCGACCCCACCAGCGTGGCGGAAGCCTTCAGCGAATGGATGCGCAGCAAACCCAAAGACATCGGCAACACCGTGCGCCGTGGCATCGTGCAATTCCGCCGCACTGGACAAACCACCATGCCAGCAAGCGAGCACGACGCAGGCAATGGCGCGTGTATGCGCTGCCTGCCCGTTGCCCTCGTCACCCTGTATTCGTCATGGACTGACGTGCAAACCGCCTCTCGCCTGCAAGCCCATACCACCCACAACAACCCGGTATCGGATGCGGGCACAGAATGCATTATCCAGATGGTGCAAGCCGCCATTCTCGGTGAACCCCGCGTCGAACTGGAATTGCTGGCGCACGAACTGGTGCAACGTTACCCCGTATTTGAATACCGCCAACGCCGCCGCGACAACCCCAGCGGCTACATCGTTGATACCCTGCAAGCCGTGTTCCAGTCCCTGTTCAGCACCGACACCTTTGAAGCCGCACTGGTCGATGTGGTCAACCGGGGTGGCGATGCCGACACCACCGGCGCAATCCTCGGCATGGTGGCAGGCGCACTGTACGGCATAGACAATATCCCCACCCGCTGGCTGGAACGGCTCGACCCCAACATCCGCGCCCAATGCACCCAACAAGCTCGCGCCCTTTACCAACTGGCACAACAAGGACACAACCCATGAGACTTTCCCGCAAAGACGAACACTCCATCACCGCGATGCTGTCACTGGCTGCCACTGACCGCTACGCCGCTCCCATCAGCCTCACCGAACTCTCCGAATCGCTGGGCATTTCCACCTCGTATCTGGAACACATCTTCAGTGGCCTGCGCAAACACGGGCTGGTAGAAGGCTTGCGCGGCGTAGGCGGCGGCTATCGGCTGGCACGCCCTGCCACGCAAATCAGCATTGCCGACATCCTCCACGCCACCCACGCGCTGACAGATGAGGACACGCTGGAAAGCGTGCTCGCAACCGTCGATACACGCGGACTGGAAGCTGCCCAAGGGTGGGTGGAACTCAGCCGCCGTATCCGCGACTTTCTCGGCGAACTCACCCTTGCCGATTTTGCCAGCACCAAACCCAGCAGCGTGTGGAAACAGCGTGAAGATTCCGTCAGCAATTACATCGCCACCATGTTTCCGCCACACACGGTCTACAACAACAGTATGTCTGCTTAACGACAAGCTCAGCGCAACTGACCTGTGCCAAATCCTACAAAACCACTCGAACAATACAAAAAATCCTTAACAATCAACAATAAAACAACTTGGCACAGGCTTTGCAGTATTCCCGTAAAGCACTTTACAACGGGAGATAACGCATGATCATACTGACCGACAACGCCCAGAAAGCCCTCGGACGTTTCATTGAAGGCGCAGACAAATCCATCGCTGGCTTGCGCATTGGCGTTTCCGGCGGCGGCTGTTCCGGCTTGCAATATTCCATGAGTCTGGTCGAAGCCAAAGCCGACGGCGATCTGGAAGTCCCATTTCCAGCACTGACCGTCTTCGTTGACCCCGAAAGTGCGCCGAAACTGGAAGGCTTAACCGTGGATTTCATCGACGGTATCGACGGCAGCGGTTTCAAGTTTGAAAACCCCAACGCCACCAATAGCTGCGGTTGCGGCAAATCATTCGCTGCCTGATTCACGACGCAACGCCAACAGGAGACCCAAGCCATGTGGGATTATTCAGAAAAGGTACAAGACCATTTTTTCAACCCGCGTAACGCTGGTGCAGTCGCACAAGCCAATGCCACTGGCGATGTGGGTTCACTCAGTTGCGGCGACGCGCTGCGCTTGACCCTCAAGGTCAACCCCGAAACCGACATTATCGAAGATGCGGGTTTTCAGACGTTTGGCTGTGGTTCGGCGGTTGCCTCCAGCTCTGCGCTGACCGAAATGGTCAAGGGCATGACGGTGGATGATGCGCTGAAAATTTCCAACCAAGACATCGCCGACTACCTCGACGGTTTGCCGCCGGAAAAGATGCACTGCTCGGTGATGGGGCGCGAAGCCTTGCAAGCCGCCGTTGCTAATTACCGTGGCGAAGAGTGGAAAGACGACCACGAAGAAGGCGCGTTAATCTGCAAATGCTTCGCGGTGGATGCGGTGTTGATCGAAGAAACCATTCGTGCAAACAACCTCAGCACGGTGGAAGAAGTCACCTTCTACACCAAAGCCGGTGGCGGTTGTTCCGCGTGTTTTGAAGGCATCGAAGAAATCCTCAACAAGGTTTTAGCCGAACCCGAATTTGCCGCCGCCGTAGAGACGCAAAATCTTGCGTCTCTACCCCCAACACCACCCACTGAATCGGCTAAAAAACCATTGACCAACCTGCAACGGATGCGCCGCATCGAACACACGCTGGAAGCGATCCGCCCGCAACTGCAAGCCGACCGAGGCGACATCGAACTGGTGGAAGTCGATTTCGACAAGAAAATCGCCTTCGTCAACCTGAGCGGCGCGTGTTCCGGTTGCCAGATGGCTGCGGCTACTTTGGGCGGCGTGCAACAGCGCGTCATGGAAGATTTGGGTGAATTCATCCGCGTATTGCCTGCGACTGAAATGGGCAAGTTTTAAGGAGTTGTGTGATGAGTGAAGGTATTTATCTCGATAACAATGCGACTACGATGGTGTCGCCGGAAGTGGTGCAAGCCATGCTGCCGTATTTCACCGAGCAGTTCGGCAACCCGTCTTCCATCCACCAGTTTGGCAACAAGGTCGGGCTGGCGATTAAAGCTGCTCGCAAGCAGGTGCAAAAGCTGCTGGGTGCGGAACACGATTCCGAGATCGTTTTCACCTCGTGCGGCACCGAATCCGATTCCACCGCGATCCTCTCCGCCCTCAAAGCGCAGCCGGAACGCAAGGAAATCATCACCACCGTGGTTGAGCATCCTGCGATCCTGACCCTGTGCGAAAATCTGGAAAAAGACGGCTACACCGTGCATTACCTTAAGGTGGACGGCAAAGGACGGTTGGATCTGGATGAATACGCCAAGCTGCTGACCGACAACGTGGCGATTGTGTCCGCGATGTGGGCGAACAACGAAAGCGGCACGTATTTCCCGGTGGTGGAAATGGCTGAAATGGCGAACGCGGCGGGCATCATGTTCCACACCGATGCGGTGCAGGCGGTCGGCAAAATTCCGATGAGTTTGAAAGACACCAAGATCGACATGCTGTCAGTGTCTGGGCACAAATTGCACGCGCCCAAAGGCATTGGTGTGCTGTATTTGCGCCGGGGTACACGCTTCCGTCCACTGTTGCGCGGTGGGCATCAGGAACGTGGACGGCGTGCGGGCACGGAAAATGCGGCTTCCATCGTCGCACTCGGCAAAGCGGCGGAAATGGCGATGGAACACATGGAGCATGAAAACATTTGCGTGCGTGCCATGCGTGACCGCCTCAAGGAAGGTTTGCTGGCTGCCATCCCCAACTGTTTCGTGACCGGCGACCCGGACAATTGTTTGCCGAATACGCTCAATATCGCGTTTGAATACATCGAAGGCGAAGCGATTTTGCTGATGCTCAACAAGCAAGGCATCGCGGCTTCCAGCGGTTCGGCATGTACGTCTGGCTCACTTGAACCGTCGCATGTGATGCGGGCAATGGGCATTCCTTATACGGCTGCACATGGCACGATCCGCTTCTCGCTGTCGCGCTACAACAATATGCCCGAGATCGAGAAAGTCATCGCCGCTGTTCCGCCGATTATTGCGCAATTGCGCAAGCTGTCGCCGTATTGGGATGCTGCCAATAATGTGCCAGTGGAAGAACCGGAAAAGGCGTTTGCTCCGGCGTATGCCTAAAGACCCTCACCCCCTAGCCCCCTCTCCCAGAGGTAGAGGGGGTGTAAGAGATTGTTTTGTATCGGAGATGACATGGATATTGCTCAAATTCAACCCGGTGACATGGTGTTTGCGGCTGCCGACTTGTTCAGTGATGGCGAAATTCCGGGCTACGCCGAAGGTGCGCTGGTCGTCAAAGCGGGTACTCGCGGCGTGCTGATCAATACCGGGCATTATGAGGAATACCCGGAGGATACGTTTTATCTGGTGCAGTTTGAGGATGAGAGTGGGACGTTGGGGCTTTCGTTGGGGTGTTGGGCGGAGGAGTTGGCGACTGAAGCATCTTGATACGCCTCTTCCAATTCCAACACCTTCATCCCAACCGCTCGTGTGTTACTGCTGGATCACGCCGACAATCCAGTACTGCATAAACCCTGACAACATCATTCTCCACACGATAGTACACCGCAAACGGAAAACGCTTGGCTAACAGCCGGTTGAAACCAAAATGGATGGGGTGGATGCCTGCGTAAATCTGGAGGGATTCAAGATCAGCCAGCAAGGAATCAACGAAGTAGTCACCCAATCCGGCTTGTTGGGCATCATAAAAAGCAAAGCCGTCAACCAAATCGGCTTCGGCATCGGGATGTAGTTCAATTCTCATGGAGCAGTCGGGCGGCGCAGACGTTGTTTGACTTCATCCAATGGGCGGAAAGCCACCGCGCCATTTTCCGCAGCAGCCAATCTGGATCGTAATAATTCACCATGCCATGTCGGGGATGCAAAATCAGCGTTCTTCTGCGTCAGACTTTCCCATACCCGTTCAATCAGTGCCAATTTATCCGCCAGTGTCATGCGCTCTAGTGGTAATGTATCCAGTGACCATGCAATCATGTTGCTTTCCAGAATTATCCAAAAATGATGGTTGTAGCTTACTCCAAAGCACAACACTGATGCAAAATAGCTGCTTGAACGGAAAAGTTTGCCGCTACATATTTTCCGTGTTTTGGAGTTCCTTATGACACATGTAGTCTGCCAGTTTTCCCAGTTAACCCAACAGTTTGATACCAAAACGGTATTTTCCGGGCTTTCCTCCACCCTGACCGACGGCTTGACCGGATTGGTCGGACGCAATGGGCAAGGCAAATCGGTCTTGCTTGCCCTGCTCGCACAAGATTTCCCACCCACTAGCGGCAGCATTCGCTGGCTTGTGCCGTTCTATTGGGTGCGGCAACTGCAACGCCTGCAAGGTTTGAATCTGGCGGATGCCCTCGGCGTTGGCGCGTTGTATGACAGTTTCGAGCGCATCCAGTCCGGTGAAGCCAGCGCGGACGATTTTGCGCAGGTTGAAGATCGTTGGCATCTGCCCGCCTTGTGGGAACAGGAACTGCATGAAGCGGGTCTGGATTTGCCCCTGTCTACGCCCGTCCAACATCTCAGCGGCGGCGAACAAACCCGGCTGGCACTGTGCCGTGCGTTCTTGCAACTTGATCACTACCTGCTGCTGGACGAACCCAGCAACCATCTGGATACCGCAGGTCGGCAATGGCTATTGGCAAAGCTGACCCAACACCCGGCGGGCGCATTGGTTGCCACCCACGACCGCGAATTGCTGCAACAGGTGGAACGGATTCTGGAGCTGGATCAGCATGGCTTGAACGAATACGGCGGCAATTACGCCATCTACCACACCATCCGCGATGCCCAAGTTGCCGCCACCGAACAGCAACTGGCAACACTCAAACGCAACCGCCAGCAACAAAAACTGGAACAACAAGCGGCGTTGGAAAAATCCGCCCATCGCCGCAAACAGGGCGAACGCCAACGCCATTCCGGCTCACAAAGCAAACTGCTGATGGATGCGCAACAGGATCGCTCAGAAAACACACTTTCCAAACTCAAGCAACAACACCAGCAACGCGCCGAACAACTGGCAACCGAATTGGGCGCTACCCAAACCCGGCTGGAAATCATCAAACCGCAAACCTTACGCTCTGCCCCCGAAGCCGCGCATCACAGCCTGTGCCTGCACCTTTCCGAACTGGTGTTGCCTTACGTACACCATGCGCCGCTGACCCTCACCGTACAGCAGGGCGAACGCTGGCACATCCAGGGCAGGAATGGCTCTGGCAAATCCACCCTGCTGCGCGTCATTGCAGGTCTGGAACAACCCATTTCAGGTGTTTGCGAGGTGCATGGACGTTGCGTGTATCTGGATCAGCACTTCAGCCTGCTAGATGAAAACGCATCCGCGCTGACCAACCTGCAACGCCTGCACCCTGACATCAGTGAAACCCTACTACGTACCGAATTGGCGGGGTTACGAATGCGCGGCGATAAGGCATTGCAACCGCTGAAGGAACTGAGCGGCGGTGAACGCCTGAAAGTAGCTTTACTGGCTGTGCTAGTGGGTGAGAATGCCCCGACCTTGTTGTTGCTGGATGAACCCGACAACCATCTGGATCTGGACTCGCGCTTATTGCTGGAACAAACCTTGGCAGACTATCCCGGTGCATTGCTGGTGGTGTCGCACGATCCGGCGTTTATTGCCGCCCTGAATATTTCGGCAAGCCTCACATTAACCGCTTGACCTTGCGCGTAGCAATTGCCTGCAACGGATCATCCGGCCACGGATGCTTGGGGTAACGCCCCTTCATGTCCTTTTTCACCTCATGGTAGGACGTGCGCCAAAACCCCGCCAAATCCTGCGTAATCTGCAACGGCCTGCCCGCCGGAGATAGCAAATGCACCAGCAATGCCACCCTGCCATTGGCAATGGTCGGCGTTTGTTGGCAACCAAACATTTCCTGCAATTTCACCGCCAACACTGGCGACGATTGGCTGTAGTCGATGGCGATGGAATGCCCGGAAGGCACTTCAAGCGATTTAGGGGCAAGCTGTTCGAGACGTTGTTGCATGTCCCACGGCAATAGACTGCTGAGAATAGTGGTCAAATCGAGCTTTTTGAAATCACCCAGCACATTAACTGCATTTAGATACGGGGCAAGCCACTCTTCCAGTGTTGCCAGCAAGTGGGCGCGGCTGACATCAGGCCATGCTCGTTCCGCTTCGACACCTCGCAAAAGATTGATTCTTGCGCACCATTGTTCCTGTTCCGCCTGCCACGGCAATACATCCAGCCCTTGCTTGCGGATGAAACTGATCAGGGCGGTGCTTTTGGCTTCACTCGGTACGGTTTGCAGGGCTTTGCGTTGTAACACCAACGCGCCGATTTTGTGCTGTGCTTCGGCGATGAAACGCCCCGCTTTGTTATCCCATTCCACCACGGTTTGCCCGCGCACCTGATCGGCTAATGCGCTGGCAAACAGCTTATCATCCAGTGCGGCAGCGGAGCGGATGGTGTCGCTGCTTTTGCCCACCATGCTGCTGACCTCCGCAATCGCCAGCCATGCCTGATTGCCGAGCGCGTGTTTATCGGGCAAATCCGCACTGCGCCCGTTGGCAAGTTGGTAGCCGCCGGAATGCCGCCGCCGTGCAATACGATCGGGGTAGGCACAGGCCAGCAAATAGCCATTGATTTGCGTGGCGGGGAGCAAAAAGCTCACACCACTTTCTGGCAGTTTCTGGCTGCGGATTTGTTCCATAAATTGGTTTGCCAGTTGGCGGGTACGCTGTAACCAGCCCTGTTGCGGGTATGGACAACGGCTTGTGCCTGTCAGTATTTCCAGCGATTGGCTAATGTCTGGATTGTCTTGGCTGAACGGATTGCGCTCGGAAAGCAGGCTGGCAAGGTTGGCAGCGGCGTTCAGGTGTCCGGCTTGTGCGCCACAAATCAGCAGGTGGGCGAGGCGCGGATGCACCGGCAGATTGCACATCACTTGCCCGTGCGCCGTCAGTAGCGTGGTTTTGCCCTTGCGTTCAATCGCGCCGAGCGTTTCCAGCAAGTCCAGTGCTTGTTGCCAAAGGCCGGAAGGCGGCACATCCAGCCAGCGCAGTTCCGCCGGGTCATCCACACCCCATTGCAGCAGTTGCAAGGCGAGTGGGGCGAGGTCGGCGCGTAAGATTTCGGGGGTATTGTGTGCAGCGAGTTGTTCTTGCTGGCTTTCCGTCCACAGTCGATAGCACATGCCGGGGGCAAGACGACCTGCACGTCCGGCACGTTGGGTGCTGGAGGCGCGAGAAATGCGTGTGGTGTGTAAGCCGGTCATGCCGGTTCCGGGGTCGAAACGGGCTTCGCGCACCAGACCGGAATCGACCACCACATCCACGCCTTCGATGGTCAGGCTGGTTTCGGCGATATTGGTTGCCAGCACCACCTTGCGTTGGTCCGGGTTGGCAAGCGGGGCAATGGCTTGTTGCTGTTCGTCCAGCGTGAGGTTGCCGTACATGGGGCGCAAATGCACGCCACGGATGCGGCGTTCCACCAGCCATTCACCGAGTGCTTCGGTGGTGCGGTGAATTTCGCCTTGACCGGGCAGAAAAGCGAGGATGCTGCTGTCAGGGTTGTCGCTCAAGGCTTGCCGCAGGGTGGCGACCATGCGTTCGGCAATGCGTTCGTTGGGTTTGGCAGCTTGCCCGTAGCGGATGTTTACTGGGTAAGTACGACCTGCGCTGCGTACTACTGGAGCATCATCCAGTAAATTGGCAATCGCAACGCTATCCAAGGTGGCGGACATGACCAGCAGTTTCAGCGGATTGCTGTCGTCGCGGAACAGCTCGCGCCCTTTCAAACACAGGCTGAGGGCGAGGTCGGAATCGAGATTGCGTTCGTGGAATTCGTCGAAAATGACCAAGCCAACGCCGTCCAGCGACGGGTCTTGCTGTAATTGCCGAGTGAGGATGCCTTCGGTAATAACTTCAATGCGTGTCTGGTGACTGATTTTATGGTCGAGGCGCATCCGATAGCCGACGGTTTGGCCTGCGCTTTCGTTTAGCAGGCTTGCCATGCGGTGCGCGGCATTTTTGGCGGCAATACGGCGCGATTCGAGCATGAGGATTTTTTTGTCAAAAAGCCACGGCTCATCCAACAAGGCCAATGGCACGCGGGTGGTTTTGCCCGCGCCCGGTGGGGCTTCCAGCACGACTTCGTGGTGTTCACGCAGGGCTTGCTTGAGGTCGTCAAGGACGGCATCAATGGGGAGGAGCGGTTCGTTACATAGCGTTTTCATGCTGGGCATGATAGCCAGTGACACCCGCCGCTGCCAGCAAGTCCGCCACATCCGCCGCAATAATCTCAATCCCCATACGCGCACAGAAACGCACTTCCTTGTCAGTCGGTTGCGGAATCAATGCCCAACCTTTGGGTTCAGTCGAGGCGTAGGTAATGTCCGACATCACCATACGGTCGGTATCGCGTTGTAAGCGCATCCCGATGAACAGGTATTGCTTACCTTTGCGGTATTCCTTGAGGAAATCAGGAATCGCAAACCCGCCCATCAGCTCGGTGATGTAGTCCACATAGTCTGCGTCGGAAGCAATGTAATTCGCATCCGGGCGCGGGCTACCCATCGGCTTGAACAGAATCGGCAGTTCAGGATTGACCTCTTCCTGCGTAATTTCGCGGTAGCCACCGCTGCCCACGTACTCATTCAGCACGAAACGGTAATTCGTCCCCACAATCCGCGCCGTACCCCGAATCAGCGTATGCGGCTGGTCGGCGTAAGTATCCTGCAACTGGGTGTCGCGGTTGGTGTCGATCACGTAATGCGGCTCGATGCTGGCAAGCCAATCGTGCAATGGGGCGCGTGTCCACTTGCGCTTGCCGTAGGTGTCTTCGAGGAAATTATGGACGGCCTTGCGCCCGCGTTTCAGCTCCACATCCATCGCCGCACGCGGGAATTCCCACATCAAACGGGCTGACATTGGCTTGCCGCCGTTCATAGCGAGAATCAGGCTGTCGCTGTCGGCTGGGATGGCAACGCCGCTCAGTTTATCGACCGAACCTTGCAGCGCACCTGCACCGAGGTAGGGGACGATGGTATTGTTGGCGACCCCGGCGAGCAGGGTTTGAAGCGTCATTTCTGACATGGTGATTCCTCGTGATATTTGTCAATGGATTAAGGTTTACGTATCAGATTTGCCGCACCTGAATATTCAGTATCTGGATGCGGTAGGCAATTTGCCGTGGGGTCATATTCAGCAACCGCGCCGCCTTGGCTTGCACCCAACCCGCTTCTTCCAGTGCGGCAATCACGCGCTCACGTTCGTCCAGATCCGGGTCATTCAAATCCGCCTTCGGTTTGCCGCTACCTGCACCTCCCGTAGAGACGCAAAATTTTGCGTCTCTACCACCACCACAGCCATCATCAGCCGGAAACTGGCTATCCAGCCCCGTCAAACGAATGACCTGCTGGTCAATATGCCCATCGGCGCTGAGGATCGCGGCACGTTCCATGCAATTTTCCAACTCGCGCACATTGCCCGGCCAGCCGTGGTGCATGAGCGCACGAATCGCGCCGTCCCCAATATCCAGCGGTCGCCCTTGCTTGTTGCTGATTTTATTGACCAGAAAGCGGGCAAGGTCAGGGATGTCTTCCAGCCGTTCGCGTAACGGCGGCATGATGATGGGCATCACATTGAGGCGGTAATACAAGTCTTCGCGGAATTCGCCTGCCCGCACTTCCTGTTCCAGATTGCGGTTGGTGGCGGCAATCACGCGTACATCGACCTTGAGAGTGCGCGTACCGCCGACGCGCTCGAATTCGCCTTCCTGCAAGACCCGTAGTAATTTGGCTTGGAACGCGGGGGTGATTTCGCCGATTTCATCCAGAAACAGCGTGCCGCCATCGGCTTGCTCAAAACGCCCCTTACGCTGACTGACCGCACCAGTAAACGCACCTTTTTCGTGCCCGAACAGTTCGGATTCCAACAAATTGTCCGGCAAAGCGGCGCAGTTGAGTTTGATGAAAGCATTGTTGGCACGCGGCGAATGGTAGTGAATGGCGTTGGCAATCAGCTCTTTACCCGTCCCGGATTCACCGCGAATGAGTACGGTGGTGTTCCACTTGGCAACTTGCCGCGCTTGGTCGAACACCACCTGCATGACGCGGGTATGCCCAATCAGGTTGGCGAAACCGGATTCGCCTTTGACCTTGCGGCGCAACGAGTCGCGTTCTTTTTGCAGTTCCTGTTTGTCGCTGGCGACTTCGTTGGCAAGGACTACATTTTGCCCGATTAGGTTGCCGATCATTTCAAGGAAGCGGCGGCGTTCGCCCAGTAAGTGCAATTCAGCGGGGGGTTGTGCAGCTAATACGCCGACGATTTCATCGCCACGGGCGCGGATCGGTACGGCAATAAGCGGCAACACCGGATTGTATACGCCGAGTTTGTCGAGGAAACGCGGTTCGTCGGCTAACTTGCGGATAATCAGCGGCTTATCCATTTCAATCGCCAGCCCCATGATGCCTTCGCCCGCACGGTAGCGCACATTTTCCACGGTAAGTTTGTCGGCACGGTGCAATTCCAGCAGCAGCAAATCACCGCTGTCACCGTCGAGTAGGCTGACCATGCCGTGTTCGAGCTGGCCTTCTTCGTGCAGTACGCGCAACACTTCGCGCAAGGTTTCCTTGAGGTTGAGGGAACGGCTTAACACCTTGCTGACGGCGTAAATACAGGCAAGTTCGTCTTCCAGCAAGTTGAGGGTTTGTTGCAATTGCGCATTGTCGTGGCTCATTCCATCCCCCCGTTGCTGGCTTTTAGGGGTAGGTTGACGCGGATACGGCAACCGTTGGGGTAATCGGGGTCGATGCTGATACTGCCGTCGTGGTTGTTGACGATTTCTTGCGCCATGCACAAGCCCATGCCGACATTGCCGTTGCCGCGTTTCCAGCCGCTGTGGAAGGGTTCAAACACTTTTAAGCGTTGCGCGGGCGGAATGCCAATGCCGTTGTCGGTGATTTCCACGCTAATGCTGTCGTCGTGCAAACGGGTGTGAATACGCAATTCGCGGTAGACGCGCCCGGCTTCGTGCAGGGCGAGCAAGGCATTGTCGAGCAGGTAATTGAACATACGCCGCAATGAGGCTTCATTACCCATGAGCGCAGGCAGGACAGGTTCAGGTCGCCAATCGACGACCACGCCTTCGGAAAGCATCCGGTCAGTCGCAATAATCAGCAAGTCTTTGAGTACCTGATTAATGTTGACCAAGGAATACGTGCCGTGTTCGGCTCTGGGGATTGCCATGCGCATGGCATTGATGGCGCGGTAAGACGATTCCAGCACTTGCTGCAACACGGGGTACAGGGCTTCGGTGGAAGAGGGCGGCATGACCAGGGCGGCTTGGATCACGTTGAGCGGAGTTTCCAGTTGGAAAATCGCACCTGCCAAGGTTTCGCGGATGCTGCTGGTGAGTTCTTGTTCCGCCATTTGCACTTTGAGGTGTTGGATGCGGGCACGTTCCAGCTCGGCTTTGCGGGTGGTGATGTCGGTGGCAACTAGCAACAAATAATGTCCGCCACTGTTGGTTAGGGCGAAATAATTTTTGGCAGCATCGTCGAGTTCTTCGACGTGGATGCCGGAGAGGGTGAACCAGCATTCGTTGCCATTGGGCGCGTCGAAACGGACTTGCACGTCGTGGAAATTGTCGAAGGTTTCACCCTCTAGTGTGGGCAGCCGATCCTTGAGCGCATCGAGGAATAGATGGACGGGTTCGATTGTACCGAATTCGACTTTGAGGCGTTTGTAGGCTTTGTTATCCATCAGGATATTGCGGTTGCTGTCGAGCAATACCACGATGGCCGGGGCGAGGTCGAAAATGGTGTCGGAAAGGATTTTTTGGTGTTTGAGTTGCTGTTCCAGATTGTGAATGACCGATATGTCGCGGTGCATTCCGAGGAAGTTGGTGATATTACGCTGGGCATCCAACACGGGGGCAACGGTGACTTCGGCGAGGTAGCGTTGGCCCGCTTTGTTGCGGTTGATGAGTGTGCCGCGCCATTCTTTGCCGCTTTGGATGGTGCGCCACAGGGTGCGGTAAAGTTCCAGCGGGGTGGTTTTGCAGGACAGTACCGATTCGTTTTGTCCGCAAATCTCGTCGCGGGAATAGCCGGTTAATTCCTCAAACGCGCTGTTGACGTAGAGGATATTGGCGCGGGTATCGGTGATGGAAATGGCAACAGGGGCTTGCTCCACGGTTTCGAGGATGGCTTGCAGCGACAGGCCGGGGGTCACATGCTCGAATCCGGCAATGTGCGAGAGGTCGGCGTAGTGTTCGGCGAATGAGGTGCTTGGCTTGTGCATAACGGTTTCCACGGTTGCTGTGTTTATTGCGGTGCAATAGGCGTGCCAGCGTGTTGGCGGGAATGGGGTAATACGCTGGGTGGTGTGGTACATGTGTAGATTGTGTAGATGCGCGTGTGTAGAGACGCAAGATTTTGCGTCTCTACGGTGGTGGGTGCGGAGGCGAATGGTTGTCGCAAACCCGACAATTCCCCACCTTTGTCACAAACCACACGCCGCAAAATCCACCCAAAACCCACGCCCCGCAAGGCTTGCAGAGGCTGGCACGCTCCCTGCATTGCCTTTGCCACAGATGATTCTCAGGGAATGCGCAATGGAATATTTCATGATCTTGCTCGGTACGGTACTGGTGAACAACGTGGTGTTGGTCAAGTTCCTAGGGCTTTGCCCGTTCATGGGCGTTTCCAAGCAGATTGATTCGGCGATTGGCATGGGCATGGCTACCACCTTCGTACTGACGCTGGCTTCGGTGGCGGGCTGGATGCTGGAGCATTGGGTGTTGCAGCCGTTTGATCTGGGTTTCCTGCGCATCCTGTCGTTCATTCTGGTGATTGCGGCGACGGTGCAGTTTACCGAGATGGTGATTAAGAAAGTGTCGCCTGCGTTGTATCAGGTGTTGGGGATTTTCTTGCCGCTGATTACCACCAATTGCGCGGTACTGGGCGTGGCGCTGCTGAATGTGCAAGAACAGCACAGTTTTCTGCAAACCTTGCTGTATGGCTTTGGGTCGGCGGTGGGGTTTACCTTGGTGCTGGTGATTTTTGCGGGTTTGCGGGAACGGTTGGCGTTGGCACAAGTGCCAGCGGCGTTTGGCGGGTTGCCGATTGCGTTCATTGTTGCCGGGTTGTTGTCGCTGGCCTTTATGGGCTTTGCGGGGCTGGCGAGCTAATAGGAAAGGGAGTAGAGCATGACTGCGATTCTGATTTTGATGACCTTGGGGTTGTTGCTGGGCGGGCTGTTAGGGCTGGCAGGTCAGTATTTCAAGGTGGAAGGCAACCCGTTACAGGAAGAAATTGAATCACTGTTGCCCGGTTCGCAGTGTGGGCAGTGCGGCTTTCCTGGTTGCAGCCCGGCGGCGGAGGCGATTGCGAATGGTGCAGCCCCCGTGACCGCTTGCCCGCCCGGTGGTAAGGCGTTGGCGGAAACGCTGGCGGCGAAACTGGGGGTGAGTGTTGACCTTTCCGGCGTGGCGGATAAGGGGCCGATGATTGCGTATGTGCATGAAAACTTGTGCATCGGTTGCACCAAGTGCTTTAAGCGTTGCCCGACGGATGCGATTTTGGGCAGTTCCAAGCAGATTCATGCGGTGTTTGCGGATGCTTGCACCGGCTGTGAGAAATGCTTTGAGGTTTGCCCGACGGAATGTATTGAAATGCGCCCGCTGACGCATACGGTGCAGACGTGGTATTGGCCGAGTCCGATGATGACAGGAGTTGCAGCATGACTTTCTTTGCAACCCAAAAAATCAGCAAGCTGTTCCGCATCCGTGGCGGCGTACACCCGCACGATTGCAAGACCCTGAGCGCGGACAAAGCCATCGAAGACCTGCCGATACCCAGCCTGTTGCACATTCCCTTGCAGCAGCACATCGGCGCGGCGGCAAAACCGGCAGTCAAGCGCGGCGATCATGTCCTCAAGGGGCAGTTACTCGCTAACAGTCAGGGAATGATTTCCGCGCCCATCCATGCCCCCACCTCCGGGCGCGTCGTCGGGGTCGGGCATTACCCCGCGCACCACGCCTCCGGCTTGTCGGTACACACCATCACCCTGCAACCGGATGGCAAGGATGAGTGGATCGAACTTCCCCCACCCGCTGACCCGTTCACCCTCGATCCCGCCGAAATCGCCACCCGCGTCGCTGCTGCCGGAATTGTCGGCATGGGCGGCGCAACCTTCCCCTCCGCCGTCAAACTCAACCTGCGCAACCGTTACCAGTTGCACACGCTGGTCATCAACGGCGCGGAATGCGAACCCTACCTGACCTGCGATGACCGCATCATGCGCGAATATTCCGCCAACGTGATCGACGGCATCCGCATTATGGCTTACGCGCTGGGGGTAGAAAACATCATCATCGGCATCGAAAACAACAAACCACAAGCACAAGCCGCGATGCGCGAAGCCGCTACCGCCTTCCCCAACATCCAGGTGGTCGGCTTACCGATGCGCTACCCGATGGGGTCGGAAAAACATCTGGTACAAACCCTCACCGGGCTGGAAACACCAGCGCGTGGCTTGACCGCCGACATCGGCATTGTGGTGCATAACCCGGCAACCGCGCTGGCAGTCCGCGATGCTTTGCGCGAAGGCAAACCGCTCGTCTCCCGAGTCGTCACCGTTTCCGGCGGGGCAGTGCGCCAGCCGCGCAATCTGCGCGTATTGCTGGGCACGAAAGTGCAGGACGTGATCGACCATTGCGAAGGTTTCAACGTCGAACCGACCCGCCTGATCAGTGGCGGGCCGATGATGGGCAACCTGCTGCCCGATACCCGTGTGCCGCTGGTGAAAGGTTGCAACGGTATCCTCGCCCTTACCGCCAAGGAAGTTTCTGAAAATCAGGAATCGCCCTGCATTCGCTGCGCCAGTTGCGTGCAAGCCTGCCCGTGCGGGCTGTTGCCGCTGGAAATGGCAGCCAATGCCCGCGCAGGCAACCTCGATGCCGTCACCAAACTGGGGCTGATGGATTGCATCGCCTGTGGCTCGTGTTCCTACGTTTGCCCTGCGCACATTCCGCTGGTGCAATATTTCAACTACGCCAAGGGTGAACTTGCCAGCCGTCAACGCGCCAAGCACAAGCAGGACGAAACCAAACGCCTGATTGAACAGCGCAACGAACGCATGGCAGCGCAAGAACGGGCGAAGAAAGAAATGATGGAACGCCGCAAGCGCGAAGCCGCCGCCAAAAAAGCTGCCGCAGCGGCTGCCGCTGCCAAAACCGCACAGGAGGCTAGCGCATGAGCCTGTTGATTTCCAGCCCGCACACCCATTCCGGCAAAAGCGTCCAGAACACCATGTTGCTGGTGATGTTGGCACTTGCCCCCGCGACCATTTTCGGCTTGTACCTGTTTGGTTTGCCTGCCATCAGCTTGTTCCTGATTACCATCCTCGGCTGCGTGCTGGCGGAAGCGATGGCACTGAAAATCATGGGCAAACCCGTAGGCAAATACCTCAGCGACGGTTCGGCGATCCTCACCGGCTGGTTACTGGCGTTAAGTTTGCCACCGACTGCACCTTGGTGGATTGGGTTGTTGGGTGCATTTCTCGCCATCATCATTGGCAAGCAAGTGTTTGGCGGCATCGGGCAAAACCTGTTCAACCCGGCAATGGTGGCGCGGGTGGCGTTGCTGATTTCGTTCCCGCTGGAAATGACCACGTGGGTGACGGTTGATGGGGTGAGTGGCGCAACGCCTTTGGGGCATATCCGTACTGAAACCGGGCAGGGGCATACCTTGTCGAGCTTTGCCGACAGTTTGCCGAGTGTCAGCGACATGGGGCTGGGAATGATGGGCGGTAGCATGGGCGAAACGTCGGCAGTATTGCTGCTGCTGGGCGGCTTGTTCCTGCTGTGGAAACGCATTATTACTTGGCATATTCCTGTGTCGCTGCTTGGTACATTGTTGCTATTGGCGGGGATCATGCACGCCATCAACCCCGACGTTTACCCCGGTGCGGAAGTGCATTTGCTGGCGGGGGCGACTTTGCTGGGTGCGTTTTTCATTGCTACCGATTTGGTCACATCCCCTGTGTCAGCTACCGGACAACTGATTTTTGGGGCGGGCTGTGGGCTGCTGGTGTACGTGATTCGTACATGGGCGGGCTACCCCGAAGGCATGGCGTTCGCCGTCATGCTGATGAATGCGCTGACCCCGCTGATTGACCACTATTTCCGCCCGCGCATTTACGGGCGTGACCGCAAGGGCGAACCGCTCAACTATGCCAGCGGGGAGAACAAACCATGACCAACGACACCAAAATCCCGTTGCTGGAACGGATTCCCTATCAGGCGATTCTGTTAGGAGCGTGCGCCGCGATTGCCGCCGCGCTGCTCTTGGGGGTGGATAACGCCACCCGCGAACCGATTGCGCAGCGCAAGATGGAAGACCTGCAACAATCGCTGGCGCAAGTCGTGCCGGATGATTTGCACGATAACAATATGGTGGCAAAGCCGCTGCTGCTGACCGGGGCAGACGGCAAAGAGATCAAAGTTTATCAAGGCACAAAAGCGGGCAACGTCACCGCGCTGGTGTGGGAAACCGTCGGCTTCGGTTACGCGGGCGAAATCCGCACCATTATCGCGCTTGACCCGCAAGGCAAAATCCTCGGCACGCGGGTGTTGTCCCACAAGGAAACACCGGGGCTGGGCGACAAGATCGAAGCCGCCAAGGATGACTGGATCACCAAGTTCACCGGTTTGTCGCTGAGCAACCCGCCCGAAGACCAGTGGAAGGTGAAAAAAGACGGCGGGCAATTTGACCAGTTCAGCGGCGCAACCATTACCCCGCGTGCGGTGGTGAAAAGCCTGCACGAAGCATTGCAATTCTTTGAAGCCCACAAGGCGGACATGCTGGAGGTGAAACCATGAGTACCGACTATAAACGCCTCACCCGCGACGGGTTGTGGGACAACAATGTGGTGTTTGCGCAAGGCTTGGCACTGTGTCCAACGCTGGCTGTGACCAGCACCGCGACCAATGGGCTGGGCATGGGACTGGCGACTACAGCGGTGCTGGTGGTTTCCAATCTGCTGGTGTCATCGGTGCGCAATATTGTCAGTCCAGCGGTGCGGATTCCGGTTTACATTGTGCTGATTGCGACACTGGTGACGCTGGTGGACATGGCACTGAATGCGTGGGTGCATGAGCTGTACAAAGTGCTGGGTTTGTTCATTGCGCTGATCGTGGTCAACTGTGTAATTTTAGGGCGGGCGGAATCGTATGCGTCCAAGAATTCGCTGGTGCCGTCAATGGTGGACGGGTTGATGATGGGGCTGGGTTTCACGCTGGCGTTAGTGATTCTCGGCGGGGTGCGCGAAGTGCTGGGGAGTGGCACGTTGTTTGCCAGTGCGTCGCTGTTGTTGGGCAAGGCGTTTTCCTTTATGGAACTGACCATTATTCCCGATTACAAGGGCTTTTTGTTGATGATTTTGCCGCCGGGTGGGTTTATGGCACTGGGTTTCCTGCTGGCGGGGAAACGGGTGTGGGATGGGAGAAAAGCATGAACGTGGGAATTGCTTACGCTGACAAGTTCAAGCAGACGTGGTTGAAGCTGGAAGTGCCGGATGGTAGCACCATCAAGGAAGCACTTGAGTTTTCGGGTTTGCTCAAGCAGTTCCCCGATATTGATCTGGAGAATCAGGCGGTGGGCATTTTCGGCAAGATCAGCAAGCTGGATACCAAGGTGGAGGATGGTGACCGGGTGGAGATTTACCGCCCGATTACGGCTGACCCGGAGACGGTGGAGCGGCGTGACCGCAATAATGATGACGAATAGTGCAACAAGGAGTAGGTAATGGCGAAGCCAGAGAAACACGTTTTCATTTGTACCCAGCAACGTCCGCACGGGCATCCACGCGGTTCGTGCGGAGCTGATCGGGATGCGTTCTTGGTATTTGCTGCGTTCAGTATGGAACTGGATCAGCGGGGGTTGTACAACAAGGTGCAAGTTACCTCTACTGGCTGCATGGGGCCATGCAATCAGGGAGTTAGCGTGCTGGTGTACCCGGAAGGGGTGATGTATCGCGGCATTACGCAGGCAGATATTCCTGCGGTCATCGACCAACATCTGGTGGGTGGCAAGCCGGTGGAAAGTTTATTGATGCCTGCTGAGCATTGGGGCTAACCATGAACGATCATTTGGCAGAGAAAATCCTCCAGAATGTGGCGCAAGCTGATGTGATCTGTCAGGAACTCAATCGGCAAATCCTCAAGCTGGGTTTTCCGCCGGAACGTGCCGATGTGACGCTGGGTAGCCATGTGCAATACAGCCTGCAACGCGACACCTTTTCGGGGCTGGATTCGCTGCTGGGGGTATGGATGCATCCCACCAGCGGCTACAAAACAGGTTCGTTGCTGTTCCATGCGGATGGGACGTTCTTCGCCGAATACGACGTGTTGCAGCCGCATCCGACCAAAAGTAAGTGGTTTGTGGAGGCGGTGACCGTGTGGGGCAAGGGTGATGACATCAAGGGCGACCCTCGTTTGTTACCTGCGTTGGGGGAGTAGCTTGTTGCCGATCCATGTCGATTGCATCACAGCGATTGAGGGTTGTTTTTGATTGGTGAAGAGTCATCGTCGATTAGGCAAAACCATATACTGACTGCTAGACTAAAAACTCGTCTAATTTAATCTACTGGGCAGATTCACATCATGCGTGACTATAGAATTTTGATCTTCTTGTTGATCATAGTTTCACTACTTTTTGGTCATTTATATATCAGCATTTCGTCAGGTAAGAGTCCTTTGTCGTGGGAGGCATTTGTACTTGTTTTCAGCCCATTCTTGATCGTCATATGGAATGATCTAAAAAGTATTATGATGCGAAATGATGTACAGCGTATCAAATTGGGAAAGGATGGTTTCGAGTTTGAGAAAGCTACGGTAACTGCATCCATAAGCAAAGCCATGCACGGTAACTATCTGAACAAAAAAGAATTACAGTCTATTTTTGACTCAGTTGCAGCGAATGAATGGGCTACTCTCGTCCTTGCAAGGATGCTGATGAGGAAAGGATTGAGTGCCATTGCTCTCAAAAAGCATCATTTAGGTGACTCTCCTTCATTAAGAGACCTCATTTCGTTAGTTCAAAGTAATAACCGACTTACTGAAACTGAAGCCGCAGATTTGGAACGTTTGAGAGATGTAACATATTTTGCTGAATGGCTCAGTGGAAATCCTCCGGTTTATACTGATTGGTATTGGGCATTGGAAAATAGTCAACGAATTATTGAAAATATCATGAATAAACAATCTGTTAGATAATGCATGAGCATTTAACCACGTTTGAATGCACCCCATAATCTGCTATAAATCGCTCATGACACACTGGCAACACCTCCTGTTTCCTTCCAAACCGCGCTCTTACCCCGGCTACCGCTGGGTAAACATCCTCATGCGCAGCCTGCATTTGGTCGGCATCGCCGGTATCAGCGGCGGCTTCCTGTTTGACTTGCCCAAGGCGCAATACCAACCGTTTTGGCAACTCGCCATCACCACTGGCAGCCTGTTGGTGCTGTTGTATGTGTGGGAAAACGGACGCTGGTTGCTGCAACTGAAAGGGATGGTTGTCATCTTCAAGCTGTTTTTATTGTTGCTTGCCAGTTTGTTACCGCTGTGGAGGGCGGAACTATTTGTGGTGATTATCCTGATTTCTGGGGTGGTGGCTCACGCGCCGGGAAAAGTACGCGGATTCAGCCCGTTTATTTAAGGGAACCTCTAAAAACCCGGCATATTGCAGTGGTTAGCGTTGGCCTATCGGCGTTTTGTTAGAAAAATACCAATCCATCTCAATTTTCAGGTTGTTTTCCCGCATTTTTGCGGCTTTTTCAGGGATTTTCCCGTCAAATGGGCACAACTCCACCCTCTTTGAGCGAACAAAGCCGACGCAGGTTATACACGGTTGCCTTGATGCTGAGGCCGAATACTGCCCGTGCCAACCCAATGCTGCGGATGGCTTTGCCACCCATCGCACAGATTGACCCAAACACATGCTCAACCCGTGCGCGGTGTCTAGCGATGCGGGTGTTGCGGCGCTTCTGGCAGTCGGATTGCGGCTTGCCTTTTTTGGCTTTGTGCTGGATGTGTAACCGCCAGCTACCTTGGTTGAGGCGTTGTTCACGGGATTGGTCTTCATAACCTTTGTCCGCCCATACGTTACGGCTGGTGTTGGCTCGGTCAAGCACCGCTTCAAAATGGTTGGTGTCATGTTCTTTGGCAGTGCTGATGTGGCGTTTGCGGATGAGTTTGTATTTCCGATCGGCACTGATACTGAGTTTGTAGCCGTGGTAGCTTTTGCCGTGTTTCTTCGTCCAGCTTGCTTCCGTATCCTTTTGGCGACGTTGGGCAGGTGTCCAGTCAGCGGGTGTTGCCGCTTGTTCCAACAGCGCTTTTTCTTCTTTGTGGAAATGTTGTTTAGGGGCTTCCACTAGTGTGGCATCGACGATTTGACCACCACGGGCAATAAAACCGTGCTGTTGTAACTGCCGTTGGACGGCATCAAACAGCGCATCCGCACCACCTGCCGCGCTGATCCGTTCACGGAATACCCACAAAGTGTTGGCATCCGGGATCGTGCTGGAGTGCCGCAGGCCACAGAAGCGTTGGAACGACAGTCGGTCAAGTAATTGGTATTCCAATGCCTCGTCCGACAGGTTGTACAGGTGTTGCAATACCAAGATCCGTACCATCAGTTCCGTAGGATAGGGCGGACGACCTCCTCGCTTGTCACTTGGGCGTGGGGCGATGTGGTCGTATTCCGCGACAATTATCTTGTCCGGTCGGCGACAATTACGGTGGCCGGTTGAGTTGGTAGACTCAGGCGTATTTCTCTAAGGAGAAACCGATGCCTGGATTCCCGACCAATACTCAACAATACAGGCTCTATATGAAACTCCGAGAAGCAGGACTCACGCAAGTGAGTGCCGCCGTTAAGGCTGGCCTTTCCGAACGGACAGGCCGCCGTCTTGAACAACCCAGCCATGTCCCACCCGGCGGACAGCCAGCCCCACGAAGCTGGCGTACCCGTACTGACCCACTGGCGGGTGTTTGGGAAAGTGAGCTGGTTCCCTTACTGCAAGACAACCCTGAACTGTTGCCCAAGACCTTGTGGGAATACGTGTGCCAGCGTTACCCCGACCAGTATGACAGCAAGGTGGAACGCACCTTACAACGCCGCATCAAGGCGTGGAAGCTGCAACACGGCAAACCGCTGGAGGTGATGTTTTTGCAGCACCATGAACCGGGGCAGCAAGGTATTTCTGACTTTACCCAACTCAAGCCCAACGGGATCACGCTCAAGGGGGAAGCGTTTGCCCACCGCTTTTACCATTACCGGCTGGTCTACAGCGGCTGGTGCCACGTGAAGGTCATTTGTGGTGGCGAGAGCTATGAGGCATTGGCGACCGGCTTGCAGGATGCATGGTGGCGCAGCGGCGGCACACCCCGCGAGCACCGTACCGACAGCCTGAGTGCGGCCTACAACAATTTGGTTGAAGAACAGACCCTGACCCGACGTTACGCGGCGTTGTGCCGCCATTACCACGTCAAGGCCAGCCGCAACAACAAGGGCGTTGCCCATGAAAACGGGGCAGTGGAAGCTGCCCACGGGCATTTTAAACGCCGGGTGGCACAAGCATTACTGTTGCGGGGTTCCGCCGATTTTGACGCACTGGCGGATTACCAAGCGTTTGTGGATCAGGTGGTGTTGGTCATCAACAAGGCGTGTCGGACACGCTTTGAGGAGGAGAAGCCGCATTTGCGCCCGTTACCCCGGCAACGCACCAATGACTATGCAGAACACCCGGTTATGGTTTCCAGCAGCAGTACCATCCGCTTCAAACGCATCACTTACACCGTCCCTTCCCAGTGGGTGGGTACGCCATTGTTGTTGCTGGCCTATGACGAACGGCTGGAGTTGTACCACAGCACCGTCCATTTGCTGACACTGCCGCGCTTGTATGCACCCAAAGGCGGCAATGGGCGTTGCGTCAATTACCGCCATGTGATTGATTCGTTGGTGCGTAAGCCTCAAGCGTTCCGCTGTTCACAAATCCGCGATGACCTATTGCCTAACGCCGACTACAAGGCCATCTGGGCGCAGGTGGATGCCACTTTGCCACCCACAGAGGCCAGCCGTTACCTAGTCAAGCTGCTGTATTTGGCTGCCCAGTCAGGTCAAGAGTTGGCCATCGGGCAGTTTGTCATGCAACACCTGCACAGCTCCGCGTTGCCCAGCATTGCGCAGTGCCGTGAGCGGTTCGCCCCGGAAACCCCCAGCGGTGTCCCGCTGATCCAGTCGCATACTGTGCCATTGGCAGCTTACGATGCCCTCTTGGGTGTTACAGGGGTTGCCCATGGCTAGCTTGGAAGCACTGCCCATCTTGTTGAAGGAACTGCGCTTGTCCACCATCGGCAAGTGTTGGGAAGCACTCGCGCAACAGGCGTTGGACGGGCAATGGTTGCCACAACAATACCTTGCCGCATTGTGTGAGGAAGAAGTCAATGAACGCTACCAACAACGCCTGAAACGTTACTTGCACGAAGCCCAGTTACCCGCAGGCAAACGCCTGTCACACTTTGACTTTAGCGCAGTCCACGGCATCAAGGCCAACCAAGTCAAGGCATTGGTCGAGCAACCCCAATGGGTCAAACAGGCGCATAACCTGCTGCTGTTCGGCCCCAGTGGCATCGGCAAAACCCATCTGGCGTGCGGCATCGCCGCAGGCTTGCTGGAAAAGGGCTTCCGCGCCAAATTCTTCAGTGCCACCGCTCTCGTCCAGCAATTGCAGCAGGCTAAGGAAAAACTGTTGCTGGCAGAGATGTTGCTGCGCCTTGACCGTTACGAAGTGTTGCTGCTGGATGACATCGGCTATGTCAAAAAGAGCAACCAAGAAACCCAAGTGCTGTTTGAACTGATTGCCCACCGCTATGAAACTGGCTCACTCATCATCACCTCCAACCATCCCTTCAGCGAATGGGGGCAAATATTTGAGGACAACATGATGACCGTCGCCGCCATTGATCGGCTCGTCCACCATGCCACCATTTTGGAATGCCAAGGGGAGAGTTACCGCCGACAATCTGCCATGAACAGGAGGCAAAACTAACCCACTTTCACACGACAACTAACCGGACAAGATAGTTGTCGCCGACCGGACAAAGTAATTGACGCGGCATAGTGGTCGATTTCTGCTGCCAAGGCGACAAAGTTGACGTGCTGGTTCAGCGTGGACAGCAAGTCGCCCTTGCGGTCGAGTTTCTGTTCACGCTCTTCGGCGGCAAACAGACTGGTTTTGATGGCACTTTTCTTGGGCATGGCTAGTAACGGGGTCGTTGGCTCAGGTGAGCATTTTCTCACATTTGTACGGGTATCAGTGGGTTTTTAGAGGTTCCCTTAATTTTTCCGGCTATTCAGAATACGTTGAACATTGCTGGCAATGATTTGTGCGCTATTGCTTGGTGTATAGGAAAAATTTTCCAAATCGGTAGTCTTATTCAATAATCTGGCGTGACCTTTTTTTATTAGAAAAGAGACAACTTGATTATGGGTAGCTTCCACAATATCGGGATCATGGAAAATATAAACGGGTTTGCCGCTACTCGCAGCTTCACTGCACATGGATATAGAATCCGCTGTCACCACGAGATAATCCACACTTCCTAAAATGCCGAAATAAGGATTATCTCCAGTCGTTTGTTTTGGGTCATACAAATAATAAGGAACGCTGATTTGTGAACATAGCGCATCCTGACTTTCTTGTGATGTCCTCGCAGATACACTGATGATTAACGTGGATTTCATGCGTGTGGCGATTTCGTTGATAGTTTTACCCAGATTTTTCGCAATGGCGGGTGAAAAAATCCGGCGTTTATCCCCGACATCGCCGCCCATCAGTAAGCCGATAACAGTGCCTTTATTAATGAATGGCGCAAAGTCTTTAGCCCAGCGCGATTTTGCTTGACGCAATTGTTTATCCCTTATGCGGTTGGCGACGGTTTCACACAATAAAAGATTAGGGATGTTGTCGTTATTGTGATATGGGTAGCTGACGATAATATCGGTATTATCAATATCCGTTTGTTGGGCTTTAATCTGTAAGCCGCGTACCGGCGGACGTAAAGCAACCACGACGGTTTTACCACCGGATAACGTTTTAATAACCTGCATATATGGAATATGAAAGCACGGCCCGATTAATACATCAGGCCATTTCAACGCATCCGGCCTGATAAGGTTTGCTCGCAATAATCGCGCTTTCACTTGTTCCGGTGTACAAAATTCACTGGGCATCTCCAATTCTGACCAAGTATCGCTCAGGTGTTCGGCGATGCCGATGCGTGCGTTGGTATCTCCCGCCCGCGTGGTTTTGGTGATCCAGACCAGCGGCGGCGGGAGGGTTTCGGCAGTGATGGCAGTCATACGGGCGTTTCTGCGGGTGAAAATGGATTAGAAAGTATACATTAACCCACAGTGGTTTGAGGTATTAATCCAGATTCTGATTCTTCCGCCACGCTGTCTGAGGTGTCGGGTAAACGGTATTCCAGCACAACCTCAATTTCGCCCTTCACTACGTCTTCTGTCACCACACACCGCGCCACATTTTCTTCCGATGGCAAGGTAAACATCAACTTGCGCAACAAGGTTTCCAGCACGCCACGTAAACCGCGTGCACCCGTGCCGTGGGCAATCGCCTTTTGTGCAATCGCCCGCAGTGCATCGTTGGTGAACTCCAACTCCGCATTATCCAGCGCGAACAGTTGTTGGTATTGCTTAATCAGGGCGTTTTGTGGTTCGGTGAGGATGCGTACCAGCGCGTCTTCGTCGAGTTCGTGCAGCGCAGTGATGACCGGGAAACGTCCGATGAATTCGGGGATCAGCCCGAAATGGCGCAAGTCTTCCGGTTGCACTTCGCCCAATACCATAGAGACGCAAAATTTTGCGTCTCTACCATCGGTCGGATTGCCGTGTGCGGCGTGGAAACCGATGCCTTTTGCGCCCGGTTTCAGGCGTTTTTCCAGCAGCTTTTCCAGACCGGAGAATGCGCCGCCGACGATGAACAGGATATTGCGGGTGTCGAGCATTACCGGGGCTTGGTCTTTGCGGCCTTTGGCGGGGACTTTGACGGTCGTGCCTTCTACCAGCTTGAGCAGGGCTTGTTGCACGCCTTCGCCGCCGACATCGCGGGTTCCGTGCGAGTTTTCACCGCTGCGGGCAAGTTTGTCGATTTCGTCGATGTAAACGATACCCCATTCCGCCAGTTCCTTGTTGCCGTCGGCGCTGTCGAGCAGGCGGGCAATGATGCTTTCCACGTCTTCACCGACGTAACCCGCTTGCGTCAGGGTGGTGGCATCGGCGATGACGAACGGTACGCCCACGATCCGCGCCAAGGTGCTTGCCAGCAGGGTTTTGCCTGTGCCGGAAGGCCCCAGTAGCAGGATATTGGATTTGTCGAGTTCGACCACCGATTTGTCGGTGCGGGTGCAAATGCGCGGCTTGTCGGTTTCCAGATTGAGGCGTTTGAAATGGTTGTAGACCGCGACGGCCAAGGTTTCTTTGGCGGTGTCTTGCCCGATCACGTAGCCGTCAAGGATCGCCTTGATTTGCAGCGGTTTCGGTGGCGTTTTGAGCGGTTCGCTCATGCTGCGCTTGCGGCTCCAGGTGCTGATGACTTGGTGGGCAAGGCGCACGCAGGCTTCGCAAATGTGTCCGTTCATTCCGGCAATCAGCGGGATGTGCGCGGTTTGCTCTTGTCCGCAGAAGGAACAGGCGGCTGTTTTATCGCTCATGGGGATACCTCTGGGGTGGTGGCTTGCAATTGCTTTAACCATTCTTTCTGGCAGTTGCGTTGGGCGCGTTCTTGCAACTGGGTACGGATTTGCGCTTTGGCCTTGGTCAGTGACACTTGTTGTGCGGGGTAAATGTGTTCGCACAGCAATAGGTGGAAACCGAGTTCGGTTTCGATGGGGGCGCTGACTTGCCCCGCACTGAGGGCGAACAGCGCGGCATCGAGTTGCGGGTAGAGTTTGCCGTAGGGCAGGTTGCCAAGTTTGCCGCCTTCCATCGCGGTGGGGCATTCGGAATATTGGCGTGCCAGTTTGCCGAATTGTTTGGCATTGCCCGTGGCTTGGGCGGCGATACTGCGGATGCGTTGCAGCACGGTGTCGTACTGGTTTTCGGCGTAATCGTTGTTGACGGTGATGAGGATTTGCCGCACCAGCCGCGTTTCTGGCTGCATGAAACGTTCGCGGTTCATCTCGTAGTAAAGCTGCACGTCGATGTCGCCGATGGTGATGCTGCGGGCAGCGATTTTTTGCAGGATGCCGTCGAACAACAGTTCGCGTTGCAGGGCTTGGCGCAGGGTGTCGGGGGTCAGACCGTTCTGGCTGAGGTCGAGGGTGAAGTCTTCGTCGTTGGGGTAGCGGTCGGCGATTTCTTGCAGTGCCATATCGACCCGTTCGGGCTGGATGATGATTTGGCTGGCTTCGGGGCTTTGCAGGGCGAGTGATTCGAGGTGAAAACTGCGGTCAGCGCGTTGGCAGACGCGGTTGAATTCCTTTTCATCCAGATGCGGCAAATTTTTCTGAAAAGCTTCCAGCGCGTTACGCAGCAGGTGGTAGCGGTAGGCGGGCGGCTTGCCCATGATGGCGAAACTTAGGTTAGGCATCGGGGACTTCCTCCAGCAGCTTTTCGGGGACTTGCAACGTGCGTCCGGGGAAGCGCACATGGTAGGCGAAGCCTGTGGGTAAGCCGCTGATCACTTTGAGGATTTCGCCGACATCGCCGGGGTTGGCGATGACTTCACCTTCAATGGAGAGGGTGACTTTGGTGGTCACTTTGTCGCGGAATTGGTAGAGGCTGGGTTCCCACGGGTCATCACCGCCGATCAGTTCTTCTTCGCGGCAACCGACTGTTTTTTGTTCGTCGAGGAAATGTACCGAGTAGATGATCTGGTCTTGCAGGAACGTGCCGACATCGCGCACGTAGCCGACACTGCCGCGCTTTACCAGCATATTGCCGATGGTTGCGCCGTAAAACGTGCCATCGTCACGCACATTGCGGATCACGCGCACTTTCGCGCCGTATTCGTATTGGGGCATGGCGTTACCCCTTCCCGAACAGGCTTTCCAGCGTGACGAAAGCGGTTTGTGGCTCGTTCATGCGGTAGACTTTCAGCACTTTTTCGGTCTTGGCATCGGAGTCCACGAAGTCGGTATACGCCTTGGAGAGCAGGCGGGTGTATTGCTCGCGCAAGGCATCGTCGTCGCTGGCGACTGGCTCTTTCGTCAGGTAGTTGTGGAAGCGTTGCAGGATGTGCAGGCGGTTGACATGCACCACAGTCTGGTCAAACGCGATGTCGAAGTAGTTGAGGAAGTCTTCCGCGCTGACCAGTTCTTCGAGGTCGAGGGTGAGGTCGGTATCGGTCATGTCGTGCTCCTTGTGCCAAATGAGGAAGATCAAGCAAAGGGCGTGCCATGTTGTGGAATTGTTTTTTATTCAGTGGGTTAGATTGTATTTTTGAACCCTTTGTAGGGTTTGGCACAGAGAGTTGGCGTGATGCGTTGTGGTAAACGGAACAGAGGAAAGTAACTTACATTGGCAATAAAAATCAGGCAAACTCATACTGATTCCCCCATCAATTCCGCGAAACCTTAAACTATGACAGACCGCTATTCCCGAATTTTTCTACTCAGCCACATGCGAGCCTACAGCAGTACCTTGGGGCATATTATCGGCTCACACCCGCGTATCAATGGCTATTACGAAATGCACCAAAGCTACCTCAGCGACGCGGATTTAGCCCAGCAAATTGCGGATTACAGCCAACACGATAGTTTAAAACCCGACAGTCATTATCAGTTTGATAAACTGCTGCACAACGATTATCGGCTAAATTTAAGCCTGCCCGCGTTGCAATATGCTGTCATTTTTATTGCGTTGCGCCAACCTGAGCCAACCATTAAAAGTATCATTAAGTTATTTCGGCAAAAATCCAGCGATGATTTGTATGCGCAACCCACTGGGGCAACCAACTATTACTTGGAACGGCTGCAAACCCTTGCCGATTTCGCCCAACAACACCCACAACGTTATTACTATTTTGATACCGAAAAAGTCTGTACTGACACCGACCGCTTATTAAGCCAGTTACAGCAATGGATAGGAGTAGCTGAACCGTTATCGCGTGAATACGGTAGCTTTGCCAAAACAGGCATAGCCGGTGCGGGGGATACTTCACCGCTCATTCACACCGGCAAAATATTACCGGATTTTCAAGAAGCGGTGGATGATGTGGAACTGGATGCGACGTTATTGCAACAGGCAGAACAGGCTTATCAACGCAGCCGCACCCTCTTGCTGCACTACGCCAAACAGCATTGCTAATAATCGACTTTTTTACGCCCTGATTTAATGTCGCTGTGCTTTTTCTTGCTGTCGAGCCGCTTGAGCCGCGAGCTAAACGTCGGGCGCGTGGCTTTGCGCTTCTTTTGCACTTTGGTCGCGTCCACGATTAATTGTTGCAAGCGTTCGAGTGCATCCGCACGATTTTTTTCCTGACTGTTGTGGGTTTGCGCCTTGATGACCACCACGCCATCGCCGGAAATGCGCTGATCCGCGTAGCTCAACAGCTTTTCTTTCCAACTATCCGGCAATGAAGAAGTGCGGATGTCAAAACGCAAGTGAATCGCCGTCGAGACTTTATTGACGTTTTGCCCGCCAGAGCCTTGAGCGCGGATGGGTTGGAAATCGAGTTCTTCGGGAGGGATGATCATGTTGCGCATCCTAACGGGTGATCAATTTGACATTAGAGTTTGGTGAAATGCGGTGCTTTGGCAGCTTTTTTGTCAAACGTCAGCGTGGTATCGCAGCCTTTGCCCCGCGCTACGTGGCAAATCAGCAGATCCGCCAAATCATAGGTGTTGTGTTGTGCGCTGCTAACGAAATCGCGGACGCTCAATGAGTCCTGAAACTCCAACGCAACCATAGACAGCAATTCGCTTAGGGAGTCTAGGATTTCATCACGCGGCACTTCATAGACACTTTTCAGTACCCACATCATTTCCAACACGACCACATTGCTGATAAATAAAGGTTGCTTGTCAGCTTCGGCATCCGCCAATAATTGGGTGGCGATTTGCGCCTGCTTTTCGTCATCCTGCACCAAAAAGCGCACCAGCACATTGGTATCAACAGCCCTCATACCGCCTCATTCCTGATGTATTGGGCAACAGCCTGATCCATTGCTTCGATGCTTACCGGCTGGGATTTTTTGTACTTGCTCAACAACCCGGCAACCTCTGCCACTTTGCGGGTAACGGGCTTAATAACTACCTCACCCCGATCATTCAGGACAAACTCAATCTTATCTCCCGTGACTAAATGCAGATTATCCCGCACACTTTTGGGAATAGTGACCTGTCCCTTTTGCGTCACTGTCGATACAAAAGCGTTCATGTTAGCTCCTTGGTATTACCTTAAGTACTAATTCATACCAAGAGTAATACCGCGCAATAGACTTGTCAAAACAACTGATCCCACACTTCGCGCTCCCCGCGATACCCCATCAACGCTGCCAGCATCTGCTGCTTACGCTTTGCCCGATGCTCAGCCGATTGGATTTGCTGCCAAGCCAGCGACTGCTCACTGAAGTTCCGGCGAATATTCCCCAAAAACTGCAACACCTGCGTCAACGCGGGCGTACCTTGCCAGCCGTGCTGCGGCTGTTGAACCCACTGTTCCAAGGCTTGCACCTGCGCATTCACTGCCGCATGTTTAGCTTCATACAATGTCAGCAATTCCGCCTCCACCGTATCCATCACCTGTTGCACCGCAGCGGCATTGGCTAATTGCGCCAAATCGTGCTGTTTGAGCCATGCCACCACCGAAAACAGCATTAAATCGCCAAAAAACTGGCGTTCAAACTCATCCGAAATATCAATCGCAGCATCGTGTTGTTGCTCCACACCGGGGCGAAAACCGTCATCGGCATCCGTGGTACGCTTGTGCAACATCGGCAAATTCGCCGCCGCAAACCGTTCGCCAATTTCCGCTTGAATCAACCGTCCCGCCGTCGGCCCCGACATCCGCAGCCGCAAATGCCCAAACGGAATAATGTATTTCAAACCCTCGAAATTGACGATGTAATTACCGGGATAAATGGTGCGTGCCGGGGTCAGTGCCAACGGGTCAGCACCCGGTTGATACACCGTCTTGCGTGTCAAATGTTCGCCAAAGAAAAACGCCTGTAACCGTGCCGCAAAGGTTTCCAGGCACGCCTGATTATCATGTACCCCCGATAATGGGCAAGGGTAATCAAAATGGCTAGTCTGCTGATCAAACCCAAATAATTTTGCCAAATCATGATAAGCAGCATCATGCGGCACAGGCGTATCCCGATGAAACTGGCACGCGCCATTGAGATCATAGTCGGCAATTTCGTGCAAAAACGCACTCACATCATCCAGAAAATTCGCTGCCATCACCGAGGGCGATACCGGCGGATCACCCACCAGCTTCCCCGTCAACATGGCGATGTCATTGGTTTGGAAAATCTGATTAATGTGATGGAAATAATCCAGTTCCGGCAAAAACAACTGGTCACTGTCCACCAGATAATACAAGGTGCGGTCTTTATTCCGCGTCAGTTGCAGCATTTTCAGGTAACTGAGATTGCGGTTGGCGGCTTGTCCTTTACGGTAAAAACGTTCAGTGGGTTGTGTAGTCAGCAAATTCCCTAAGAACTGGCGTTGCGCGACAGGGATACTTTGCAACACCTGATATTGTTCGGGCAGGTCGAAATGGATCACGTCCAGCCCTTTCGCGCCATATTCCGCCACCAACGCCTGATGCGCGGCGATGTGTTGCGGTTCGCGGCTGTCTTCGGCAACCACAATGGTAATACCGCCGTCATAGCCGTAACGGGTGAGTTGCTGGTGAATGCTTTCCAGACAGTTGCGTAAATGCGCGGGGCGGTCAGCTACTGGAATGCTGAGGATAAAGTGATAGTGTGCAGGCATGGTTATCTCAACGGCGCGAAGAATAATTGGGGTAAGCATCCTGATCCACCATCAGTTCAATCAAATTAATGCCTTGGTGAAAATCAGCTAATTCAAACACCCGCTGGCAATCGGCATCGCTGGCAATTTTAAAATGGTTAATCCCAAACGATTTTGCCAGCAGCGCGTAATCCGGGTTTTGAAAATCGCAATCGAGAAAACGCTGTTCATATTGCTGGTGCTGGTTTTTACGGATTAAACCCAAAGTCTGGTTATTGAACATAATAATCGTCAGCGGAATCTGGTAATTCACTGCCGTCATGATTTCCATGCAGCACATTTGAAAACCGCCATCGCCAAGAATCGCAAACATTGGCTTTTTCAACGCAAAGCGTGCGCCAATCGCCGCAGGAATCGCGTGACCTAATGACGATACCCCGGTATTCGGCACAAACAAATCATCCGCTTTCACCCGATAAAGGTTTTGCGCGAAAATAATATTGTCATCGACCAATACAATGCCTTCGTCAAAATGCTGTTCCAGACGCGCAAACAGGGTTTTCACCAGCGCGAATTTATCCCCGAAAATCACCATGTCATGCACAATGTTTTGCTGATCAATATGGCGTTTGAAAGCAGCAATATCAGGGCGCGGTTTCGGCTCAAGCCCTTGCGGAACACAACAGGCATTCATGGATTTGAGGAAATCACCAAGGTCAGATTGGATGGCTAAATCGGCTTTGAATACCTTTTCCAATTGCGCCACATTGCGGTCAACCTGAATGATTTTGCTGGGGTTTAATACGCCCTGTTTCCACACATAGCTGGTGCGCTCGTTAAAGCCCGCCCCCAGCAAAATAATCAGGTCGGCTTCTTCCATGAAATAGTGCATGGCGTGACCGCTGGAGGTGACCCCCAGACTGCCTAAAGACAGTTCGGAACGTTCGTCAATAGCACCCTTGCCCTTCAAACTGGTGGCAACCGGAATATTGAGGTGGTCACTGAACCGACGCAATTCGGCACGCGCTTGCGCCGATTGCAGGCAACCGTAACCCGCAAGAATCACCGGACGTTGCGCTTGGCGGATCATTTCGGCGCATTGTTCCAACAGTTGCGGGGCAATTTGCAGCTTGGGTAACGGTTTCAGCGTAGGCAATTTGTCCAGAATCGCGACATCGACCAGTTCCTTTTGCACATTGACCGGAATGCTCAATACCACAGGCCCCGGCACGTCGGAAACCAGTTGGCGAGCGGCCTGATTCAGCACATTGGTGAGGTAATCGGTGCGTTCGATCAGCTTGTGGTAACGGGTCACGCCCGAAAACAGTGCGGTTTGGTCAATGCTGCCACCTTCGCCTGAACTTTCCTGCAAACCGCCGCGCCCAAAAATGTGGGTCGGGGCTTCGCCGGTAATCACAATCATCGGCAGCTTGTCGGCGTAGGCGTTGGCAATGCCAGTAATCAAATTACTCGCACCGGGGCCTGCGGTAGTAATGCAAGCCCCGATACGCCCACTCACGCGGGCATAGCCACCCGCCATGAATGCCGCCCCCTGCTCATGCTTGACCAACACCGTCTGGATGCTGGAGTCATACAAATCATCATACACCGGCAAAATATGCGCCCCCGGCATCCCGAAAATCGTATCGACACCTAGCTGTTGCAGGAATTTGACGATGAGTTGGCTGACTTGTATTTGCATGAGCGACGCTTATACCCCGTATTCTGCTACCAAACGGAATTCCGCACCTGCCGGAATGCTAACCACATCATCCGCCGCATTCGTCGTTTCGACGCATACGAAACGGGTGTAGTCGTCGTCCTGCAAATCAGCCATGCCCGCCGCGATTTTTGCCCACGGATTCCACACCACCGCCGTTTTATTGCCGCTGGAAGTAATGCGGATCGTGCGGTTCAACGCGCCATCGACAATCGCCAGTTCCGCCGGAACGCCGAGGTAAACGCGGTCAACTTCGCTCGCAATACTGATTGCACCGCCTTGCTGCTTGGTAGCACCGTTGCCGTCTGCGGCTTTGTCGAGGTATTGCGTACCTTCCAACCCGGTCACGGTCGTTTGCGCAATATCACCCACTGCAAAATAGGTGTGCATCGCTTGGGTAATCGTGAATGCTGCATCGCCGGTATTGCGTGTCACCAATGCCAGTTGCAAGGTTTTGCCGACGGTAACTTCCATCGCCAAACGGAACGCATGAGGCCAAATTGCCAAAGTTTCGGGGGAAGATTCCACGCCCAAAATCACGGTGGTTGAGCCATCCGCATTTTCGCGGGTTTCCCAGTCGCTCCACATGCGGTTACGCATGAAACCGTGAGCGGGGCGGCCTTTGCCTTCGGGATCTGCGCCGAACCAAGGCCAGCAAATCGGCACGCCGCCTTTGATCGCCTTGCCTTCGGCGTAATAGGCTTTGTCGCTGACAAACAGCACATCCGCCGCGCCTTTGGGAGTGAAGGACAAGACTTGTCCTGCGTAAACCGAAATTACGGCATCGGCATGGTCGTTGCTAACGTTGATCATCGGCAAGCCACCGTTGCCTGCTACACGAGTGATTGTCATGGTGCATTTCCTGTTTATGGTTAAAAATCGCCGCCATCATACCGCATCCATCAAGGCAGATGCAGTACCTGATCCATCGCCTCTAACCCATGCGCACGGTGCGTAATCAGCAACAGGCTTTGCCCGTTACGCGCCACATGCATGAGAATATTCGCCATCACCTGTGTCGCGGTTTCTGGGTCTAAGCCTTCGGTAGGTTCATCGAGAATCAATAGCCACGCCGGTTTCAGCAAGGCACGCGCAATCGCCACGCGCTTGGCTTGCCCGCCGGACAAACGCACGCCGGTTTCGCCCACCCACGTTGCATACCCTTCCGGCTGTTGCGTAATAAAATCGTGAATCAGCGCAGTACGACACACCGCTTCCAGTTCCGCATCCGTCGCATCACGCTTTGCCAGCAACAAGTTTTCGCGCAAGGTAGTGTTAAACAAATGCGTTTGCTGCGGCACGACCGCGATGTGCTGACGCAAAGCTTCGCCGCTGTATTGGGCGATAGTTTGCCCACCTAATAGCAATTCACCACTGCTCGGCTCACGGAAACGTAGCAGCAAACTGGTCAAGGTGCTTTTGCCCGCCCCCGTTACGCCGACGATGGCGAGCTTGTGGCCTTGCGGGAAATCCAACGTCAAACCATCCAACACCGCATCACCCTGCAACTGATAACGAAACCCCACGTCCCGCAACGCAAAATCTAAACGTTCAGGCACAGGCAGCGGATTCGCTGGTTCTGTCACCGCCGCAGCTTGATCCGCAAGACTGAAAATACGCCGCGCCGCCGCCAAGGTTTCCCCCAAGGACTGGAATGCCAACGGCAAGGGCAATACCGCTTCAAAACTTGCCAGCGCAAACAGTGCCAACATCGCCAATTCCGGCGGCGCTATCGCATGATCACGCACCAACGGAATTGCCAGCACCAACATGCCCCACATTGCCAGATTCGCACACAACCCCAACGCGCCTTGCGCCACACCATTCAAGCGGCTCAAGGTTTGCTGTTGCGCCGCCAAGGTTTGCGACAACTGCTGAACGTGCGCGGCATGAGCATCCGCCGCGCCATACACCAGCAATTCACCCATGCCCTGCAAATCGTTAACCAAAGCCGAGCGCAATTGCGCGGCCGTTTCCACCGATTGTTGCCCTGCTTCATGCCCCAAACGGTTCATCAACCACGGGATCAACACGCCCGCCACCAACAACAAGCTCAACTCCAGCAACGCCAACAATGGGTGATAAAACAGCAACGCCACCACGAAGACCAGCGTCGCCAACGCCGCCACCACCACCGGCACTAACAGGCGCAAGTACACATTATTCAGCGTATCAATGTCGGCACGGATGCGGCTCAATACATCGCCACTGCGGTACTGCTCCAACACCGCCGGAGCCAGCGGCTCGATGCGCTCGTAAAACCACACCCGTAATTCCGCCAACATGCGGAACGTGGCTTCGTGTGTGACCAAACGTTCGCCATAACGCCCCGATGTGCGCACAATCGCTGCCAGCCGAATCAACGCCGCCGGAGTGAAATAGTTCATCGACACACCCGCGACACCTGCCATTGCCATCGCGGTAATGAACCAGCCCGACACCGCCATCAGCCCCACATTCGCCAGCAAGGTGATAAATGACAAGCCCATGCCCAACGCAGCCCAGTTCCAATACGGCTTGAACAGGCGCAATAATCGCAGTAAATCGTTCATGCCTCACCCCCATAAGCGGCTTGCATTTGCTGGTAGAGCGGGGAACTGACCAGCAATTCGGCGTGCGTTCCGATCACGCTCACCTGTCCCTGATCCAGCACCACAATTCGGTCGGCGGTTTGCACGGTGCGCAAACGGTGCGCAATCATTACCAGCGTGCGCCCTCGCGCCAAACTCTCGACTCCGGCTTGCACCAAGGTTTCGCTGGCACGATCAAGGTTGGCGGTAGCTTCGTCGAGGATCACCAGCGGCGCGTCCTTGAGGAATGCCCGTGCCAGTGCGATGCGTTGTACTTGTCCACCGGAAAGCCCCTGTCCCGCTTCGCCAATCAATGTGTCGTAACCTTGCGGCAATTTGACGATGAATTCAGCAGCATAGGCTTGTTCGGCAGCGGCTTGCACTTGTTCCAGCGTTGCAGTGGGGTTGCCGAGGCGGATATTGTCGGCAACCGTGCCGGGGAACAGTTGCGGCTTTTGCGGCAGCCATGCCAGTTGCTTGCGCCATACATCGGGAGCAATATCGGTTAGCGGCGTAGTGCCGATGAGGATTTGCCCGCTTTGGGGTTGCAGGAAACCCATTAGCAGGTTGATTAACGTGGTTTTGCCAGCACCGCTTGCGCCGACGATGGCTAGGGTTTCGTTGGGGTGGATTTCCAGCGAGAGATTGCTTAGGGCGGTTCTAGCGTCGGGGTAGGTGAAGGAAAGGTTTTGAAGAGAAATCCCCCCTAGCCCCCCTTTTTCAAAGGGGGGAATCAGGAAAGTAGCACATCCAGCCTCCCCCTTTGAAAAAGGGGGATTGAGGGGGATTTTCTCTTCTAGCATCCCCACCATCTTCTCCGCCGCCCCAATCGCTGCCATCCGCGCATGATACTGCGTCCCCATATTGCGCAGCGGCAGGTAAAATTCGGGTGCAAGCAGCAGTACAAAGAAGCCGTACAGAAAATCCATTTCGCCCCAGAACAGGCGGAAGCCGATCAACACCGCAATAATGGCAATGCTAACCGTGCCAAAAAATTCCAGCACAAACGAGGACAGAAACGCGACCCGCAATACCGACATAGTGCTTTGACGGTATTGGTCAGAAATTTGCGCCACCACTTGCGCTTCGCGGCGGCTGGCATTGAACAGTTTCAGGGTAGTTAAACCTTGAATTACGTCGAGAAAATGCGCACTCATCCGCGCCAGTTGTTGCCATTGCTGCTGGTTGCGCTTTTCCGTGCCTTTGCCGATCAGAATCATGAACACCGGAATCAGCGGGGCTGTCACCAGCATTACCACCGCCGAGAGCCAATCATTGGCAAGCACGAACACCAATATCGCCAGCGGCACGAGTGCCATCAGCGACATCGCGGGAATGTAGCGGGCGTAATAGGCTTCGAGTGCCTCCACGCCATCGCTGAGGGTATTGAGCAAATCGCCACTGCGCTCACCCGTCAGCCATGCGGGGCCGAGTTGCTGCACTTTTTGGTAAAGCTGGGTGCGGATGGCGAGTTTGACCTGCACAGCAGCATGAAACGCGGCTTGTTCGGATGCCCACGCCAAGCCTGCCCGCAGCAGAAATAATGCCAGCAAGCCCCACAAACTGGGCATGACATCCACCAAAGCAGCTTCAGCAAACACCACGGCATTTACCACGTTTGCCAGCAACCATGCCTGCACGATCAGCAACAAACCGGAAGTAAGACCAATCGCAACAGCGGCTTTCAGCCAGAAACCGGAATGGGTTTTCCAGCCTTTCAGCGCGGCGAGGATTTCAGGAGAGGGTTTATGGGGTTTGGGTTGTTGGCTCATCGCTTTCCGGTTGACATCCGACGTGTTGAATTGCATTCTGCTGAATAAAAATAAGCGAACACTTTGGAAAAGGATACCCCATCGCGGATGCGTCTGGATACTACCTACACCGTCAATACCCCAGAAGGCATTGCACTCACGCTTTCTCCGGCAAGCCCGATACCGCGTTTACTGGCGTGGTTGCTTGATCTGCTGTTACGTAGCGGCATTAGTTTGGCATTGCTGTTGTTATTAGCCAGCCTTGGTAAATTGGGGCTGGGCATAGCGATGATCCTGATTTTTCTGCTGGAATGGTTTTATCCGGTGTATTTTGAGCTGCGCCATCGCGGGCAAACACCGGGGAAAAAAGTACTGAATCTTTACGTGACGCACACCGATGCCAGCCCGATTACGCCCGCTGGTTCATTAGTGCGCAATCTGTTGCGGGTGGTGGATTTCCTGCCTTTTTTATACGGATTTGGGTTAATCAGCATGATGCTCAACCGGCGGTTCCAACGCTTGGGGGATTTAGCCGCGAATACCGTGGTGCTGCATTGTCACGCGCCTCACGTACCGGAAATACCGCTGGATGCGGCAAGCATACGCCCGGATGTGCGCCTGACCTTGGCGGAACAACAGGCGATTTTGCTATTTGCGCAACGCAGCGCAACACTTGCACCCGCGCGGTTAGAGGAATTAGCACGCATGACTGGGGCATTAGTGCCGCCACACCAAAATGCGACCCAATGGTTACAAGGTATCGCCGTGTGGTTAGGTGGAGGGAGTAAAGCGTGAAACAAGATCAGTTTATTGCGCATTACCAGCCGCTGTGGACGGCCTTTAGCGCGTGGTTGGATTACCAGCAATTCAGTAAAAAGCAGCGGATAAAACAGGCGTTAAGCGAACCGGCGTTGGATTTTCCGCGCACTTATCGCCAGATTTGCCACCACCTCGCGTTGGCGCAATCGCGGATGTACAGCCCCTTATTGATTGGGCAGCTCAATGATTTGGTGATCCGGGGGCATAACCAGTTATACGGCGCACGTTTGCATTTTTTACACCGGATGGCGACGTTTTATTTGCGGGATTTGCCGCAATTGGTGCGTAGCTGTTATCGCAGTTTATTGTTGTCGGGATTGCTGTTTTTCGGCAGCTTTTTTGCGATGTTGGTTGCGATTCAAGTAGAGCCAGAGCTGATTTACAGCGTGATTAGTGGGGAACAGGTCGCGAATATGGAAACGATGTACGACCCGGCACGCACCACCCGTTTCGGGCGTGAACGCGAGGCGGATAGCGATGTGTTTATGTTCGGGTTTTATATCCGTAATAATACCGGGATTGGGTTTCAGGTGTTTGCGGGGGGAATGTTATTTGGGTTGGGCAGTTTGTTTTTCTTGTTGTTTAATGGCTTAACCATCGGTGCGGTAGCGGGGCATTTGACCCAGTTAGGTTACATCGAAACCTTTTGGGGATTCGTGGCGGGACACAGTGCGTTTGAATTAACCGCGATTGTGTTATCAGGCGTGGCAGGATTCCAACTGGCGCAGGCGTTAATCATGCCGGGGCGTAAATCGCGCTTGCTGGCATTGCGTGATAATAGCCAGATTGCAATTCAAATCGTGTACGGCGCGGCGACTTTATTCATTATGGCTGCTTTTGTGGAAGCGTTTTGGTCATCGCAAGTGTGGATTCCGGTGACAGTGAAATACACCATAGGCGTGGTATTGTGGGTGCTGGTCATCGGCTATTTCGCGTTAGTTGGGCGAGGGCGTGCGCGTGCAGCTTAACGACATTACCACCCAGATTCGCCTGCGTTCTACGTGGGAAGCCACCGATTTAGGGCTGGCAATGGTACAGCACAACTGGCGGTTGATTTACCCGATTTGGACATTATTGCTGGTCGGTTTCGCGCTGGTGGTGTGGTTATTAATGCCCGTGGATTACCTGATTTACGCGCCGATGTTATTGTGGTGGTTTAAACCGGTATTTGATCGGATATTGCTGCTGATATTAAGTCGTCAACTGTTTAATCAACCCGTATCGGCGGCGCAAGTCATGACCGCGCTACCGGCGTTATTGCGTAATAGCGGTTTGCTGAGTGCTTTAACTTGGCGGCGATTTTCGTTTTCGCGGGGCTTTAATTTACCGATTTGGCAACTGGAACAATTGCGCGGTGAACCCCGCAAACAACGCCAGCATTTATTACACCAACAAACCCACGGACACGCGGTATGGTTAACTATCGCGTGTGTGCATTTGGAATACGTGGTAATGACAAGCTTATACGCGCTGGTGGTGTGGCTTGACCCGAATGATTATGCGTGGGAATACCTAACCGGAATATTCACCAATGCATTTGATGATGAGGTGTTGTATTGGGGTGCACTGATTTATTTCGTCGCGTACAGCGTAAGCGTTTGGCTGATTGAACCGCTGTATGTTGCCGCCAGTTTTAGTCTGTATTTAAATCGCCGCACCCAATTGGAAGCATGGGATATTGAGCTGGCATTCCGTAAACTCGGCGAGCGTTTACGCCAACTTGCTCCTTCCGCTTTAGGCTTGCTACTCGCCCTTGTTTGCGGGTTGGCAACAGTAACCCCCATGCCAGTGTGGGCAACACCCGAAGCTGACACCGAAACCGTCGCAACAACCCGTTTGCAAGGCGATGCGGCACGCGCTCAAATCGAAGCGATTATGCAGCAAGAAGCGTTTTCCCAAGTACGCAAAGTCAAGCAATGGACAGCCCGCGAAACTGACGATGAAGAACCCGACATTGCCGAGTGGTCAAAATCCTTACAGGCGATTATTGCCACGGTAATGAAAGCAGTGCTGTGGATTGCGGTGGTGATTCTGGTGGTGTTGGGAATTGCTTACCGCCGTCAATTGCTGGCGTTACTGAAACCGTTACGCACCAAAACACACACCACCGCGCCGCCGGATATTTTGTTTGGGATGGATATTCGCCCGGAATCATTACCGGATGACATTGCCGCTGCCAGCCAACGCTTGTGGGAAGATGGGCAACACCGCGCTGCCCTTGGGTTGCTGTATCGCGGCGCGTTAATGCGCTTAACCCGGCACGATGATGTAGCCATACACGATAGCCACACTGAAGGCGATATTCTCAATCTCGCCCGACCTGCTTTAAATGCACAACGCCTTGCTTGGTTAAGTGCAGTGACCAGTGCATGGCAGGAAGTGGCTTACGCGCACCGGATTCCAGCCGATAGTAAGGTTTTACCACTGTTTAGCGGCTGGACGACTTTCAGTGCCGAACCCACAGCGGAGGTAGTCGCATGAAAGCGCAACGTATCGGTTTCGGCTTACTCGCGATTTTAGTGCTGGTCGGCGCAACCCTAAGCTTTTTAAATACCTTTGAACTCAAGGAAACCGAGGAACACGTTGGTTTCAAAGGTGAAGCTAAAACCAATAACCTGTACGCCGCACGCTTGTTTCTCAAAAGCATGGGCATCCCCGCGCAACGTCAGGAACGCTTAAGCACGCTGCCTGGTACTGACACGGTGCTGATTATTGACACCCAGCGTTACACGCTTTCCACCCAAAAAATTGAGGAGCTGTTGGCGTGGGTAGAGCGTGGCGGGCATTTAATCACCCGCGCCCGCACCCCTGACAATGATGCAACGCTTTACAATGATGATGAAGACGAGGATGAGGACGAAGCCAAACCCACTGCTTCCCAGAGCAAATTTGACCCGTTGCAAACCGCATTAGGCGTTACCCTTGGGGAAAATATTATCCCTGAAGAGGACGATTTACCCTTACAGTTAGAACGCCCCGGCTACCCGAAAACTTTGGAAGTTGACCCGGAATTCTTTTACGCGCTGGAAACCACCGCCGCTGTGCAAAGTCAGCAAGCCTACCAAAATAATGCTTGGCTGCTGGAAATCAAACGCGGTTCGGGTTTAATTACGCTTGCCGCCAATCTCGATTTTATTGAAAACGCTGCGATTGATGATTACGACCATGCTGAGTTTTTCTGGCATTTACTGCACGGCTTGCACCCGCAACCGCAAAATGTGTGGCTGATACATCAAGACGATTTACCGCCATTGTGGAAACTGCTGTGGGAACGTGCATGGCCGTTGCTATTGACGCTGGCGTTAGCGATTCCATTGGGAATTCTCGCGTTAAGCCCGCGCTTTGGCCCGTTACAAGCCGCGCCAACCCCAGAACGGCGACGCATTTTGGAACACATTCATGCCAGCGGACGTTTTATGTGGAAACGTCACCAGCAAGGCGACACCCAATACCCGGCATTTACCGATGCTGTCGAACAACTTTCTCCCAAGCCCAAGGACACACCATGAACGACAATACCCTGACGCTTGACCAAGCCAGCGCACTCGCTGAAACCATCCGCCGCGAAATCAGCAAAGCCTTGATTGGGCAAAAGCGCGTGGTCGTCGAAACCCTGATTGCGTTACTCGCGGGCGGGCACGTTCTGATCGAAGGTGTTCCCGGTCTTGGAAAAACCCTGTTGGTACGTGCGTTGGCGCAAACCATTTCCGGTCAATTTGCCCGCATCCAGTTCACCCCAGATTTAATGCCAGCCGACATTAGCGGACACGTGTTGTTTGATATGCAACACCAAACCTTCAACGTGCGCAAAGGCCCGGTTTTCACCAACCTCTTGCTGGCGGATGAAATCAACCGCGCCCCAGCGAAAACCCAGTCGGCATTGCTGGAAGTGATGCAAGAACAGCAAGTGACCATTGAAGGCAATCCGTACCCCGTGCCGTTGCCATTTATGACGCTGGCAACACAAAACCCGCTGGAACAAGAAGGCACGTACCCCTTACCCGAAGCGCAACTTGACCGTTTCCTGCTGAAAATTTTTATTGAATACCCCACGCTGGAGGAAGAAGCTGAAATGGTCACGGTGGTAACAGATCACCAAATCGGCGACCGTTTCAACCTCAATAATCTGCAAACCGTTGCCTCACCTGCGCAAGTATTAGCGATGCAAGCCGTTACCGCGACGCTGGCGGTGGACGTAACTGTGCTGGATTACGCGGTGCGGATTACCCGTGCTACCCGCCACTGGCAAGGTTTACGCTTTGGGGCAGGGCCGCGCGGCAGTATTGCGTTGATCAGAGCGGCACGGGCGAATGCCTTACTTGCCGGACGCGACTTTGTTGACCCGGACGATATTAAACAGGTGTGTTTACCGGTATTGCGTCACCGGGTATCGCTTGCCCCCGAAATGGAGCTGGAAGGCTACACCGCCGACCATTTGCTCACCGCCATTTTGGAAAAAACTGAAGCACCACGCCGATGATTTTGCCAGCGCGTCGCTTATTTTATGTGTTAGGCGGTAATGCAGTCGTCGCATTGCTTGCCACGATCAATCCCGCTTGGGTAGCGGGTTGGTATGCCAGTGTCGGGGTAAGTTTGTTGCTGGCTTTTATTGATATGCTGCGGGTGGTCACTGAACCCGTGCCAGAAGCGCAACGCTTTGTGCCGCATTCGCTGCCGTTGGGGGTGAAACGCAGTATCCGTTTGCACTTACACAACCGCAGCACGCGCTCGCTGACGTTGTGGCTGTATGATCACTTTCCGCGCGAAACCAGCGTCGAAGGTTTCCCGTTTCGTCTGTCTGTGGCGGCGGATACGTTTGCGGAACCGCTTTATAATGTGACCGCTAACGAACGCGGCAAACTGCACTTTCCCGGCCTGCAATTGCGCGTGTTATCACCTTGGCAACTGTGGTGGCACGATGTCACTTTGCCGGTGCAATCCGAGGTCAAGGTTTACCCCAACTTTGCGGCGGTGGCGCAATACGCGCTGCTGGCTACCGACAACCACCTCAGTCACATGGGGATTATGAAAAAACGGCGGCGCGGCGAAGGGCAGGATTTTCACCAACTGCGCGAATACCGTGCGGGTGACAGTTTGCGCCAAATTGACTGGAAAGCCAGTGCGCGAATGCACAAAGCCATTTCCCGCGAATACCAAGATGAACGCGATCAGGAAGTCATTTTCATGCTGGATTGCGGGCATCGGATGATGGCAAAAGACGATGCGTTATCGCACTTTGATCACACCTTGAACGCGATTTTGCTGCTGACTTATGTGGCATTACGTCAAGGTGATGCGGTGGGTTTGGGAAGTTTTGCCGGGGCGAATCGCTGGCTGCCTGCGCACAAAGGGCAACACAATGTGCAGCATATGCTGAATGCCTTGTATGATTTGCAACCGACGGCGCAAGCACCGGATTATGCGCAAGCTGCGACCGAATTACTGGTGCGTCAAAAGAAACGCGCACTGGTGATTTTGCTGACGAATTTACGCGATGAAGACACCGACGATTTGTTGCCCGCGTTGCATTTATTGCGTACCCGCCATTTGGTGTTGCTGGCAAGTATGCGCGAACAGGCATTGGATAGCGCGTTGGACGCACCTGTGGATACTACCGAAGACGCGCTGCATAAAGCGGCGACTCAGCACTATTTACGCACTCGCGAAGCGACGCTGGAACGTATCCGCGCCGCTGGTATTCGCTGTTTAGACGTAACCCCGAACGCTATGTCAGTCGGGCTGATTAACCATTACCTCGACATTAAACGTAGCGCGGTGTTGTAGGATTTATTTCATCGCGGCTTGGACTTCACGCACAGTGGGGTACAAATGCTCGACTTCATCCTCAATCCGGTTCAGCACCAGTTGAATCATTTCACGGGTATCTTTGGTGAATCGTTCGTAATCGTTGATGCGCAATTCGTGGCTGCGGCTCCATTGCTTCAGGTATTGCCCGAATACGCGCTTGATTTCGCCAGAACCTGACAAAAATTTGTTCGCTGTCTGGCGCACACGCTGGTCACTGTGCAACAACATGGACTGGTATAATTCGCGCTCTTCCAGATCCAGATGCTCTTTTACCCGATCCACGTAGGTAAAAAATAAGTTAGTGACCACGCGCGTATCCCAAACGGCACGCTCGCTAATCAATAAACACAGCACATTGGACAGTTCAGTAATGGTGTCGTTTTGCTGGTTAAGTTCGGTAAATGAAACCATGTGGTGTCGCCTTTCATCAGTTTTTGTATCGGTTTTGAATACCCTAAAGGTATGCGGGCTACGTTAACGATTTCGCTCAAAAATCGGCATGACAAATATCAAACCAAGCTCAGTCTGATCGCGAATCCCCGCAGAAGCTGACGTTTATCGGCAAAAATAGCGTCTCAAGCTACAATAATCCGACAAATCGCCACAACTACGCTAAATTCATTGAGCGATATGGATATGCATCTCTCAACTTTACAAACATAAATGGAGCGTTAAATGAGCTTAATCAGTGAATTCAAAGAATTTGCCATGAAAGGCAATGTGGTAGACCTCGCTGTCGGTGTGATTATCGGCGCGGCCTTTGGCAAGATCGTTTCGGCTTTTGTCGATGGCGTGGTCATGCCATTACTGGGCTTGCTGATGGGCGGGGTGGATTTCAGTAAAATGGGCGTGGTATTAAAAGCGGGTGATCCGGTTGCTGTGCCACCGATTCCTGATTTGGTACTGGCTTATGGCGCGTTCATTCAAACGATTTTTGACTTTGTGATCGTGGCGTTTGCGATTTTCATCGCGATTAAAGCCATGAACAAACTCAAGCGTAAGGAAGAAGCCGCGCCTGAAGCTCCGGCAGCACCATCTAGTGAAACAGTGCTGTTAACTGAGATTCGTGATTTATTGAAAACTAAATAAAATTCCTGCTCTGGCTCCCTCTCCCGCCAAGCGGTAGAGGGGCTGTCACTTCACGGTCACTCACCGTTTTGGCGTGTTCACTGTCTTTGCACCAAGCGTACAATTGTGATTCGTGCTTTTAACACTGTCCACTATTCGCGGGGTAGATCACTCCCAACTTGACCATCATCCATGAAGGGTAGGGCTATTGCTCTTGACCGTGCTTTGGTGTAGCACCAGCGTAGCACTGATAAATTAACAACGATAACGATGATTTTTGACAGTCCGTTAAAATCAAGCTAAGCTCTTGATTTTAACGGATTCATTCTGACAAAAAATGGTGGGCCCACACAGACTCGAACTGTGAACCAAAGGATTATGAGATTTACTCATACCAATTTTTCATCTCTATGTTTTTTCAGGAAAAAATGGTTTTTCCTCGAAAAGTCATGCACTTAATCCGATAGCTTTCATTAACTTTTTCTTCTTCTTGTTGTCATTGAATAACATTGAATGACGCTACGCGGTAGCACATTGGTAGCACAGAGAAGTTTTGATGAATATGGAACGGAAATTATTATTTGGTCAGCGGACAGTGGCAGCCCTGCCTATTCCAACGGATGAAAAAGTTGCAACATATTACGACACGCAATTAACTGGATTGTGTATTAGGGTGTATCCCAGTGGTAGAAAGGTCTTCTATGTCTACCGTAAGGTACGTGGTCGTCCAGAGCGGGTAAAATTGGATGCTTTCGGAACCATCACTGTACAACAAGCCCGCGAACTTGCGGTAGGTGTAAACATGCAAGTGGCTCAAGGGTTAAGTCCCACTTCCATACGGCAGGAAGAAAGAGCAGAACTGACCTTGGGCGAGTTATTTGAGATCTATCTTGAACGCCATGCCAAAGTCCATAAGCGCACTTGGACGGATGATGAAAAACGCTTCCATTATCATCTGTCCCATTGGAAACGTCGGCAACTTTCCGAAATACGTCGCAATGACATCCTCACTTGGCACGCCAAGACAGGCAAAGAACGAGGTGTTTATGCGGCTAACCATGCATTGGCGGTCTTGCGGGTTCTTTTCAATAAAGCTATCGAGTGGGAGTTTTTTGATGCGGTCAATCCCTGTGTTGGCGTGAAGAAGTTCCGTGTAACCTCAAGGGAGAGATTTCTTCAGCCACATGAAATGCAGAAATTCTTTGATGCACTCGATGGCCTAGCCGAACCCTCTACACGGGATTTTTTCCTGATGTGCCTGTACACCGGAGCACGCAAAAACAACGTGCTGTCGATGCGTTGGGAAGACATTCAGTTTGAGCGTTATGAATGGCGGATACCGATGACTAAAAATGGTACGTCACAGATAGTTCCACTTATTGAACCAGCCGTGCTACTACTGAAAGGACGGCGTTCCTTAACGACCAGTGATTGGGTTTTCCCCTCCAGCCTGAATAAAACCGGACATCTGGTTGAACCCAAAAGTAGTTGGGACACAGTGCGCAAAACCGTTGGCTTGGAAGATTTGCGGATGCACGACCTACGCCGCAGTCTCGGCAGTTGGCAAGCCCGCACGGGAGCAAGTCTGGTCATCATCGGTAAAACGTTGAATCACCAAAGCCCGCAAAGTACTCAAGTGTATGCCCGTTTGGATAGCGACCCAGTACGGCAGGCGATGGAAACAGCGGTCAGTGCGATGAAAACAGCGGCTAATAAAAATAGAAACGCCAAGCCGAGTTAGGATGGTGCTCGGCTGTCTTGACTGGAGCGGCGGGGAAAACACGGTTGTGCTATCCTCGTACCTGACGTTCCAGTCAGCCCTAAAGGATGCCGCCATGCCAGATTTAACCAACAACCTGTTCAAGCAAATCGCTCTTGGCGAAGATTCTGTGCTTGAATTGAAACGGGTTGAATTCAAGGGTGGACAGATCAGCGCACCCCATCGCAATGGCATGGCCGATGAAATGGCAGCGATGGCAAACAGCAATACAGGTGTCATCGTGTTGGGGGTGGATGACAAATCCAAGGCGATTATCGGCATCCCATCAGACAAAGTGGACGCTGTAGAAACATGGTTGCGAGACATTGCCAATGACCAGATTACCCCACCGTTACTTTGCCGGATACGTAAGCTGTTTGCCCCAACCCCTGATGGTAATGAAACCGCGATAGTACGGATTGACATTCCTCGCAGCTTATTTGTACATCAAAGCCCCGGTGGCTACCTCTACCGCATCGGCAGCTCCAAACGGCAAATGACCCCAGATGCTCTCGCACGTTTATTCCAGCAGCGCAGTCAAGCAAGGATTATCCGTTATGATGAGCAAGCTGTTCCACAAGCCACCTTGGACGACCTGAAAACACCACTATGGCAGCGTTTCCGTTCCTCACTTTCTCCCAAAGATGACCGTGAATTCCTGTCCAAACTGAAACTGATCACCTGCGATGAAGATGGCAATTGGCATCCTACCGTCAGTGGTGTGCTGATGGCGACAGAACGCCCCGCAGAATTCATTACCAACGCCTACATTCAAGCCGTGGTCTACCGTGGCACGGAACGCAATGCCGCCTACCAACTGGATGCCAAGGATATTCATGGCCCGCTGGATGAACAAATCCGCGATGCCTGCAAATTTGTCGAGCGCAATATGCGGGTGTACGCGGTGAAAAAACCCAACCGCATTGAAACCCCACAATTCTCCCTCAGTGCCGTCTTTGAAGCCGTGGTGAATGCGGTAGCACATCGCGATTACTCCATCTACGGCTCAAAAATTCGCCTACACTTGTTTGCCGATCGTCTCGAACTGTTTTCACCGGGCGCGATCCCCAACACCATGACAGTGGACAGCCTACCTGAACGGCAATCGGCACGGAATGAACTGCTGTGTTCATTGCTGGCGAAATGCCCAATGAACGTGGATGCGATGGGTTCACAACGCAATTTTATCATGGACAAGCGTGGCGAAGGCGTTCCTATCATCCTCTCAGAAAGTGAGCAATTAGCAGGTAAACGCCCGGTTTACCGAATGATTGACGATGCGGAACTGTTGTTAACGCTGTTTGCAGCACCGTCACCGCATGGGGATTAAAGGGCAGGGGTGTTGCCCTCAAAACTATCGCACTTGACTGCAAAGCGATTTACGCCGTTTAAAATTGATAATTTTTCAACTTATTCGTTGAATTTTTTTACATTCCTGCACTCTATACCTACTTTTTAAGCAGTTAACGGTGTACACAATGGCTAGAAAGAATGCGTTACCCACTTGGTATCCTGCGGAATGCCACCGGGATAATTGGCAATGGCAAGTTTCTCAGTGGATTGATGCGCTATCCTATCGCAGTCAGTTAGTGATCATGCAGGCACAGGGACTGTTAACAGAAGAGCATCTGGAAGCGGTGATTCATGGTTGCTCACCAAAAGTACAGCCACGTACTGTCTCAATCCCTGTTGAAATTGATCAGCCTGATAACCTCTTGTTCAAGCAGTTTTCCGAAGCACTAGCCGAGGCTCGGCAGCAATCCGACTCGTCATTAGCGACGAACATCTGCCAACGTATCAGTACACCTCCCTCCAAATTTAAATTGCTTAACCTGATGGATAGTCTCGGTAAGTTGCATCAGTTGCGGGTGCTTGATTGGATTGATTTGGCTTTATGGTCGCGATTGACAGGTGTTACCTTCGAGGCCACTTACTTGGGTGATATTTTTTGGTGTGATGAAGATATTGATCGACGTTATCGCTTGGTGACGAGAACGCGCCCTTTGGCTTGCCAATTAATTGCTAAATCAGTAATTTATCGTTTGTTGCAGGTAAATAGGTAGATATGGTGTTTGTTACAAATTGCTATTTTGATTAACTTTTCAGACATACCCAAAAGCGCAAAAACTCAATAAAAAGCACTTTAACTTGTCTTAACGCAACAACTTAAGGGTGACTTTCTATGCATTTACATTCGACAGTGAAAACGAAACAACGTGTAAAAGCGAATCAACAACGTCTACAAGCCAAAATTAACGCACAGATGGCTGAACGCGCTACTACTGGAGTAGTTGTCAATTTTGCATTAGAGAATAGACTCTCTACCCGAACAGCAGCGAGTTATTTAGGTATTCGTTCAGAAACGTTGGCACGTTGGCGTGCCGAAGAACGTTTACTGGGTTTTGAACAGCCCAATTTCTATCGGATTGGTAAGAAAATCGTTTACCTTAAAAATGATCTTGATGAGTTTCTGCTGACACGCGGCGAAGCATCATTATCTAACGCCCGCATACGTTAAAAAAGCCCATACCTACTTTAGGATGTTAGTGTTTTAACACCAACGTAAAGCACGCTTTATTTGCTGCGATAGATTAACGGAGTACGGCTATGATTTTGACTGTGTGTTCAACCAAAGGCGGTGTTGGAAAAACGACATTAACCGCCAATTTAGGTGGGTTGCTCGCCAGCCTTGGGAATCGCGTGTTATTAGTGGATGCGGATATACAACCCGCACTCTCCACCTATTACGCACTAACTACCAAAGCACCGCAAGGATTGAAAAATCTACTGATGAATGCAGAGGCATCTAATAGTATTAGTGTCACCGATTTCGGGTGTGACTTGATTTATTCCAATGATTCTGTGGGGGAGTTATCCAATTGGATGATTAATTGTCGGGATTGTTGGCGTTTTCTCAGTTACCGATTGCAAAAAATAAAAGCATCCTATGATTTTATTTTAATTGATACCCAAGGAGCGGCAGGGCCGTTACAGGATGCCGCTATTTTTGCCGCCGATAAGTTGATTTCACCCATTCCCACCGAAACACTGTCGGCTCGTGAGTTCTCGCGGGGAATGGTGGGTATGTTGACCCGATTACGTACCGCATTTTATTACTCCGGGTTAACGATACCACCACTTGTTGGGATGCTCTATCGTGTCGACCGTACCCGTGATGCCGCACTGGTAACGGCTGATCTACGCGGTCACGTCATCGAAACCTTGCAAGCCGCTCAAGCAAACGCGGATGGCCTGCCGAACTTAGCCATTAGCATTTTGGATGCTCATATCTCAGCCTCAGTTTGTTGGCGCGAAGCTGCCACGCTGGGTGTGCCCATCCACACCCTGACGAAATACCCACTGGCAAAGCTGCAATTGTTGGCCATCCTTGCCGAGTTGCAGGTTGTGCCGACGGCACAGGTCGAGAACATACGGAGCTAACCCCGCGAAGGGGTTAGTCGTTCCATCATGGCAACATTGAATCTGTTGAGCATCTCGCTTGCGCTAGGTAAAGCATGAATACCTCAAAACAACAACCTCATGCAAAATAGGGGAGAACATGACGGTCAATAAAATACCTTCAAGACGCGGTTTGCTGGTTGAGCATTTTGATAATAACCAGAATGTCAGCTCATCGGATCAAGTTGTTGGTACGATAGTCGGCATGGTGGTTGCTGTGGATAGGATTCGTTTCTTTGAAGGCAATCCACGTCGTTCACCGAATGAATGCTACGCCGCGATTAAAGAATCCATCCGTGAAATTGGTTTGGATACCCCACTGCCCATTAGCCATCGTCCCACCGATGAGCCGGGACATTACATTATCTATAAAGGCGGTAATACGCGCTTACGTGCCTTACAAGAATTATGGGAAGAAACCCATGATGAACGTTTCTTTCGGGTTCGTTGTGAGTTTCACCCCTTTATCTCGGACATCGACGCATTAATCAGCCACCTGCGTGAAAACGATTTGCGTGGCAATATGACCTTGATTGACAGGGCATTAGCGGTACAAGCAGCCAAAGCGACACTAGAGCAAGAATTGGGTGAGCTATTATCTCAGCGTCAATTACAAGCAGCCCTTGAACAGCGCGGATTCCCTATCAGTCAGGGAATGATTTCAAAATTGGAATACGCCGTAAAACTGAATATTGCCATTCCTATTGCTTTATCCTGTGGTATGGGCAAACTTCAGATTGAACGTTTAACCAAACTCGAAAAAGCTGCACTGAAAGTTTGGCAATGCCATAGCCCTAGCAATGGCACAGAACAACAGTTTAGGGAAACCGTATTTTTACCTGCCCTTGCCAGCAGTGATGCTGAAGATTGGTTATACGAGCGTGCAGAGACTTTAGTAAAAGAAAAGTTAGTAGCGGCACTACCATCAAGTGTTGACAGGACGCAGGTATTGACTGGCTTTAGTCAGGCAATGGACGGTAAAGCATTAATAGATTATCCCCAGCTTGAATTTGTGTCGTCACCAATAGCTAATGTTTTACCTGAACCATACCCCGATTATCCAGATCCCGAACCTGTTGATGCACCGTTAAACCAATATGACTTACTCGCTAGTCATACAACGGCGACTGATAACATTCACTATCATAATGCGGATGGGAATATTATTGAACAAAAAGAGGTTATTGTTGGCGGTAATGGGCGTTGGCTGGTAAAGCTCAAACACTTACGCACCCGTAATTACGAGATTGCCAGTAAATTGACAGACAGCAGCCCCATTCCGCAAGCCAGTAATGCCATTGTCTCGCTTGAAACCGGTTATGGATTCTTCGTGGTCGACGTATTTAATCCAGATTTTATGGCGCAATTAATCGCCAAAACCTTAGGTGATGAAGCGTGTTCTGATACAGAAAAAGCCGATGCTGAGCGTGACCACATGCACGCATCGAACCTTTGGTGGTTATTGGCGGAATTGTGTGGTTTGTTTCCTGATCAGCATGAGCCTTGGATGACTGCGCCCGATTCAGTAAGGGCGGCACAGATTGATGCCGATAGTTATATCCGCGATGAAGATTTATTGCACAAGGTGCATACCGTTGTGCCTATTTCAGCGCGGTTACGTACTTTTTGGTTAGCGATGCCGTTAACCCAATTGGAGCTTATTTTTGAGTTGATCCGTAATACCGTAGCCATTGTTGAGCTGGTATCAGATCATCGTCAATACACGGATGATGCAAGCCCTTGGGAGATCATCACCCGTGATTATTGAGATTGATATGGATTTGAGCTTTAGCGACATGGCTGAAGCCACGCTCAATGACACGCAACGGGCATTGTTAGCCGCACAGCCAGACGTATTACGCGCAGCAGTCTATCAGCGTATTGAAGCATCACTACGGGTATCCGCGAAATTGCAATTAGCCTCCTGTTATCAGTTAGGCATTAGCACCTTTACCTTTGAGCGGGTCATTCGTGAGGAGCATCACAAATTAGCGGCTGAGTTTGCGCATCAGGACTTGATGACACGCTTGGTCGCTGGTGGTGCTTCCTTCACCGTGTTGCATACTCTCTGCAACATGGATAAAGCCACGTTTACCCGTATTCGCCATGCGTTAGGGTTAAAAGTACCGCCGAGCCGCAAGTCGATTGATGATGCAACCTCGGTCAGTATTTACCGCGACTGGGAGCTTATGAAGCGGGCAGTCACGCCGGAAAGCCTCTTGCAGTTACACGAATCCAGTGGGGCATCCATTAATGCCATTTGGAGCTTGCTACAAGATTGGCAATACGTCCAAGCTAAAATGGCGCGGAGGTAATCCGTGTCAGGTATGCACCATTACTTACTGCAAATGATTGAACGCAGCCAAGCAACGCTCGTGATGAAAGCGGGTAAGTCAGCACAGGATGGCCTGTTGTTTTTAGGCAATCCGCAGTTGGTGTTTCCGCGTTTGTTGTTTGACGATCCGGTACTGGAACCGGTAGATCGCAATGTATGGGCAGTCATCAAGCTCCATGCCGCTGATGGTGATTCCGTTACTGCGTTCCCTACTTATGAAGAAATCATGCTGCGTTGCAATATCGGCTCCAAAGCCACGGTATCCCGTAGCATCGCCATCTTGCGTGCGTGTCGCTGGCTAACGGTTTGCAAAGCCCGCTTACGGGATGCCAAGGGGCGCGTAAAAGGCAACATTTATGCACTACATGATGAACCACTGCAATTGGCTGAAACACTAGAACTGGATGATACCTACCTGCATTTTCTTCAAGAAACCGCGCAACATAAACAAAACCCTCATCCGCGTGCCATTGGTGTTGCTACAACGGTTTTACAAGATATGCAAAGCCAAGTTGGTGCAGGTATTGATATAACCGAACTCGAATCCCCACTCTTACGTCGGAAACAAGCAACAGCATGGCAACAAGAGACGGTCGTTGAAGGCCGGTTTTTTGCCTTTACCAAGTCAGGCATTGAAAAAGTTAACAGCCGTGATTACCTAAAAGCAACCAAGCGCACCGAAGTACAGAAACTGTACTTAGCCTCCTCTGCCACAACATCACCCAGTACAGTTTCTGTACCCAGTCAATCCAAACCGCCATCTGATGGCGATGAGTACAGAAACTGTACTGATGCACGTGGGGGTAGTACAGAAACTGTACTACGTAGTATTAGTAGTAAGTATATTTATAAAAATACTACTACTAATACAGCCGTCTCAGTGAGTACAGAAACCGTACTGATATGGCCTGACAGCTTGCAAGGCAGCAACCGTGATTTAGTGGCGATGCAGTTAAAAACCTTACCCGATGTGCATCACCAGCCTGTTATTGACGCATTGTCTGCCACGTTGACCGCCATCGCGACCGGTCATGCCAAACCATTACGTTCGTTATTGGCCTACACCCGCCGATTATGTGTGTTGTCACAAGCTGGGCAGTTAAATCCCATTATTCCCATAACTCCCCCAACGAAGGCAGAAGCATCCGTCAGTGATGCGGTGACAGTTCAAGAACTCAATGACCTTGCCAATGACATCAAAACCTTACAGGGATTCCAAAAAGCAGAACCAGAAAATTCTCTTCAATGGATTGCCTACGGGGATCAAATTGCAATGAAGAAAGCAGAGTGGTATCGCCGCCGTGATTTATTACCGGCAGTAGCGCAAGCATAGGCGGGTGATTCCCTAGGAATCACTTGTGGTGTAACTGAGTACGGTCGGGGTAGGTGATTCCCTAGGAATCACTTGCGGTGTGACTGAGTGCAGTCGGGGTAGGTGATTCCCTAGGAATCACTTGCAGTGTGACTGAGTGCAGTCGGGGTAGGTGATTCCCTAGGAATCACCTTCAGGTGCGGGTTACTGGAACAGAGTTTGAATCAACAAGTAGTGAGAAATGACATGGCGAAATCGAAAGAAGAAGTAAGAGCAGAGCTGAACCGGCTTTTTAAAAAGGACGATGCACAAGCGGGTGAAGCCGTCGCGTTAGGACGCTCCTTTTTGAATGCCCCCAGTTTATTGGATGCACGTAACGGACAGATAGGCGCATTGCGGGGTGAAGCTAGCGTAACGATTCATACCCGGCAGGCACAGCAATTATTGACCGGTCGTGAGGCGGTTGACGGGCGGCCACCTGTCATGGGGCTGATGCGTTTTAGCAGTATTTTGACGCAGATCACAACAGCAGCCAAACAGGATGATCCGTGGGCAGATTGGCATCTGGTGCAACTTGAAGAAAAGTTGACAGCAGCCGGGGAACATCTGACGCAGCAGCTCAGCAATATCGAGCGCGTCTTGAAAACGAATAAACTGATGGATGTGCAGGTATCGGAATCGGTCAAACCGATGAAAGTATCTATTGGGTTTGCCTCCAGTTATGCCTACTGGGTAGCGCGGTTGATCTTGCAATACGACGAAGTGGTGCGTGCAGTACTCACCGCTAAACACGTAGCGATGATCAGCCATGAGGCCGCTAATCAACTGCTGAGCGATGCAGGGGCAAGCCTGCGGCGCGTGTTTGAATCAACGGCTCGGTATCGCTTTACAGGACTGACTCGTGCCGATGTGTTGGCAAACAATGCACGAATCGCTGAGGCTGAAAAACGCTTAGACAGAAAGCTGGAACAAGTTCCTGTCGACATCTTGGATAAATCCAGACGTGCGAGTTATGCGCCCACGATTGTGAGCGCAGGTCAGGTGACACCCTTAACGCCAACAGCAGCAGCGGTGGCGGAGGATGTTGCGACAGCCGCTACCGAGGACGTGGTTTAGGTTATTTAGCTGATGGCTCATTTAGCTAGTGGGCTATTTAGTGCCGCCTAAAGGGCTTTTAAGGGTAAGGGGGAGCGTGGCTTTCCCCCTTGAGAAACCCAAGGCAGGGTGGAAGGTAAAGTGGCAATGCAGCAGGTAGTGACGATGGGATTGTACGGATTACCGTTTGAAGGGATTAAGGGCATTCGCAGCGAGATTGCTAGGTTGCAGCAGCAGGAGGTGCAATGGATGGATGAGTTGAACGCTTTGCAGCAGGTGATGCGCACGACGTTTGGTTATCGCTTGCCGCTCACACTGAGCCGCAGAAAGAATAAAGCCTATGCACCGCTGATGTGGCGACAAGGAAAAACCAATCGTCGATTATACGGAGGTTTGGAGACACCGGAAGGGCAGGGGATTTTAAAAGCATTGCCACCGGAGCAGCAACGTGAACTGCTGAACATTGAGTTCAAGCGGATACACCTGAATCATGTGCTGGGCTTGTTGCAGTATGAGATAGCGCGTTTAAAGCGGCTAGAGAGTGAATTTGAGGCGTGGCGTGATCGGATGCGGGATGTGAACCAGCATTAAAATGCGCCAGATTATTTTGATTATTTTTTGTTGATAGGGGATTAAGCGATGGCAAACCGATTTGAAGGACGTGGCAACTTAGGGAGTGATCCCGTGTTGAAATACGTGGAAGTGTCCGGTGAGAAACGGGCAGTATGTGAGTTTCGGGTGTACTTTGACCGCCAAGTGCGGGACGGGGATGAATGGCGCGAACACGGCGGGTTTTGGTTGAACGTGACCCAGTGGGGTAAACGGGGTGAGTTGGCAGGCAAGCTCCTCGTCAAAGGTTGTCGGGTGCTGGTGATCGGTAGTCTGGTGCAGGAGACATGGGCAGACAAGGACACTGGTGAGGAGAAAAGCCGTCTGGTACTGGATGCGGATAGTGTGGATATGGATTTGGTGCGTGTAGAATCCGTCAAATTTATCGAAAAGCGGGGGGAATCATGAACCATAAACTATTCACCATGCCGCAGGTGTGTTGATGCTATACCTGTGTGAGAAGCCGAGTCAGGCTAGGGATATTGCCAAGGTGTTAGGGGCTAGTGGGCGTGGTGACGGTTATCTCCAAGGGCAAGGCATCACGGTAACGTGGTGCTTTGGGCATTTACTGGAACAGGCGGAACCGGAAGCTTACGGGCAACAGTACAAACGCTGGCGTTTGGATGTACTGCCCATTTTGCCGGAACAGTGGATTTTGGACGTGAAGAAATCCGGGGCAAAGCAATTCAAGGTGGTGAAAGCCCTGTTGGCAAAAGCCGACCATGTGGTGATTGCCACGGATGCTGACCGCGAAGGCGAAATGATTGCACGGGAAGTCATGGCACTGTGCCGCTACCGGGGGCAAGTGTCACGCTTATGGTTATCGGCCTTGGACGATGCCAGTATCAAGAAAGCCTTGGGACAGCTCAAACCGGGGCATGAAACCGAAAAGCTCTACCAAGCCGGATTAGCGCGTAGCCGTGCCGATTGGCTGGTGGGCATGAATTTAAGTCGTGCCTACACACTGGTGGCTCAATACAACGGGCAATTAGGCGACAAAGGCGGGGCATTGAGCGTGGGGCGAGTGCAACCCCCCACATTACGCTTAGTCGCGGATCGGGATCAGCAGATACAACACTTTGTACCCGTGGATTACTGGGATGTACAAGCCAATTGTTTACCCGACAGCACCACCCACCGCTTTAAAGCCAACTGGGTTCCCATCAAGGGCATGGACGGTATTGATGCAGAAGGATGGTGTTTAGACAGTGCCTTGGCGCAGCAGGTTGTCACAACCTGTCAGGGGCAACCAGCGAGCGTATTACGTTGTGACACGGAGCGTAAAAAGCAGGCCGCGCCGTTACCGTATGACCTATCCGGTTTACAGGTCGAAGCCTCACGGCGTTGGGGCTTAGGTGCGCAACAGGTGTTGGACATTGCTCAAGCCCTGTACGAAAAGCACAAGCTCACCACCTACCCACGCACCGATTGCGGCTACCTGCCGGTGTCGCAACACGCAGAAGCAGCCGGGGTGTTCAAGGCGTTAGTCGCCACCGACAGCAATATCGCCGGGTTGGTGGCACAAGCCAATCACAGCATTAAGGGCAAAGTTTGGGACGACAGCAAAATCACCGCTCACCACGGCATTATTCCCACCGCTGCTGCTGGTAGTTTGGAGCATTTATCCGAACCCGAATTGTTCTTGTACGACCTCATCCGTCGCCGCTACCTTGCCCAATTTTTCCCGGCACACGAGTATGACCAGACCGTGATTGAGTTGGATTGCCAAGGCTACAAATTCCGGGCATCCGGGCGGGTTGACCGCGTGGCAGGTTGGAAAACAGCCTACCAAGAACCCGAAACTGATACCGGTGCGGAAGACAAAAAAGCAGGTGCAGGCCATGAAGAAGCGCAGGCTCTGCCACAGTTGAGTGCAGGCGACACGGTGTTGGCACAGGATTTGGTCAGTCTCACACGCCAAACCAAACCACCCGCACCTTACACCGAAGGCACGCTGATCCAAGCCATGAAAGGCATTGCCAAGCTGGTGGAAAATCCCAAGCTCAAAGCCATTTTGCGCGAAAATGCCGGGATCGGCACCGAAGCCACCCGTGCCAACATCATCGAAACTCTCTTACACCGCAAACTGCTGGAGCGGATTGGCAAGAAAAAACAGTTACGCGCCACCCCCAAAGGCATGGCACTGATCGCCATGTTACCCAATGCCGTCAAAGACCCCGCACTCACCGCCGCATGGGAACAAGCACTCGATTCCATTGCCAGCGGTGAGATGACGCTGGCGCAGTTCATGGACAAGCAACAAAACTGGCTGCTGAAAGTACTGGAACGCGCCAAGTCAGGCGTGAACATACCGGTACAGCCGGAATCTGTAGCAGTGGTGGGGAAAGCTGATGGAGCAACCATGACTACTCGCGGGAATACCAGCGGCCTGCAAGCTGGTGCAGTGGCTCAGGATGCAGATGGTAAAACGTGTCCGGCGTGCGGTAAACCCATGCTCAAACGCAACGGCAAGTACGGGGATTTTTGGGGGTGCAGCGGGTTTCCGGGGTGTAAGACGATTGTAAAACTGAATGGTGCTTAATGGCGTATTGTATTGAATTCATCGGTTGCTGTGGGCAGGAATGCAGTGCCAACTTTGAAGGCGACATTCCGGGGCTGCTTCAGGAAATAACATGGATTGAAGAACGGGGTGGTTGGGGCATTACAGCCACTGATGAAGCGGGTGAGTTCGTCTACGAGGATGGTAAATTATTGAAAAAATTGAATTGAAACCATCAAAACCTTGACAGCATAGAACAATGATTTTAGCATCTTCACACCTCATTCTTTACGGAATGGGAGACTGTCCTTCCGTTCAATCCACTTAACCGAAACATTGGTTGGAAGGCTCTGGAATCGCAACCAGCCCAAAAATAGCGAACAGTTTTCTATGTGTATTGTTGCACTCTCAACAAGCCCTAGCGGTCGAACCTTACGGTTTGGCAGCAAACCCTGCAAAGCCCTGTCGTGCCACTAGCACAGGGCGGTATCCTGATAGGATATTGGTGGTTATTTTTTACTTATCTTTTACTTACCCTGCTGGGAGCAACACTCCCGACGGGAAATGTTTCTCCAGCATCATTGCGTCCATTTCAAGGAGAAACACCATGTCTACTGCTTCTAATTCCCAATATTTCAATCTTCACACCGCTGGCATTGGCTATATTTCACGTATTCGTGAAGTAAAACCGAAAAAAGGTGGTGCATTCCTCGCCTGCAAGGTTTCAGCTTTGTGCGGTGCTGCGGATGCGGTTGAATACCGTCCTTTCGATTGCCGGGTATCCGGTGCTGAAGCGGAAAAGCTCGTTTATCGCTGCATGGATGCAGTCAATGCCGATAAAAAGGTACTGATTGCGTTCAACATCGGTGACATTTACCCTGATCTCTATGAGTTCAACGGTGAAACCAAGGTCATGATGAAAGGCCGTCTGTTGCGTATCGACTGGATCAAGGTAGATGGGCAAACCGTCTACACTGCACCTAAACGTGCTGCTGAAGATACAGAAGCTGACGTTGCCTGATCTGTTCACTCTGCCTGCGGGGAAGCTTTGCTTCCCCAGTACGGTATTTTTCCCTACGCCGTAGTTTCAGTGTTGTACTCATGGCGACTGATTTTTAGTCGTTATCGGTACAACACTGCCGGTTGCACGTCGCCGGTCATACAGACGCTTGCCCCTTTGTGCGGAACCTGTCCGCGCCTCGTTGTGGTTCGCTACGGCATGACCTTCTCACCCATTTGGAAGGTAACAGTAAGTACACAAGCAGTTGTAACGATGGCGACGTGCTGAATGCTCTGTTGGGGATTTTGTTGAAACTTGTCACCACGCTAATACGCACCAATGGTGACAAACCTTAGTTGATCTTATTCACGTTGGGCTGCTTACCTTCGGGTAGGATGGCCTTTCCAGTGGGCAGGGATACCGCAATATCCGTGCCCACTGGAAAGGTTTCTATGTGTAGTGTTCCACTTCTGAACACGCCCTTAGCTGTCGCCTTTACAGGTTGCAGCCAACCCTTAAAGCTATCTGTGCCACTGCTGATAGCGGCTTAACTTCGGTTAAGTTGGTGGCTACCCCGCAAGGGGACTTTACTGTTTTGTTTACTGATCTTTTATTGTTAACCCTGCCGGGAGAATCACTCCCGTGGGGGAGGTTTCTCCTGAAACTTACTTTTAGGAGAAATACCATGCAACCATTTACTGCTAACACCGCTACTTCTACCGTTATCGTAACCGGCACATTGATGATCCGTGATATTCCGAAACGTGCAGGTGGCTCATTCAAAGTTGGGAAACTCTCAACGCATATCGGTCAGTTCGAGGTGAAGAACCCTGAGCTTGACCAATACGAAGCGGGAACCTACTCCGGCAATTTTTGTATCGACAAAATTTACCCGTCACATTACGTGGCTGGTGGCAAAATCGTTATTGAAATGCGTGCGGTGCTTTCGTGCTTTGTGCTTGCCGGGTTCGATGAGGACACCGGAGAAGTAGAAAACAGCATCGAAGTCGATCCCATTGACGAAGAAACGTCTACTGTTACCGTAACACCTGTTACCACGGTTGTTGAGGCAGCAGAAGACGTAGCACCTGCTTCCGGTGATGCTGCTCCTGTGGCAGATGATGACGCATCTGCTTCAGACAATGACGCAGCCGACACTGACGACACCAAAGCGGTGATGTCGGTTGAGGAAGAGCGTGTTTTTCGTGAGCAACAGATGGATAAAGACACCTTTGGTGAGTTTTATCCGTTGGGCGCGGAAGTTAAGCTGGATGTAACCGTTGGACGCACCAAGCTGCGTGCGCAGTGTGACCGCTTGAAGTCCTTGGGCTACAAGTTTGTCGCAGCGCGTCAAGTTTGGGTTAAAGCCGATTAATTTACTTTGCAACACACCCCTTGGGAGAATATCACTCCCTTTGGGGCGTGGTGTTCTCCTGATGTTAACTTTGAAGGAGAAACACCATGACGACTAATGTTCGCCCATTGATGGGGCAGCCACCTGAAGTTGCACCTGATGCGAAGGCTGAAATTTTGGCTGCGATTACCGTGCTGGCTAAACACCAAGTTGCTGCTGTTCGTCGATCCAGTGATAGCTGGCCAGAGCCTGATCGTGGTTATTGGGTCATCCCTGTTGGTAATTTTTGGGAAGAAAGCCAAGTATTCAAACCCTTTTGGATTGCTATTGAGCAGGCAGTGGATACATCGGTTGATACTGATTTACCGCAGGTTTTGTTTAATGGATGTTGTTACCCAGTACGTCGCCTAAATCTTTCATCTGAAGTGGCTTTGCATCACTTTAGTGGTTGGGGAACCGTTGATGTATCAACGCTGGACTTAGAGAAAGCCCTGATGAATGACGATGGTGAGCCTGTATCGGATGAGGCACAAACGATTGATGATGAAATATTTTACTATATAGAGCCGCACCAAATGGCATGGTCAGATAAGCAGCTCGAACAATTTCTTATTGAAACGGTCGTTTAATTACTTGTTTTAAATCATCTTTAACCCATTGGGAGAATCACTCCCGTGGGGGAGGTTTCTCCTGAAACTCACTTTTAGGAGAAATACCATGACTGCTATCGCTAACGTCGGCATTGCCGAACCTTTATTTTCTGTTGATACCCTGTTGGCTGGCCCGACTTGTGCGGCGCAAGTACCTTCAGGCATTTACTGTGTGGGTGCATTAACCGCACCAGATGGGCAATTCCTGTATTTGTCGCTGGTTGGTCGTGATACGGCCTTCCAAGAACTACGCGGGTTAATGACTACCGGTAAGCTTAACTCCTTCTTGATTCGTCAGGACGGTGGTAAGTTAATTAGCGGTTGGTTCAGCCGTGAATGGCTGGGGAAGATGGAATATCACGGGGCAAAACTGCAAACCCAATTGTTTGGGGAAGTGTCCCAAATGATTTTCTATCATCCGTTACTGACCACACCCGATAAAGCCAATCAAACGGCGGTATTGCCCTATTTAGGGGAAATCACAGAATCTTTGATGCAGGACGCTTGGCAATTAGTGAAACACGTTTGCGAAGTGCCTTTGTTGGATGAGTGGCGCGATGTGGTCATGCAGTTGTTAACCCGGCTGGAATGGCTGGATACGTTAACGGGCTTTGGCTGTAATGCTACTTACATCAAGATCGGTAATAACATCGGTGGTTTGATCAGTGCCAATATCCGTGCCGGTGCGTTATGCGTCGATGCGGACTCTCAAGGGCGTTATGCCTTCCCGGACAAGTTAACCATCGACTTAGAGGCAAACCGTTATCAACCTCCTGTACCAGCTCAAACACCATCTGATAAAAAGGGTGGTTTTGAGGACGATGCGGATTTCATCGACTGTTATTCCCGTGCGCAAGCGATTGCAGACGGGGTACTGGTGGATGCATCTGCACACAAAGAGGTTCGTGAGGCAGGCTTTAAAGTGCCGGTCGCATTAACGGCTGCGGTGTGGGATCGCTTCGTCGAGTGGGACAATGATGATGTTCGTAAAGAGCAGCAATCATTGGGACAAAGCACCGCTGGACGCTTGTGGGATGTCATGTATATGGCGTTTTATGCCATCCGCCATTCACGGGGCGGCGGTGATGTGCTGTTTTACGATCTGCACGTCATTGAGCGCGATGGTTTTAGTACCACACCGCGTGGCATTAGGCTGAAGCTGTATTCTGGTGCGGGTGATCATGGCGAACACGTCATCACCATCATGCTGCCGGAAGAAGACTGATTTTTTATTTTATTCCTGTCGGGAAACGCATTCCCGGTGGGTGTGTGTTTCTACCGACGTACCACTACGCTAATTTTTGGAGAAACACATGAAACTAATGAATCAAGGGGGTGAGTCATGCAGTTAAATGGCATCCCTGTAAAACTGCACCGGACACCCAAAGGTAAAACCCTACTGCAACCTCAAGCCCACGCCTACTGTCGGTGGGAGTCAGTCAGTGGTGCTGACAGTAGTGTTACCCGGCATCGTCAAATGAAGCAAGCCATCGCCCGTGCCGTGCAATTGCGCGGCTGCGTGCGTGCCGTGTCTTTTTTGCCGGATGGCATTGTCCAGCATGGCGAATGGCGGAGAGTCTGATATGGGTTCCTATTATGGCTATCCTAATCGTCCTGCGCTGGTTGCCGAGCTGACAACCCGTTGGCAAAGCGGGGAAAAGTACATGGAAACGGTTGCGCACACGTTGCGCGGCAATGTCCTATGGGCTGTTCACCGCTGGGTAGATGCTGAAGGTCAGGTGATTTCAACGTCAGATGATCGGGGTGGGCATTTCATTTATGCCTATCTGTTGCAAGTGCATGGTGGTGATTGGGGATACAAACCGTTGGAGGAATCCAGCGGCCCGGTCTATTACACCTGTCCGTTGAAATACCTCGACATGGCGGCTGAAACCCATCCTGAGTGGCGCGAAAAGGTGCGGAATTATCACCGTGCTAAAAAGCGCACGTTTGAAATTGGGCAGTGGTACGAATATGCCAATGAAGGCATTGTGAGACTGTAAAGAAATCTGTGTAACTGCGTTTTGCTCATAAATCAAACAAAGTCTTTGAGCCTGTCTTCAAACAGGAGCATAAAGCGGTTGAGTGCCGATTTCCAGTTATGGATGGGCATCGTCCATTTGCGCGAAGCCTGTTCAATGGCAAGGAAAACCACTTTTTTGGCAGCATCTTCGTTAGTAAATACCTTGCGCTTGTTCACCGCCTTGCGCACCACGCTGTTGAGGGATTCGATGGCGTTAGTGGTGTAGATGGCTTTGCGGATGTCCGCAGGGTAAGCAAAGAAGGTGTTGAGGTTTTCCCAGTGGTTGAGCCACGAACGGCTGATTTGTGGGTATTTGTCATTCCAGCGTTCACCAAACTGCTGGAGGGCGAGTTTCCCTTGGTCTTCGGTGCTGGCTTGGTAGATGTCCTTGAGGTCGGTGGTGACGGCTTTGTAATCTTTCCATGCCACGAATTTCAAGGAGTTGCGTACCATGTGGACGATGCAAAGTTGGATGTCAGTTTTGGGGAACACCGCATTGATGGCATCGGGGAAGCCTGTCAGCCCATCCACGCAGGCAATCAGGATGTCCTGGACACCCCGATTTTGCAGTTCAGTCAAAACGCCTAACCAGAATTTCGCACCTTCATTTTCGGACAGCCATAGCCCCAACAGTTCTTTATGCCCTTGCAAGTTGACCGCCAATGCAAGGTAGACTGATTGGTTAACCACTTGTTTTCCCTTGCGGATTTTCATCACCATCGCATCAAGGTAGACAATCGGGTAGACCGGGTCTAACGGGCGGGATTGCCATGTTGTCACCTGATCCAACACCGATGCCGTGACACTGGATACCAAGGTCGGGGAAACCTCTGCCCCGTACAGCTCTTGGAAGCAATCCACGATTTCACGCGTACTCATGCCTTTGGCATACAGGTACAGGATTTGGTCATCCATCTTGGTGAAGCGGGTTTGGTTTTTCTTCACCAGTTGCGGGCTGAAACTGCCATCACGGTCACGCGGGGTTTGGATTTCAACCGTGCCTTGGTCGCTTTTCAGCAGCTTGCTCATGTAACCGTTACGGCTGTTCCCTACCTCTGGGGTTTTCGCATGGCGGTCATACCCTAGATGGTCATCCAATTCCGCGTTTAAAGCAGCCTCTACCGTCATCTTCAGCAGGAGTTGCGATAGTTGCTTGAGGTCTGCTTCCGTCTTGATGCTTTTTGCCAAGTCTTTGGCTAGAGCTTGGAGTTGTGCCTGTTCCATTGTGTCGTACTCTCTCATCGTTACCCGCATTAGGGTAGCCTATCAGAGCAGTTACACAGTTTGGTTTACAGTCTCGGCATTGTCCGTATCAGTCGCATCAATCCACTCTGCGGATGGCTTGACGGTACAGAGTATCGTCTAACCCACAAGGAATGGATCGGCGAATGCCTGACCGCTTAATTGTTTAACTTTGGGCAAATCACACCTTCGGGTGTGGTGGCCTTTCCAGTGGGCAGGGATACTGTAATATCCGTGTCCGGTGGAAAGGTTTCTATGTGTAGTGTTCCACTTCTGAACACGCCCTTAGCTATTGGTCTTACGACTGGTAGCCAACCCTTAAAGCTATCTGTGCCACTGCTGATAGCGGCTTAACTTCGGTTAAGTTGGTGGCTACCCCGCAAGGGGACTTTACTGTTTTGTTTACTGATCTTTTATTGTTAACCCTGCCGGGAGAATCTCTCCCGTGGGGGAGGTTTCTCCTGAAACTCACTTTTAGGAGGTGCTATCTCATGAATGATCCAAAATATTCACAGCGACAATCCGCTGCTATTCATCAGCAATTGATTGGTGGCGTTATTGAACGATCCCTTGTCGGTGAAAACTGGTCTGGAATACCGGGATTCGGTTTTGAAGTGCGTATGCCAACGGGTGAGCTGAAAACAGTGTTTGTTTTGAGTGATCCAGAAGGCAATGGTGCTGGCTGCCTTGAGATTAATGGAGAAATTTCATGAACCCTCATTACACACGCGGTAGCAATCTTGTTTCTGTGAACAGCAGATACAGCGTTACCGAGGCCATGAAAGAGCCTATTGGTTATAAGGCTTGTTGGATATGCCCATCACGGGATGAAGCCATTGTTTTTGTCAGAAACATCAAAGCAGTGGCAACACTTCTTAACAGGTCAACAACCTGCTTTCGGTATCGTGTTCCCAAATATGACGAATCTGCTGAAAGCATGAGGATTCAATTACAACTGATTTCCAATGGACAAATGAAAGCTGAAGATATTGCTTCAGAATGGATGGTTATCATGGAAATCACTGCCTGAAATAGCCGTTTCGCTTGTTACTGATCTTTTATTGTTAACCCTACTGGGAGAATCATTCCCGTGGGGGGAGGTTTCTCCTGAACTTCACTTTTAGGAGAAATACCATGTCAGATGTTGAATACACAAAAATGATGGCGACAGCTATCGGTCAATCGTTAGTTGGAGCAGTGATTACCCAGTCGGTAGTCGCTGAAGATTATTCCAGCTTTGGCTTTGAAGCACGGATGCCCACGGGTGAGATAAAGACTGTTTGGGTCTTGAGTGATCCAGAAGGCAATGGTGCTGGCTTCCTTGATGTGGAGAGCTGATTAATGGCTGGTTTTATTATCGAAACACCCAATCAGTGCTGGCATGTTATTGCGGCGGGGAAAATCTGCTTTATTGCCGGATATGATTGTCGCAAGACATCACCGCCTCATGTTTTTGCCGATTACCAAGAAGCCGAGCCTGTATTAAAGGCTTTGCAGCAAGGTGATCACCGTGCGGAAAAGTTGCGGATTGTCGCAGCATCCCTTTAAACCTCATTGTTACCAACCCTACCGGGAGAATCACTCCCGTGGGAGAGGTTTCTCCTGATATTTACGTTAAGGAGAAACACTATGGACTATCAAGATCAAAACCAATGCGTTATGGAAGCAGGCGGGATGTACCGCGTGAGTGGCTTGTTTAGTGCTGATGACCTCATGGGTATCGCCAGTGGTATTGCGCTGCAAGCACTCAACCAACGCAAAGACCTGAACCTTGCCGATCCTGATGCGGTGCGTACTTACCTGCTGTCATGGCTGGGGAACCGCAAGGCTGAAGTGTTTGGGTGTTTGTTTCTGGATAATAATCACCGGCTTTTGCATGTCGGTGAATTGTTTTTCGGAACCATTGATAAAGCCAGCGTTCACCCTCGCGAGGTTGTACGGGAATGCCTGAAGCACAACGCTGCTGCGGTCATTTTTGTACACAACCACCCGTCAGGTGTCCCGGAGCCTAGTCAAGCGGATGAACGCATTACCCAAAAGCTCAAGGATTCACTGAATCTGATTGATGTGCGGGTATTGGATCACTTCGTGGTCGGTGTTGACGCTATGGTGTCATTCGCTGAACGCGGCTTGTTATAACCCTTAGCTTTTTAAGCACTCATTGTTAACCAACCCCGCCGGGAAGCATTTCCCGTAGGGGGTGTTTCTCCCGGTGTTATTTTTTTCAGGAGAAACACGATGGCTATTGAAACGCAAACACACACCTTCCGCTCTGTGGCTACCACGGTCAGTGGTGAATTCGCAGAAAATATGACGTATCCAGCGTCAGCACAGGTGACATTGATCAAAGCGCATTGGGATGAAGTTCGGTTATTGCTGGAATCTTTGCCCAGTTCGGTATTGACTATAGATATGATTCTTGACGGTCAAGATGATTTTTTTAGTGACGAAGGTGATGAGGTTGATCCCGCTTTACTGGAGGATTGTCCTCAATTCCACTGCTACCGATTTCATCGTTACGGTGAAATCAGTGCTTTTACGTTCACGTTCTACTTGGTACTGGTATCCAAATTCCACGAAACGTATGTCGAATACGAGCTGGTAATGGATTCAGAACAGGAGGGCGTGTGATGGAAAACGTGGATATGAACCGCATCTTAGACAAGATCAAGAAGTGCTTGGCACTAGCTGCATCGGATAACCCCGGTGAAGCGGAGGCCGCATTACGTCAGGCTAAGAAGCTCATGGACAAACACGGCATTACGGAAGCACAGGTCAAACTGGCGGAAGTGAAGTCGATGGAAAGCAAAGCACCGCCTGCCCGTGATCGGGCTGCTCGTCTTGCTAATACGATAGCTTTGGCATTTGCTTGTCGGTTGATCTTGCATCACCCCAGTAGGGGTGGTGCATTTGAGTTTATCGGCAAAGGCCATTACCCGGAGCTGGCACAATACACTTACGCGGTGTTGTGGAAACGTTTGGAGGTGGAAAGTGATGCTTTCCATGAACAGATGTTGTGCAGCCTGCTTGATCCTGATTGGGATGCCAGTGGTGCAACCATTGCAGCGCGTTTGGGTCGGGATATTTATGATGGCGAAGTGCAGTACACCCTGCGTCGGGCTAAAGCACTCAAGAAAGCGGCTAAAGAAGATGCACGTAAAGCCACGACCTCATTTTGTGAGGGCTGGTTATACCGCGTTAACGAAACCGTGCGTAATTTTGCAGGGCATGAGCCTGATCAGGACATTCAGGAATGGATTGATGTCAAATTTGGCAAGCTCAAAACCCATAAGCACCGCCAAAACCGTGATCTGGATGCCGATGGCGTTCAAGCCGGTATAGATGCGGGTTCCCGTGTGAGCCTGCATCACGGTGTTAAGGGTGATCCTGTCGCCCAGCATTTACTTAACTAACCTTTCACTTTAACCAACCCTGCCGGGAAGCATTTCCCGTCCGGGGGTGTTTCTCTCGGTATGACTTTATTGAGGAGAAATACGATGGATACATGGACTCGCTACTCTATTGAGCGACTGCTTGAATTGATGGCTAATCAGGGATTTCAGTACGAAAATCTACCCACCCAGCAACGCTTATACGGCGGTAGCGTCGGTGTGGCTTTGGTGATTTTGCTGCGGGAAGTTTTGCAGCAAGGTCTGGATGCGCCACTGTTTATGGATTTGGTCGATAAAAACCAAGTGATTAACGAAATCAGTGAACGCGATTTCAAGATACCTGTCGAGCAACCCGATGTGCTTGAAAACCTGTTTGCACGGCTGATAGACAAGGCATGGAAACAAGGTGCACCTTCGGATGATTTGCTAGAAGACGTTTTTGCGGAGGTATCCGCATGACTGATTTAACAGGGCATTATGTCGATGCTGTATTGGCGCGTTATCAATCCGATCTTAGTGTATTCAGGCAATATGCAGCGGTTTACACCGAAGTGTTTGAAGAATACCTAACTGATGAAACCGTCCGCATGACCGATGTGAATTTCATTACCCGGTGTGCAGAGCAAGACTACCGTGATGGTGCTTCCGGTGCTGCAGTGTTCCAAGATATTTATGATGAGTTGGAGGCTGCGCATGGCTAAGAAATCCGTCAATTTGGCGTTTGTACAGCAATACAACCTGTCGCTGATTCCGCTGAAAGGCCGGTGTGATCAGGATGTGTTTCGGGAATTTGAAAAAATCGCTCAACCCTGTATCGGTATCCCGTTACCTGAAGCTGAGTACCAGCATTTGCTAAAGGCAAAGTCTGATTATTTTCAGCAGGGGAATGGTGATGTGCTGGTATTGGTCAGTCATGGACAGCAATACGCGCTATTGCCATTGACACGAAGTGCAGCATTAAACGTGTTGTCACAACAGTGATTCATTAACGTTGGGCAAATCACACCTTCGGGTGTGGTGGCCTTTCCGGTCGGCAGGGATGCAATAGTATCCGTGTCCGGTGGAAAGGTTTCTATGTGTAGTGTTCCACCCTGAACACGCCCTTAGCTATTGGTCTTACGACTGGTAGCCAACCCTTAAAGCTATCTGTGCCACTGCTGATAGCGGCTTAACTTCGGTTAAGTTGGTGGCTACCCCGCAAGGGGACTTTACTGTTCTGTTTACTGTTTTTTTATTTTTAACCCCATTGGGAGATTCACTCCCGTGGGGGAGGTTTCTCCTGAAACTCACTTTTAGGAGAAACATCATGGCTAAAATTCTTGTATTCCCGCGCTTGGCGCAAAATTTCATTAAGAACGGCTATTACCCAACTGACGATGCCACCATTGCCCGTACTTTATCGGCACTGGAAGCAGCGGACGAAGGGCAGATGCGTATTCTTGACCCGTGTGCGGGTGAAGGAGTCGCATTGGCTGAATGCAAATACCACCTTGGTAAAGAGCGCACCGTCGCTTATGGCGTTGAATATGACCAAGAGCGTGCTTGGCACGCGAAAACCCTGTTGGATCACTGTTTACACGGTGATTTTAACGGGGTCATGACGACCTACGGTACGTTTGGTTTGCTTTGGCTCAATCCGCCTTACGGGGATATGGTCAAAGATCACGAAGGCAACGGCGCACACGGCTTGTTTAAAGAAAGCCGTGCCCGTTTGGAAAAACACTTTTACCAGCGTTCTCACGGCCTCTTGCAGGTCGGTGGGGTCATGGTGCTGATTTTGCCTACCACCAGTTATGACAAGCAATTGTCGAATTGGGTGGCTATGCACTTTCGGGATGTGAAAGTGTTCCGGGCAGCGACAAATCAGTTCAAGCAAACCGTGTTGTTCGGTGTGAAGCAAAAAGCCAATGGCAATGTCGATACCAGCCTGCGTCAGCACCTGATGGGTATTGGTGTCGGTGATATTGTCCCGGATGAGTTGCCAGAAACATGGACGGATACCCCGTACTATGTACCTGCGATTCAAGAAGGTCGTCGCCAGTTTAAATTTGCTGCGGCCAATATAGACGCTGCACAACTGCGACAGGAGATGGCTAATCACCAGTCAGTGCTGCAACAGCAGTTTACCGGGTTATTCCGGCAAGCTGAGGCGCAAGCCAACCGCCATCCGCTGCGTCAGATGACCCAATGGCATACGGCATTGGCATTGGCGGCGGGGCAAGTCGGTGGTGTGGTGCATTCTGAGGATGGGCGTGTCTATCTGATCAAGGGTAGTACCCACAAAGAGAAGCGCACTGAAACCCGCATCCATGAAAATATCGACGGATCACAAACCGAAGAGCGGATCGACACGGATGTGTTTGTGCCCGTGATTCGCGCATTGGACTTTACCCCCAACAGCCCTAGCTACGGCGATGTGCTGATGATTCGTTAATCCCCCTAAACCTTTAACCAACCCCAATGGGAGAACACCACTCCCTAGGGACGGTGTTCTCCCGATGTTTTCATTTGAGGAGAAATAGTGATGTGTGGCGACTATAGCGTTGGGCAAGTTATTACTGTTGATGGTTGTGACGGTGCTGTAGAGGCAATTGTCCTAGAAATATCGGCTAGTGGCGTATTTTACGATACGTTGCCAGTGAATGAGGTTTACTGGTCTGGTGCTGACCAAGCAGCAGCATTGTTGGATGGTTGGGCATTATTTCAAGTCGATGGCGGCAAGCTGGAGATTCAGCGTCATGATGAATCAAGTCGTTTTGACGATGATATTCAAGCCCGTGATTATGTAATGAATTCGGGTGATGGACGATGCCGCCGAGCCAAGGCTTATTTGCTCCTGTTCCCTAATGGTCGTGAGCCAATGATTCCGTAATTAACTATTTAATCAACCCTATCGGGAGAACACCACTCCCTAGGGGTAGCGTTTCTCCCGATGTTTTCACTTGAGGAGAAACCCCATGAAATCTCAATACCGTTTAGTCGTCGTTCAAGATGGCAACTTTAAACGCTTATTTGTCTTTTTAGGTGACACATTAGCCGGTGGTTTGCTGGATTACTCACCCGAAAAGCCGCTGTGGACAACAGAGGCTGTCGGCAAGTGTGATTTAAGTGGCACGGGCATGGTCGATGTTGCCAGAGCCGTCGTGGTCTTTGGGTCTTATGTGTTTCAGTGCAACCAAGACATCTTGGCGAACTGGGATGCTCATACACTGGTTGGGCGCGATGATTTCATCGTTGGCTACCTGGAAGACCTGTGGTTGATGTTGCCAGAAAGTGCGATTACCGAAAACCAGTCTTTTCTGGTGGAAGGCGGTGTGCAATGACGGCGATCATTCAAGTCACTACTTGCAAGGGTGTCCAGTACAGCCTGCAACCCGTTGCGATGGAGCTGCCGCTTCCGAGTGCTGATCCCCAAGATTTTTGGGATTTTTGGTTAGAGACTGTCGAGGATGCAAACTTTTCACGAGCAGAAAGCAACCGACTTCTGCAATTTTTGGTCAAGCATAAAACGGATGCCGTTACCGATGGGAGTGCGTATTACACGCTGACCCGTGCAGGGCTTGCCCGTTGTGACCCGTTTTACCGGGAAAAGCGTCAGCAAGGAGGTGTTGCATGAAACCTGAATCGTGCAATGCAGCACCCACCGCGCTGGATGAAACCCTTGTATTGATCGACCATGAATGGGCAGAACACCGCGAAAGCGGTTTGCGTGTCCGTAAGTTACGGTGTCAGACGGTGCTTAAGCAGCGTTATGACCAATGGTTGTTTGAAGTCACCAATGGTTTGTTTTCGGCGGTCTTTCTGTACGAAAAATGGCCTACTTATCATCAACCCATCAGGAAGGGTTTAGCCGTTTTTGGTGAACTGTTCCCGGTCGGCGATGCTCAAGTCGGGCATTGGTACGAAGTGAATGGGCTTGAAGGCATTCCCTTTATCGAGATCAGTAGCCTGTACCCGTTGCAGGGTCAATACGCTGGTCATTCATACGCATTGAACGTTGAGCAGTTGGGTGATTGCCTGACTTGCTAACGGTTCGTTTTACTCAACCTTTTATTGTTAACCCCCTTGGGAGAATCACTCCCGTGGGGGAGGTTTCTCCTGAAACTCACATTTAGGAGAAATACCATGACTGCTATCGCTAACACTCAAGCTGAACCTGCTGTTATTTCATTATCAGCGTTCGTTCAAGATTTCGGTAACGCTTTGCGTGATGCCGTAGACCAACAAAATCCGCCTGTCTTTCATGCGGAAGATACCTGTCCGATCCGCGATGCGGTGATGGATGGATTATTGCGTGCGCCATTCCCTGCACAGCGCGAAGCGGTGCAAGCCATTACTGCCTTATTGGTCGATCAAGGTGAAAAAGCCGGGATTATCAATGCAGAAATGGGCACGGGAAAAACCATGATGGCAATCTGTGCCGCTGCGGTGATGCAGGCTGAAGGCTTTCAACGCACTTTAGTCATTTGCCCACCGCACTTAGTTTACAAATGGCGGCGTGAGATCAAGGAAACTGTCCCCAATGCCCGTGTGTGGGTATTGAACGGTGCGGATACCTTGGCACGTTTGCTGCAATTGCGTGAGCTGGTGAAAACCGGCTGCAATGCCGATGCGCCAGAGTATTTCGTGATGGGACGGGTGCGCATGAGAATGGGTTATGAGTGGAAGCATTCGTTTTCCCACAAGCTTATCAGCGGTCGCAGCAGCGATACGGGTGAGTTTTATGCGCATAAGGTTTTGGCTTGCCCTAAATGCGGCACGGTTTACCGTGACGCGGAAGGCAATACTTACCGTTCTGCGAAGTTCTTGCCGGATCAACGTCTAGCTTGTAACCATACGCATGTGGATGAAGACGGTGCGGAGCATGTCTGCGGTGAACAACTGTGGACGCTGCTGCGTAAGGAATCCCTGAAAGACAAGCGCAAGCTGGTACTGGATGGGTTAAAGCAACTCCCAACCATTGGTGACAAGACGGCAGAACGCCTGATTTCCGCGTTTGGTGAGGATATGCTGGGTAATATGTTGTCCGATAATATCCACGAGTTCACCAACTTGATGGATGACAGCGGCAATATGGTATTCAGTGACCGCCAAGCCGAACGTATGGAACGCAGCCTTGCTAAGATGGAGTTTTCCTTGGGGCAAGGCGGCTACCAGCCAACGGAATTCATCAAACGGCATTTACCGGATGGTTACTTCGGCACCTTGGTAGTCGATGAGTGTCATGAATATAAGAACGGTGATTCTGCCCAAGGCCAAGCCTTTGGGGTACTTGCAGCGAAAGCCCGTAAGGTGCTGTTGCTGACGGGAACCCTAATGGGTGGCTATGCCGATGATCTGTTTCACCTGTTATGGCGTGCTAACCCGCGTCGGATGATTGAGGACGGGTACAAATACCGCAACCGCTCGTTGGGTGGTGCGGTGATGGGTTTCATGCGGGATCATGGCATTCTCAAGGACGTGTTTAAAACCACGTCTGGCGGTAGCCACAAAACCTCGCGTGGTGATAAAAGCTCACAACGTACTTCCAAAGCTCCGGGTTTCGGCCCGACTGGCATTTGCCGTTTTATCCTGCCTTATACCGTGTTTTTGAAACTCAAAGACATCGGGCAAGACGTGTTGCCACCTTACCGTGAGCATTACGTTGAGGTGGACATGGACGGTGAACAGCGTGATGCGTATGACACCTTGTCAACTGACCTGACCGCAGTCATGCGTAAAGCGTTAGCCAAGGGTGACACCACCTTGTTAGGGGTGGTGTTGAATGCGTTATTGCGCTGGCCGGAAACTTGCTTTCGTGCTGAGTCAGTGCGCCATCCCCGTACCCGCGAGGTGCTGGCAAGCGCACCGCAACAGTACACGGACAGTGAGCTGACTCCCAAAGAGCAACGTCTGATTGACCTGTGCAAAGCAGAAAAAGCCAACGGTCGTCGGGTACTGATTTACACCAGCTACACCGGCAAACAAGACACCGCGCACCGCCTCAAAACGTTATTAAGTGCGGCAGGTCTGAAAACCGATGTATTGCGCTCCAGTGTCTCCACTGAACAGCGTGAGGATTGGATTTTGGATCGTGTTGACCGTGGCATTGATGTATTGGTGTGTAACCCGGAACTGGTAAAAACGGGACTGGATTTACTGGAATTTCCGGTAATCGCGTTCATGCAAACCGGTTACTCGGTTTACACCCTGCAACAGGCTGCACGCCGCTCTTGGCGGATCGGGCAGAAGCTGGACGTTGATGTTTACTTCTTGGGTTATGCTAATACCGCGCAAACCGCGTGTTTGGCGTTAATGGCGGAAAAAATCGCTGTTAGCCAAAGCACGTCCGGTGATATGCCGGATACCGGTTTGGATGTGCTAAACCCCAATGGTGATTCCGTGGAGGTAGCACTCGCCAAGCGAATGCTGGCAAAGTAACTTTTTTACCTTCACCTTAACCCTGAACCCCGCCGTGTGCGGGGTTTTTTTTGTTCATTTTTCGTTAATTTTCATAAATCCACGCATTTAGATTCATAAATAAAAACTATTGTCAAGAGAGTGACGTTTGAGTGCGACAGGGGGGGGTGACGGCACTCCATTGCCTTGTTGTTGACACCCTTGAAATAATTTAGCCAACGTTTAATACGCATTTAAAGGCTAACAATAGATCATGCACAGCAAGGGGACACCAACGGGCTTACAGCACCTGACAACACTGAGTGTGCTGTTGGGTATCGCTGTGTGCGTGCATTCCCCAGCACTAGCCAGTGCAGCCGCATTGGGCAAAACCTACCCGATTGCTGAACGTGATTTTTTGGAGGTGATCCACGAACGGCTGCAAGCCAAGCAAGCGGCTGGCGAAATCGACGCGATGCAGCAGGCGATGCGTGCCACTGCGCTAAACACCATCGAAAACCCCACCCCGATTCCCGGCATTAGCAGTGCCACGCAAGCACAAACCCATTATTACGACCCCAGCGTGGTTGCCGAGAAGGCTATCCACGATGCCAGTGGCAAGGTGGTGGTAGCAGCCGGTACGCGGGTCAATCCCTTGGAATATTTAGGGTTGAGTAAAGTGTTGCTGTTTATTGACGGCAGTGACACGCAGCAACTGGCCTATGCCGACGACTATTACCAAACCAGCAACAAGCCGGTGAAAGTGATTTTAGTGGGCGGGTCGTACATGCAGGTCATGCGTCAATGGAAGCGTCCGGTGTATTTCGACCAAGGCGGTTATTTGACCCAGCGTTTAGCGATCAAACACGTACCGACGCTGGTGTATCAGGACAAGCCCACGGATAGCGTGTTGCGCATTGATAGCATTGCGTTGCCGCACGCGCCTACTGAGGGTGCAACCCCATGACACGCCGCAACTCCCCACCGTTACCCATCACTCATGCCGTATCGCTGACCTTGCTGGTGGTTGTCCTGCTGCTGTCGCCCTTACCCTCCCATGCGGTGGAGCCGACCTGCGAGGGTAAGTTTGCCAACCCGATCACGGACATTTGTTGGTCGTGCATTTTCCCGCTGACATTGGGCGGGGCAAAGTTAATGAGCATGGGGCAAGAGGATACCGCCAATCCGGGCGGGGTACTGTGTACCTGTACCGGGAATGGCATTCCCAAGATCGGCATTAAGGTGGGTTTTTGGGAGCCAGTGCGCCAAGTCGACATTGTGCGCAAACCGTTTTGCCTTGCCTCTTTGGGTGGTATCGACCTTGATCCGGGGTTTGATGCGCCGGAAGCGGGGCGTGATGATCCTGAAGACGGCGCACCACCGGCCTCGTTTTACCAAGCGCACTGGTACGTCAACCCGATTTTGTATTGGTTGGAAGTGTTGCTGGATAACGCCTGCCTCGAAAAATCCCCGTTTGATATTGCGTACCTGACCGAGCTTGACCCGCTATGGATTGACGATGAGCTGACTTACATCATCAACCCTGATGTGTCCTTGTTTGCCAACCTACCAGCGCAAGCGGCGTGTGCGGCGGATTGCGTGCAAGCCTCCGCCGGGTTTGCACGCCCTGAATTGTTTTGGTGTGGCGGTTGCCAAGGCACGGCGTATCCGCTGAACGGGCATGTGCAACACCATATCGGCGGGGTGCAAGCCTCCAGCCTCCTGATGCAACGCCTCACCGCCAAAATGCACCGCCAAGGGCTGATCTGGTCTGCCAGTGGCGGTGACGGCTTGTGCGGGTACTACCCGCGTTTGCAGATGGATAAATCCAACTACAAGTACCAGATGTTATTCCCGGTTCCGCAAACCCAAAAGATTGCCGGACGCTGCTGCCAACCCTATGGGCGTACCACGACCATTTGGGGTGCAGGCAAGGAGTTCCCGTACAAAGGCGAAGACTTCTCGTACATGGTCTTCCGCAAACGTAACTGCTGTCAGGGTGCTATTGGGTTTTAACATGAAACAATCCCACTACCTCACCAGCGTGATCAACGTGTTATTCGGGCTTTGCATGAGCCTGACGGCGACTGCCCAGCCTACCGATGCCATGCCCACGGCGGCACAAGTCGCTGCGCAACAGCAACGCCAAGCCGACACCACACTGCCTAATGAGGCTGCGGTAGCGGCGGCTGCGGATAAAGTGGCGACCGTGCTGGCTGCACCGGGGCTGCAAGCCGACAAGGTGGCGGGTCATCAACCGCGCCTAAACGCTATTCCGATGCCGCCGCACGTAGACGGTGCATTAGCGGAGTTGTTTGCGCAAGCGGAGCGTCCGTTGCTTCCGGCGTTACGCAGCGATGGTGAGCTGCTGATCATGGTGTCGTTTTCGATGCCCAAAGACACCCTGAAAAACCTAGCCCTGCAAGCCGACAAAGCCGGTGCGGTGTTGGTACTGCGCGGGATGGTGGATGATTCGTTAACAGCCACTACCAAAGCGATCCGCGAGGTTTTGGGTGAGGATGCCGGTGACAGCACCTTTCAGGTCGATCCGAATGTATACAAAGCGTATGCGGTGCAGGATGTACCCACCTTCGTACTGGCAAAGCAACCACCCCAAGCTGAACAGGCGTGTGAACTGGGCAAGGATTACGTGGCGGTACGCGGTGATGTCTCCTTGACCTACGCCTTGCGTGAATTAGCCAAACAACCGCACTGGGATACCGCCGCCCAACGTTACCTTGCTGCCTTGGGGGTGAAACCGTGAGGTGTGTAACGTGGTTGGCAGGCTTGGGCGTGTTGTGGCTTATCGCCAGCAGTGGCGTACAAGCGGATACCGCTACCGCATTCCAGCAAGGCAGTGATACCGCTGCCAGTGGTGCAGCCGCCGCCAGTGCAGTGAATGCCACCAATGCCACTGGCAATGTGCCGGGTTACAACACCGCTCCAACCGAGGCGGGTTTATGGCGTGACGGCAAAGTTAATTTGTCCGGGGACGGTTTAGGCAAGCAAGCCGGGTGTACCACTGCCAGTACCAGCGGCTTTAATGGCAAAGAGTGTGATGCCATTAACTTTTTGGGCAGTGGCAGACCGGAGTACCCATTAACCCGTACCGATGCCTTATTCAACTTATCCAACGGCATTACCAAGAATAATCGTGATGCCGTTTCCGGTATGAACGGTGGTTCTGGAACAGGTGGATGCACGACGGTTGAAGTCAAAGACCCCGATTTACAAAGTACCGAACACTGCGAGGAATTTTTAGAACCCGTGGATAAGCGTTGCCCCATTGGGCGCGTGGTCACGGTGGATCGTGATGCCAATTATCAGTGTGAAAAGTCAGTAAGTTCTTACGAGAGCCTCAAGTGCCGCCGGGGGTTTTCCGTCAATGTTGGAACAGTCATTAAACCCGAATCGTTTGATGTTAATCGTGGTTCGGAAGTGCCGGGGTGGTCAGCAAGTACATTCACCATGAATTTTACGGTTAAGGGTACGCCTGACAGTTTTAAAATTGAGCGTTATCAAGTGGATAATTATGGGCAAGTTTGGATAAACGGCACAAAAGTCTATGAAAATGTTCTGCCGGGTTATTCTGATATGCGCTGGGGTTCTGTTGGTTATGAGTATGTGGAGGGATGGGGTGATTGGGGTGGGTACTCCCGGATGGTTTATAAAAACAGCGGTGGTGTCACGCTGGGTGACTTTTATGACGATGGTTGCAATTGGGGTTGCCGGGGTGCAGCGCCTAACTTGGATATTACTCGGTATATTAGGCAGGGTAATAACGAAGTTGTTTTGGTCTGTGCGAATGCAAATGGTATCGGCCCCTGCGCTATCAAGATAACAGGCTCGGCGCGTGAATTAGTGGTTCTGGGTTCCTTGGTTGATAACCAATGTTCTGCGTTGGAAAACAGGGCTAAGTAATGATCATTAAAATAACTCGTGTAGCCATAACAGCACTCTTTCTTTTCTTGGCATCGTTTCAGATACAAGCCGGTGATTGCAAAAAAATCGGGTCTGTTTGTGTGGATAGCTCGCCAACCAAGACCATTTCCGGCTTGGTCGTTGATGCTTCTCTTGTCGGTGGGTGCTGGGAATATGAAGATACGTATTCCTGCATAAAACCAATGGCAGTAGATTACTGCAATGCCTTGGTGACTCACGGTTGCAATGAAACATCCAGTCGGTGTGTCGAAACCGATTTTAACGGTGCGTGTATGCGCTACCAAAAAACCTACCGTTGTGCTGACCCGATTGCCCCGAAGCCCACTAACACGGTAGTGCTGGATGATTCGCACACGATTACCGAAGACAAACTGGATGAAAGCCAATGCAAAACCAACAAGGACAACAGCGCTTGCACCCTTGCCGAGCATCAGTGCGTAGAACCGGGTGAAACCCGCACCATCAACGGCTTGGCAGTCACCAAGGATTGTTGGGCGTGGGAAGACACCTACACCTGTTTAGGCAATCGCCTGAATACCTGCGAGGATTTGGAAGCCAAGGGGTGTACCAAACAATCCTCTGATACCTGCCTTGACCGCTTACCCAATGGTACTTGCCAAGTGTGGGATGTGGCGTACTTGTGCAAAACACCCGGTGCTACCCATACCCGCGAAGACTGTTCCAACAAGAGCTTTTGCCTCGAAGGTAAATGCTTCGATTCCGGGAGTCCGCCCGATACGGACTTTGCCAAAGCCATCACCATGATGGAGGCGGCGCGTGAAGCCGGAACGTATATGACCGATGATTTACAGATATTCAAAGGCACGGATGAGCGTTGCTCCATTAAGTTGTCCGGTTTAAAGAATTGCTGTAAGTCAAAAGGTGGTGCGCAAACAAACCAATCAATGATGCTGGCGATGTCGGCTGGTAAAGCCCTGTTGGATTACAGCTTCCAAAAGGGCAGTAATTACATGTACGACTTCATGTTTTCCAAGGGCAATAACTGGATGACGGAACGTGCAGTCAATGCGTGGTCATCCGGTGCATGGAACCCTAATCCTTCCACTTCCATGAGTTTTTACGGTTTGACCGTGAGCTACACCAGTGGCGCGGGTTTCGCGTTTTCGTTTGATCCGTATTCCTTCGCCTTGCAGGTGGGGCTGTACCTGCTGATGCAGCTTTTATCCTGTACCGAAGACGAAGCCTACCTGCAAATGAAGCGCGGTTCTAACTTGTGCCATTACGTCGGGAATTACTGCGACAAGAAAATTCTAGGGTATTGCTACGTCAAAAAAGAGTCGTACTGCTGCTTCAACTCCCGATTAGCACGCATCATCAATGAACAAGGCCGCCCACAGATCGGTAAAGGTTGGGGCAGTGGCAATAGCCCGAACTGTTCCGGGTTTACTACCGAGGAACTCGAAAAGCTGGATTTCGGGGCAATGGACTTATCGGAGTTTATCAGCGAGATCATGGCGAATGCACAGATACCCAATGCCTCCACGGTGAACAGTTTGGTGCAAAAGCAAAGCGGTATCGTGGGCGATAAAGTGAATCAGTATTACCAAAATGGGGCAGGACGATAATGACCTCAAACAAACGCATGACGACGCTACGCAAACGTGTTTATTTCCTCCTAGCGGTTGTGGGCTGCGTGTTTCTGGTGGGTACATGGGCAAACGGTGATAGCCCTCCTGTCACCCAAGCTGCACCAGAACGCGCAACGCCCACCTTTTTTATGGCGGCGGTCATCAACGGTGAAGACAAGTCCGAAGGTTTAGCCCCGCTGGAGATGGAAACCCGTTGGCAGGCACAAACCCTGTCGGATGACCCGCTACGTATCCGCGCAACCTTGATCACCCGCTACAAAACCGAGGATAACGAAGGGCGTTTGTGTGCGCGGGTCAAGGTCGGTATCGGGCAAGACCGTGTACCACTCAAGGGACGTATTTACCAAGATTGCAACGGTGCAGCAGCAGCGCGGGCGTGTAAGCCGTTCTTTGTGTGGTCAGAACTGGATATGTGCGATGACGAAATGCCGCCAACCGCCAACTACACCAAATACAAAGCCGCATCAGAAGACAAAAACTGGAAGCCACCCGTCACCGAAATCAAGGAGCCACAACCATGATGACACGACGCAACTTCCTGATTGGCGCAACCACTGGGTTCTTTCTGGCAAACCTTCCCCGTGTGGGGATGGCAAACGGGACAGGTACAGGCGGACAACGCTCGTTTATTGAGGTGTTCTCTTTCGCCTGTCCCCACTGCTACAAGCTCTCGTTACAACTGGGTATCTGGTTGCCGCTGCACCCGCAGGTGAAGCATTACGCGGTGCATATTGTGTCCTCCCCCGATGACCTGAAACTAGCCGCTGCCGGGTATGCCGCTGCGGTGCTGGGCAAAGGTGAGGCATACCGGGCCGCTTTCTTCAAAGCCATTTACGAAGGCAACCAAGCACCGGATGAACGCACGATGGTCACGGTAGCGGAATCGCTGGGATTCAAGGCCGCCGCCTTTGTCGACACCATGAAAGGCTCCGACACCGCTGAATTACTGGCGCGTTCGGAAACCCTTACCCAGCAATTCGCTATCACTGCGACACCCACCCTGATTATTGACAGCCAACGGGTACGCCAACCGGACAAAGACCCGTTGGACATCCTGCAAGAGGAGTTCGGGGCATGATCCAAAGCATGAAGCGTCCGCTCTTACACCTTGCTGGGTTGTTGTTGATCAGCGCCGGATTGTTACCGGCTAAGGCACTGGCACGGGTAGTCAGTGATGAAGCCTATAACGGCGTTGCACCGTGCTGGCAAGACGCAGCCCAGCGTTACGGTGTGCCGGTGTCTTTGCTCAAGGCGGTGGCACAGGTGGAATCCAGCAACCGCGCACGGGTGGTGGCACGTAATACCAACGGGTCACTCGACATCGGTTACATGCAGATTAACGACTGGTGGCTACCGCACTTACAACGCTATGGGATTACCAAAACCACTTTGCTGGATGATGCCTGCATCAACCTCAATGTGGGTGCGTGGATACTCAAACAAGGCATTGACCGCTACGGCTACAACGCCCAAGGCATTGGTGCGTATGGTGCTGGCACAGACCCTAAAAAATCTCAGGTGAGGACAACGTATGCAAACAAGGTATTCCGTGCGCTGGCACAACAGCAAGGCAAGCCGGTTGACGGGGATGGTGGCGGTACTGTTGGGGGTACTGCTGTTGAGCGGGTGCAAGTTGCCCCAGCCAAAGGCGGCGACGTTCAGTCACCCCACCGCCGCCAACAGCGTGCCGTCATCACCAACAGCCCCACCACTGAACAGCTCGTTTGGAGCGTCTTCGACTGAGTTGACAGGCGCGGATTGGATGGATGGTTTAGTGGATTTGGACGGCATTGTGCCGCTGACACCACCTGCACCCGTGGTGACAAGCACACTGCCTGCACCGGTACGCACACTGGGGATTAACGTTAACCCGGCTGCTGATCCGTACCGTGGTGTATTGGCTGCTTGTCCGCAGGGTGAGGCAGCTAAAACCCAAGCGGATTGGTATATGCCGGGGTATCAGCACATCGGGCAACGCTTATGCGACGGGCAATGGGTAACGTGCGGTAACAGTTATCCGTGTGCCGCACCCACACCCAAGGACGGCAGTGCGGTGACAACAGAATACGGATATGACGCAGGTAGCGGACAGGGGACGGGTGCGGAAAGTAGTTATTACCACTATTACGCCCCGAAACACTAAGCCATCGGCACAGCTCAGGATGGGCAGGGTTTTTTTACCAATAAACAGGAGATAACACATGGATAAAACCATGCTAAACCCCGCGCAAGCCTTGGCTCAAGCGGTTGATGACGCGACTACCCGCCTCACCTTGTGGGTGATGGATCACAAGAAATGGGTGATTGCATTTGCGTTGCTGGCGATGCTGTTACTGATTGCTTTTAACGCCGATGCGGGTACGACCGGCACGGAGTTCAAGGGGATTTACGACAAGCTCAAAGACTGGACTTCCGGTTATTTGGGTAAGGCGATTGCCTTGTTTGCCTTTTTACTGGGCTTAGGGATTGGGGTGGCTAAATCCAGCCCGATTCCTGCCATTGCCGGGATCGTGTTCGCACTGTTCGTGGCATTCGGCCCGGCTGTGTTGGAAGGCATTGCAACCGCAACACTGGTATACGCTCCGGCAATCCACGAGGGCATGAGCGTCGTGGCTATTGTTGTGATGACGTAAACCACCACCAACCGGGTATGGCAGGTCGCTGACAGGCCATACCCCTGACAAATACACGCGACAAGGGCGAACAATCACGATGAGCAGTAAAGAACAAGCACTGGGGCAGTATTACATTCCGCGCTTACTGGATGCCCCGCCCAAAGCCTTCTACTGGGAGATGGACGAATTCATGGCGATGGTCGCACCCATCGGGATTGGCCTGATCATGGGGTGGTTTTTTATCGGTGCGGTGTTGGGGCTATTGGCGGCTTACGCCATTGGCAAATTCAAAGCCGGGAGAGGTGCGTATTACATGCTGCACGTTTTGTACTGGTATATCGGCATGGGCAAGCTCAAATCCACCCCGCCGTCTTACATTCGGGAGTTCGTGGGATGAACCGCCAGCAACAACTCAAAGACATCGGCGTAGTCATGGCGGAAAAACGCCAGTGGCAATACATCGCCAGCGGCTTGCTGCTTGCCCTGCTACTGCTGATGGTGGTGTTAATGGGCAAGAGTCACGACACCAAAACCATTTTTGTACCGCCCAATGCTGAATTGGCGCAAAAGCCATTTTGGGTGGCGGACAGTGGCGCGTCCCCGGAATATTTCCAGATGACCGCCGATTACGTGGCGCAGTTGGCGTTAACCGGTGATGCCAAAAGTGCCGCCTACAGCATTGACCGTTTAATGGGCGTGGTACATCCCTCCATCCGTGGGGTACTCAAGGCCGAACTGGATGCCGCCGCGCTGAAAATGAAGGCCGAGAACGTCACGCAAGCCTTTTACCCGGTGGAATACAGCATGGGTGATAACCGCCCGGTGGTCGTGATCAAAGGCACGCTCAAAACATGGGTGGGCGACAAACTCACCTCCAACCGTGATGCCCTGTACCGCCTGACTTTCAGCATGGAAGCAGGACGCATCTACCTGATGGAGTTCGTAGAAACTTCCCCGCACGACCCCTTCAATACCGCACCGGCTAACCCAACCACAGGAGCAACCTCATGAAAATGTCATTAACAGGTTTAACTCGCAGCGGTTATGCGCTGCTACTGGTCATGACAGGTGCATGGCTATTGCCCACGTTGGTGAGTGCGGCTGATTTCACCGTGAATGACGGTGATACCGTCACTGCTAAAATTTCCCGTGACGGTTTAACGCGGGTGACGGTACAAGGTGCGCGGATTGAACAGGTGTTTTCCGCCGATGGTAAGGATTTGACGTTTCAGGTGGATAAGCAAAACGGGCAGGTGTTTGTGCGCTACAAAGGCGGCAAAGAAAAAGTGCTGGATGCAATGGAGCTGCCCGGTGGTGGTTCGGTAAAGCGCAAGCAAACCACGGGTAGTGGTAAGCAGGATTTTGCCGCGTTTGTCACCGACGATGGTGGTCGCACCTTTACCCTTAATTTGAGTGTCACGGATGATCCCTCCGCCAGCATTGTGCTGAAACCGATGGTGGTGGAGAAAGCCAAATCGGGACGGGTGGTCATCCAAAACGATTTGTCGTTACCCAGTGAGGTGATGGCCTTAATGCAGGTGATGACGGGTAATGTCGAGGAAGTTTCCGGGTACGACGTGGCGCGTGACCTGAGTGAACCGCAAACATTGTGGGCAGGTGCGGACTACCTACGAGTGGCTTCTTACGAAGGCGACAGCTTACTCGGTGAAGTTTACACCCTGACCAATCGCTCAGGCTCACAGATGCGCATTGTCGAGAGTGAGTTTCAAGGCAAGGGCGTGTTAGCGGTGGCGGTGAAGAACCCGATTCTGGAGGCCAACGAGTTCACCTACGTCTACACCGTGCGCGAGGTGACACCATGAGCAGTGTGCCGGATGCGGCGAGTACCGCCAAAAAACAAAAGCTGTTGTTATTCGGGGGTGGATCGGCGGTGTTCGCGCTGTTGATCTTCATGATGTGGCTGGCAGACGACCAACCCAAGGCAGAAGCCATACCCACGCAAGTGGGGACAGTGCAGCAAGTCGAAGCCGCTGCCCGGAAAATCAGTGACGAAGAATTGTGGACAGCCAAGGCCGATGCTGCGTTACAGGCGATGCAACGTGGTAATGAAAAAGCCCTGCAAGAAATGGAGCAACTCAAACGCCGTAACGAGGAGTTAGCCGAACAATTGAAAGGGCAACAAACCACGGTAGCCAGTTTACAAGAAGCCGCCGCTAAAGTGCCCACAACACTGGCATTACCTAACTTGCCACCGGTCTCTGGTGCTAACCCTGCACTGGATGGCATTGTGCCGCCGTTGCCTGCGGGTGCGGGTCAAGGCGGTGCGGGTTTACCACCGGGCATGGCAGGAATGCCCGGTGCTGAGGGGATGCCGCCGATGCAGGCATTACCAGCACCCGACGTGGATGAAGGCATGGTGCATATTACCGTGGGTGAACAAGCCGTGCCGGTGGATACCGTGACCACGGTGGGTACGCCCACCAGTACAGGTGTCGCAAACCCCAACGGTGACAATCCCACCAAACCGCTGGTGACTCCCACCAGCATCGACATCGAGCAAACCGCCAGTACGCCGACGACGGGTGGTAGGCCATTACCGCAAAAACGCGAACGCCCCAAGGCAAAAACCTACATCCCGTCCGGTACGTTCTTTAAGGCGCAACTGGTGGCTTCGCTGGATGCCCCCACCGGGGGTAACGCTGAACAAAATCCCCACCCGGTATTACTGATGGTGACGGATAACGCCAATCTGCCGAACCGCTTCCGCTCCAAAGTCAAAGAGTGTCACGTCATTGCCTCCGGGTACGGTGACATCTCGTCTGAACGGGTCAACCTGCGCACCGAACGACTGTCGTGTGTGCTCAAAGACGGCACGGTGGTGGACACTAAACTGGATGCGTATGTCGCAGGCGAAGACGGTAAGGCAGGGCTGCGCGGTAATCTGGTATCCAAGCAAGGTGCGTTGGTTGCCAATGCGATGTTGGCGGGAACATTAGGCGGTGTTGGGCAAGGTTTGGCGCAAGCCGCCACTACCGTGACCCAAACTGGCACGGGTGCTGTCACCTCGGTATCCCCGAATCAAGCCTTGGAGTTTGGGATGTACAGTGGATCGGGTACAGCCTTGAACAAACTGGCGGAATACTACATAAAAGCCGCTGAAAAGACCTTCCCGATTCTGGAAGTCGCAGCCGGTCGTGATGTGACCATTATTCTGTTATCCGGTTTGGACATTGAGGCCGACGCAGGCAGTGCCGGTGGACGTGAAGGCTTGACCAGCATTGTGACCGACGCTGACCGGCGACAGGCCAGTAAATCACTGCGCCGAGAGGAGGAAGCCGCATGGTAATGCAACGGTTAAAGCGTATTCCGCGCTGTTTATGGCTACCCCTGCTGGCTTTCGTGCCGTCGCTGGGGTGGATTGGGGTCGTACAGGTAACACGTCCGAGTGTGGATGCAGCCATTCACACACTGGTTCCCGGTACGGACATCCAAGCCATTAACCCAACCCCGTTGGACGGGATGTACGAAGTGGTGGCAGGTCAGAACATTTTCTACATGCAGCCCGGTAAGCCGTATTTGCTGGTAGGGCATTTGTTTGACCTCAGCACTGCCGAAGACCTGACCCAACTGAAAAAAAACCAACGGATACAACCCAATAATCCGACAACAACGGAGACAACCCCATGATGATGATGCCCTTCCACCTGATCATTGTATTACTGGGTGTTTTGTTACTCAGTGGGTGCAGCACCAGCCCCAACTATGCGTGCGGTACACCGCAAGGCGGTAAATGCCAATCGGTGTCTGACTCCTACCTCAGTGCTTTGGGTAAAAAGCTTAAAGGTAATGCAACGGCTACTAAGACGACCAACACCACCGGCAAGCCTGCGGTTGAAGCCAGCGCACGGGTGACACAATACATTCCCGAAGGCGTGGCGATCCGCTCCCTACCGCAAGTGATGCGGGTATGGATTGCGCCGTGGGAAGACAATAACGGGGTATTCCACGACCAATCCTACAGCTATTTTGTGGCGGATGCCGGGGAATGGTCATTGCGTGCCAACACCGAAAAAAGCCTGTATCCCAACGGCTACGCGCTGTTAGAGCGGCCTACCGATAAAACGGCTGCACCGGCTGACAACAAGGCGGATGCCAAACCCAAGGCGGCGATGACCACGCAACAAGCGCAGGATCAAGCCCTTGACTTCATGGCGGGTGAGTAATGTTAGCCAAACTTGCCGCCCTGATCACCCCTAAGAACCGGCGTTCCACCCCGGATGCCAATGTATTGCGCGGTGAACCACCACCGAGCATTGCGGTTTTTAGTGAGCATTTTAAACGTTATGGCTTGGCGGATTTGCTGCATTACGAATCCTACGACCCGGAAACGCAGCTTTACTACAACAGCTTAAATGCCGCGTTTATTAACCCCAAGGAACGCCCAAAAAGTTACGGTTTCATTTTAGAAATCCCGCCGTCGGCGGGTGCGAATGAGGAAATGGCTAAAATCCTGCTGGGGATGTTTAACCAGCAGTACCCGACTGGATCGACTATTCAATGCTGCTTGTACGCCTCCCCGGAAATTGCCGGGATGTGTCAGGCGTGGGTAGGTGCGCGGCAATCCGGCTCGATTTATGAGCGCATGGCACAACGCCGTGCCGATTACCTGTTAAAAGGTACACGCCGCTCCTTGTTTAAGGATTCCACCTACTTGGTGCGTGATTACCGTTGTACTTTTGCTTTGATGATGCCGGGTAATCCCGATGAGGGCGACATCAGTGACGCACTGTCATTGCGTGACAGTTTGATGGGGGTATTGCGTGCTGCCGGGTTTCCGGCACGGGTAGTGGCTCCACCGGACTTGCTGGCATTGGTGGATGAGCTGGTGAGTCCTGCCCGTGAAGGTGACTTTAAGCATTTAAAGCCGCAGTACGATGCGCATGTGCCGTTACGGGAGCAGGCGGTATCCCGCGAGGTCAACCTGCAAATGAAGGAAGACGGCTTAGTGATCGGTGACAAGGCGGTGCGTTGCTTGTCGGTCAATAGCTACCCCAAAGAATGGTCACTGGCGATGATGGAGGATTTCATTGGGGATTATTTCCAAGAAACCCTGCAAGTGCCGTGCGCGTTTGTGTCTACCATCGGGATTCAGATACCCGATAGGGAGGCAATGCAGCGCATGGTGACGCTGAAGGCCAGTCGCGCTATTCAAACGGCGGATTCACCGATGGCGAAATTCCTGCCGGACTTGCTGAATCGGGGACGGGAATGGCGCAAAGTGCAAGACGATGTGGACTCCGGGATTTCCTTGGCGCGGGTATGGCACGGGGTCACGTTGTACCCGCAGCTTGGACTCGCGGATCAAGCCGAAAGCCAAGTCAAAAGTTTGTATCTGTCGAAGGGCTGGAAATTAGAGGTTGACCGCTTCTTACAAGTGCAATCCTTCCTTGCCGGATTACCGGGACGGTTTGACCCGCATTTAGCTCAAGATTTTGCCCAGTTCAAGCGGTTGCGCACCATTACCCAATTCAACGTGGTGAATACCATGCCGGTACTGGCGGAATGGTCGGGTACTGCATCACCGCTGCTGATGTTGTCCGGGCGACGTGGGCAATTGATGTTCATTGACATGTTCGATAATAACCAAGGCAACTACAACGGTGCAGTAGTGGCCTCCTCCGGTTCGGGCAAGTCGTTTTTCTTGAATGAGATCGTCAGTTCCGTGGTGGGTACGGGGGGACGAGCGTGGATTATTGACGTAGGGCGTTCGTATGAGCGTACTTGTAAGTTGCTGGGTGGACAGTTTATTGAGTTTACTGAGAACGCCGGGATTAACATTAACCCGTTTAGCACCATCCGCGAGTTTGACGATGACGAGCTGACCATGCTCAAACAAATCGTGGCGCAAGCCATTGCCTCGGAAGGCGGGATTGATGACCTCTCCATGTCATGGATTGAGCAGGCGATTACCTCGGTATGGCAGGACAAAGGCAACACTGCCACCTTTACTGACATTGCCCAATTCCTACTGACCCACCCGGATCACCGCGCTAAGGACATGGGCGAAATCCTGTTCCCGTACACCAAAAATGGGGTTTACGGACGCTTCTTTGAAGGCAAATCCACGTTAACCTTCGACAATGATTTGATCGTGCTGGAGCTGGAAGAACTCAAATCCAAGAAGGAACTACAGGGCATTGTGCTGTTAATCATCATGCTGCGTATCCAACAGGAAATGTACCTCGGTGAGCGTAACCGCCGCAAAATCTGCGTGATTGATGAAGCATGGGATTTGATGAGCGGTGGGCAAGCCACCAAGTTCATTGAAACCGGTTATCGCCGGGTACGTAAATACGGCGGGGCATTCCTAACCGCCACACAGGCGGTCAATGACTACTACAAAAACCCAGCAGCCCAAGCCGCGTGGGAAAACTCCGACTGGGTATTCATGCTGCGGCAAAAAGACGAATCCATTGAACAGCTCAAAGCCTCCGGGCGGTTCTCGGTCGGTGAGTATTTGGGGCGCGTGTTACGTTCCATCCGCACCCGCCACGGCGGATATTCGGAAGTGTACATTCACATGCCCGGTGGTGGTGCTGTCGGGCGACTGATCGTCGATAGCTATACCGCTAAAGTGTATTCCACCAAAGCCGAAGAGGTTCACGCGGTCAATCAATTGGTAGCACGCGGCTACTCGCTGGCCGATGCCGTGGAGGAATTGGTACGTCAAGAAGAAGCAAGTAAACATGGACACTAAGGACAACCCAGTGAATCACACCAAACCCACCAACCGCTGGCAAGGTTGGCTGGATGCCGCATTACCACTGCTATGGGGAGCCATTGCCGCCACCGCCGTGGTACTGGTGTCGCAGGTGTTTTTTAAACCTGCCACGACACCACCAGTCAAATTGGCAACGGCGGATATTGCCAAAATCATGCAGGAATTTAACGAGCGGGTGCTGCGTGATCCTAATAATCCCAATGCGGTGAATTACGCACTGGAAGAGTCCGCATTGGCAGCAAACCAGCTTGATCCGCTGATGAAGTACCTTGTTACTGAGGTGCATCCCGGCTACACCTTGATCCAGCCGCAAGCACTGGCGTATCACAGTGACGCGATCCCGGATTTCACCGACGAGTTACGGGTGTTGTTGCTCAAGCGTACTGGCAAATTCAACAAGCTGGAGGATGTACCTGCACCTGCGATGCCGACCGCCGATCAGGTGACGAACCAAGTCCCGCCAACAGCACCGCAGGCTGCACCAGCAACGCCAGATGCTCCTTTGTTGCCTTTGAACCCGGTAAAAGACAGTGATGCTGGAACAGACCCTTAATAACCCGACACTGGCTACAACAGCCCGTTGGCACAAGGCACGGCGGTTACGCAATTACCTGCTATTAAGCGTGGTGGTGGGTTCTGTGTGGGGCTATGCCTTGTTGTGGGTGATTGCCCATTACCGGTTTGCCGGTAATGAAACCGACAGCCTGCCCGATGCGTTTTTTATTGTGGCACTGGGTCAGCATGTACCGCAGCGCGGCGAGTTATTGCCGTTTCGGATTGGGGCGAGTGTACGCCACTACCCCACTGGCATGATCTTCATTAAGCAGGTTTTGGGGATGCCGGGGGATGTATTGGTATGGCAAGGTGACACCGCGTATGTCGGCGGACGGCGCGTGGGAGTAGCGCATTCGCACACCCCTAGTGGCGATGTTTTGGTACGCACCCCAGCAGGAGTGATTCCGCCTGAGCATTATTTTGTGGCCACCGCACACCCGGATTCTTACGACAGCCGCTATCAGGATGTCGGCTTGGTGAGTGCGGCACAGATTGCAGGGCGGGTGCTATGGTAAAGCCTTTGGCAACGTATCGCCTCGCTTTGTTACGTCTGGCACTGCTGGTAGTGGTCGGTGGATGGAGCGCACCCGCACTGGCAGCGGCGCAATGGTACGACGACAAGGAACGTGGTTGGTTCTGGCGGGAGCTTCCTCCTTCACCACCAGCGATTAAACCACCGGAAGAACCCGTGCCTGTGGCTGCTGCACTACCCGTATCCGCAACGATACCCACCCCAGTAGCCATGCCGCAGCCACCCACGGCTACGCAACGCATGGAAGCTGTGCGTGCTGAACTGGAAGAAGCCAAAAATGCCGCAATTCTCACCCCAACCCCGGACAATCTGGCGAAGTACCTGACGCTGCAAGAGCAGACCATGAACCAAGCCATGTTGTTTACCGATATGTGGCAACGGGTACGCTGGGCAAATCCGGCACTGGATTACGCCTTTATTCACCCGACCGCAGCCGGTGGGGTACGAGTAGACCGCCAGCTTACCCGTGCCGAACAAAAAGCGGCGGTGCAAGCCGTGGCTAAAGACAACGGTTTGTTTTTCTTCTTTAAGCGCAATTGCCCATTTTGTGATGAACAAGGGCGTATTTTGCAAGCCGTCGCCAACGAATACCGCATGACCATCATGCCGATCTCATTGGATGGGTCAACCAACCCGTATTTCCCGAACGCCAAACCCGACAACGGGATTGCGGCGAAGATGGGGGTACAGGATGCACCAGCATTATTCATTGTCAATCCTGATACCAAAGAATCCCTACCGTTGGGTTACGGGGTTATTCCGTTGGATGAGATTGAAACCCGTATCCGCCGTTTACTGACCATGCAGCCGGGAGTGTACTGATGCCACTGCAACGCACCTCAATAACGACAATAATCATCCGCTTGATCACCCGTGCGGCACTGGTACTGCTACTGGTAGCGGTCAGTGGCACGGCACAGGCTGATCTGGAAGGTAAGCTCAATGAATATTACGGCTCCTTGGGCGGCGGTGCGTCGCTCTCGCCCAGTGCCATGTACCAAGGGCAATCAGCTAACCACTTCTCTGGTGGTGGTATCCGTATCCGCACGCCGGTCAACAATTACCAGCTCATGAGCTTCCAAGCCCCGAAGCTGCAATACGGCTGTGGCGGGATTGATGCGTTCCTTGGTGGGTTTAGCTTTATCAACAAGGAACAACTGGTCGCAATGGCGCGGCAAATCGGCTCCACTGCCGTATCCACCGCGTTTTATTTGGCACTGGACTCGATGTCACCGGAACTCTCCGCCTTAATGAAACGCTTGCAGGAGTGGGCGAACAAAGCCAACCAGTTCAATATTAACTCGTGTGAGGCAGGCACTAAAATGGGCGCGTCCTTATGGCGCAATATGGGCGGGGATAAAACCGACTTGTGTAAACGTTATCACGGCGGCAAAGGGGTGTTGGCGGATGAGTTCACCGCGAAGATGGCGTGTGATACCGATGGCTGGGATTTTTCTTGGGTTCCCGGCATGGCTAAAAATGACGATGACCGCAAAATGAAAGAAATGGTGGCAGGCAATATTGTGTGGCGTGCGCTCAAGGGTGCAGGTATCCGTGACAATAACCTTGCCGAACTGATCATGTCGATTACCGGCACAATCATTATTCCCGAAGGGAATTCTAAAGACCCTGCCAAGCCGCAAGTGATGCCTGCCACCATTACCTACGACAATTCCTGCGGGGTGACACCAACTTTATCTTGATGCACTGCAACGAGCATGAGAAGTGCATGGGAATTGCCGAACAACAGTACAGCAACAGTAAAGCACTGTCACAACTGCGTGAGCGGGTCAAACTGGGGATCGACCATGTGGTGAAGGCCGTGGCTGATCCCAGCATGAACATTGCCAATTGCAGCACCTGTCCCAATGCGGGGGATGCCCTCACGGTGATTGAACTCAGTGAATACCCGATCTTTGCGATGCTGCAAGCCGAATACGATGCCGGGATGCAAGGCTCGTTAGTCGCTAACGAGTACCGGGAATTGTTAGCCAAAGAAATCGCCTACCGGTTCTTTGCCAAAGCCGCTACCCCGTTACTCACCGCGTTAGCCAATGACGGTGAAGCGGTGGCAGGGACGGAAGGGATGCGGGCGGAACTCGCCGCCAACTTGCGGCACATTTTGGAGTCGTCACAACAAGAACTCAATGCCGAGCAGCAGCGCAAAGGGGGGCTAACCAATGTCATTAGCACCTACATGCAAATGAAAAAAATGGCGACAGCCCGTTATGCACCGTCGCTGACGCAACGGCTACGTTTAGCACAAGTGTTGCGTCGTTAAGGGAGTAAAAGCATGGCATTGGATATTTACACCTTCGGGAGTGGTTCGTATGTGGTGGAAGCCCTGCACGCGGTCAAGATGTTCATGGGATCGGGCAGTTACACCACGCTGGTACGCATCGCGGGTTTGATTGGGTTGCTGTGGGTGATGTTGGTCGCGTTACGCAATAAAAACGGTGGGGGGATTCAGGCTGACTGGTCATGGTTGCTGTTCTTTGCGTTCTTTTACGTCGGCTTGCTGGTTCCCAAAGTTGACCTGATTGTGAATGACCCGCTTGATCCACCAACCACGGCCTCACCCGTGGTAACGGATGTGCCGCTGGGATTGGGGATTATTGCCTACATAACCAGTGGCATTGGCAAGGGCTTGGTGGACAAGTACGAAACCTTTATCACCATTCCCGGCGACCAAAAGTACAGTACCAACGGGATGTTGTTTGGAGCCAATGTGATGCGCTCCTTCGGTGAAATGGAATTCCCGGATGCGCGGTTCTCCAGCGACATCAACCAGTTCATCGGGCATTGTTTGTTTCCGCAGATTACCGCTGGCAATTTGTCGATTGATGCGTTTGCCACCGGTAGTGACTTGTGGACGCACCTCAAAACCTATGCCCAAACCAACCGCTGGATCGAATTTAGTGACGGGGTGACACGCACCTGCCGTGAGGCCGCCAATGATCTGGACACACGTACTAACGGCATGACGGCACAGGTCAACAATGCTGCTGGGCAGGCAGGGCAGAAAATCTGGCCAACCAAGGGTGTGTCGGATGCGCAAGCCGCGTTTTTAGCCAGTGCCGGTGGCACAACCGCCACGGACTTTTTAGGTTACACCCAAACCGGAGCTGATCTCACCCGCCAAGCGATGATGATCAAAGCCGTGTCCGGGGCGTTGGAGGGCGCGAGCATTGACTCAGACAACCAATCAATGGCACAAGCCATTTACCAAGCCAAGGCCGAATCCCAGCAACGTAATACCTACATTATGATGGGCAACACCGCCTCACGTACCTTGCCGGTGATGAAAGCGGTGATGGAGGCCATTGCCTACGCGATTGCACCGCTGGTGTTCCTGTTTATTTTAATGCCCGGTGGCGTTACCGCACTCGGACAATACGCGATGTTCATGGTATGGCTGCAAATGTGGCCTATTTTGTACGCGGTGATCAACTCAGTAATGTACTGGTACGGCTCCCAAAGCAGCCTGAATGCCGCACTGCTTTCCAACGGTGCGCACGGCTTAACCCTTGAAAGCATGAACTCGGTCAATGCCGTCAATGCCGACATGGTGGCATTGGCGGGTTACATGGCAATCAGCATCCCGATGATCTCCTACATGCTACTCAAAGGTGGTATGGCTGCCGGTGGTGCGGTCTACAGCAGCTTGATGCAACCGGCTAACAGTACCGCCTCTGCCGCCGCCAATGAGCAAACCAGCGGAGCCATGAGCATGAACACCCTGACAATGGACACGGCCTCATGGGGTAACATGAATGCCAACAAGATGGACACCAACCGCAGCATGGCTGCTGGCATGACCTCCGTGACCGCTGGTGGTGATGGTACGACCACCACGACCACATCAACGGGTGGCACAATCACCAGCATGATGAAAAGCAATTACGCCTACGGCACGCAGATGGATTCTGCGATTAAGTCGTCGGTCAGTGCCAGTGCGCGGGAATCCGTGACTGCTGCCCGCATGGATTCCGCTGAATACATGGCTTCCACCTCGTCCTTGTTGAGCAATATGAAATCCTTCAGCCATCAGGCGCAGCAATCCACCGGCACGACCGACACCGCCACGCAGCAAAAATCGGCACAATTGGCGCAATCCGTGGATAAAATGGAAAACATTGGGCGTGATTTTGCATCTAGCCGGGGCTTGAGTTACCAAACCGGTTTGGGTTTATTGGCACAAGCATCCGCAGGTGTTGGTTTAAGTGGCAAAGCCGATGCCAAATCCCAAGAAGATTACCGGGAAGCGGTGAAAGTGGCGGAATCCTCTGGCTTTAAGGATTCGATGCAAACTGCCCAACAGCTCTCCACTCAGCTCGCGGCTACCCGTCAGGATGGGGTATCCGACTCCACCGCACGTAACCTGCAAGCCGGGTTACAGCAAAATAACGCCTTGGCAGAAAAGGCAGCGGCTTCTTACCAGCGTGCGCAAGCCTTTGAAACCGTCAGGGCGCGGTTGGAGGAACACGGGATCAGCTTTGGGGGGGACATCAGCGACTTCATGCGTAACCGTTTAGGGGTTAGCCCGAATGAGTTTACCTCCACCCAAGCAATGGCTTACCAAACCAATGATTCGGCGGTTGCCGCCGCAGCTATCCAGAAAATGCAGGGTTGGGTCGACAGCTTTGTGAACCAAGGCGGTGCAGCAGCATTGGTAGGGGTGCAGGCTGCACCCACGGCCACTGGCGTTAATGAATTTAATACGGCTAACCGCGCAGACATTACCCAACAAGGTCATGCGGGGGTTCAGGGGTTACAACACACTGGGGCAGGTGCGATCAGTGGCGCATCCGGTAATGCTGGATTGGACATTAACCGCACCGTACCGGCTGGCTATCAAGGCGTAGTCGATGGCGCACAAGCAGGCATGGCACAGACACGCACGGACATGAGTGTGGCGCAGGAGGGGATTCAGCAGACGGCTGACCGGGACAGTACCCTGATCCAAGACATGGCAAAGCGCGATGCCAGTGAAGCTGCCGCAGAACGCACCTCTGACAACGTGCTGTCCGTAACCCCGGAACCGCTTGCTGCCGCCGCCCAGTTTGCCAATAAAGGCATAACAGACATCGTTGCCACCGGTTCTGGCTTATCGCAAGGCATTGCCGGGGCGGTGGAGCGGGTTGCTACCGGACGTGAGCAAGACTGGAACACCGATTTCAGTGCCGGGTTTAACCGTGTTGCCCAAAGTGAACTACTCACCCCTTCACAGAACGGCTCAACCAAGGACATTTATAACGAGCTGTACGGCAAAGACGAAGCCGAGGCTCAAAAAAAAGCTCTCTGAGTGAAACGGGACAAGGTGGCAATGGTGGGGGTAATCATGGAGGGGCTGCATCGGTGGTATCCACTAGCCGGGGCAAAGAAGTGTCTTACCCCGATGGTGAAACCCGTATTGGCGGGTCACGCTCTTGGCGCAACAACAACCCCGGTAACTTGGAATACGGCAAATTCGCTAAACAACATGGCGCGATTGGCACGGATGGTCGCTTTGCAGTGTTCCCTGATAAAGCCACGGGTGATGCCGCGAGAGTCGCCTTATTACGCGGGAAGTACGGCGATCACTCCATCGCCAGTATGGTCGCAGCGTATGCCCCACCGCATGAAAACGATACCGGGCGTTACGCCACCGTGATTGCCACCGCTGCTGGGGTTGCGCCATCTGCCCGGATCAGCGAGTTAAGCGACCAACAATTCTCCAGCATGGTAGACAAAATGGCGCAACATGAAGGCTGGAAAGCGGGGCTGACAGAACGACGTGGGGCAACAACGGCATGAATGCAACGGGTTTTATTGCAGGGCAGTTGGGCTATGATCTGGAATTATCCGTATTAAAATCCAGTGCTGGTTACTACATTGGAACGAGCATGGATTCCATGCCTGTTTCTCGTGAATCGGTTGAATACTGGGAAAGCGAATCGGACGCAGAAGCTGCTTTGCAGCATAGTAGCTTCACTCAGCGTCAATCCCCTTAAGATAAAAATGCACTCACTTAAACAGGGTTTTAAATGTGTTATCGAATGATTTCGGATAGCAGTCGTATTTGCCTGTAGAAGGGTCGATACCATGCTTATATTTATCAAACCCACTACTATCAACAGTGATGTCATAAATTTTCATCACCTTACGCAATGCCCATATAACCGCAACGACGGGAACGATGCTTGCCAAACCTATAATCAATTGTATGATTTCCATGATGAACCTCTATTCATTCCCACCATTATTTTCCTGCACCAGCCTATACAAGCTGGAACGGTGCAGGCCGTATTTTTTTGCCAGTTCAGCCTTGTTGGTTGACGCTTGAAACTCCTGCCGCAGCGCATTCAGTTCTGCCGCAGTCAATTTATTCTTACGCCCAAACTTCACGCCAGCGGCCTTGGCCTTCGCCACACCTTCCGCAATGCGCTCATTGACTAAGCTTCGGTCAAACTCCGCCATCGCCAATACAGTCTGGTACAAGTTTGCCTTCCTGCTGTCAAGTCCCTGATCCAGAACTACCAGCCCCACTTGTTTATGGGCTAAGGCCAGCATAGCCTGAACTAAGTGATGCAGCGAACAGGCTAACCGATCTAGCCGAGTAACAACCAGCGCATCACCTTCCCGGACAAATTCCAATACCGCATCCAATTCGGCAAGCGTATTATCCTTTTCCTGAAACAGCGTATCGCAACCGTACTGCCGCAGCTTTTCTAGCTGTATGTCCAGACTTTGCCCAGTGGTGCTGAATCGCGCATAACCAATATTCATTTTGATGTCATATTCAACATTCGTCCCAACACGCGCTGGGCAAAGTCTGGTGCGCTCTGTTTTGCCGCCGTCATCGTCATGAATCCGGTTGCCTTAAATCCCAAATAACGCAAACTAAAGCCTACGGTGTCATCACTTTCCTTGACCACTAACATCGCTTGCCCAGCAAATAAGGCCGATTGCAGTACGCTGTCAGCCTTGCCATCTTCACCGCGCCATACCTGCTGTGGCGCATCCAATGTCCATTTCCCAGCCTCAGTGACCTGTATTCTCATCGTTAGCCCACGATCCCCATTAAAATACTGAACACTTCTTCTGTATCATCAGGAATGGTTTGGGTACGGATATGTTTGGCAATGTGCTTACGCTTACGATCCAGCGTGCCAAATTTCCAGATGTCACCTAATGTCACTGCCCCGTATAATATGTTGGCTTCTCTGTCGTGATACTGATCAAGGGCGATCATTTCCGCAGCCAATTGATTGAAGCCGCTGTCCACATCTTTTTTCTTGGCTTCGATCACAATCAACTCTTGAGTGGAACGCAGCAAATAGTCAAGTGAGCCACTGAGCTTGTCACTGACATCCAACAGGTATTCCACGTTAATCTTGGCGGTTGTGTTCCGTGCAATTTCAAGAATCAAAGGCGCAATCAGAAATTCGCGTTTCGCCATTTCCGATGTGAGACTGATGCGCGGAAGAATGGCGTAGTACAATTCATTCAAACGCTGGACAGCTTCTGGATTAGGGTGAGCGACTTGTGGTAATTCCAGCATCTCCATGCCGAAGCTGTAACCAAACTCTGCCACAATCTCATCCGTCGGTGCGGTCATGTCGAAATAATCGCTAAAGGTATAGCGTTTATTTTCTTTAAAAATGGAGCGTTTCACGATCTAACTCTCTCTTGCTTCAACTAGGTTGAAGCTGATAGCAATAAAAAGAGCTGCAACTTGTGGAGAAACACCGCCGCAGCCACTTTACAGAGGTCTTACACTTAAAGAGTTAAAGTTGCAACCAGTAGCTCAATTGTAACCATGCTTATCATGTTATACTCCGAGTGTCTCATAAATATATTAATATTTAAAGACAATTCATGGATGAAATAGGTTAAAATGAGTACACTCAAATGAGCCATGCAGTATTTGGGTGGCCAATAGAATAGATGTGCAACTTAAATTGACCACCTTGCTTTTAACCACCCAAATGAGCCAGCAGTATGAAAATTGCGCGTATCTATATGCGGGTAAGCACTGAGCAACAAGACCTTGCCCGACAGTCAGCGATTGTTGACGCTACCCGTGCCAGTGGTTGTTATGTTGCTGGCATTTATCGTGAGAAAGCATCTGGTGCACGCGCTGACCGACCAGAACTTCTGCGGATGATTTCTGACTTACAAGTTGGTGAAATTGTGGTCGCCGAAAAAATTGATCGTATCAGTCGACTCCCCCTTCCTGAAGCAGAACAGTTGGTTGCTTCTATACGGGCAACAGGAGCAAGACTTGCCGTACCGGGTGTCGTGGATTTGTCTGATCTGGTTGCCGAATCCCAAGGGGTAGCAAAGATTGTTTTGGAGTCAGTTCAAGACATGCTACTCAAACTGGCTCTACAAATGGCACGAGATGATTACGAAGATCGTAGAGAACGCCAACGGCAAGGCATTGAACTTGCCAAACTAACAGGCAAGTACACAGGGCGGAAACCAGATACCAATTTGCATGAGCGCATCATTGCCCTGCGCCAAGCTGGAAACAGTATTTCCCGAACATCTGAATTAGCGGGATGTAGCGAGAGCCAAGTCAAACGAATTTGGACAATGCACAAGGAAAACAAAGGGAAAGGGCAAAAGGATTAAAGGGCTGTTAAGGGCAATGGAAAGATAAGGGAATGGACTTATCCGAAAGGGCTAAATGTTAGAGCACGGATGAGCTGACGGCATTTCTTGCACACGATACTCGTTTCAATTTTTAGGAGTTTATTTTTCAAGCCAATAAAATACCACCTACGTGGTAGTTCGGTTACGTCCAAAGTGTAATTGTCCCACGGAATAATGATGGTTAGGCTAGGGTATCCGCAAGTCACGCGATAAATTACGAGGATACCGCCATGACGTTGGAAAAACAGGACTTTATTGCTGCTTTACAAAGCTACAGTGAAGAACCCAGTATATTGCCCGATGAACTATGGTCGATTTATCAATCTGCTGTGACTCATTCCGTTATCCGTGAAAAAGCGGCTTACCCGTTGTCAGCCTTAATGGCGCAACCTGCCATCACAATAAGTGCTGAGGCTTTCTTGATGGAAGCTTCGCGGTTAATGTTGGAAAAACGTATCAGCGGTTTGCCTGTAGTGGAAAATAAGATGCTGGTAGGCATTATTACTGAAGGTGATTTGATGGCAGGTTTTGGTGTGCCAGTGAGGGCTGCCCAAACTTCACGGATGAAAAAAGCCCTTGATTCGTGAGTCTGTCAAATAAACTGTGTAACACGTTTTTCATAGGGCGGAGAGCGGAACCCGCTCTTCACCGAACATAAGTAAAAAAGTCTGCAAAGCGGGTTTCCAGTGGTGAATGACCGACCACTTTTGCGAGGCTTCGCGTACCGCCAAATACAGGCTTTTGAGGGCTGAACTGTCATTGGGAAAGATGCGCCGGTTGCGGGTAAACTTGCGCAAACTCATGTTCAGGGATTCAATCGCATTGGTGGTGTAAATCACTTTGCGGATCTCCGGCTGGAACTGGAAAAACGGGATGACATTCGCCCAGTTACCGCGCCATAGACGCACGACTGCTTTGTATTTGTTACCCCATTCGGTGTCGAGGGCTTCCAGTTCGTGTTCGGCTTCTTCAGCAGTGCTGGACTGGTAAATGCGCTTGAGGGCAGCGACCACACCTTTGGTATCCTTGGCGGTGACGTAGCGCAAGCTGGCGCGAACCATGTGTACCATGCACAACTGGGTCAGCGTTTTGGGAAGACCGCGTTGACGGCTTCAGGCAAGCCGTTTAAGCCATCCATGCACGCCACGTAGATGTCTTGTACGCCCCGGTGGCGTAGTTCCGTCAAGACCGATAACCAGAACTTGGCACCTTCATTTTCTGCCAACCAGATGCCCAACACGTCCTTTTCACCGCGTAAGTTGACCGCCAATACCACATGGGCTGATTTATTGATGACCTGCTTATCTTGTTGAACTTTAACGACAATCCCATCGAGCCAGACAATCGGGTAGATATTATCCAGTGCTCGCGTCTGCCACGCTTTAGCTTCGCCCTGAACGGCTTCGGTTACTTCCGCGATCAGCGTATGCGAGATGTCCACCCCGTACAGGCGTTTGATCGTGTCTTCGATGTCGCGGGTGGTCATGCCTTTGGCGTACAGCGTCAGGATGTGTTCTTCCATCCCTGCTAACCGTATTTGGCGTTTTTGTATCAACTTCGGCTCAAAGCTGCCATCACGGTCACGCGGTGTCTCTACCTGCAACTCACCAAATTCGCCTTTGATGGTCTTGTTGCCTTTGCCGTTACGGGTATTGCTGCGCCGTTGCCCGGCTTCGCTACGCTCACCCTTGTCGTAGTTTAGGTGCACATCCAATTCGGCTTCCAAGCTGCGGTTGATCATCCGCTGCAAGAGCTGGCTGTAAAGGTTTTTGACATCAGCAGGCGTTTTGCAATCGCTGAGTAAGTCATCCATGAGTTTCGGGTCGAGGCGTTCCATGTTACTGCTCCTTCTTGGGATTCACGTTATATAGCAGTTACACAGTTCAGTTTACAGTCTCTGATTCGTGGTTACACCCACACCCGATCTCAACCAGTCCCTCGAGTACTGTAGGTGAAGTCATGATCCGTTCCGTGGTTAGTGCCGAACCTCAGCAAACCCTGAAAGAGGGGTTGGAGCTGATGCGCCGTTATCAAGTAACGCGCCTTGTGATTGTTGATGATCAACGGCAAGTCGTCGGGATAGTCACCCGTTCCGACATTTTGCGCTTCACTTCTGCTGATCCACAAACCACACTGTTGCCTCCACCCGCGACCGCAGGTTGAGTTTGCGCAGTAAATGCTTGACGTGAACTTTGACCGTACCTTCGGTAATGCCCAGTTCCCGCGCTACCAACTTATTGCTTTTACCCGCCGCGACGCGCTCCAGAATACGCTGTTCCTGTTCAGTCAAGCCTGCTTCTGAAGGCGTTTTGGGGTGAATCGCGTCGTGGCGCATCGCGTGTGCCAGCAAGTTGATCAAACGTTCGGTGAGGGTAATACGTCCCGCCGCCGCTTCCGCCAGCTTTTCCACCAAATCTTCAGGTTCCATTTCCTTGAGCAAATAGCCGTCTGCACCTGCGCGTAACGCTGCCACCAAATCACTCGCCTGATCGGAAACCGTGAGCATCACCACCCGTGCATCGCTGCCAGAGGCTTTGATGACTTTTAATACCTCAATGCCGCTCATGTCTTTCATGTTCAGGTCGAGCAAGATCATGTCGGGGGCAAGTTCCAACGCCATGTCGATGCCTTCCTGCCCGCAGGAGGCTTCGCCGACAATGATGAAATCAGGCACCATATTGACCAAATAGCGCACGCCTTTGCGAAACAGGGGGTGATCGTCCACGATCAGCAGGCTTTGCGGGGTTTCAAGCGGCATGGGCAATCCTTGTTTTGGGGGTGAAATCGAGTTGTACGCAAGTGCCACCACCAGCACGCGGCAGGTATTGCAGTATGCCATGCAGGGCGCGGGCGCGTTCGTCCATAATTGCCATGCCGTAATGGTGCAGGTTGGCGGTTTTTTGGATACCTGCGCCGTCATCTTCGATGCGCAATTGCAGGCTATTGTTATCGTCTTGACGCTGCAACGACACCCACGTTTGGCTGGCGTGCGCGTGTTTGAGGGTGTTGGATAAGGCTTCGCGCACGATTTGCAGCAGGTGAATTTCTTCGTTGGGGGTCAGGTTGAGGTTGCCTAAACTAACCTCCAGCGTAATTGGTAAGTTGCCGCGTTCGGCAAATTCGGTGGTGGTTTGTGCCAGTGCCATGCCTAAATCATCGTCTTCCATGCGCAAACGGAAGGTGGAGAGCAGTTCGCGCAATTGCTGGTAGGAACTATTGAGGCCCTCGCGCAATTCTTCCAGTGCAGCGGTAACTTCTGTGACATCCGCCGGATTTTTTACCGCCGTGCGCAAGCGGCTGACTTGGATTTTCATATAGGCCAGCGATTGTGCCAAGGAATCGTGCAATTCGCGGGCGATGACGGCGCGTTCTTCCAGTAGGGAAACGCGGCGGTGCTGTTCGCTGCGTTGTTCGGAGGCAATGGTGACACCGATGTGGCGCGATAATGCTTCCAGTAATTGCACTTGCCAGCGTTCGGCAGTGGTGTTGGCGGGGACATCGACAGCTAACATGCCGTAGCGTTTTTCGGCATCGGTGAGCGGCATCCGCAAGATTTGACGACCGTCGGGGAGCGTGTCCATGCGGGCGGCGTGCGGGTCGTGGCATTCGGCGCAACTGTTGGCGCGTTGGCACAGCGGGCTTTTGCCATCGCTGGAAGTAGTTGCGACGACATCGCCTTGTTGGTCATTGTCTTCTTTGAGGCAAATCGTGCCATTGCCTAAGCCCAACACCGCTTCAGCATCTTTCAACACGTTGTGGAAGACATCGCGGTCGGGGGCTATGCCGTGTAAGCGCGTGATGGAGCGGTACAGTAAATCCAGTGAACGATTGCTGCGGGTAAGTTCGGCGGTTTTTTGTTCGACCCGTGCTTCAAGGTCTTGGTAAAGTTTGGAGAGATCCTCTGCCATCAGGTCAAAAGCTCGTCCCAGTTGCCCGATTTCGTCTTCACCCGCAAGGTCGGTGCGTACCGCGAGATTGCCTTGGCGGATTTGGTCGGTTAGCCCCAATAGCCCTTTGAGCGGGGTGACAAAAATGTTGTTGACCAAGTAAATGGAGAGGATCACGGCGAGGATCGTGCCAATCACGGCAACACCCAAAATCACCCGCAACACCAAAATCTTGGCTTCGGTGGCTTCTTCAATCTGCTTGACCAGATCATTGATGTGCGCAACGAATTGGGGAATGGCATCGAGCAATGCGGCATCGGCGGAGGTGGTGGTGCTCGTGGTCAGTAAGGGAATCAGGTCGGGTTTGATGCGTTGCTGCCAGCCGCTTTCGACTTGCCGATACACTTGCTTGAGCGGGGTGGTTTCGTCGGTGGGCAATACGGAGAGGATCGAGTCCGCCGCTAAATCGGTTTCAAAGCGTTGGATGGCTTGTTGCAAGTCGCTGCGGTGCGTGGGGTTGGGGTCATGCAGGATGCGTTGGTAGAGGGATGCCATGCGCCAACTTTGCATCCGCAAACTTCCAGCGACGTTGATGGCTTCGCCGTTGCCTTGGGTGGTTTCCGCGACCATCCATGACGTGGACATGCCGACAATCGCCAGAACCGTGATGGCAGCGATCATCCCGCCCAGCCGTAGCAGCAAGGAATTTTGGAGTTTTTTCCACAGAATGCGGTTCACGCGGTGGGTTTCCTAGTGTTGTTATTGGATGCTGCACTTCGATTCTAGGTTAATATATTTAGGGGTGGGAGGTGTGAAAAATAAAGGCGTACCACTTTTGCGCTACTGCACTCTGCATTTGTTTGTGACTTCAATAAAATATTATTATAAAACAATGCATTAAATAATTACACCACTACCACTAAAGTGGTAATTAGTCTCTTTCCTCAGTCATTACCCCCACTGGAATTAGGATTTTATCGGCATAGAATCGCCTTGAAACCACTTATGGTTCCGTCACGAGGTGAATTATGGCAACGCAGCAATACAAGGCATGGTCGGTCGTCATCATGAGTACGCTGGCTTTTACCGTGTGCTTCATGATCTGGATGATGTTTGCCGTCATCGGGATTCCTATCAAAGCAACCTTGGGTTTGAACGAAACCCAGTTCGGGATTTTGATCGCAACACCGGTACTGACCGGCTCATTGATCCGTGTCCCGCTGGGGATGTGGACAGATAAATTCGGTGGGCGCATCGTATTCCTCATCCTGATGCTCTCCACGGTATTCCCGATTTGGATGATTTCGCAGGCAACCCAATTCTGGCATTTCCTCGTGACCGGCTTGTTTGTCGGGGTAGCGGGTGGTTCATTCACCGTCGGGATTGCTTATTGCGCCCGATGGTTCCCGAAAGAACGCCAAGGCTTGGCGATGGGGATTTTCGGCGCAGGCAATACCGGCGCGGCTGTCACCAAATTACTCGCACCCATCATTGTCGTTGGGTATGGCTGGACAATGGTTCCGCAAGTTTACGCGGTGCTGATGTTGGTTACGGCGATTGTGTTCTGGTTTTTCACCTTCAGTGAACCGGGTCACAAGGTCGGTAAATCCGTCACGGTACGCGAACAGCTCGCTGCGTTCAAAGACCCCAAAGTATGGCGTTACAGCCAATATTATTCCATCGTGTTTGGCGGCTATGTAGCGTTGGCACTGTGGATGACCAAATATTATGTCAGCGAATACGGTTTCGACCTGAAAACCGCCGCGTTCTTGGCAGCCGCGTTCAGTATCCCCGGCGGGGTGTTGCGGGCGGTCGGTGGTTACTTCTCCGACAAACTCGGCGCACACACCATGACTTGGTGGGTATTGTGGGTTTCGTTGGTGTGTTTGTTCTTCCTGTCTTACCCGCAAAGTGACATTACGATTCAAACCCTGAATGGGGCAAAAACCTTTCACATGGGTCTAACCCCGACCGTCTTCACCATCATCCTATTCACCCTTGGCGTAGTCTTCGCTGTCGGTAAAGCCTCGGTTTTCAAGTACATATCCGACGATTACCCCGACAACATTGGCGTGGTATCCGGCGTGGTGGGCTTGGCGGGTGGTTTGGGTGGTTTCCTGATGCCGATTATGTTTGGCGCATTGGTGGATCTCACCGGCATTCGCTCTTCCGCCTTCATGCTGATGTTCGGGGTGGTGTGGGTGTCGCTGATGTGGATGTATTTCACCGAAGTTCGCCCGGTTCATGCCGATTTACACGAAAAATCCCTCACCACAAACCTTTAATGCGAGGAATACCTGATGACTGATATTAAAAATTGGGACGTGGAAGACACCACGTTCTGGGAAAGCACCGGCAAGAAGATTGCCAACCGCAATTTGTGGATTTCGATCCCCAGCCTGCTGATGGGTTTCGCCATCTGGCTGATGTGGGGGATTATCACCGTACAGATGTCCAATCTGGGCTTTCCGTTTAAAGACGAAGAGTTGTTTACCTTGACGGCAATTGCCGGTTTGGCAGGCGCGACCCTGCGGATTCCGGCTTCTTTCTTTATCCGCTTGGCAGGTGGGCGCAATACCATTTTCCTGACCACCGCACTGCTGATGATTCCGGCTATCGGCACAGGGTTTGCGCTGCAAAACAAGGAAACTCCACTGCTGACTTTCCAGATTCTGGCATTTTTGTCCGGGATTGGTGGCGGTAACTTTGCGTGTTCCATGTCCAATATCAGCACGTTTTTCCCCAAGCGTTTGCAAGGTACGGCACTGGGTTTGAACGCGGGTTTGGGTAACTTTGGTGTGACTACCATGCAAATCCTGATTCCGCTGGTGATGACGATGGGCGTGTTTGGCGCATTGGGTGGCGATTCCATGCCTTTGATGAAAGATTCCGGCTGGATTCTTGGCAAAATTTTGGCAGGCACAGAAACGTGGGTGCAAAACGCGGGCTTTGTATGGCTGGTATTCCTGATTCCGCTGGCGTTCTTCGGCTTCTTTGGCATGAATAACCTGTTACCGATTTCTCCGGCAATTGGCGGCACGCTTGCGGCGTTCGTGAAAATTTTGTGGCTGTATGGCTTGGCATTTTTGACCACTGCGGTTGGCTTGTATTTGTACCTGCCTGCGCCCACGGGTTTGGGTTTGCTGAATATGTGGATAGCACTGCCGCTGATCATTGTGGCAACGCTGGGCATTATGAAATTAGCGGCTTTCGGTGAGATGAAAGCCAATATCAGCAAGCAATTTGCCATTTTCAACAATAAGCATACTTGGTCAATGACCGTGCTGTACCTGCTGACCTTCGGTTCGTTCATCGGTTTTTCAATGGCATTGCCACTGGCGATCAAGGTCATTTTCGGTAATACCCATGTGTTTGATGCGGCGACCCAAGCTTGGGTACATGCAAAAAACCCTAACGCTATTTCGGTGTTCACTTACGCATGGATAGGCCCTTTCGTGGGTGCGTTGATTCGTCCGGTTGGTGGCTGGATTTCTGACAAAGTGGGCGGCTCTATCGTTACGCAAGTGATTTCATTGGTGATGGTGGGCGCGTCGGCGTATGCCGGTTACATCATGATGCAGGCTTATCAATCGGCTACCCCCGAAATTTACTTCCAGCCGTTTTTGTGGACATTCGTGTTGCTGTTTGCTGCCACCGGTTTGGGCAATGGCTCGACCTTCCGCACGGTTGGGGTGATTTTTGACCGTTTGCAAGCAGGCCCTGTGTTGGGGTGGACTTCAGCAGTAGCGGCTTACGGTTCGTTCATTGCACCGGTGGTGATCGGGGCGCAAGTGAAAGCGGGTACGCCGGAAAACGCGATGTACGGCTTTGCGATTTTCTACGCGCTGTGCCTGATTTTGAACTGGTGGTTCTACCTACGTAGCAGCAGCGAGATTAAGAACCCTTAAGAAACCCCTCACCCCAACCCCTCAAGGGGCGAGGGGCTAAGACAAGGAAATAGCTATGGCAATTCAACAATACGACGACAATCTGCAAACCAACCCTTACGCGATTTATACCTTGGCGTTGGAAGTAGACGGCAAAACCATCCTCACCGATCAGGAAGGTTACATCCAGAACATGGATGACTGGAGCGAAGGTTTCGTGGAAGCCCTCGCCGAACGTGAAGGCTTGGTGTTGACCGATGAGCATTGGGAAATCATTGAGTTCCTGCGCAACTACCATCAGGAACACGGCGTGCAAGCCCCTGTGCGTGACATGCTCAAGCACTTCAAGCAAGCATGGGGCGAAGAGTTCGCCACCAACCATTATTTACACGAAATATTCCCTAAAGGCGGCCCGCAAAAGCAGGGCAATCGCTTAGCAGGAATCCGTAGAACCAAAGGGGAGCATTGATCCATGAGCCATTTTCTAGACCGCTTAATGTATTTCACCCGCCCGAAGGAAAGCTTCTCTAACGGTCACGGGGTTATGACCATTGAAGACCGCAAATGGGAAGATTCTTATCGCCACCGCTGGCAGCATGACAAGGTGGTACGTTCCACCCACGGCGTAAACTGCACGGGTGGCTGTTCATGGAAGATTTTCGTCAAGAACGGCTTGGTTGCATTTGAAATGCAGCAAACCGATTACCCGCGTACCCGCGAAGACCTGCCTAACCATGAACCGCGTGGTTGCCAGCGCGGGGCTTCGTTTTCGTGGTACCTGTATAGCCCGCACCGTATCAAATACCCGCTGATCCGGGGTCGTTTGCTCGACTTGTATCGCGCCGAACGCAGCAGCGGCAAAGATCCGGTGGATGCATGGGCAGCGATCCAAGCCGATGAAAACAAACGCCAAAAGTATGTGGCGGTGCGCGGTTTGGGCGGTTTCGTGCGGGCAACATGGGAAGAAGTAACGGAAATCACTGCTGCTGCCAACATCCACACCATCAAGAAATGGGGGCCAGACCGTATTTACGGTTTCTCCCCGATTCCAGCGATGTCGATGATTTCCTACGCCGCAGGTTCACGGTACTTGTCCCTCATTGGCGGGGCTTGCGGTTCTTTTTATGACTGGTACTGCGACTTGCCAGCCGCTTCCCCTCAGACATGGGGCGAGCAGACTGACGTACCGGAATCAGCCGACTGGTACAACTCTACCTACATCATTATTGCTGGTGCAAACCTGCCGATGACCCGTACCCCGGATGCGCATTTTGCTTTCGAGGTGCGTTACAAGGGTGCGAAAGTGGTATCAATGGCACCGGACTACGCCGAATACGTCAAAGCCGCCGATTTATGGATGCCAGTACGTCAAGGCACGGATGCCGCCGCGTTTCTGGCAATGGGTCACGTCGCGCTGAAAGAGTTCTACATCAACAGTCAAGACCCCTACTTCCAAGAATACGCCCGCACTTACACCGACCTGCCGATGCAGGTGATGCTGCGCTCACACGAAAACGGTACGTTTGTATCTGACCGTTTGCTCCGCGCTTCTGACTTTGACGGCGCGTTGGGTGAAACCAATAACCCGGACTGGAAAACCATTGTTTTTGACGAAATGAGCAAGGCATTTGTTGCCCCGAACGGTTCTATCGGTTTCCGTTGGGGTGAGGATGGCAAATGGAACTTACTGCCCAAGAATGCCGCTGACCAGAGCGATATTCAAGCCGAACTGACTTGCGTCGGACACCAAGACGAAGTGGTTTCCGTTGGCTTCCCGCATTTCAACCATGACGAACCTGACCTGCTGTTCCGCAATGTACCCGTGCGCAAAGTGACGCTGGCGAATGGTGAAACCGCGCTGGTGGCTTCGGTATTCGACCTGCAAATTGCCCAATACGGCATTGACCGTGGCTTAGGCGGTGGCAATGTTGCCAAAGATTACAGCGATGCCAGCGTGGCTTATACCCCGGCATGGGCAGCCAAAGTCACGGGCGTGAAAGCGGCGGACATTGAGCGCACCGGGCGCGAGTTTGCCTACAATGCTTCCAAGACCAAGGGCAAGTCGATGGTCATCATGGGCGCGGCAATCAACCACTGGTATCACAACGACCTCGCTTACCGTTCCATTATGAACCTGCTGCACATGTGCGGTTGCGTAGGGCAATCTGGCGGCGGCTGGGCGCATTATGTCGGGCAGGAAAAACTGCGTCCGCAAGCGGGCTGGGCACCGATTGCCTTCGCGCTTGACTGGCAGCGTCCGCCGCGCCACATGAACTCCACCTCGTACTGGTATTTCCACACCGACCAGTGGCGTTACGAAACCCTCGACGCTGACACGCTGTTGACACCTGCCGGGAAAGCCAAGAACAAGGGCTACTCGCTGGCAGATTACAACGTGGCTGCTTCGCGCATGGGCTGGTTGCCAACCGCGCCGCACTGGAATGCCAACCCGCTGGAGTTGGTGGCTGAGGCTGAAAAAGCCGGGGCAACCGATGAAGCCAGCATCAGCAAACACATTGTTGGCAAGCTGCAAGACGGCTCGTTGGATGTGGCATTCGCCGACGTGGATAACCCGGTCAACTGGCCGCGCAACCTGTTCGTATGGCGTGCCAACCTGATTGGGACTTCTGCCAAAGGTCACGAATACTTCCTCAAACACCTGCTGGGTGCGCAAAACGGCGTGCTGCAAGAAGGCGGTTCCGGGCGTGCCAACAAGGAAGTGAAGTGGCACGAAGATGCGCCCATCGGCAAGCTCGACTTGATGGTGGACATCAACTTCCGCCTCAATTCCACTGGCGCGTATTCCGACATTATCCTGCCAACGGCGACGTGGTATGAGAAAAACGACCTCAACACCACCGATATGCACCCCTTCATCCACCCATTGGCAGAAGCGGTATCACCGGGGTGGGAATCCAAGTCTGACTGGCAAATTTTCAAGTCGATTGCCAAGACTTTCTCGCCACTGGCAGAAAAGCACTTGGGTACACGCAAGGACGTGGTAGCCCTGCCGATGCAGCACGATTCACCGATGGAACTGGCGCAACCGTTTGGGCAGGTAGTTGACTGGAAGCGTGACGGCGTTGCCCCGATTCCGGGTAAAACCATGCCGATCTTGAAAGTGGTCGAGCGTAATTTCGGTGACACCTACAAAAAGTACATCGCCCTAGGGCCGTTGATGATCAAACTCGGCAACAACATCAAGGGTGTGGACTGGAACACTGAAGCTGAATACGAAGAGCTGAAGAAGTGCAACTACACGGTGAAAGAACCGGGCGTTTCCTTCGGGATGCCGTCGCTGGAAGAAGACATCAGCGTGTGTGATTCGGTGATGCGCATGGCTCCTGAAACCAATGGCGAAGTGGCGCACAAGGCATGGTCAGCGATGTCGAAAAAGACCGGCATTGACCATCACCACCTGTACGCCGGACGGCACGAGGACAAGATCACCTTCCGCGACATCCAAGCCCAGCCGCGCAAGATCATTACCGCGCCTACCTGGTCGGGGATTGAGTCTGAAACCGTGTCGTATACCGCCGGTTACACCAATATCCACGAACACATCCCGTTCCGCACCCTGACCGGACGGGCGCATTTCTACCAAGACCACGAGTGGATGCTGGATTTCGGTGAAGGTTTCTGTACCTACAAGCCGATGGTGGATTTGGGTGAGCTTAAAGGTTTGCCTGCTGCTGTCCTCAACAAGCCGCACCTGAGCCTGAACTGGATTACCCCGCACTCCAAATGGGGCATCCATTCCAGCTATCAGGACAATTTGCGGATGCTGACGCTGTTCCGGGGCGGGCCTTACGTGTGGGTGGCGGAAGACGATGCCAAAACCATTGGGCTGGAAGACAACGACTGGGTGGAAGCGGTCAACCACAACGGTGCAACCGTGGCACGGGTGATTGTGTCGCAGCGTATCCCTCGCGGGATGGCGATGATGTACCACGCACAGGAGAAGAATATCAACGTACCGGGTTCGCCTTCCACTGGGAAGCGCGGCGGTATTTTGAACTCCGTGACCCGCGTACTGGTCAAGCCGACCAATATGATCGGCGGTTATGCGCAGTTGGCGTACAGCTTCAACTATTACGGCACGGTCGGTTGCCAACGCGACACGATGGTGGCTTTGCACAAGATCGCAGACAAGGACGTGGACTGGCTGGAACGTCCGCTCACCCCTGCCCGCGAAGCGCAACGCAACCCCAACGGCATCGGCCCCAAGTAAGGAGATTTACATGAAAGTCAGAGCACAATTCGCATTCGTCTTCAACTTGGACAAGTGCATCGGTTGCCATACCTGTTCCGTCACCTGCAAGAACGTGTGGACGAACCGTAAGGGCGTGGAATATGCGTGGTTCAACAACGTCGAATCCAAACCGGGTATCGGCTACCCCAAAAACTGGGCAGACCAGAACCAGTGGAAAGGCGGCTGGGAACTCAAAGGCGGCAAGCTGGAGCTGAAATCAGGCGACCGCAAGTCCAAACTGCTGAACATTTTCGCCAACCCGGATATGCCGGAAATTGACGATTACTACGAGCCGTTCACCTACAACTACGCACATTTGCAGAATGCACCGTTGCTGGAAGCCACCCCAACTGCCCGCCCACAATCGCAGATTACGGGTGAGACGATGGAAAAAATCCACTGGGGGCCAAACTGGGAAGATGACCTTGCAGGCGAATACTCCAAGCGTAGCAAGGACGTGGACATGGATGGCATCCAGAAGGAGATGTACAGCCAGTTCGAGAACACCTTCCATATGTATCTGCCGCGTATCTGCAACCATTGCCTGAACCCGGCGTGTGTGGCGGCTTGCCCATCCGGTTCGATCTACAAGCGTGAGGAAGACGGCATTGTACTGGTGGATCAGGACAAATGCCGGGGCTGGCGGATGTGTATTTCCTCCTGCCCGTACAAGAAGGTGTTCTACAACTGGGAATCCGGCAAGGCAGAAAAGTGCATCGGTTGCTACCCACGGGTGGAATCCGGGATGCCAACCGTGTGTTCCGAGTCCTGCGTTGGGCGTATCCGTTACAACGGCATTATGCTGTATGACGCGGACAAGATCGAAACGCTGGCAAGCACCCAGAACGAGCAGGACTTGTACGAAGCCCAGTGCAACATCTTTCTCGACCCCAACGACCCTAAGGTGATCGAAGCCGCACGCGCTGAAGGCATTAACGAAGACTGGATCATCGCCGCGCAAAAATCACCGATCTACAAGATGGCGATTGACTGGAAGATTGCGTTCCCGATGCACCCGGAATTCCGCACCCTGCCGATGGTGTGGTATGTGCCACCGCTTTCCCCAGTACAGTCGCAGATCGACCAAGGTAACCTCCCCGTCGGCCCCGATGGTGCAATCCCGTTGGCAGGCACGATGCGTACCCCGATCCAGTACCTTGCCAACCTGCTGACCGCAGGCAAAACCGCGCCAGTGGAAAGTGCCCTGAACCGCCTGATTGCAATGCGCAGTTACCAGCGTTCGGTGCATGTGGAAGGCATTGCTGATACCCGCGCACTGGATGCGGCGGGCATCACCGAAGACCAAGCCAAGGAAATGTACCGTTACCTGGCGATTGCCAACTATGAAGACCGTTTCGTCATCCCCACCGGGCATGAGGAAGTGCGGCTGGAAGACTTCTACGCCTTCCAAGGGCAGAACGGTTTCACCTTCGGCAACGACTCTTCCGCAGGCATTTCCAAAACCTCCTTGTTCCCTGAACGGCGCAAGGAAACGGTGGAAGTCTGCGTTATCCAACCCTTGTCCAAGTTGAAGCCATAGGAGGTACACCATGTTTTACCGTTTACTCGCAAGGTTGTTGGATTACCCAACGGCTGAATTGCAGAGTGCTTTACCCGAAATCTGGGCGCAACTGGAAAAACTACCGGAAGGGGAACGCAAGGTGGTGGGCAACTTTCTTGCCCATTTGCACTGGGAGGATATGACCGAATGGCAAGCATTATACGTGCGTACTTTTGACATGGTTCCTGATAATGCCTTGCATCTGAGCCATCACCTGTTTGGGGATGACAAAAACCGGGGGCCTGCACTGATCGACTTGAGTGAGTTCTACAAAGAATACGGTCTGGAACTGGCAGCCAATGAGCTGCCGGATTACCTGCCGTTGATGCTGGAATTCAGCAGCCAGTTGGAGCAGGACGAAGCCAAGATGTTCCTGAGTCAATGGGTCAAAGTGCTGGGCCAGCTTGCCCTGAATCTGGAGAAAGTGGAAAGCCCTTATGCACCGCTAATCCGCCTGATTGAACAACGCAGCCAGCTTGTTACTGCAAAAGCGGCATGAAGGGAGGAATGACCCATGTTTGATTTACATACATTTTTATACGGGGTATTCCCCTATATCGCCACCATCGTGTTCCTGTTGGGAAGCTGGATACGTTTCGACCATGAGCAATATACTTGGAAAAGTGACTCGAGTCAGTTACTGTCCAAACAGAATATGCGGCTGATGAGCAATTTGTTCCACGTCGGTATTTTGGGGATTTTCTTCGGGCATGTCGCAGGGATGGTTCTGCCACATGGCTTGTGGGTAGGGTTGGGTATTTCGGATCTTGCGCACCAGTGGATTGCGATCTTGGCAGGCTTGGCATTCGGTGGTGCAGTGGTTGCCGGTGGCGCAATGCTGTGGCAGCGGCGGATGTTCAATAAGCGGGTACGCGCCGCGAGCCGCTGGATGGACATCAATATCTTGGGTTGGTTGGTAATTACTGCCTGCTTTGGGTTGCTGACTGTGCCGTTTTCCATCGGTCATGCGGTGAAAGGTGATGTTAGCACCATGTTGGTATTGGGTGAGTGGATTCGTAGTATCTTGATCCTGCAACCTGAGCCGGAACTGATCCGCAATGTGGACACCGTTTACAAGGTTCATGTGTTCTTCGGGATGTCGGTGTTTCTGTTCTTCCCGTTCACCCGTTTGGTTCATGTATGGAGCGCACCTGTGCCGTACTTGTTCCGTGCTTATCAAGTGGTGCGTACTAAACGCCGCCTGTAGTTTTCAAGAAGAAAAGTTTGGTTAGACCCTCCGAAACTGACTGGATGTAAGCCACCAGTCAGGGGTTGCGGGCGGTAGCAATACCGCCCGTTTTTAATAATTCTATTTTTCGTGGTTAACCCTCCGAACCGACCAGCAAATGTAGTCACTGGTCGTGGGTGTTGGCGATAGCAATATCGCCCATTTTTTCAAGGAGAAAACAATGCCTGAATTGAATGTCAATCCACAATCATTCGACAAAAAACAACTGATGCTCAGTGTTGAGGAAGCTCAGGCTCGTATCTTGGAAGCCATATTGCCCATTACCACGAAGGAGCGCGTTGGTTTACGGCAAGGATTGGGGCGTATTCTGGCAGATCCGTTACTGGCACGGATGGACGTTCCCTCTCACCGCAATTCCGCGATGGATGGTTATGCATTTCGACACATTGATACAGATATTCACAAGGCATTTTATGTAGCGGGTGTTTCAATGGCTGGGCATCCTTTCCACGACTCACTGGATATTGGTCAATGTATACGCATCATGACAGGAGCAGTGGTTCCTGCCGATGCCGATACGGTAGTGATGCAGGAGCATGTATCACGAGAAGGGGACATCATGACCCTGCAACGAATTCCCATTCCGGGGGCTAATGTCCGTCATCCCGGTGAGGATTTGTGTACTGGGGATGCAGTTTTACTTGCTGGACGAAAATTGAATGCTGCTGACCTTGGGGTACTGGCCTCGCAAGGCATTGGCGAAGTGGATGTGTTACGCCGTCCACGTGTGGCCTTTTTTTCCACTGGCGATGAACTCAAGGGTATCGGTGAAGTCCTGCAACCGGGTGATGTGTATGACAGCAACCGTTATACCCTATTCGGGATGCTGAACAAGCTGGATGTAGACATCCTCGATCTGGGGGTTATCCCTGATCAGCAAGAAGCGGTAGAACACGCTTTTGCTCAGGCAAGCCAACTTGCTGATGTGGTGATTACCAGCGGTGGTGTCTCTGTAGGGGATGCCGATTATGTGACGGATACCTTGCGTAAGACTGGCACGGTGGATTTCTGGAAAATTGCCGTCAAACCCGGCAAGCCACTGGCGTTCGGTAAGCTCAATGACCGCTGCCTGTTCTTTGGTTTACCCGGTAATCCAGTATCAGTGATGGCGACTTTCCTGTTATTTACTCGTGCCGCCATTCTGAAGCTGCGAGGGGAAACGATGATCGAACTTCCTGAATACTCAGCTATTTGTGATACACCTTTGCAGAAAGCACCGGGGAGAAAGGACTACCAGCGGGGTGTTTGCCATTTGGATGTACGAGGGCAATGGCACGTTCGCAGTACGGGGATGCAAGGTTCACACATCCTAAGCTCCATGAGTACCGCAAACTGTTTTATTGCTCTGCCTTTGCTGGCAGGCGACGTAAACGCGGGTGAGATAGTCAATATCATTCCGTTCCATGAACTACTCTGAGGTTAATATGGACAAAGGACTCGTTGACCCTTTTGGACGCACTATCAGTTATTTAAGGGTATCCGTAACTGATCGTTGCGATTTGCGTTGCTTCTATTGTATGCCAGAGGCATTTAACAGCTACGAGATTCCTGATAATTGGCTAACATTCAATGAAATTGAAAGAGTTGTAAGTGCTTTTTCAGCCCTAGGCGTGAGTCGGTTGCGTTTAACGGGCGGTGAACCGTTGGTGCGCAAGGGCTTGCCCGAACTGGCAACGCGGCTGGCAGCATTACCCGGTATTACCGATTTATCCTTAAGCACCAATGCTAACCGACTAGTGCATGACGCACTGGTGCTCAAGCAGGCAGGCATTTCCCGTCTCAATGTCAGTCTCGATAGCCTGCAACCTAAACGCTTTCAACTCATTACCAAAGGCAAGTTGGATAAAGTCATGGCAGGCTTGATGGCAGCCAAAGCCGCTGGGTTTGCCCCCATCAAAATCAATATGGTGGTGATGCAGGGCATCAACGACGACGAAGTGCTGGATATGGTGGAATTCTGTCTGGAACACCGCTTCACCCTACGTTTTATTGAAACCATGCCGATGGGTGAAACGGGGCGCAATGCCCGCGATTCGTATTACCTGAGCCTGCAAACGGTTAAGGCACGGTTGGCGGAACACTACAATTTGTTGCCGTCGATCATGGAGGGCGGTGGCCCGGCACAGTATTACACCATCGGTGATACGGGGTTGAAGATTGGATTTATTACGCCAATTTCGCAGCATTTTTGTGCTACCTGTAACCGTGTGCGGCTGGGTGTGGATGGCACGTTGTATTTGTGTTTGGGGCAGGAACATAGCGTGGCATTGCGTCCGTTATTGCGGGCGGGGATTAGCGATGTGGCGTTGCAAGGAGTGATCCGCAAGGCGTTGTGGCTGAAGCCGCTGGAGCATAACTTCAACCAAACGCAAACGCAGGTGTTGCGGTTTATGTCGATGACTGGCGGATAGTTTGACTTGAATCAATATATTTCCTGCGTTATCAGTGTATGAAGTGATGCCATTAACCACAGCGAAAATACCCATGCCCAAACCACTACTCGAACTCATTTGCCCCGCTGGCAGCTTGCCTGCTCTCAAGGCAGCAGTAGACCACGGTGCAGACGGCGTTTACCTCGGTCTGAAAGACAATACTAACGCCCGCAATTTCAGCGGGCTGAATTTTGATGCCAAAGCACTGACGGAAGGTATCCGCTACGCTCATGCCAAAAACCGCAAAGTACTGATGGCACTCAACACCTTTCCGCAGCCTGCCACGCTCAAACGCTGGCAACAAGCGGTGGATACCGCTGCCAGCGCGGGCTTGGATGCAATTATTCTTGCCGACCCCGGTCTGATGGCGTATGCGCAAAAGCACCACCCGCAATTACGCCTACACCTTTCCGTGCAAGGCTCGGCAACCAATTACGAAGCCATCAATTTCTACCACGAACATTTCGGTATCCAACGTGCCGTCGTACCGCGTGTGTTATCGCTGCAACAAGTGGAAAACGTGGTAAGGCACACCCCAGTGGAAATCGAGCTGTTCGGCTTCGGCGGCTTGTGTGTGATGGTGGAAGGGCGGTGTTTGTTATCGTCTTATGCGTGCGGTGATTCACCCAATACCTTTGGGGCGTGTTCCCCCGGTCATGCGGTACGCTGGCAACAAACCCCGCAAGGCATGGAGACCCGCCTCAATGGAGTGCTGATTGACCGTTACACCGACCACGAAAAAGCAGGCTACCCCACGCTGTGTAAAGGTCGTTTTGAAGTGCAAGGCGAAACCTATTACGCGCTAGAAGAGCCGACCAGCCTGAATACGCTGGAAATGTTGCCCGATATGCACCGCCTCGGCATTGCCGCCATCAAAATCGAAGGTCGCCAGCGCAGCCCCGCCTATGTTGCCCAAGTCACCCAAGTGTGGCGTGCCGCAATTGATGCAGTGAAGCGCAACCCGCAAGGCTTTAAAGCACAACCCGCGTGGTTGGCACAACTCGACAAGGTTTCCGAGGGCAGTATGCACACCCTCGGTGCTTATTACCGCCCGTGGAAATGACCTATGACAATTGCTATCAAACTCACACTGGGTTCTTTGCTGTATTATTGGCCGCGTCAGACGGTGCTATCTTTCTACCAACAGGTAGAAAATTGGGCGGTGGACACGGTGTATTTGGGCGAAACTGTGTGCTCCCGCCGCCACGAATTGCGCCTTGATGATTGGTTGGGGATTGCGGAACGGCTGAACAGTGCGGGCAAGGAAGTGGTGCTTGCTACCCAGACCTTGATCGAATCCGAATCCGACCTCAAGGCATTGCGTAAGATCGTGGATAATGGCCCTTTTCGCGTGGAAGCCAACGAATTTGGAGCAGTACGACTACTGTTTGAAGAGGGAATGCCGTTTGTGGCAGGTTCTGCCTTAAACGTTTACAATCCCGACACCTTGGCATTGCTGGCAAGTTGGGGGGCAGTGCGTTGGATACCTCCCGTCGAAATGCCACGCACCATGCTGGCTGCCATGCCCGTTCCGGCGACGATGGAAACGGAAGTGTTTGCTTATGGGCGTTTGCCATTGGCTTTCTCATCGCGTTGCTTTACCGCCCGCCATTACAACTTGCAGAAAGATGCTTGCCAATTCCGCTGTATCGACCACCCGGACGGCTTGGCCATGAATACCCGCGAAGGTGAAGGTTTCCTCGCTATCAATGGTACGCAAACCCAATCGGGCAAAGTGCATTCACTCGTCCACCATTTGGGCGAATTGGTGGGAACACCCGTTACCGCCTTGCGCCTGTCACCACAGCGACAGGGTATGGCAGAGGTGGTGGCAACTTTCCGTGCCGCGCTGGATGGTGAGTTACCCGCTGCGCAAGCCGCAACACAGTTGGCAACGTATTTGCCTGCCCCCGCTTGCGACGGGTATTGGTTGGGAACGGCGGGTTTAAATCCCGTCACTGTTTAAAGGAAAATAATGATGACACTAACACCTCCCGCAACACTGGTAAAGTTGCTGACGCGCTTGCCTGCCTACCCCGCTTCGCTGGCTTTCGTCAGTGCTTTCAACCTGACGGTGTGGAAAAGCTTGCAAGAGCTGGAGTGGGATGCGCTGCAAGGGCGGCGTTTTTGCGTCCATATCCGTGACCTTGGTATCAGGCTTGGGTTTGCGGTGGGGCGTTCTGGCTTGCAGGCACACGCGGCGGAAGAGGCGGATGTGACATTTACTGCCACGCTGATGGATTTCATCCGTTTAGCGATGCGGCTGGAAGATCCGGATACGCTGTTTTTCAACCGCCGCTTGCTGATTGAGGGCGATACCGATCTGGGCTTGCGCACCAAGAATATGCTGGATGGGGTGGAGTTTGATACCCTGCTGGCAAGTTTCCCACGCACCATCGGCAAAGTCATCCAACGAGTGCGGAAACAGGCATTGCAAGTGACACCCGCTCATGCCCCTTGAACTAGTTTAAGCTCATCCAGCCAAGTATTCAGTAGCATATATGCCGAGTCCCAAACGTGCAAACAGTTGTTGGTCTTGGTCAGTCGAGGGATTGTCTGTGGTCAGCAACTTGTCACCATAAAAAATTGAGTTTGCCCCGGCGAAGAAGCACCATGCCTGCATTTCGTCACTCATCTGCTTACGCCCTGCGGATAGGCGTACCCAAGATTTGGGCATCAGGATTCGTGCTACGGCTACTGTACGCACAAATTCGAGAGGATCAATGCCGAGGGCATTGGTCAGTGGCGTGCCTTCCATCGCCACCAAATTGTTGATGGGTACAGATTCTGGATGCTCCGCAAGATTGGCTAGTTGTAGCAGCAGGTGGGCACGATCCTGTCGGTTTTCCCCCATTCCTACAATCCCGCCTGAACAAACCTTAATACCTACGGAGCGTACATTCTCTAGGGTGTTCAGTCGTTCTTGATAAGTGTGGGTGGTGACAACTTGAGCATAGAACTCCGGTGAAGTATCAAGATTATGGTTGTAGTAATCCAGTCCAGCCTGTTTCAGGTGTTGCGCCTGTTCCCTCGTCAACATTCCCAATGTCATACAGGTTTCCATTCCAAGTGCCTTGACAGCCTGTATCATGACGAGAATTTTTCCGAGATGTTTGTCTGCCGGGTTGCGCCATGCAGCCCCCATACAGAATCGTGTTGCACCTTGTGCCTTGGCGGTGCTGGCCGCCGCTGTCACTGCATCCAGCGGCAGCAGGTGATGATGTTGCACGGGGCTATCGTGTCGGGCACTTTGTGAACAGTAACCACAATCTTCCGAACAGCCACCAGTCTTGATGCTTAGTAAGGTGCTGGTTTGTATCCGGTTTGTCGGGAAATTGTCCCGGTGTGTTTTGTGTGCCTGAAAAAGTAGGTCATTGAATGGCATTGCCAATAATGTTTCAACTTCTTCGATTTGCCAATCATGGCGTAATCTATGCATGGTATCTCTCACCTTATCTATTTTTAACATTCAGGATAAACCACTGAATTCCCGTCGTACTGGATAGGTTTTGCGTAACTGGTCGAAATGGAGGGATACATCCAGTTCCTTGTTGTACAGCAACGCATTCATGCGTCGGTCATCTTCACGAATATTGTAAGCATGGAGGATGTCCCGGCGTTTATCTTCTGTGTCTGTATTGGGTAATGGTTCGGTCGGGGGCAACGGCGACTGCCAACACGGTTGCACCTGTAAAAACTCACAGCAGGCACGATACACCATCTCCGTGCCGCGCACTCTTCCATCAAGGCTGTAACCCGCAATATGCGGTGTACCCAGCAAGGTATGTTGGAGCATGGTCAGGTTGATGGCGGGTTCGTTTTCCCATGTATCCAGCACCACATCCAAATCAACACGGGTTTGTAAGCGTTTCAGTAAGGTGCTTTCGTCCACCACCCCGCCACGCGCGGTGTTCAGCAATAACGTGCCGGGGCGCAAGCGGTTAATCCTTGCCGCATCCAGCAGCCGAAACGTCGGGTATTCGCCAACGCGAGTAAAAGGGACGTGCAGCGTGACAATATCGCAGGCAAGAGCCGCTTCCAGTGAATGCAAACCGCTGTAGCCTTGCGCTTGCAGGGGTGGGTCATTCGCCACACAACACAGCCCTTGGGCTTCACACAATTGCCTGACCCGTGAGCCGACGTTGCCATGCCCGATAATGCCGATGCTGCGCCCCTGCAACGGTTTGTCCCGCAGCAATGACCAATGGCTGACGGCAGCCAGCACGTATTCCGCCGCCGATACCGCATTGCAACCGGGCGCACGCGCAAAGCCGATACCCTGTTTGCGCAGGTAATCGAGGTCAATGTGGTCAAAACCCGCCGTGGCGGTGGCGACGAAACGCACCGACGTACCTGCCAGCAGTTGCGCATTCACCTTGGTGACAGAACGTACCACCAATATATCCGTGTCCTGCAAATCGGCATTGCACATAACACGCCCTGCCACCAGCCGGGTTTGCCCCAGTGTATTAAAGGCTTCAGCAGCGTAAGGAATGTTTTCATCAAGGGTAATCGTCAGCACGGTTTAAGCTCCCAATTGTTCGGCAATCTTGTTCAGTACCAGCCACTTTTTGCCGCACCATTGCGGCGCAAGGAGGATGTCGGGTGAGGCGGTAGCAGTCACACGGTGAAAAGTAACATCCGGTGGTGTTTTACGAATCAGGGTGACGGCAAGTTCCACGTATTCATCCAGTGTCAGCGGTTGGTATTCATTGCGCCGCCATTCATTCGCCAGTTGCGTGCCTTTGACGACGTGTAGCGGGTGTAATTTTAAGCCTTCCACGCCCAAATCCAGCACCCGTTGCAGCGTTACGCGGCTGTGAGAAGCACCTTCACCGGGTAATCCCGCAATCAAGTGGGTACATACCGGCAACTGGCGAGCATGGGCGCGTTGCACTGCATCCGCATAGGCGGCGAAACCATGCCCCCTGTTGACCCGGCGTAAGGTACGATCGAAGCTGGATTGTAGTCCCAGTTCCAGCCATACCTCATAGCCTTGGTCGCGGTAACTGGCGAGTAAATCCAGCACAGCATTGGGGACACAATCCGGGCGCGTGCCAATACTCAAACCGATGACATCCGGTTCTGCGAGTGCTTGGTCATAGAGCGGTTTCAGCACTTCCAGCGTGGCATAGGTGTTGGTGTATGCCTGAAAATAAGCGAGGAATTTTTTCGCCCCGGTACGTTTTGCCAATACCGCCCGCCCTGCGGCAATTTGCTCGGCGATGGTAGGCGGGTGCCTGCCTTGTGGGTTGAAGGAGGCATTATTGCAAAAGGTGCAACCGCCGCGCCCGATACTGCCATCACGGTTGGGGCAGGTGAAGCTGGCATTGAGGGCGAGTTTATGTACCCGCTCGCCGTGGCGGTGTAGCAGGTATTGCCCGAAAGTGTTGAGGTGTTTGGCAAGGTTCATGGGTTAGCCATACCGTTGCATGAAATCTTGCATAAAATCTACCAACGCCTCTACGCCTGCTTCAGGCATGGCGTTGTAGATACTGGCACGCATTCCACCCAGAAAACGGTGTCCTTGCAGGTTCGCAAGTCCTGATTCCAAAGCTTCCGCTAAAAACAGGTTTTCATGCTGCTTATCCGCCAGCATGAATGGCACATTCATCCGGGAACGGTACGGTGGTTCAACTGGGTTTTGATAGAAACCGTGGGATGCGTCAATGGTTGCATATAACTTCTGGGCTTTACGCGCATTAGTCGCCGCGAGGCTTGTCACCCCACCTTGCTGCTTAATCCATTGGAAAACCAGACCGGATAAATACCACGCATAGGTGGGTGGGGTGTTATACATGGATTGGTGATCAGCCAGTATTTGGTAATCGTACAAGCTTGGCGTGCCACTGGCACTGTTACCGAGTAGATCATCACGGACAATAACCACGACCAAACCGGCTGGGCCGATGTTTTTCTGTGCGCCAGCATAAATCAGCCCGAACTGACTGACATTGACTGGGCACGACAAGATGCTGGAAGACATATCCGCCACCAGTGGTACATCACCCGTTTCTGGCACAAAGGGGAACTCAACGCCCCTGATCGTTTCGTTCGGGGTGTAGTGAAGGTAGGCAGCGTGGGGGTTACAGTTCCAGCTAGTGAATGCCGGTATATGGGTGTAGCTACTGGCTTTCGTGGAAGTGACTACCTTGACGTTGCAGTATTTGTTCGCTTCATGGATGGCTTTGGATGACCAATCCCCCGTTTCAACATAATCAGCAGTGCGTTTGCCACGCAATAAATTCATTGGAATCATGGCAAATTGGCTGCTGGCGCCACCTTGCAAAAACAGCACCTTATAATTCGGTGGGATACCCATAATGTCACGCAAGTCCGCTTCTGCTTGGGCGGCGATGGACATAAATTCCGTTCCCCGATGGCTCATTTCTATGACAGACATTCCCGTGCCTTGCCAATTCAGCATTTCACGTTGCGCTTGTTCGAGGATGGGTTGCGGCAACATGGCGGGGCCAGCACTAAAATTAAATACGTGGTTCACATTGACTCAATTCTGAGGAGTTAAACAATTACAGGTGACGATTACTTGAATTCATGGGGTGCGTGGCAAGCTTCATTCTAGATAAACCATATTCCACAGTCTTTTCCGCCATGTTTTGTCGGGTGGTGAAGGATCAGGTTGTGTAGCGGCTGGGGTAATAAGAGCTTGCGTAGCCGTTTCTGTTACCAATGGTTGGGCGGGCAAGTCAACAGGCTGGGGTGGCGATGGCTGGCGACAAGATTGTAGCACTTGAATGAGCAGGTCAAGGATGTCCGCTTGGTTACGGGCATCAATCGGAACCAGCTCCACCCTTATGGGCAGGTTTTCCTGTGCCCACTGTCGGTAACGTTCTAAAGGTTCTGTGCGAGTATGATCGCAGTGGGTTATGCCTACCACCACCTGCTGACTTGCCAACAGATGGGAAAATTTGGCGGTATGGCGTTTCAGGTCGCGGAAGGGGTTGTTACGGCGATTATCCAGCATCACAAGCAAGCCATTGGCACTTTGGATCAAAATATCCCCGATAGGGTCAAAAGAGCCTTCCCCGGAAATACCGTACAAATGAGCCTGTTCTGTGGGGCTTAGATTGGCAACACCATAATCTACAGACATACCACCCAACATCGTGGATGAAGCCTTGCCATCATCACTGACAGACTGCACTGCCGTCGTTTTTCCCGCACCATCAGGCCCGGTAATAATGACGTTATATCGTTTCACTTTGTATCCTGCCTCCCTGCATTTGTATGCGAACCTAGTGTAGCTTCCTTTACATTCACCGCCTTGACTTAAGTCAAGGTTGATTGCTTGAATTCTACATATAGTGCTTTTCACAAATTAAATCACTACATGTAGTATTCACAACGAGGTATCACTAACGATGTATAGCCCTTTCTCACCTGATAATGACGCTCTATACCAATGCTGGCGTGAGCAAAAGTTACAACACTATCCGATATATCTGGATGATCTGATTGTGGAAGTCCGTGATCCGCGCCACCTGACCGTTACGGAACACCAAGCGATGCTGGCTCGCTGCCGCAAGGCTAATATGGTGATTTATGCGGGCAAAACCGGGGATGATCCCGACCGCTCCATTCCACACCGCATGGCGCAGCAATTTGGCTTGCAGCATCTCGACCACAATTGGTTGGCGGATAATGATGGGCTGACATCTTTGACCGTTGCTGCTGTGAATAGTGGGGCACGCGAACATTACATCCCCTACAGCAACCGCCTGATCCAGTGGCATACCGACGGCTATTACAATCTGCCGGAACAACAAATCCACGGACTGCTGCTGCATTGTGTGCAAAGTGCGCCAGAGGGCGGCGAAAATCGTCTGCTGGATCACGAAATTGCCTACCTGCGCCTGCGTGACCAAAACCCAGACTACATCCGCGCCCTGATGCAGCCGGATGTGATGACCATCCCCGCCCGCACCGATGGTGACATCGTGGCACGTGCGAAAAATGTCGGGCCGGTATTTTCGGTTGACGCGGTGACAGGGGATTTGCATATGCGCTACACCATCCGGGGTAGGAATGTGGTATGGAAGGATGACCCGCTGACCCGCGAAGCACTGGCAGCCCTTGGCGACTGGCTGGAAGGTGACTCGACCTACATTTTCCGGGGCAAGCTCGAACCGGGCATGGGTTTGGTCAGCAATAATGTGCTGCACGACCGCAGCGGCTTTACGGACACGCAAGACCGTCGCCGCCTGCTATACCGCGCCCGTTACATGGACAGGCTGGCAGGTACGGGGGTAAGGGAGTGGCTGGCATGAGCTGCGTGGCGGTTGCCGACACCATCGACAGCTATTTGCAACAGCGTGATTGGCGGGTAAATGCCAACGCCAATCAGGGCTATTCCGTGGGTGGGCTGATCCTGAACACGGCGGGGAAAATGATTGCCAACTACTGGCTCGACCATGTGTACCCGCCGGATATTGGGCAGGCGCACCGTGAGGGCGACGTGCATATCCACGACCTCGATATGCTAGGTGGTTATTGCGCGGGCTGGTCATTGCGTACCCTGCTACATGAAGGCTTCAATGGCGTGCCGGGGCGTACCGATGCCAAAGCACCCAAGCATCTGGACAGCGCCTTGTGGCAGGCGGTGAATTTCCTCGGCACATTGCAAAACGAATGGGCGGGCGCACAGGCGTTCAGTTCCTTCGATACCTACCTCGCGCCCTACATCCGCAAGGATGCGCTGGACTATGGCTATGTGCGGCAACTGATGCAGTCGTTCATTTTCAACCTGAATTTCCCTTCGCGCTGGGGGTCGCAAACCCCGTTCACAAATTTGACCTTCGACTGGACGTGCCCGGATGACCTGAAACCGCAGATTCCGGTAATTGCGGGGGAAGAAATGCCCTTCAGCTACGGCGACTGCCAAGCGGAAATGGGCATGATCAACCGTGCTTTCCTCGAAATCATGGAAGAAGGCGATGCGTGTGGGCGGGTGTTTACCTTCCCGATCCCCACCTACAACATTACCCGCGATTTTCCGTGGGATGCCCCTGACACCGATTTGCTGTTTCGGGTCACGGCGAAATACGGTTTGCCGTACTTCCAGAATTTCCTGAAATCAGGGTTAGAACCGGGCATGGTGCGCTCGATGTGTTGTCGCCTGCAACTGGATTTAAGCCAACTGGAACGGCGTGGTAATGGTTTGTTTGGCTCGGCGGAACAGACGGGTTCGCTGGGGGTATTCACGATCAATTGCGCCCGACTTGGCTATGTGTATCGGGGTGACAGGACAGGGCTGTTTGCGCGGTTGGATACCTTGCTGGAATTGGGGCGTGATAGTCTGGAAATCAAACGCAAGGTCATCCAGCAACACATGGATCAGGGGCTTTACCCCTACACCCAACGTTATCTGGGGACTTTGCGTAACCATTTTTCCACCATCGGCGTGAACGGGGTGAACGAGATGATCCGCAATTTCAGCGCGGATACCGCCCACATCGGCGAAGCAGGCGGACAAATACTGGCAGTACGTTTGTTGCGCCACATCCGGCGGCGTTTGCGTGAGTTTCAGGCGGAAACTGGGCATATGTACAATCTGGAGGCTACTCCGGCGGAAGGCACGACCTACCGTTTTGCCAAGGAAGACCGCAAACGCTTCCCCGATATTTTGCAGGCGGGAACAGCAGAACGCCCGTATTACACCAATTCCACCCAGTTGCCCGTCGGCTACACCGATGACCCGTTTGTGGCACTGAGCCTGCAAGATGGGCTGCAAACCCTGTACAACGGCGGCACGGTGCTGCACCTGTATATGCAGGAACGCATTTCCAGTGTGGCAGCCTGCAAGCAATTGGTGCGTCGCAGTCTGGAACGTTTCCGCCTGCCGTACATCACGGTGACACCCACCTTCTCCATCTGCCCCAAACACGGTTATCTCGCAGGGGAACATGAGTTCTGCCCGCGCTGTGACGAAAAATTATTACGCCAAAAACGAGAGGAATCCTTATGCACCATTCAGTAAATCCGCAACCGATTAGGTTGGAAGACAATGAACGCCAGCGTTGCGAAGTGTGGACGCGGGTGATGGGCTACCACCGCCCAGTCAGTTCCTTCAACCCCGGCAAGCAAAGCGAACACGCCGAACGCCTTCCTTTTGTGGAAAACTCCTCACTGCTAGAAGGAAAACGCGCGTGTTGCAGCTAGGTGGGCTAGTGCCGCTGACCAGCATCGACTTTCCGGGGCATCTGGCGGCGGTTATGTTTTGTCAGGGCTGCCCGTGGCATTGCCGCTACTGCCATAACCCGCATTTGCAGCGTACCGATGTGCCCAACAAGCTCGAATGGGTAGAAGTGATGCGTTTTTTGCGGGAAAGGGTCGGGTTTCTGGACGGGGTGGTGTTCAGCGGCGGCGAACCCTTGTTACAGCCACGTCTGCCGGAAGCAATGCAGGTGGTGAAAGCATTGGGATTCAAGATTGCTTTGCACACAGCGGGGATCATGCCTGCACGCTTGGCGAAAGTGTTGCCTTATGTGGATTGGGTGGGGCTGGACATCAAAGCCCCGTTCCATGCCTATAAAAAAGTGACGGGACTGGCAGGCAGTGGGTTCAAGGCGGAGGAAAGCCTAGACTTGTTGCTGAATGCTCATCATGTAGATTACGAGATTAGGACAACCGTTGATGTTGCTCTGGTGAGGAAATCAGAACTTGAAATACTTGCTGAAACATTGGCAAAACGTGGGGTAAAACACTTTGTATTACAATCGTGCCAACCATTAACTGTTACTATTCCCATACAAACCACCTATTTGTGGGAGGATACTCGGTTGTTGGAGAAGTTGGCCGGATTGTTTCCTGTATTTGAAGTCAGAATATAAAGTCTCATTAACGCTGAAGAATAAGGAGTCACTATGCTACCTATTAGAGTACTATTTTTTGCCAGTCTGAAAGAGCGGCTTAAACGGGGACAAGCTAATCTGGAAAGTGCTATTGCACTCCCTGTACTGGAGGTCTGGCAGCGTAGTAGTGGTGAAACGGTATTTCCTGCCAATCTGTTGGTATCCATCAATCAAGAATATGCTAATGCTGAAACATTAGTGCATCCAGGTGATGAAGTTGCTTTCTTCCCCCCCGTAACTGGAGGGTAATTTTTGGAGTCGTTCGGCAGTATTCTCTGTTGCGGTACACCGGATATGATACTCAATGTTAGATAAGCCTCAAAATGGGGAGAAGCCGATGACAGCGTGGTTCACCAAAAACTTGGGGGATGCCATGCTGGCGCATCCTGCATTGGAACAACTACGAGAACTTTTTGGGCAAACGTATGGCCTGAATGGATATGCTGATGATACCGCCCTATTTACCCGGCATGAATCAGAGGGGCGGCTTCATTGTGAGGTTAACGTTTATTTTTCTCCTGCTACCTTTTCCATTGCAACAGTAGTGAACGCAACGCCGTGCAGAAAGCCGATCCCTACTGATTTGGGATTGTTTATGGGTTCTGAGGCAGCTTGGCCTGCCCTTTTCCCTCACCAAAGAGGTAAACTATGAACCAGCAAGACCATTGGGATAATGTCTACCAGACTAAAGATTCAGCTAGTGTCAGTTGGTATGCCCCCAGCCTTGAAACCTCACTGCAATTAATTCAGCAGCTTGCGCCCAACCCCGATGCAGCCATTCTGGATATTGGTTCAGGTGCTGCAACGCTGGCGGATGATTTGCTGGCAGCAGGCTACGCTAACGTGAGCCTATTGGATATTTCAGCGCACGCTTTGCTCATTACTCAACAACGCTTAGGCGTGAAAGCCGAACAAATTCGGTGGCTAGTCGGTAATGTGCTGGAAATAGATTTACCGCCAAACCATTACGATGTTTGGCATGACCGTGCCGTATTCCATTTCCTGACCGAAGAAACTGACCGCCAGAGTTATGTGCAACAAGTGTTGCGGGCAGTTAAACCAGCCGGGCATGTGATTATGGCGACTTTTGGTGAACAGGGACCAAAGCAATGTAGCGGTTTGGATGTCATGCGCTACGATGCAACAGCCTTGCACGGTGAATTCGGGCGTTCGTTTCGATTGTTGGACAGTTTGACAGTTAACCACCAAACTCCAGCGGGGGCAGTGCAACAATTTTTGTATTGCTATTGCCGAGTGGAGGGTGTCAATGTCTTGCCTAATGAGCCAATAACCAAACCAATCCGACAATAGCCAACAGTTCCAGCAACGCTACCCCCCGCCAAAACGCCACCGGATTGCGCTCCAGCAATGGGCGGCTTTGCCCATCTCCCACCAGACTGCTATTGGGTTTGGTCAAATCTGCCACAAACTCTGAGAGCAACTCATAGCGTTTTTCCGGGCTAGACTGCGTGGCTTTTTCCAGCGCGGCATCCACCCATTCTGGTACTTCTGGGTTATACAAACGGGCAGAGGTGTAAACAAATCGCTTTTTCGCCGCTTTTTCCGGCTCTATCTCGCCGAATGGCAACCTGCCCGTGAACATTTCGTAAGCGACAACCCCTAACGAGAAAATGTCGGAACGTGTTGTCCCCGACTGCCCCCGAAAATACTCTGGTGCGGAATAACTGGCTGTTCCAACGATATGGTTGTGCTGTAACACGGTTTGGGTTTCTGCCAACCCCGCAATCCGGGTAGAACCAAAATCAATGATCTTGAGGGTATTGTTGTGGTCGATCAGTACATTATCTGGCTTTAAATCTTGATGGATCATTTCCAGCCGATGCATTGTGCGTAAGCCACGGGAAATTTGGTCAATGGTGGCTCGCACCTGTGCAACCGATGGGTTAGGGTTATCCAACATCCACTGACGTAAGGTTTTCCCCTCAATGTATTCCACCACGCTGTAGAGAAACGTGCGCGGGCGGCTGGCTTGCTCCACCAGTTTGATGAGGTGCGAGGAATTTAGCCGTTTGGCAACCCATTCTTCATGTAAAAACAGGTCAATATACAAGGGATCATCATTAAAATTGACCGATGGGGTTTTAATGACCACCTTTCCTACCCCGGTATCCAGCGTGTCTTCCGCCAGATAAACCTGACTACGCGAAGTGGCATTCAACTCACGTAAAATCAGGTAGCCGTCTAGCACATTGCCTGCTTTGAGGTCTGGCGGAAACGGCAAACGGGTGAGGTTGCCGTAAAACTCATCCTTGTTGGCTTCCGGCAGACTGTCAATACAGGCAATCTGGCAGGTGATGTTATCCTGACTGCCACGCTCAAGGGCGGTTGCCACCAGCTTTTCCGCGCATTGCTGTGGATCATGTGGGGATGCCAGCAACAGGCTTTCCAGCGATTCCCGATCTAGCACATCATGGATGCCATCGGTCGTCAGCAAATAGCAATCGCCCTCCTGCAAGGTCTGGGTGCGGTGATCCACATCCAGTCGTGCATCAATGCCGAGGGCACGCGCGAGGTATTCGCGTTCCGTGCCGAACTGGATGCGGTGGTCTTTGGTCAGGCACTCTAGCCGCCCGTCACGCAGGCGGTAAATGCGGCTATCTCCCACATGGAACAAATACGCTGTCTGTGATTTGAAAATAACCGCGCAAAACGTCGTTGCCAGCCCGTTGCTTCCAGCATATTCGCGTTGCCCCTGATTGTAGAGCCACAGGTTGAGCGCACCCAGCACCTTGGTAGCAGCGTGTTTGACCGTCCACGAATCCGGGGTGCTGAAATAGTCATCCAGAAATTGGTGCACCGCAATTTGGCTGGCTTCCTTGCCGCCTTCACTGGCACTGACCCCATCCGCCAACACAATGGCAATGCCTTTACTGTCCAGCACTGCCCCCTTGGGAACGCACACACCATGAAAGTCTTCATTTTGTGGTTTGACCCCAGCGATGGAGTGCTGCCCAAGGGTGATGGCGAGGCTAATTTTCACGTTATTTCACCTCAATCATTTGTACCGTACCGTCTGGCAAAACCTCCACCATCGTGCCACTAGGTTCACGCAGGAACAGTGCTATCATCACCAGTACGGCTGCTGCTACCCCCGCAATGGTGAGGAAAAACACGGGGGTAGATACCATTGCCAATACCGTGAGGAATGTCACCCCACCGACATTGCCATACGCGCCCGACATCCCTGCAATCTGCCCAGTCAAACGCCGCTGGATCAATGGCACCATCGCATACACCGCACCTGATCCGGCTTTCGAGAAAATCCCACCCAAGGTTGCTGCCCCAATCACCATCAACACCGACCAATCCTTGCTGACCTGCCCTAAAACGGTGAAACTCAATGCAATCCCAACGAATACCACTAACAAGGTAATCTTGCGCCCGTACTTATCGCTAATCAAACCACCCATCGGGCGGGCAACCAGATTGATGACCGCATACGACCCGGCCAGCAAACCCGCAGTAACCTTATCCAGCCCAAACATATCCACGTAAAACATCGGCAACATCGACACCACTGCCAGTTCTGTACCGAATGTCACCATATATGCCAGATTGAGGATAGCCACCTGCGTAAACGAATAGCGTTGCAACATTGGCACAGGTTCTTTGAGGATGTGCGCATTCACCTTCCAGATTTGCCAGACCTGCACCAGATAAGTCGCTAATAAAACGGCATAAATACTGTTGGCAACCGTCTCCGACAACAATTTCATGCCTGCTGGGGACAGTTTCCATGTCAGCACGGCAAGTGCAGCATACATCGGGATATTGGCAATGATGTACAAAAACAGGTCAAACCCACTGCTGACTTCCATTGCCCCGGTTTTTTTGGGCTTAAAATAGGTTGAGCCTTTGGGCGTATTACGCACCCGCCAGTAATAGATAAAGCCATAGACAATCGCAATCACTCCAGCCGTCACCACACCGTAACGCCAGCCATCTGCACCGCCGACACTGGTGGCAATGATCGGCAACAAACCTGCTGCACCTGCTGAACCAAAATTACCCCAGCCACCGTAAATGCCCTGCGCCAACCCGGTTTGACGCGCGGGAAACCATTCCGCAATCAGCCGGATACCAACCACAAACCCTGCACCAACAAAGCCTGCAAGGAAGCGCATGAATGCCAACTGCTCATAAGTTTGCGCCATCGCAAACAAGATGCTGATGATGCCACCCAGCACCAGAATGCTGGCAAACATAATGCGTGGACCGTAGCGGTCAACCAGCATTCCCACCACAATCCGCGCAGGAATCGTTAGTGCCACATTGAGCGTCAGCAGGATTTTTGCCTGCAAGTCCGTCAGTTGCAGTGCCTCGCGGATAAACGGCATCAGCGGCGCATGGGAAAACCACACCATAAAGCTGACGAAAAAGGCAAACCACCCCAAATGCAGGGTGCGGATGTTCGGCTTGGAAAAGTCGAACAAATTAAAGCGTTGCGGTACAGACATAAAGCTGTCTCCAGTCAAAAGCGAGCCGTAAAACGCAAAAAGCCCTGACATCAGCCGCCGGAGGAGTGTTGGCAGCGAGTGTCAGGGCTTCTTTGCCTGATAATCCCGGCACGGCATTGTGCGGGCAAACAGTGTTTGTAACAAACACCATCGTCGTTGACAGTGTTCAATGCTGGTGTTTGTCTGCAATTACTGTGCCAGCCCATAAAAGTGCATGGCAGCTTGTCGCATTCACAACAATTACACCAACAGGGTGATCCAAACTGGTGCAAAGCTGTTATAGACGCACCAAAACAGCACAACACCTTCCCCCACATCGCCCCATAACCGCCTTGTTTTATCAGCAATGCCTTATGAATGGGAATCTGGCACTGATATTGCATAATCACGCACAGGATTTGCCCTCGGTCAACGGCGACTGATACAGGCAAGCACCACAAACACGCAATGGCGCGTGTTTTACATCCGGGTAACGAAGCCCTGAACCCCTGCAACCGTCTTTGGCGGCAGCGGGTTCAGGGCTTTTTTGTTTTTGGGAAAGAGGCACACAATGCTCAAAGAAAATCTGGTACTGATCGGCAACGGCATGGCGGGTGTACGCACCCTCGAAGAACTGCTGAAACTTGCCCCCGATGCCTACAACATCACGGTGTTTGGCGAAGAGCCTTACGGTAACTACAACCGCATTATGCTGTCACCCGTGCTGGCGAGTGAAAAGACTATTGAGCAGATCATGCTCAATAGTGAACAGTGGTATGTGGACAATGGTATTACCCTGCACAAGGGCAAAAAGGTCGAGCAAATTAACCGCGCCCGCCGCGAAGTGATCGCCTCTGATGGCACGGTAGCCAAATACGACCGCTTGATTATTGCCACCGGATCGCTGTCTTTCATGCTGCCGCTCCCCGGTGCAGACAAGCAGGGTGTCATCGGTTTCCGCGACATTAAAGACGTGGACACCATGCTGGAAGCTGCCCGCAACCACCAACACGCCGTCGTTATCGGCGGTGGCTTGCTGGGTCTGGAAGCAGCCAACGGGCTGATGAAGCAAGGCATGGATGTCACCGTTGTGCATTTGCTCGACACCCTGATGGAACGCCAGCTCGACAAGCCTGCGGCTACCATGCTGCAAAAATCCTTGGAAGAGCGCGGCATGAAATTCCTGATGGAACACAGCACCGCTGAAATCCTCGGCAATGAGCGCGTCACTGGAATACGTTTCAAAAACGGCACGGAAATTCCCGCCGACCTCGTGGTGATGGCGGTCGGGATCAAGCCGAATATCGAACTGGGTAAAGCCGCAGGCTTGCATTGCGAACGCGGTATTGTGGTCAGCGACACCCTGCAAACCATTACCGACCCGAAAATCTACGCGATTGGCGAGTGCGTCCAGCATCGCGGCACGGCTTACGGGCTGGTTGCGCCGTTATTTGAGCAAGCCAAAGTTGCAGCCAATCACTTGGCAAAATACGGCATTGCCCAATACCGGGGAACAGTCACGTCCACCCGCTTGAAAGTGACAGGGATTGAGTTGTTCTCAGCGGGCGATTTCATCGGCAACGACAAGACCGAAGATTTGGTGTTCAAGGATGCGGCTTCCGGCACGTACAAACGGCTGGTGTTGCAAGACAATAAGATCAAGGGTGCGGTGATGTACGGCGATACCGTGGACGGTAGCTGGTACTTTGAGATGATGAAGGATGGTACGGACATTTCCGCTTTCCGTAAAACCATCCTGTTCGGGCAACATAATCTGGGCGACTCTGGGCATAACCCGGAAACCCGCGTTGCCAGCCTGCCCGACTCTGCCGAAATCTGTGGCTGTAACGGCGTGTGCAAAGGCGACATCGTAAAAGCCATTACCGAGAAAAAACTGTTCACACTGGATGAAGTCCGCGCCCACACCAAAGCATCGGCTTCGTGCGGCTCATGTACGGGGTTGGTCGAGTCGTTGCTGGCACACACCGTCGGCGGGGAATATTCCGCCACGCCGAAAACCAAGCCGCTGTGCAAATGCACCGACTATACCCATGACGAAATTCGTTCCGGCATCCTCAAGCATGAGCTGAAAACCATGCCCGCCGTGCGTGACCATTTCGAGTGGAAAACGCCGGATGGCTGCCCGACGTGCCGTAACGCGCTCAACTACTACCTGCTGTGCGCCTTCCCCACCGAATACGTGGACGATGCGCAATCGCGCTACATCAACGAACGGGTTCACGGCAATATCCAGAAAGACGGCAGCTATTCCGTCGTGCCCCGGATGTTTGGCGGGATGTGTACTTCCGACCAACTCCGCGCCATTGCTGACGTTGCCGACAAATACGAAGTGCCAACCATGAAAGTCACGGGCGGGCAACGCATTGATATGTTCGGCATTCAAAAAGAACAGTTGCCTGCGATGTGGAAGGATTTAAGCGCGGCGGGTTTCGTCTCCGGTCATGCTTACGGCAAAGCGATGCGTACCGTGAAAACCTGCGTCGGTAGCGAATGGTGTCGCTTCGGTACGCAAGATTCCACCGGCTTGGGCGTAAAGCTGGAAGAACTGACGTGGGGTTCGTGGATGCCACACAAGTTCAAGCTGGCGGTGTCCGGTTGCCCGCGCAACTGTGCGGAAGCGACCATTAAGGACATCGGGGTGGTGTGCGTGGATTCCGGCTACGAGCTACACATCGGCGGCAACGGCGGTATTAAGGTGCGCGTCACTGACCTGCTGTGCAAAGTCGAAACCGAGGCAGAAGTGCTGGAATACACCGGCGCGTTCTGCCAGTTCTACCGCGAAGATGCGCATTATCTGGAACGTACCGCCCCGTGGGTGGAGCGTGTCGGGCTGGAAAAGGTCAAAACCGCGATTTTGGGTGATGCCGCCAACCGCAAAGCCCTGTATGAGCGTTTCCTGATTTCTCAGCAGCCTGCACAAATCGACCCGTGGAAAGCCCGCGCGGAAGGTGCAGAAGCCAACGAATTTACCCCCATCTTGATCGAAGCCTAAGAGGACATAACAATGAGCAAATGGATAGAAGTGGTGGAATTGTACAAGATTCCCGTATTGGGTTCGCGCCTGATCAAGACCCGCGACATGGACATTGCCGTGTTCCGCGCCTCTGACGATAGCGTGTTTGCGGTGCGTGACGCTTGCCCGCATCGCGGTGGGCCGTTGTCACAGGGCATTGTCCACGGGCATACCGTGACCTGCCCGTTGCACAACTGGAAGATTGATCTGCACACGGGTGGTGCGCTTGCGCCTGACCGTGGTTGCACCAACGTGTTTCCGGTCAAGATCGAGGACGGCAAGGTGTATTTGCAGTTGGTGACGGAAGACGAAGCATCGGCTTGTTAAGGGGCTACTATGTTATTTGGCAGAACCCAAAAGAACCCTATCAAAATCGCCGATAAACAGGTGGCGGAATGGAAATACGCCGCCTGCGGCTATTGTTCCACGGGCTGTTCCATCGAGGTCGGTTTGAATGCTGATGGCACACCTGTCGCTTCACGCGGCGTGGCAGATGCGGATGTGAACCGTGGCAAGCTGTGCCTGAAAGGGATTTTCGAGCATGAACTGTTCACCTCCGCCGGACGCGGCTTGGCTCCAATGCTGCGCAACCACTGGCATGACCAGTGGCAACCCACCCAATGGGATACCGCGCTGGACAAGTTGCACGACGAAATCCGCCGGGTGCAAGCCAAACACGGGCCGGATTCGTTCGCCATCATTTCCACCGGGCAAATGCTCACCGAGGAATTTTATACCTTGGGCAAGCTCACCCGTGGGCTGATTGGTACAAACAACTACGACGGCAACACCACCTTGTGTATGTCGTCGGCGGTGTCCGGCTACAAGCGTTCGTTCGGGTCGGATGGCCCGCCGGGGTGCTATGAGGATTTCGAGCATACGGGCTGCCTGATTGCGTGGGGTTCCAACCTGCCGGAACAGCACCCGATCATTTACTGGCGCATGAAAGAGGCGCAGGAAAAGTCCGGCTTCCCGCTGATTGTGGTTGACCCGCGTGTGACCATGCTGGCGCAGAATGCGAATATGCACCTGACCATCACGCCGGGGACGGATGTGGTGTTGATGAACGCCATGATGCACGTCATTTTCAAGGAAGGCTTGCACGACCAGCGTTACATCGACGCGAATACCAACGGTGTTGAGGCATTACGGACGGAAGTTGAAAAATATGACCCCGTAACCGCTGCCAAAATCTGCGGCATCGACGAAGACACCATCCGTGTGGTAGCGCGTACCTTCGCCAAAGCCCCGGCTGCGATGCAAATCTGGACAATGGGCATCAACCAGTCTACCCACGGCTCCGATGGCGTGGTGGGCATCAACAACCTCGCGCTAATCACGGGGAATATCGGTAAACCGGGCGGCACGTCCTTGTCGATCACCGGGCAATGCAATGCAATGGGCACACGCGAATGGTCATCCTGTTCCGGCTTGCCCAGCTTCCGCTATCTGGAAGTGCCGGAACACCGTGAGGAAGTCGCCAAATTCTGGAATGTTGACCCGGAATTTTTCCCCAAAAAACGCGGGATGCTGCAAACCGACATCTATCAGGCGATGGAAGCGGGGCAAATCAAGGGCTTGTGGCTGATTGCCACCAACCCGATGAGTTCCTTGCCCAATACCGCCCGCATCCGCCGTGCAATGGAGCAACTGGAATTCTGCTGCGTGCAGGACTGCTATCAGGACACCGAAAGTGCGCAATACGCCCATATGTACTTGCCCGCCGGAACATGGGCGGAAAAAGACGGGGTAATGACCAACACCGAACGCCGCATCAACCGCGTCAAGCCAGTGACTGCCCCACCGGGCGAAGCCAAACCCGACCTGTGGATTTTCAACCGCGTGGCGGAACGCTTCAATAAGGCAGGCAAGGTGAATTTCCCAGAACAGGCAGGTGATATTTTCCTCGAAATGGGGCAACTGTCAAAGGGACGGCTGGCGGACATTTCCGGTATGGATCACGCATTGCTGGAACAAAACCGTGGGGTGCAATGGCCCTACACCGCCACCCAGCGCGAGCAAGGCGAAGCCCCGCCCAAAGGCGGCAAGCGCATTTACACAGTGGATGGCACGTTCAGCTACCCCGACGGTCGCGCCAAACTCATCCCGCTGCCTTTCATCGACAATAACGAAGTGCCGGATGAAAAATTCCCAGTGTGGCTGAATACTGGACGCTTGATCGAGCATTGGCACGGGCGCACCAAGACCGGGAAAATCGGTAACAACAACAAGTACAGCCCGATTCCGTTCATCGAAATCAACCCGGATTTGGCGGCGGAACTTGGCATCCAACGTGGCGAATACGTGCGGTTGGTGTCACGGCGCGGCGATGCGGTAGCGATGGCGCAACCGACCCACCGCGTCCCCAAAAACATGGTGTTTTTGCCGTTCCACTTCCATGACTGCGCCAACCGCCTGACCTTGGGTTTGCTTGACCCGCACTCTCGCCAGCCTGCCTACAAGCAGTCAGCGGTGCGCATCGAGACGATTGCCGATCAGGTGGCAGCAGCAAAACTGTCGATGGAAATGCGGAAGTTCTAAAGGGAAAACAAGATGTTTAAAGTACGCGAAAACGAGCCGGACTACGCCCTGCTCAACGACCCGACCAGCCAGACCGTCAACCGTTATGGCAAACCGATTGAAACCGTGGCGGCTGACGATGCCCGCCGCGACCAGTCGTTGAACATCAACGGTGATGGCGAAGTGGGCAGCAACCCCAACCGTTACAAGCAGCACGGTTTCTATTTCAATGCCGACAACTGCATTGCCTGCCATGCCTGTGAAGCGGCGTGCAGCGAAAAGAACGACAATCCGGCGCATATTGCGTTCCGATCAGTTGGCTTCGTGGAAGGCGGCACTTACCCCGATTACCGCCGCATCAACATTTCGATGGCGTGCAACCACTGCGACGACCCGGTGTGTTTGAAAGGTTGCCCGACCCGCGCTTATACCAAGCTCGCTGAATACGGCGCGGTGCTACAAGACCCGGACACCTGTTTCGGCTGCGGTTACTGCACGTGGGTTTGCCCTTACAATGCACCACAGCTTGACCCGGTGAAGGGGCAAGTGAGCAAGTGCAATATGTGCGTGGATCGGCTGGAAGTCGGCTTGAAACCCGCCTGTGTGTCCGCTTGTCTGGGCAAGGCACTGGATTTTGGTGTGGTGGAAAATGTTCCTGAAGGGCGCGAACAAGCGAAAGCGGCAATCCCCGGTTTCCCGCGCACTGACATTACCCACCCGAATATCCGTTTCCAGCAGAAAAAGGCGGTGCAACGCGACATGGTGCGGGTGGACAGTACCCCGCTGAAATACCACCGCGATGAGGTGGATGGTGCGTACAAGCCGACGCTTGACCCCAAGCACGGCTTCAAGCGTGAATGGAATGTGCAGAAATTACTGGGTTCGCACGAGAACGCGCACGTCGCGTTTACCCTGAGTGTGCAGGCGGTGATGGGTGCATTCCTGCTGCTGGCAATCGGGGCATGGCTGCATATTCCGGCGGTGATTGGGTTTATTGGTAGTGATGCTTATATTCCAACCACGATTGCCATGATCCTGTTACATACCGTTGGTCTTGCTAAACTGAATTTGCATCTGGGCAAGCCACACCGTTTCTATCGGGGGTTTTACAACCTGAAACTGTCGCCCGTCAGCCGTGAAATTGCCGGAGTATCGTTATTTTTTATGGGGTTGGCGGGGTACAGTTTCTTTGCCCTGTTTGAGGGTGGCTTTGCTGCTTTCCTGCAAAATGCCTTTACTGCTGTGGGTTTGGCGGGGATGGGGTTCGGTGGTTACTATATGTACAAACTGTACCGCATTCCGGCACGACCGTTTTGGAATCACTGGCAAACCGGCAGCAGCTTTGCGGGGACAGCCCTGACGCTGGGCAGCTTGTTGCTGGCATTGGTGGCGTTAGTGTTCGGTGCAATGACACCCGCATTGGGCGCAACACTCGCGAGTGTTGCGGGCTTGGGGCTGGCACTGGAAGCGGTCGGTTTGTTGTTCCATGCGCGTGATTTGCAAGGGGCAGAGAGTGAGGGGGCAGCATCGTTTTACGAGCAAACCACCACTTACGGCAATTCGTACTGGCTGCGTAACGGCTTGCTGGCAGCAGCGTTGTTACTGGCAACAGGCATGGTGGCAACCGATAGCAGTAGTGTGCTGGCATTCGGTTTGTTGACGTTGTTGGCACTGGCTTCCGCGATTATCGGGCGGGCGTTGTTCTATGTGCTGGTGATCCCCACCACCATGCCGGGCGCGTTTTTCTGGAAGAACAAGGGCTTTGTGGAACATGCCCGCGATAGCGGTTTGGCGGATATGCCGCAACTGGGGGTGGCTTACGAACATCATCACCCGTTCAAGCTGGATGAGTTGCTGGAAACGGTGCGCACCACCAGCCTGCAAGAGAAAATTGCCCAAGCCAAACGCATTGTGACCGGTTGAAAGAGGAACTGAGCATGACAGTACAAGTTTACGCCAACAATATGCAAACCAACCCCTACGCCATTTACAACCTTGCAGTGGTGGTGGATGGGGTGGAAGTGCTGACCGATCAAGAGGGTTACATTCAGAACATGGATGAGTGGAGCGCGGGTTTCGCCACCGCCCTCGCTGCCCGCGAAGGGCTAGAACTGACGGCGGAACATTGGGATGTGATCCATTTCATTCGCGAGTATCAGGAAACGCATCGGGTGCAAGCTCCGGTACGCGACATGATCAAGCATTTCAGTCAGTTGTGGGGGAAAGAGCGTGGCAATAACCGTTACCTGCACGAAATTTTCCCGAATGGCGGGCCGCAGAAGCAGGGTAATCGGCTGGCGGGGATTCGACGGACGAAGGGGGAGCATTGATACTTCCCGTGTCCAATTAGAATCGGGTATAGGTATTTGCTTATACCCGACAATTTTGCTAGATTCGATCCAGTAACTCATAGGACATTCATTAATCGTATGCGCAAGCACATTGTCACATTCCTCATCTTGCTGATGGCTGCCCTGCCAGTCTGGTCAGCGTCGATGGTGTGCCATCATGTGCAAACAATGCCGCAGATGATGAGCATGATGGATGCGCAAGCCACTAACCATCACTGCTGCCTTGAAATGCAAAAACAGCAGTCGACGCAAGTTTCCGCTGATACTTGCCATTGCGACCAACTCCAGCACGCACAGTTTGTCCTGAGTTTGCCAATGTTGCCTGCTGCCGTACCGCCAGACAGTTTCATCCCGCAAGTCTTCTCCCCACAAGTATTGCCAGAAGCTGCTGACGTACCCTACCGCCCACCGATTGCCTGAAGAACCCCTCACCCCGTCCCTCTCCCTCCCTTCGGCTACGCTCAGGGAGCGGAGAGGGGAGAAGACGTGTTCAACATTCAGGTAAACAATAATGAAACGATTAAAACGCGCCGCATTAAGCGGCTGCTTGCTCATGGGTATGGCAAGCCTCCCCCTGCCCGTGTTGGCGCACGGCGGCGAAGATCACAGCCACGGCGATGCAACCCCCGCGCCCCTCATTCCCCCTGCCAGTAGCGGGGTACGTTGGGAACTGCAATCACCCGATGTGGAATTGTTCGGCATTATCAGTGCAGGCAAGCTGACGCTGTACGTGGACAGATTCGCCACCAACGAACCCATTCCCAACGCCAAGGTAGAGTTGGAAAGCAAGGGGCAGAAACTGACCCTGCAAACCGATGCCAAGGGCATTGTCCAAGTGGATGCAGGCTGGCTTGCCACGCCGGGGCGTTACGAAATCACTGCCACCGTCTTGGCAAAAGGCATTAATGACTTACTGATTGGCACGGTACAGATTCCTACCGCTACCAACGGTGAGGGCAAGGGTGATTCTTCCCCTTGGTGGAAATTCTGGGGCAATTTCTTGCAAGACGCTTTGTTGCCCCAAACGGCTTTTGCCCACGGTGGTGAAGACCACAGCCATGCAGGTGATGAACCCGCTGCCGCCGTTGCCTTACCTACCGCGCAAGACAAACCCACCCGGTTGACGGATGGTAGCCTGTTTATGCCCAAACCCGCCCAACACCTGCTGGGTATCCGCACCGCCTTGGGGAAACCGCAAGCGGTCGCACAAAGCTTCACCCTTAACGGCGTGGTCGTGACCGACCCCAACGCCAGTGCCGTGATCCAGCCGACCATGGGCGGACGTTTGCTTGCCCCCGAAGGTGGTTTCCCTGCACTGGGCAGCCGCGTGAAACAAGGGCAAACCCTTGCTATCCTTGAACCCGCCGCCAGCAATACCGACAAAGGCGACCAACAAGACAAGATCGCTGAAGTACGTTCCGAACTGGTGCTGGCAGAGAAAAATGCTGTACGGCTGGCAAGCATTGCAGGCGTTGTTCCACAAATGGAAGTGGATGCGGCACGTAACACCGCCGACACCCTCAAAGCTCGCCTCAAAGCCCTGCAAGGCAGCCTTGCGCAACAGCCACAACCGCTGTTGGCACCACTGTCCGGTATTATCAGCAGTGCCAAGGTGGTGTTAGGGCAACAAGCCAATGCGGGCGATGTCTTGTTTGAAATCATCGACCCAGAACAGCTACAAGTCGAGGCTCTCGCCTACGACGCGACAGTAGCGGCACAAATCATAGGTGCAACCGCAACCCTCAATGCTCAACCTCTGACACTTGACTTTATCGGCAGCAGCCAACAACTGCGCAACCAAGCACTGCCCCTCCGTTTTAAGGTGGAAGCGAGAGGAGAATCCACTCTCACTATCGGGCAACCGCTCAAACTCGCCGTGCAAACCCGCACCAGCATTCAAGGAACACTCTTACCCGCCAGCAGCGTGGTCAACAATAACCAGCAACAGCCAACCGTGTGGGTAAAAACCGCCGCCGAACGCTTCACGCCACATGTGGTCAAGTTGCAAACGCTGGATGCCGATACCGTAATCATTACCGAAGGCTTACCGAACAGCAGTATCCGTGCCGTCACCAGCAGCGCGGCTTTATTGGCGCAAGTGCGCTAGGGGGCTACCATGTTTAACGCGATTATCCAGACCAGCCTGAAACAACGCTTGTTCGTGTTGATGGGGGCATTGCTGCTGATGTTGTACGGGTTGTTTACCCTGCGACAATTGCCGGTGGATGTATTCCCCGACCTCAATAAACCCACCGTCACCCTGATGACCGAAGCGGCAGGCATTGCACCGGAAGAGGTCGAACAACTAGTCACCTTCCCGCTGGAAACGGCGATGAATGGGCTGGAAGGCGTGACACGGGTACGTTCCGTCTCCGGTGTGGGCTTGTCGATTGTGTATGTAGAATTTGGCTGGGGGACGGACATTTACCGTAACCGCCAGCAAGTTTCTGAGCGACTCGGAGCAGTTACCAACCAGTTACCGGCGGGCGTTGTGCCACAAATGTCGCCGATCAGTTCGATCATGGGTGAGATTTTGCTGGTGGCAATGACGGCGGAAGAGGGCAAAGCAACACCGATGGAGGTGCGGGATTTGGCGGAGTGGGTGGTGCGCCCGCGCTTGCTAGGGATTCCGGGAGTATCACAAGTGATCCCGATGGGCGGCGAAGTACGCCAGTACCGCATCACCCCCGATGTGGCAAACATGGAACGCCTCAACATCAGCATCAGCCAGTTGCAGACCGCGCTGCACGGCTTTGCCAGCAATACCAGCGGCGGCTTTCTGGAAGCACAGTCGCAGGAATACCTGATCCGCAACATTGGGCGCACCACCAAGCTGGAAGACATGCAGCAATTAGTGGTAGCACACCGTGACAACGTGCCGATCCTGTTGCAGCAGGTGGCGAAGGTGGAATTTGCCGCAGGGGTAAAGCGCGGGGAAGCCAGTTTCATGGGCAAACCGGCGGTCATCCTGTCGGTGCAAAAACAGCCCAGTGTCGATACGGTCAAGCTCACCCGCGAAGTGGAAAGTGCCTTGGCAGAGATCAACCGCAACCTGCCAGCCGGGGTAAAGGCGGATAACCTGCTGTTCAAGCAAGCCAATTTCATCGAAAGTGCCATCAGCAATGTGGAGGAAGCCTTGCGTGACGGGGCTATCATGGTGGTGATCGTGCTGTTTTTGTTCTTGCTGAATGTGCGCACCACGCTGATTTCACTGACCGCCATCCCGCTATCCTTGCTGGCAGCAGGTTTGGTGTTTCATGCGTTTGGCTTGTCGGTCAATACCATGACGCTGGGCGGTTTGGCGATTGCCTTGGGCGAACTGGTGGATGATGCGGTCGTCGATGTGGAAAACGTGCTGCGCCGCCTGCGCCAGAATGCGTTGCTGCCCGCGCCATTGCCAGCCTTGCAGGTGATTGCGGCGGCTTCGCGGGAAGTACGTTCCGGGGTGGTGTATGCCACGCTGATTGTGGTGCTGGTGTTCGTGCCGCTGTTCTTTTTGGCGGGAATTGAAGGGCGCTTGTTTACGCCGCTGGGCATTGCCTACATTGTGTCGATACTGGCGAGCTTGGGGGTGGCGGTCACGGTGACGCCGGTGTTGTGTTATTACTTGCTGGGGAAACAAACGGCGGAAGAAAAGCCAGATTCCCCGCTAGTCCGCCTCCTTAAACGCCTCGACACCCGCCTGTTGCACTGGTCATTTCGCCACGTCAAGCTATTGCTCAGTGCTGCCATGATCGTGGTATTGCTCGCTATCGCCAGCATCCCGTTTTTTCCCCGCGCCTTCCTGCCCGCGTTCAACGAAGGCACGTTGACGGTCAGCCTGCTGTTGCAACCGGGCATTTCCCTGACCGAATCCAACCGCATTGGCACATTAGCAGAAAACCTGTTGTTGCAAGTGCCAGAGGTAAAACAGGTCGGGCGGCGCACCGGACGCGCTGAACTGGACGAACACGCCGAAGGGGTGCATTCGGGCGAAATTGACGTGGACTTGAAGCCTTCGGAACGTGGGCGTGATGCGGTCTTGGCGGACATCCGTGCAAGGTTGGCGGTAATCCCAGCTTCCATCAACATCGGGCAACCGATTTCGCACCGCCTTGATCATTTGCTTTCTGGAGTCAGGGCGCAAATCGCCTTGAAAGTGTTTGGTGATGACACTGACACTTTACGTAGCTTGGCAACGGCGCTGCAAACCCGCTTGGCAGCGATTCCCGGCGTGGTTGATCTGCAACTCGAAAAACAGGTGCGCATCCCGCAATTGCAGGTACGGGTGGATTACAACAAAGTGCAGCAGTACGGCGTTACCCCCGCCAGCATTAACCAAGCCCTCGAAACCCTTGCCAATGGCGCAACCGTCGCCCAAGTGCTGGACAACAACCGCCGTGCTGACGTGGTGATCCGCCTGCAAGACACTGACCGCACTGCCCACGGTTTGCGCAACCTGCTGGTGGAAACCCATTCCGGTTACATCCCCTTGCAACAGATTGCCAGCATCGAAGACAGCAGCGGCCCCAACCAGATCGTGCGCGAAAACAGCCGCCGCCGCATCGTGCTATCCGCCAATGCCGCTGATGGCGCGGATATGGCGGCGGTGGTGCAAGCCATCCGTGCGGAACTTGCCGCCTTTCCGTTACCCGAAGGCTATTTCACCCGCCTCGAAGGGCAGTTTCAGGCGCAAGAGGAAGCTACCCAACTCATTGCCATGCTCGCGCTGGTGTCGCTGACCCTGATTTTTCTGGTGCTGTACAGCCGTTACCAATCCAGCGTGTTGGCGCTCATCATCATGGGCAATATCCCGCTGGCACTGGTCGGCGGCGTGGTGGCGCTGTGGCTGGCGGGGCAAACGCTGTCGGTGGCAAGTCTGGTCGGCTTCATCACACTGGCGGGGATTTCGACCCGCAACGGCATCCTCAAAATCAGCCATTACCTGCATCTGGTGCAGCATGAAGGCGAAACCTTCGGCATCCCCATGATCGTGCGCGGCAGCCTAGAACGCCTGACACCCGTGTTGATGACCGCGTTGGTGGCAGCGTTTGCGTTGCTGCCCCTGATCTTAGCCAGCGGCGAACCGGGCAAGGAAATCCTGCATCCGGTGGCTCTAGTCATTTTCGGCGGGTTGGTCAGTTCCACCCTGCTCGATACCCTGCTTACCCCGGTACTGTTTTACCGCTGGGGCGAGCAACCGTTGAACCAATTGTTATCCCAACAAGGAACTAACCATGAAACTGTTTAAAACCACCCTACTGGCGGCATCACTGCTATTTGCGGGCTATGCCGTGGCGCATACCGATGAATTCCTCGACAGCCAAAAATCCCCGCACGATGGGCAAATCCGCATGACCGATACCCACCACCTTGAATTAGTGATTAAGGACAAAGACATTACTGTGTACGTGATGAACCACGCCAATGAAGCCCAGCCCAGCGCGGGAATGACCGCCACTGCTACGGTACTGTCCGGTGAAACCAAAACCGAGGTGAAACTCGAACCAGCGGAGGAAAACCTGCTGAAAGGCACGGGCGATTTCAAAACCAGTGAGGACATGAAAGTGGTGCTTTCGGTCACGCCTGCTCCGATGACAGTACGCTACATGCCATTCCAGAAAGCCGAAGCTCCGGCAGCAACAACGTCTGCCCCAACAGGTCACGAGGGGCATGATATGGGCAAGATGGCAACGCCTGCCAAAGACGACACCAAGAAATGATGGCACGAGAGGGTAAACTTATGGCTGAAACGGTACTCGAATCCATCCTGACCTGCCCGCATTGCGGATTCTCAAAACAGGAAACCATGCCGACCGATGCCTGCTGGTTTTTCTACGAATGTGAGCAGTGCAAAACGCTGTTACGCCCTAATCCGAGGGACTGTTGCGTGTTTTGCTCATTCGGTACAGTGAAATGCCCTCCCATCCAACAGCAACAACCTTGCTGCGGGCAGTAAACTGTCTGGTGGGTAGAGCGTCAGCAATACCCACCATTTTCGAGGATAGGGTGCATTAATCGCTCACAACAAGACGACCCCAAACCGACGCATGACTACGGCAAAAGCGGTAAAACAAACCACGGTCAGCACCGCCGATGCCAACAGCGTCAACCAAAACCCCAGCCGAGGCAACAAGGCGGGGAATGCCAAAAACATTGGCAAAGTCGGCACGACATACCAAAAGGTATACCACGCATGGTTGGCAAGCTTGGTGGCAGGTTGCCCTTCCACATACAACCACACCAACGTCAGCAGGGTGACAAGCGGTAACGCAGCAACAAACCCGCCGAGCTTGTCACTGCGTTTCGCCAGTTCGGAAATCAACACCACCAGTGCGGCAGTCACAGCGTATTTGGTAATGATCCAACCCATAATGGTGCTTCCTGTGAAATGCTACGCCGGATAATTCCAGCTATGCGTTTCCTGTTGCGTATGCCTGCACCACGCATACAGCGCGTCATACATCACCATGCCCTGCGCCAGCATTGCGTGGTCATCCGCAAAGTTATGTGACAATCCCAACGATAACGCCAGCAATCCGGCGGCTTGCGGGGCAATATCCAGCCGTGCCGTATCCGCCCCGCGTACAATCACCGCCAATTGCAGCAATGCCGGGTCGGTGAGGTTGTGCTTGCTGATGAAAGCATCGAAGCTGCATAACGCCCCAACGTGGGAATATTCCACGTCGGGAATGTCATAAGGGGTAGCCCCGCTGGTTTCCGCCACTGCCAGCACCTGATCGGCTGGTACGTAGAGGAATTCGGCATCCTTGTCGATAAAGCGGGTAATCAGCCACGGGCAAGCGATGCGGTCAATTTTCGGACGTTCGCGTGTGACCCATTTCATTTGGCTTCCACCTTGCCACCAGCAGCTTTCAGCCCTTCAATGCCGCCCTCAATGAAACGGGCATTCACGCCTTCCGCTTGCAGACGGTCAACCACGCTATTGCTGACTCCGCCACCGCGCACACAATAAATCACCACCTCATGCTTGCGGGGTATGGCTTCGATCCATTGGTCAATCTGGGTCGGGTCTTTCCAAATCGCAAACGGTACGGTTTCGTTGGAGGCAGCACGGTCTTCCAAACGGCGCACGTCCAGCACCATTGCTGTGTCTGCAATTGCAGCAAAATCTTCCGGTTTAATAGTACGTTCCATACTCACATTGCTCCCATAGCGAGTGTATAACTCAAACCCAATACGGCGCACACGCCGATCACTTTCATCACATCCACCTTGTATTTCCACAGCGCGACAAATGCACCGATGGCTACCACCACCGCGAACCATTCAAGCGGTGCTGCAAATGGGGTAGCATCCGTCGCTTTAGGCCAGAACGTATGCCACGCAAAAAACACCGCCAGATTCATGATCACACCCACTACCGCAGCGGTTACGCCAGTCAAGGGTGCGGTAAATTTGAGGTCATTACGCGAGCTTTCTACCACCGGCCCCACCGCGAGGATGAACAGGAATGACGGTAAAAAAGTGAAAAAGGTGGCGACGGCAGCCCCGGCAAAGCCTGCTGCAATCGGGTTGGCTACTACTGTTTTTGCCACACCGCCCAGATAGCCGACCCAAGTAACCACCATGATTAACGGCCCCGGCGTAGTTTCACCCAGTGCCAAACCATCCATCATTTGCGCACCTGTCAACCAGCCGAACTGTTCCACCCCACCTTGGTAGACGTAGGGTAATACTGCATACGCCCCGCCAATGGTCAGGAATGCTGCTTTGGTGAAGAAGTTACCCATCTCACTCAAGGCTTGGCTGCCGCCCAGTGCGAACATGGCGACAGCCCAAATGCCGATAAAAGCAGCAACGGTGATGCCGAGTTTTGCCCATGAAAACTTGGCGTGTGCTGGTGTTGGGGTGTGGTCATCAATCACCGCCGCGCCGTATTGCTTGTTGGATGCGCCATGCCCGCCACCGCCTTTGAACTTGTCCGGCATGACTTTACCGCCAATGATACCGAGCAAGGCGGCTGCCAACACAATCCACGGGAAACCGACATCAAACACAAAAATGGCAATAAAAGCCGCTGCTGCGATACCCCACAAGACGCTGTTTTTCAGCGCCTTCGAGCCAATCCGCCACGCCGCAAACAGCACAGTCGCTACCACGGCGGGTTTTATGCCATAGAACAAACCTTGCATCAGCGGCACATCGCCCCACGCCAAATATACCCCTGCCAACACTGACAGCAGCAAAAACGCAGGCATAAAGAACAACACCCCCGCCATCACCGCTCCCACCACGCCGTGCATCAACCAGCTAATGTAAATCGCCAACTGGATCGCTTCCGGCCCCGGCAAAATCATGCAGAAATTCAGCGCGTGTAGAAAACGGTGTTCGGAAATCCAGCGTTTCTTTTCCACCAAGTCGGTGTGCATCATCGCAATCTGCCCCATCGGGCCACCAAAGCTGATGAAACCGAGTTTCAGCCAGTAGAAAAACGCCTCACCCAAGGTCGGGGCTTGTGGTGTAGTTTGTGGTGTATCGCTCAAAGGGAATCCTCCGGTAAGGAAAAAGCGCAGTAAAGATCATCGAGGAGCTGCCCGCCTTCCGCCAGCAGCACATCATCATTGGGGGAACGGTGTTTTAAACCTTTCAACAGCACCGCAAATCCGGCGGCTTCCGGCGCATTGCCACCCACATCCAGCGTATGCACCAGATGCGCCAGCCGTTGCAGGGCGGTGTCTTGTGCCAGCCCAAAGCTATGCAGCAGGGTTTCAAAGGTCACGTATCGCCCGGTATGGGTAAAATGCGCCCCATCAAAGTCAAACCCCAATGCCTCTGGCGGGCAGGTGTTGAGGTCTTCCAGCCACAGGAATTGGGCTACTGGGTCAATAAAACGGTGGATCAGCCATGCTGAGGCAAGGCGGTCTACCCACAAATCGCGGCGGGTTGCCCAGCTCTTGCCTTGGAAATTTGCTTTGTCGAGCCGTTCCGGTTCACCCTGCTGGGAGGTGGGTTCAGCCGAAACTGTCCGCCCACGCACGGCAGCTTCTGCTGTGTGCAGGCGTTCACGGGCGGGGATTTGCAGCGGATGCGGGAAATAGTCCGTGTCGGTAATGGCAGCTAACCGCTTGCCCAACCCTTTCAGTTGCTTGCGGGTAGCGGCAATGTCGGCGGCGAGCGGGTCGAATTGCGCCAGTTCCTCCAGCCATGCTGTGTATTCGGCACTGCGATCAAACAAAGCGGGGAAACTGTCGGCTTGTTGCGCATCGGCTTGCAGTGCTAGCACCCACGCCTCCCCGCCCGATTTGTGGGTGTCTTCGGTAATGCCATCAAACCGTGCATGGGTATCAGGGCGTGAGGGCAATAGCCACACGCCATCACGCAGGCTGGCGCAACCAAGGGTTTTTAATGCCCGCCAGATGCGCATTCGTGCCGTGGCGTTTTCGGTGGGCAGGGAGATGATGAGTAATAACCAATTCATCTGGTTATAGTAGCAACCTCTACAGTAAAGTTACAACCATAACTTTACTGGTTTTACGCCAGCCGCTTTATTCAGCCGTAACGCCCATCCACACGCGGTTTGATCAGCATCGGCGCGTACAGCCACACAAACAGGGCGAACGCTGCAATCCAGATAAATTGCGCACCCAATATCCAGAAGGCGTAAAACTGCGGCAACAACCACACCGCCACCACCCGCACCAGCGTACCGATGAACAACAAACCGAAAATAACGCTGACCAGTGGCGGCGGCTCCGCCACATTACGCCCGGTATGCCCCAAGGTCACACGCGCCATCATCCCCACCGTCAGGGTAGCAATTCCGCCATACGCAAACGCATGAACCGCCAAAAACGGTGAAATTCCCGCCGCCACGCTCAGAAATTTCAGCGCAAAACCCGCAATCAACCAGCCATACGCCAGATACAGCACCCACAACAACGGTTTTTGCCAGATATTGGGGTGATACCAGCCCCACAAACGCAAAATATGTAACGGCACTTGCACCAATGCCAAAAGTGCTGCCGCCCACGCTGCGCCGCGATGACCACTTGCCATTGCCAGCAAATCCGCCAGCATAAACAGCAAAAACAAAATCAGGCTGGCGCGATCAATCCACGAATGGTTCTGCGCAGTAAACGGGCAACTCACGCCACGTTCGATGAAAAACGGGATTACCCGCCGCCCCATTGTCAAAATCAACGCTACAATGACGTAAAAACCCGCATACAAACCCAGTTGCATTCCTTGCGCCCAAATACCCAGCAAACCCAGATAAAACAACGCATTCGCCAGCAACAGCAAGCCAACCTTGCCCACAATCGCCGCTTGATTCCATTGTTTCGCCCGGATAATGGGCAATGCCGCCGCGATCAGTAAACCCGTGAGCCACAACACATCCAACACTGCTGTCCACACCAGCGGCAACCCCGTAAACGGCAATACCCGTGCTGCCAACCATAACCCCGCCAACAGCAGCAATGGCGTACCACTCAAGGTTTGTTGCCCTGTCCAGTTTTTGATTGCTGTTAACAAAAATCCCGCCGCAACCGCCGCCGCATACCCAAATACCATTTCATGCGCGTGCCACGTTATCGACGGGTAAGCACTGTGTAAGCCTTGCCAGTTAAAGCTGTAAAGGGCAGTCCATAACAACATGCCCACCACCGCATACAAGCCCGCCGCCAAAAAGAACGGGCGGAAACCCAGATGGGTAAACGCATGACGCTGTGACGCGGGCGGGGTAATCTCCAGTTTGATCATGGCGAAGTTTTCTCACTAATAAAGTTGATGTAAACACTAGGGTAATCGCATGGGGTGGGCGTTGATCTACATCAAGTGTCATTTTGGGTGCGAATGGCATTGCACCACCCGCACACGCTTTAGTTTACCGACACAATACGTCAGTACGGGTACTTTCGACGATTGCACCCGCGTCCGCGATAATGTCTTCCGGCACATTCAAATCACGCAAGGCTTTGACCAGATTTTCCACGGTGGCATCGAAATGCACATCAGAAAGCCCCATGTGATCGACCATGTGCTGGTGAGCGGAACGCATGTCCTTACCCGCATAACCGCCCTCCGCGCCCAACGCAAAGGAAATGAAATCCTTTTGGTGTTGGCGTTGCTTTTCCATATTGATATTTGCGAAAAAGTGTTTGACGCGATCATCTGTCAGCATGTATTCGTAAAAACGATCAACCGCTGCATCCACTGCGGCTTTACCACCAATACGCTTAAAAACATCTCTCATTGTGAGCTTTCCTTGTGACTAAAAAACATGAATAAAACTAACCCCAGCAATACCAAACACCACACGGCAAAACCCACCCACACGATCAGCAGTGAAATCCACTGCAACGGTGGAAACTCCGCCGTCAAGCCCAGCCGGAAACTGGCAACCGCATACATCCCCAGCGGAAACACCATGCTCCACATCGCAGGCTCGTAGCGTAACGGGTAACGTTTCACCCCGTGCTTCCACACCCCAAAGATCACCAGCATCGGAATCCACCAAGTTGCCCACGACCACAATAGCATTGCCACGCCGTCAATAAACGGGTGCAGGGCTTGTAAAAAGCTCAGGGTAGTCGAGGTTTGCAACAACACCGTTCCGGCATTCACCCCTGCCGCTGCTGCACCCATAATGACCCACAACAAGGGCGAAGTGTCTTCCGGCTGAAACCGTTGAAAGAAGATTCGATAGCAGAATAAGGTGACAAAAATCCCGTACAACACCAGCCCCAGCAGCCACAGCAAATGCACTTCCACCAGCATGTAATCGGTGTACATGCCCAAATCCGGCGCAACCATCACCCCCAGCAATACCAGCGATTGCGTGGCAATAATCGAGGTCAACCAATCGCCATGCACCACATTCACGGTATGCGGATGCGTCAAAAATGTCAGCACGCTAAAACTCAGGTATAACAGCAACGACCACACCACAAAGGCAAACGCCCAACACGCCAACGCCAATTGTGGATAGCCGTGTTGATGCAACAAAATGCCTACCACATTGGTCGATACCACTACGGTAAAAAACGCAAATACCCGCCGGATATTCAACAAGTCGATTTTCACTGCTTGCGGAAAACGCCATAAACGCCATGCACTCAAGCCCAGCATCACCACCCACGCCAGCAATGTGGCGGCGAATAATCCCTTAGCCAGCACATTCTGCCCGATCATATCGAAGGCAATACTCAAAATGCCGCTCGCCATTGCCACCGCAAAATAGCCCGGTGGCAAGCCTTCCAGCCAGCGCAGGGCGTTGTTATTTTTTGAATTTTCTGGCGCATTGTTCATGTGCTCACACTTTCCTCATACGTTTTGCCATCGCGAATATGATATAGCCGCTTAAAGGTCGGAATAATCTTCTCATCATGCGTGACCACAATAATCGCGGTTTGATGCTGTTGCGCCATGTCGTTGAGGATTTTCACCACCGCCAATGCCCGTTCGCCATCCAGCGGCGCGGTGGGTTCGTCGGCAAGAATCACCGGCGGATTATTTGCCAATGCCCGTGCAATCGACACGCGCTGTTGTTCACCACCCGATAATAACGATGGGTTGGATTTCGCGCGATGGGCTACGTCGAGGGCTTCGAGTAATTCCAATGCACGACGGCGGGCTTCCTTGTTGGATTTGCCTGCCAGCATCGGCAACAGTGCCACATTGTCGGTCACGTCCAGAAACGGGATCAGGTACGGGGCTTGGAACACAAAACCGATGCGGTCGCGGCGTAAGGTGCGCAAGTCTTTCACCTTCCAGACCCCATCGAAAATGGCTTCGCCGCCTAAAAACATCTGCCCAGCGGTCGGGTCAATGACCGCACCCAGACTTTTAAGCAAGGTACTTTTGCCCGAACCGCTGGGGCCAACCAGCCCGACGACTTCGCCGGGGGCAATGCGCATATCCACGCCCTTGAGCGCGTCCACCGCCGTGTCGCCGCTGCCGTAGCGTTTGCATAAGCCGCGCAATTCAATCGCCGGAGTGGTGTTCATGGCTGCCAACCGGGGTGGTTGAAGAGTTCGGGGTACTGTTGCAAAGCGTGCTGGATGCGTTCCACACCATCGGGCGAATCAGGGGCTTTGTTGAGCATATCTGCCCCCGTCAATAATTGACTGATAATGCCGTGCAAGGCTGCATCTGCTTGGGAATCCAGTTTGCAGTTAGTAATCAAGTAGTCGACTTGTGTCTTGGTGGTGCTTGCCAAAGCTGTGCCCTGTTGTTGGCTGGCGGCATCGCGAATCCGCAACATCCCGGTGCGTAAGGCTTCATCGGTTTCCCAGCGTTGCCCGTTTACCTGCGGTGGGGCGGCGGTGTCGTGTGCATGAGCGGCGTGTGCCTCATGATCGGCATTATTTTCATGGGAATGGTACAGCCGCGCATACACACCGCCACCCACTAACAGCGCAACGGCAATCACGGTCACTAAGGTTTTACTGTTCATATTCAGCCTCCTATGGCTTCAGCGGGATCAACTTTTAACGCGGCGCGAATCGCCATGACGCTCGCCAGCGTACACACCACCACGATCACCAGCAGCCCTAGCACAGCATCCAGCGGTAACAGCAAGACGTATTTGGGGAAAACAGGTGCCCACAAGGTCGCCACCGTTTTGCCGATAATGAAACCCACCAGCCCCAAGCCGAGGGATTCCTGCAAAATCATCCACGAAATCGTGCTGTTGCGCGTACCGATCAGCTTCAACACCGCAATTTCGCGGATTTTGCCCAGCGTCATGGTGTAGATAATGAACGACACAATCGCAGTGCTGACAATGGTGAGGATGACGAGAAACAACCCGATTTGCTTGGCGGAGGTGGCAATCAGTTTTTTCACCGAAATCTCTTCCATGTCGGCGTAGGTGTAGGCTTGCAGGTGTTTCCAGCGTTGGATGTCTGCCGCCAATTGCGCCGCATCCCACCCCGCTCGCACTTGCACCAGCACGGCATTGACGTTGTGGCTGGTGGTTTGGCTCATCTGCACCGCTTCCAGCAAACCCGGCACATTCGGGCGGTTGAACGCGGGGTTGGCGGCGGTACGTTCACGCCCGCTCACAATCGCGTCGTTGTCTTTCTGGAACTGCGCCGCCTGCGCATCCGCCAGCGGGATAAACACCATCGGGTCGCCGCCGGATGACACGGTGCGCTGGCTCAAGCCGACAATGGTGTATTCGTTGCGGCGAATGCGGATTTTTTCGCCCAGCTTGAAACCGGCTTTCACGTCCGCCACGGCTTCGTAGTGCGAACGGGTCACGTGCCGTCCGGCAATCAGTGACGGCGGCGCACCCGGTTGCCCCGACTCGAAACCGACCACCATCACGCGGGTATCCTTGCCCTGATGCTGCACCTGCATAGTGAAATAGGTGACATTGGCGGCTTGTTGCACCCCCGGCATTCCCAAAATGCTGCGGTACACATCGTCGGGCAGGCTGGACGATTCGGCGTAAGGCCCTTGGGTGTCTTTTTGCACCACCCACACATCCGCCTGACTGTTGCGCAATAACACTTGTGCGTCGTCCACCATGCCGCGAAAAATCCCCGCCATCGACAGCGTGACCCCGATCAGCAAACCCAAGCCAATGCCGGTGAGGACGTATTTTGACCACGAATGCGCAATGTCACGGGCGGCAAGGCTGATCATAATTGCGCTACCACCTTGATTTTGCTGTCGGTACTGAGGGCTTTGCTGGTGTAGACCACGATCGTGTCTTCTGCTTGCAAGCCGCTGAGGATTTCTACCTGACCGTCGAGCGAATGGATGCCGGTTTGCACCGGGGTGAATTGCAGGCTGTTGTCAGGGTTGAGTTTCCATACGCCGGATTGCCCCGTTTGTTGCTGAATGGCGGCGTTGGGAATCACCAGCGCGGAATCTTTTTGTCCGGTTTGCAGGGTGACTTCTGCCAGTTCGCCAGAGGATAACGCGGCGGGAACAGGGGTGAACGCGATGCCGACAAGGCGTTCTTCGGTGACGCTATCGCTTAACGGTTCGATACGTACCAGCTTGCCGGGTAAGGCTTGTTGCGGGGCGGAACGCAGGGTGATGCTTGCCGTTTGACCGGCTTGTAAACCTAGTGCAAGGCTTTGGTCGATGCGGGCTTTGACCCAATAGCTTTGCGGGTCAGCAAGGGTGAGAACCGCCTGACCTGCAACCAGCGTTGTGCCCGGTTCGGCATCGCGGGTGGTGATCATGCCTGCAACGGGCGCGGTCAGGGTGAGGTTGGCTTGTTGCTGGCGCAAGGCTTGTTGTTCGGCTTGCAGGCGTTGCTGTTCCTTTTTGGCGACAGCGGCGGCGGCATGGCTGGCTTCCACAGCGGCGTTGGCAACGGCTAAATCTTGCTGGCGGGCATCGCTGCTGCTTTGGCTGACGAGTGCTTTGGCGGCAAGGATTTGCTGACGCTGGGCTTCGTGCTGGGCAAGGGTGAAACGGGCGTTCGCTTCCTTGGTTTGCGCGTTGGCACTGGCGATGCTGGCAGTGGCGCGTTCGGCGGCTAAACCAGCGGCTTGAATGCGGGAATCGAGGTCAACCGCATCCATGATTGCTAAGGTTTGCCCCGCTTGCACGCTGTCACCGACATCGACCAACACTTGCTGGACGCGCCCCGCAGCCGTGGGGCCGATGCGGTAGTTGTAACGCGCTTCCACCGTGCCAATGCCAAACACGCTGGCACTGATGGCTTGGTTTGTGACCGTCGCTACCGTGATGCGGGTAGCTGCCATTGGCCCCTGTTGGGTCACGACCCAGCCAAAACCGCCCAGCACCACCACGCCAATCAGCGGTAACAAGATTTTTTTCAATAACGGCGATGTCATGGCGCAACCTCCTGACGGATAGCACTTAAATACAATGCCCACACGCCTGCCATCATGGGCTGAATGCTGGTGCTTGAACCCAGCGACATGGCTTGCATCACCAAGCCCTGAATCGAGCCGATGAATAAGGTGGCAGCACTGCGTTCATCCAGATTTGGCGAGACTTGCCCAGCGGTTTTGGCTTGCTGGAGTACGCGGATCAGAATGCCGCTGTAGGTTTGCAACATAACCGCTACTTGCTGCTTCACAGGTGAATCAGCGGGTTGTTGCAACTCGTGGAAAATGAAGCGCGGTACGCCGGGGTTTTCCTGCACAAATTGCAGGTGGGCGCGAAAAATGTTACCGAGGCTGGTCAGCGGGTCGGGGGATGACTGCGCCGCCGTTTGCACCAATGGCATCAAGGTAGCTTCCAGCCATTGCGCCACGTTCAACCAGATCGCCTGTTTATTGGGAAAGTGACGAAAGACTGCGCCTTGGCTCAAGCCGACCGCTTTGGCAATGTCGGTGGTGGTAATGCTGGCGGGTTCTTGCTGGGCTGCCAGACACAGCACAGCTTGCACCATTTCGGCTTGGCGGGCTTCGGCTGGTTGGCGTAGGGAAACGGTGGCAGCATTCATGGCAGGTATTCCAGTGTTTATGTTAGCGAGTACTTACTAACATAATGCGACGGACACGGGCGGAATGCAACCCCTGCGTTTACCGCCCGGTCAGCAGCGCATACAACTGCGGCAATTTCTGTGGCAACTCTTCCGCCTTTTTCACCAGCACCCAGCCGTTTTGCCCAAACAAACGCGGCAAGTAATCTTCTGCCTTGTCGTCAATGGTGACGCAAAACGGTTTCAAGCCTTTGCGCCGCGCTTCCTGTAACGCCATGCGGGTGTCTTCCAGCCCGTAACGCCCTTCGTAAATATCGAGGTCGTTGGGCTTGCCATCGGTCAGCAGCAATAGCAGTTTTTGCTGCGACGGTTCGGCTTCTAGCAATTGCGTGGCGTGGCGGATCGCAGCCCCCATGCGGGTGTAATAGCCCGGTTGGGTCGCCATAATGCGCCCGCGTACTTGCGCGTCGTAGCGTTCGGTAAACTTTTTCAGGTGGTAAAAGCGCACGTTCTGGCGATTGAGCGAGTTAAAGCCGTACAGGGCGAAACGGTCACGGGTAGCACTTAGGCTTTCCGCAAACAGGATTAGCGCGTCACGCACCACGTCCACCACCCGTGAGGTATTGCTGACCCAACTGTCGGTGGACATCGAAAAATCCGCCAGCAACAAACACGACAAATCGCGTCCTTGCTCGCGGCAATCGCGGTAGACCATCGGCATATCGACTTGCCCGCGCTGGCGTTCGGTGAGGTGCAGGATGTAACTGTCGGTGTCGAGTTCCGCGCCGTCTTGCTGGTGGTTGCGCCATTCGCGGCGCGGTTGCAGGGCTTCAAAACGGCGGCGTAGTTGGCGGGCGGCGGCTTGCAAACGGGCGGGTAAGGGGAGTTCTTGCGCTCCACGCGGCAGCATGATTTGTAGGCGGCAATGGTCGGGCAACAGGCGTTGCTTGCGGTAATCCCATTCGGGGAGTGGGATGCCTTCACCTTGCGGAATGTCGTCGTACTCGGCGTTGGGTAAATCCAGATCGAGTTTGATTTTCTGGGAACTGGCTTTGCGGTCACGCGCTACGGTGATCACGTCCATGTCTTCAGCAGCGCGGGCGGCATCGTCATTGGGGTCTGCGTCGGTGGTGCGGTTAACGGGGGTGTATTCTGTCCATGAGAATAGACTTTCGAGGCGGAATAGTAATAAGCCGCTGTTGCCGTCGGGCATGTCGGTGCGTTCGGCGCGTTGGCGTTTGCTGCTGGCGGTGGGGGCTTGGCTGTTGGGGTTGGATTCGGGAGGAGCGGGTGCTGCTAAGGAAACCGGCGTGGTGGGTTGTGGGGTGTTGGGTGGCGGAATGAGGGTTAGGGGGAGTTCGGTGGCTTCGGGGTGTAGGGTTTGCCATGCGGAGAGGAGGCGTTGATGGCGGGATTTTGAAGAGGGCGTATGCCATACGCCCCTACTGCCTAACACTGCCAACCACAAATACATTTCGCGATTCAATTCACGTTGTGGGAATAGGGCGATGCTGTCGGGCAAATTCAGGCTTTCCGCATCACGCCATGCTGCTTGCATTTTCAGTCCTGTTCCGGCAATGCGTTGCATGAGATTGCGCGGGGCATTGCTGGCAACGTCAGTACTTTGACGGATTTGTAAACCCGCATCGCCGCTCAAGGCGCGTAACACAATGCCAAGGGTTTTACGTATTTCATCCAAATTGACCTGCGCTTGCGGGTAATCATGGTTTACACTGCGTGTTACCCACTGGTGCCAAACTTTACCAACCCATTCTTCCATCGTTAGCCTTCACTACATGAAATTTGATAATTATACATTGACCGTTTTGCTCCGCTCACCGCTGTTTCGCGCCCTTGAACCGGATCAGTTCAATGCGTTGGTGGATACGGCGCATTTGTACACCTTGAACGAAGGCGAATTCCTGTTTCGACAAGGCGACCCGCTGAACGAGGTGTTCGTCGACATCAAGGGCTTTATGAAACTGTTCCGCCTGACCCCAAATGGCGATGAGAAAGTGGTGGATATTATTGCGCCCGGTAGCAGTTTCGCCGAAGCGGTGCTGTTCATGGGCGGGCGGCAGTATCCGGTACACGCAGTAGCACTCAAGCCAGCGGTGGTAGTGGGGATTAATGCGGCGCAATACGAACAGATGCTGCGTTCTTCCATCGACCTGTGCTTCGGCATGATGGGGTTGATGAGCCGCCGGATGCACTGGCTGCTGAACGAAGTGGATCGTTTGACGCTGCATAATGCCACTTTTCGCCTCGTGATTTGGTTGCTGGAAATGCGGTGCAGTGATGCTGCTTGTGACCGCATTGTGCTGGATGTGCCGAAGCACGTCGTGGCTTCGCGCCTGTCGATCAAGCCGGAAACGTTTTCGCGCATCCTCAAACGCCTCACCAGCCAAGAACTGATTGCGGTGAATGATCAGCACATTACCTTGCTGGATGTGGCTGCGCTGGAGGCGTTGGTACGTATCGAGCTTTAGGCGAAAAATGTATTAACCACTTCCATCAAGGCTTCCACCGTTTCGGGGTCATCGGTTAGCGGCTCGACCAGCGCGGCGCGACAGGCGGCGAGTGGCTCGAAACCGTCCTGCATCAGCGTGGCGGTGTACACCAGTAAACGGGTGGAGGCGGATTCTTCCAGATCGTGCTCTTTTAGCACCCGCAAGGCATTTGCCAGCTTGACCAATTGCGCGGCGAGCTTGTCATCCACACCCGTTTCTTGCACTACGATACGGGTTTCGACTTCGGGTTTTGGGTAGTCGAAACGCAGTGCCAAGAAACGTTGGCGGGTGGAGGGTTTCATGCCTTTGAGCAAATTCTGGTAGCCGGGGTTGTAGGACACCACCAGCATGAATTCCGGCGGCGCGTGCAAGGTTTCCCCGGTACGTTCAATGGGTAAGATGCGGCGGTTGTCGGAGAGTGGGTGCAAAATCACGGTGGTATCTTTGCGGGCTTCCACCACTTCGTCCAGATAACAGATTGCACCTTCGCGCACCGCACGGGTTAAGGGGCCGTCGTTCCAGTAGGTTTCGCCATCGCCGATCAGATGCCGCCCGACCAAATCCGCCGCGCTTAAATCGTCGTGGCAGGCAACCGTGTACAGCGGTCTGCCCAGCTTGGCTGCCATGTGTTCGACGAAGCGGGTTTTGCCGCAACCCGTGGGGCCTTTGAGCAAGACGGGTAATTGGCGGCGGAAGGCGTGTTCAAACAGCACGACTTCCTGTGCTTGTGCTTGGTAATGTGGAAGGTTCGAGTCTGTAACCATTTTATACGCCTATCCAGTAAGCTAAAAAAATTAAGCCGATGACTAGGACTAACCAGCCATGCACCAACAGTCGCCAGCGCATTGCCACCCCGCGCAAGCCCATAAAATCCGCAATTACGAAATGCCCTTTGACAAACACCGAAATCAGCAATGCCGCCACGAGCCATTGCCCGCTATAACCCACGTACCCCGCCCACCACGTCAGAAAGGTCAACACCACCAATAACAACCACACCAGCCACGTTTTCATGTCATCACCTCATCACGTAGACCAGCGGAAACAATACAATCCACACCAAATCAACCATGTGCCAATACGACGCGCCCGTTTCCACACCCGTGTGTTGCGTGGCGGAATAGTCGCCCGTATGCGCCTTCCACGCGACTGCACCCAAAATAATCATCCCCATGATGACGTGCATGAAATGAAAAAACGTCAACGACAGGTAAAACATATAAAACGTATTGGTGCTAAGGCTAATGCCGTGCGCAAATTTGTCGGCAAATTCCACCCCTTTCAGGAGCAAAAATACCGCCCCACTCGTCGCGCCCGCCAGCAACCAATTGCGGCATAACACGCTATTGCCCGCTTTGACCGCCTGCACCGCCAACACCACAAACAAACTGCCCGTCAGCAAAATCACCGTATTCGCCGCACCAATGTCACGGTTCAAGGTTTGCTGGTAGTGATTGAACAGCTCCACATTGCTGCTGCGGGCAAAGGCGTAAGAGGCGAAAAACACCGCGAACACCAGCAGTTCAGCGAGGATAAAAAACCACATCGCCAAGTCCCCCGGCAGGGGAACAGGGCGAGGTGGGGAGGAGGAAACCGATGGCGTGTTTAATAAACTCATGGCGTGCAGCTTAGGTCAACGAAACACTGCCAACATTGACTCAAGTCAAGATCAGTATTCCCCACTTAACTCAAGTCAAGGCACGGCTTACTCACTGTTGCTTTACTGGTGGCATTCCTCAACCTCCAAGGAGTCCGTGTCATGCCGAAAAAATTACTCGCGATCCTCATCGCCGCTACCAGCCTGAATGCCGTTGCTGATACCCCTGACACCCTCGATGACATTACCGTGACCGCCACCCGCACCGAGAGTAAAGTCAAACAAGCTCCCAGCAGTGTCACCGTGATGACCCGCAAGGATATTGCCCAAAAAGGCGGTGAAAACGTGCTGGAAACCCTGCGCGGCACACCCGGTATCAACCTGCAAGGCGTTGGCTCAGGCGGACGCAAAACCATCAGCTTGCGCGGGCTAGAAAGCAAACACACCCTGCTGCTGGTTGATGGCAAACGCCTGCCTGCCAGCAACGATGTCATCGGCCCCAACACCGACTACCAATACGACTGGATTCCGGTCGAACAAATCGAACGCATCGAAGTCGTGCGCGGCCCACTATCCGTGCTGTACGGCTCGGACGCACTCGGCGGTGTCGTCAACATCATTACCCGCAAACCCAGCCAAACCCCAACGGGTGATGCCAAACTTGCCAGCCGCACTGCCTCCGGTAACGCTGGTGGTGATGGTTATGACGTGGAATTCAACCTCAGCGGCGGGGTACGTGACAACCTGCAACTCAGCATCGGTGGGCAACAATCGCGCCGTGCCGCAGTCACCAGCCAGCTCGACCCACGTCAATCTGCCATCGAAGGTCGTGACAAACAGCAAGTCGCCCTCAGTGCCGACTGGCAACCCGCAGCCGGTCACAACGTCAAGCTGGAACACAGTGCAGGGCAGGAAGAACGCTGGTATGACACCGTGACCCGTACCAACACACCTTACCAAAGCCGTTACAATCTTGACCGCCAACAAACCTCACTGAGCTGGAAAGGCTCGCTAGGCAACACCGTATCGTCAGTGCGTGCCTACCAAAGCAGCGTTGACATCACCAACCACGCCACTGCGCCCGGCACTGCCACTGACCCGCAAACCTTGCAAGACACCGTGGTGGAAGGCAATACCCGCTTCACCCTCGGCGACAACCATTTCATCACCACCGGCGTAGAACACCGCACCGAACGGCTGGAAAACCCCAAACTTTCCGGCGGCAACGCCGAAATCACCCTCAAATCCGCCTACGCCCAAGACGAAATCGCCGTCTCCGAGCGTACTCACCTTACCGTCGGGGTGCGCCAAGACGAACACGATACCTTCGGTGGCGAAACCAGCCCGCGTGTTTCAATCGTTCGCGATGTCAACGACAAACTGACCCTCAAAGCCAGCTATGGACACGGTTTCCGCGCCCCGACCATCAAACAGGTATCCCCCGGTTACAGTTTCCAGACCGGCAAAATCCTCATCAAAAGCAACCCCGACCTGCAACCGGAAACCAATGACGCGCTGGAACTGGGCGCAAGCTATAGCAACGGCAAACTCAACCTCAATGCTGCTGTTTTTGATAACAAGGTGAAAAACCTGATCGACACCCGCCTGAACAGAACGCTTGCCGGTGGCGTGCAGGAGTGGCTTTATGCCAATACCGACGAAGCCCACTTGCGTGGCGCAGAAATTTCCGCCGACTTGCCAATACATGAGGGGCTAAAGCTCAACACCAGTTACCAATACCTCGATGCCAAAGACGGCAATGAGCAACGGCTGGAACGTCGCCCACGCCATACCCTATCCGCAGGCGTTGCATGGGAGAAAAACGGTTGGAAAACTAACCTGCAAGCCGAACACCTTGCCGATCAAACCATTGCTTCACCCACGACAGGCATTCAGGCAGACGTGCCGGATTACACCCTGTGGAATGCTGGTGTGCGCAAAGCTGTCAGCAAGTATCTGGAGCTTGGGGTCGGTATCGAAAATCTGACGGATGTCCGGTTGGAAGAAAAATCCACCGCCTTCCGCCATGAAGAATACCCACGGACGGTGCGGCTGGAACTCAAAGGAAGTTTCTAAATAAAAAAGGGCGGATAAATTATCCGCCCCCTTGCCTCACTAGCATCGCCTATTATTAGTAAACGTCGTTCACCGTGTTGTACACGTTGAATTTACCCGTCGGGGTAATCAAACGGTCATCCTTGATGACTTTCTTGAGTTTGCGGGTCTTGTCATCGATAACAACAACTGCTGACTTTTGGTTTTTCCCGTTCCACACCGATACCCAGACTTCATCGCCCGCTTTGTTGTACTCAGGTTGCACCACCCGTTTTGGCCCCTCACCCAATTCTGCCCATTCGGCAATCGGCAAGGCTTCAAAGCCTTTACCCAGACCGTTGATGTCAAACACCGCCAATGACTGGCTGAGTTTTTCATCGGGATTCAAGCCGGTGTCTACCCACAGATTGGTGGATTTGGGGTGCGTTTTGATGAAGAGTGAACCACCACCTTGCCCTTTGAGGGTTTCGACCACTTTCCATGCATTGTCTTTGTGGCCTTCGGGATCAGTGCCGATCAAGGTGATTTTTTCATTACCCAACGCACTGGTTGCCCAGACAGGGCCGTATTTGGGGTGAGTGAAATTCGCGCCACGTCCCGGATGTGGAATTTTATCCACGTCAATCAGTGCCGAGAGTTTGCGCTCTTTCGAGTCGATAACGGCTACCTTGTCGGACTGATTCGCTGCCGTCAGGAAATAACGGTGAGTCGCATCCCAGCCGCCGTCATGCAGGAAGGGCGCGGCAGGAATGGTGGTCACACTCAGGTTATCAATGTCTTCGTAATTGACCAGCAAGACTTTGCCAGTTTCCTTGACGTTGACAATGAATTCGGGGTGCTCGTGCGAGGCAACAATTGCCGCCACACGCGGTTCAGGGTGGTATTCCTGTGTGCCGACGACCATGCCACGGGTGGAAACGATTTGCTTGGGTTCGAGGGTATCGCCTTCCATAATCACGTACTGCGGTGGCCAATACGAACCGGCAATGGCGAATTTGTCTTCAAAGCCTTTGTATTTGGAAGTATCCACCGAGCGGGCTTCCATCCCCACTTTGATTTCCGCCACGGTATCGGGCTTTTCCATCCACAAGTCGATCAGGTTGATTCTGGCATCGCGTCCAATCACGAACAGGTATCGCCCAGAGGCCGACAGGCGCGAAATATGCACTGCATAGCCGGTCTTGATAATATTGATGATTTCTTTGGTGTCGCCGTCAATCAGGGCGATTTCCCCCGCATCGCGCAAAGTCACTGAGAACACGTTCTCAAGGTTGTAAGTATTCATCTGCTTAGTGGGGCGGTCTTCCGGTTTGACCACCATTTTCCAGCTTTCTTTCATCTCCTTCATGCCCCATTCGGGCGGTTGGGGCGGCTCATGCTGCACATAACGCGCCATCATATCCACCTGTTCGGGGGTTAAATCACCGGATGTTCCCCAGTTCGGCATCCCCGCAGGTGAACCGTAGTTGATGAAGGTTTTAAGGTATTCCGTGCCTTTAGCACGTGTAATATCGGGGGTTAGCGGTTTGCCTGTCGCACCTTTGCGTAATACACCGTGACAACCGGCGCAACGCTCAAAAAAGATTTGCTTGGCTTGATCGAATTCCACCACCGTCATGGGCGGGCCTTCGGAAGTAATCATGTTTTTGGCGGCTTTGGGGTCAACTGCCGAAGGCGCACCCTGATAGCTACCTTGAGCAGCTTCAACGTGATCCTTGGCATTGCTTGCTTTGGCTTCGGCCTTGTGAACCGCCGCAGGGTCTTTAGGGTCGGTGACTGCCGCAGTTTCGGCGTGGATAAGCGTGGATGCTGACAAAATTGCAGCAACTAGCAGACTCAGTGAAAATAATTTCATAGAAACGCCTCCCGTTTCTCGTGTTAAGTAATCGTTACCCAACGCTATACTGCTACCCCCTGTAGAGTTATACCTTGATCTCGGTCAAGTGTGTTTTTCCACAATACCCGCACCTTTCGCTACCACTTTGGCACGTTCGCCATTCACCCATTGCAATAATGGAACACTACTGGCGTGTTCCTGCACCTTGTCGCAGGCATCAATACAGCTATGGCATTGGGTGCAAGTGAACATATTGCGCTTGATGGTGCGTGGTTTCAGGCGCATCGGGCAGGCATGTTCGCAAGACGCATCGCAATCGCTACACAGCTTGGCACGGGGGCTATCGAAACCGACCACCAAGGCTTTGCGGTTTGTCATCCAGATAAAACTTTGTGCAACCCCAAGAGCGCAACCGAAACGGCAAAACAAATGCCGCGCTAAGGTAAACTCAAGCGTCAGCAATACTGTACCTACCCCAATAAACAAGGCTTGGTTGCGAGTTAGCGAAAGTGTCAGCAAGTTGGTGTAAATTTCTTTGGGTGGCAACAAATACGTCAACAACACCACAGCCCACACCAATGCAATGACGACCGCAGCCCCCAGCGTCACCGACCAATACCACGGATTAAGCGGGACGTGTGTTCCATCTGCTTGCTGTTGCGGTAATGCCTGCTTTTCCCACAAGCTGGGCTTGCCAGAAGCACGGCGCATTAAACCGTTAAGCAATTCCACCATCGCAAAATGTGGGCATAACCAGCCGCAATACAAACGCCCGTACTTCCATGAAATCCAGCCACCCACGCCTACAACCAGAAAAATTGGCAGGAATATGCGCAAGAAAATACTGCCCACCATGTCGAGGCTGTCACTTTGCGCAGTAAAACCCAGCCGCCAAGGTTCACCCAAAAAGAACAGGTGATTGACAGTCAGATCAAACCGGAACAAATCCAGCGGCGGGGCAAGTACAAATAACGCAAAAAAAGCCACACGGGCTAACAAACGGTAATGTTGCATATTCACACCTAACTGGCACATTGCCCCGATTCAAGCTCATCCAGCCATGCGCCAATCACTGCTTCACCGGCTTGACGCAAGGCTGCACCGTACTCGGCGGCTTGCTGACGCAATTCCGACACATTAATTCCGGCACTTAATAATTCAGTGCAATGCCCAATTAACCATTGTTCAATACGGCTGGTATCCGCCTCCAGATGAAATTGCAACGCCAACGCATAATTGTCCACACTAAATGCCTGATGCGGACACAGTGGTGTTTGTGCTAACGATTCCAATCCCGCCGGAATCTCAAACTGGTCGCCGTGCCAATGCAAGACAGGTAAGCCCGCAGGCAAATATTGCAATACTGATTGACTACCCGCCACCGTCAAGATCAACGGTGCAAAGCGGATTTCCTTGGTGGGCATGGGCGCAACTTGTGCACCCAATGCACGCGCCATCAATTGCGCACCCAGACAAATACCCAACGTGGGCAATCCTTGCTGTAAACGCTCAGTGATTAAGGTCACTTCAGGGGTGAGGAAAGGGTACAAAGCATCGTCATATGCTCCAATCGGTGCGCCTAATACTACCAGCAAACCAATTTGTGCATTGTGCAGGTCGGTGAGTGCATCGACTCCAACATCACAATAATGCAGGGTATAACCACGCTGTTCCAGAACGGGTTGCAAGGTTCCCATATCCTCAAACGCCAGATGACGAATGGCGACTACCGTTTTGTGTGGCATTACAAATACTCCTTGTCCTAAATAAAAAAACCGGCTGGAGAGGGGACTTCAGCCGGAATGAATGCCGTCTTTATCACAGATACCACCAAAGGAGTCGACGGCTCGACACTACAGAAAAGGTTTTTTACGCTTTTTGTGTCTTGCGATCCGGCAGGAAACTCAAGGCAAACAGGATTACCCCGACCAGAAACACCACGCCAGACACTTCACGCATCCAGTAGAACAGGTTAACTTTCTCTTGCACCACCATAAACGCTTGCGGCGCATCGCTGTAACGTTGCAGGTAAGTTTGCAAAATGCCTGCGCCCGTCAGGAACAAGGTAATGAACACCATCGACACGGACATCAGCCAGAATGACCACATTTCCATGACTTGCTTGCTGTTGCTCTTCGCCTCTTGTCCGCGCATGAGCGGAACAGCGTAAGAAATAATCGTCAACACCACCAGAACATACGCGCCGAAAAACGCCATGTGACCGTGTGCCGCCGTTAATTGCGTACCGTGGGTGTAGTAGTTGACGGGGGCAAGTGTGTGCATAAAGCCCCAAATACCTGCACCCAAAAACGCCAATACCGCCGTACCCATTGCCCACAACACGGCTGCTTTGTTGGGGTGTTCGCGCTTACGTTTATTGATCACATTGAAGGCAAACAGCGTCATAATGAAGAACGGAATCGGTTCAAGTGCCGAGAAAATCGACCCCCACCATTGCCAGTATCCCGGCGCACCAATCCAGTAAAAGTGATGCCCTGTACCGATAATGCCGGTAATCAACGCCATCGCAATGATTACATACAACCATTTTTCAATCACTTCGCGGTCAACACCGGTGACTTTAATCAGCACGAAGGCGAGGATGGAGGCCAAAATCAGTTCCCACACGCCTTCCACCCACAGATGCACCACAAACCACCAGTAGTATTTGTCCTTCACCAGATTGTCAGGATTGTAGAACGAGAACAGGAAGAACACTGCCAACCCTAACAAGCCCGTTAGCAACACGATAGTCACCACTGTTTTACGCCCAGTCAGCACGGTCATGCCAATATTGAACAGGAAAGCCAAAGCGACAACGACAATGCCAATTTTGGTAATGGTCGGCTGTTCGAGAAACTCACGCCCCATTGTCGGCAGCAAATCATTGCCGGTAATTTGCGCTAAAGTCGCATACGGCACAGACAGATAACCGACCACGGTTAATAAGGCTGCGCCCAGAAATACCCAAAACATCAGCACCGCGAGTTTCGGGGAATACAGTTCACGCTGTGATTCTTCTGGCACGAGGTAGTAAGCCGCGCCCATAAAACCCATCAACAGCCACACGATCAGCGAGTTGGTGTGCACCATTCGTGCCACGTTAAAGGGAATTTCTGGGAATAGAAAATCGCCCATGACGTACTGCAAGCCCATGACCAAGCCGAACAGCACTTGCACCACGAACAAACCAATAGCAGCGAGAAAATACAGCTTCGCCACCGACTGGGATTGATATTGCATAATTGTTCTCCTTAACCCTGAATGTTAGGTGGCCAGTTTTCGGTATTGATTTCACTGGTGTATTTCAGGAATTCAACAATCTCGTCCAGTTCCGCATCGGTGAAATTGAACTGCGGCATACTGCGGCGACCGGGGATGCCATCCACGGGTCGGCTTTTGATGAAGCCCTTGATCGCTTCCTTATTTTCGCCGAAACGCTTGTAGACATTGCCAAGTTCGGGTGCGAAATACGCGCCTTCACCCAGCAAAGTGTGGCAGCCGATACAGTTATTGCGTTCCCACAAGCGTTTGCCTGCGGCAACCTGTTCGGTAATGTTTTGGTGGTTGTCACGCGCAGGCCAAGCCTGATGCGTGTCGAGTGTCAGGGCAAGAAAGAGCAGCAGGAAAAATGCCGAGCCGCCGTAGTAAATATTTCTCGCCATGCTTTTGGTGAAAACTTCTTGCATGGTGTGAGTCCCTCCGTAAAAAAGTGTTACGGGGAGAGGGTAACGAAACCCTGTGGGTGTCAACCTTGACTCAGATCAAGTACAAGAATGCGACTGCATCCATGATGAGGTTAAAATATGAGCAGTCATAGAATGCATCAAGGGGAAAACTTACGTTTTCCCCCAACTTTTCGTGTGACACAATCAGACGGATTATTTCACCGTCAGAGCAACGGTTTTGCTGTTGTTGGTTATGCTGCTGTCCCCGGTGTCGGATACGGCTTTACCATTAAGGGTAAGGCTACCAGCCACCGCTGGACGTAGGTAAATGTAACGGTTACGGGAAACGCCTTTTGCCAGATTACCAAAACTGCACACGACTTCCGCAGCAGCAGGCACACATTCCGCCGCACCGGATATCCAAGTGGTATTGGCAGGCATAGGCAATACAAACCGTGTATTTTTCGCTACATCGTTACCGTTATTTTTCAGCACAAAGTTAAATCCGGCGGAACTGCCTTTGGTAACACTGGTAGCGGTTGCCTTAAAGGTAGTCAATGCCATATCCGCATTGCCTGTAACAGGTGGGGCAGCGGCAATGGTCAAACTCAAAGCTTGGATGTCGGATAAGCCCTGATCGTCAGTCACTTTGACACTGAAACTGGCTGTCCCTGCTGTGGTGGGTGTACCACTGATGACACCTGCTGCACTGAGGGATAAACCCGTTGGCAAACTCCCGCTGCTGACCGACCAGTTATACGGTGCTGTACCGCTGCTGGCTTGCAAGGTTGCGTTATAGGCAGTTTGCGCTGTCCCTGCTGTCAGGCTGATGGTGGTGATGTTCGGTGGTAAGACAACGGGTTGTGCCGCTACAGTCATGCTGACGGCTTGGGTATCAGTGACATTATTTGGGTCGTTCACCGCCAGCGTGAAGTTAAATGCTCCCGCCGTGGTCGGTGTACCGGTAATTTTGCCGTCGCTGCCCAACGTTAAACCTATGGGCAAACTGCCTGCTGCCACTGACCAAGTGTACGGTGATGTACCACCGCTGGCACTCACTTGTGCCGAATAAGCCGCACCCACTGTCCCATTAGATAGATTGGTGGTGGTGATGTCCAACGCTGGAGGTGGCGGCGGTGGGGGTTCAGTACCGTTAATCGCGGGCAATGCCGCCTTAAGCGGTTCGGTGGTTTTGGTGTGTTCATTGGGGTAACTGTTCCAGCTACGGTAGATACCAAAGTTATTTTCGTTATAGTGGAACAACTGGCGGCTGATACCGAAATGGTCAAACGCGGCATTGGCGTGTTGCAACCATGTTACGCCGTTGACACCTGCCAATTCGTATTTCTCGAATGTGACCCCGTATTCACCGATATTGAAGGGTACGGTAAAGCTGTCGGTGGCGGCATCATAGAACTCGGTCAAGCCTTCCCCATTTCTCAAAAGCTGTTTGAACTGCGCCAATGTACCCACGTAAGGTGTGTTGTTGGTGTGCGAACCTGCCCAACTCCACGGTTCATACCAGTGAACATCGTACAGGATATTGTTGTCCGCTAGTTTATACATACCGATGTCGCTGGGGTGGAAAGACACTTCCACATCAATCAGGTGATTAGGGTCAACAGCGCGAATTTTGTTAATCAGAGTTTGGGCGTAGATAAACCAGTTGTTGATATGCGGTTCATTAATCAGGTCATAAGCCACAATGGTGGTTTCATTGCGGTAACGTTGGGCGATGGCAACCCACAAATCTTCCAAGCGTTTTTTCAGGTCAGCGCGACTACCGAACCCGGTGAAATCGTTGCTTTGGTAGCCGCCGGGCGGGACGTGCATATCCAATATTAGGCGCAAGCCGTTTTGTTTAGCCCACTGGATATGCCGGTCAACCAATGCCCAACCTTCATTCTTGTAAACACCGGGCGCAGTATTACTCTCAAACAGGTTGTAAGACAGCATTAGGCGCACACTGTTGAAGCCGAGGTCACGGATTTCCTTGTAAGACGCTTCATCAACGTTCTTGTACTTGAAATCATCGAGGGGCGGCGGTGGGTCAACATCAGTACCCAGATCATACAAATAAACGTTGACCCCTTTCATCAGGAATGGGGTTTTCTGTGACCCCATCACTAAGCGATTGCCATCTGCATAGACTAATGTTGAGGTATCCAACGTTGCTGGTGGTTGGTAGCCAACCTCTTCTGTGGACAGCGGTTTTACAAACGCTTCATCTACTTGGAACGGTTTATTGGCAGCAGTGCCGCTAATACAGACTTTGAGCGTATCGGTGGGGGCAAAACTGGCTTGCCACACCCCAAAAACCCGTGTCCATTTGTCGGGATAAACCTTGGCATCGTAGCTAGATTGCTCGCCGTCTAAAGTAATCGGGGTGGCTCCGTTCTTGATCAAACCAAAGGAAAGGTTGGCAGAACTGCCCACGCCACTGCTCAAGCGTACCCGCGCCCCAAATTCGTAGAGTGTGCCATTTTTCAGGTTAGCGGTGTTTAAGGTGTACAGTGCCCCGGTAGGGCATCCGCTATAGGCGGAATCGACCTTCATCCCGGCTTGACCAGCATACGCGGCTACCGGGTCAAGGGTGAGGATGGATTTGGTGCTTGTCCACGGCAATACACCGCTTTCAAAACCACCATCGGTAATCAGATTGCCCGCTGTGGCAGCTTGTATAGCTACAGCCAATGGCAAGACATAAAAACATGCCTTGTAGATTTTCATGGAAATTCCCTCGCAATTATCGCCTTCGTGTAGAATCGTTTACATTGTTATTCCTTTTTTGTTCTTAAATCAGAAAAAACAATGTGAACGATATTCACATTTATCATGCTGGGAAACCCTGAGATTTGTCAAGTTTTAAGCATATGCAGGAAAAAAGAACCTCTTACCACCATACTGACTTGGCTGAAGCCTTAATCAGGGAAACGGATATGTTGCTGGCAGAAGGAAAGCTGGATGACATCACCTTGCAGGAACTCGGCAAACGCTTAGGGGTAGCTCCTTCAGCCCCCTATCGGCATTTTGCCAGTAAAAACCTGTTGTTTTGTGCGGTGGCAACCCGTGCCTGTGGGCATTTCCGCGATTTGCTTCATGCTGTGCGTATTCAGGTGGGCTTGCCCCCAGAAGTGCGTTTGCAGCAGATGGTGATGACGTATTTCAGCTTTGCGTTGGAAAACCCCGACCGTTATCGGCTGTTGTTCCGTGAGCCGTTAGTGGGAGAAAACCAAACCCCGGCACTGGCGGAGTCCCGCGCCCGTTCATTTGAAGAACTGCTGCTAATGCTGGCGGAATGCCAGAATGCGGGTGTCATCCGGCAAGATGATCGAGAACAACAAGCCCTGTTTGTTTGGTCAACCATGCATGGCATGAGCAGCTTATTGGTGGACAAACACCTGCGATTGGGGGAGACGCAAGACAACTGCATTGCGTTCCTGTGTGAGTCAATCCTGCGTGGTTTGGCAGTTTCCACACTGCCATGAGGTATTGTTATAAAGAGAGAATAAGCAAAAACTATCAGGCTTGAGTTTAAATAATGAGCGTATACCCCCTACGCAGCCTCTCCTTACCGATCTGCTCCAACCGCTGCGTAGCCACTTGCCAACAAGGCACTAACTCCATTTTGCTGTTACCACGCGCCGTATCCAAACTGCCCCATGAGCGAACCATGCACAAGTCACCGAACAAATCTGGTGCAATGTCCACACGGTAATAACGCCGTTTAACGGCATGGCTCCACGATTGGCTAATGCTGTTATTCATGCCGGTCATGCTAGGCACAAATCAATAAAAAACGCAATAGTTTGCCGTGCCGCACTACAACCACCTCAAACGTCACGCTATTTATTAAGTATTGCGCTCTCCGTTACCCTATGGCATTCACTTAACCAACACAAAGTAATCGCAGTGACGGATACCACCACCGAACAACTCACCCAGCACCTGCACCGACTCGGTTGGCAGGATTACCTGCCTGCCTTTATGGCATTACTCCACCGCTTTGACGGCACTGAGGCGTGGTTTGATGACGAAGAACACGACAGCCTGCCGTATTGCCTGCTAACGTGGTTAGCATCCTTGACCAGCACTGAGACAAAACCTTTGCCGCTGGCACTCTTTGCGGTACGCCATTGGCCCGTCGCTGCATTTCGGGCAAGGATTGATAGGCAAGTGTGGGATTACCGTAAGCTGACCTTTCAGCAGTTTTGCGGTGATACGCCGCTCAGTGAAATTCACGTTTGGTTGCATTGCAGACACCACCAACGCCAACATTCAGAATGCTTTTCCTTGGCTCAAGCGGTGGGTTTTCTGCGCCAGCACCGTCAGCCACCGGGTAACACGGAATAACCCATGCTATTCGCTTGGCTATTTCGCCGTAACCGCTCCACGCCCGTTACTACTGTCGTGCCGGTCTTGCCAGTCGGGGTGTGGCCGATCCTGCCTGCTGCCCAACTGTTACAACCGCACATGCCGTTAATCACCCACATTCATAAACTGTGTGGTGTGCCGGATGATTACTGGCGCACGCTTTATCAGCCGTTGCTGGATAACTTTGCCGCCTTTGTGCAGCAAACCCCGGCCTCTGAAGCCCACCACCATTGCGCCCAAGGGGGAATGCTCACCCATAGCCTGCAAGTGATGAAGTTGGCACTCGAATTCCGTAAGGGCAAGATGCTGCCCCCCGGTGCGGCTGCCGAAGACGTGAATAAACAGCAGCACGCATGGACATTTGCGATTGCCAGTGCCGCGCTGTTACACGACGTGGGCAAGCCGTGCAGTGACCAAAGGCTCCGCCTGTTTAATGCCAACGGTCAGGATACCCACACCTACTGGCAACCGCTGCAAGGCGCATTGCAATCGGGCTATTACCAAGTACAGTTTGTGCGTGACCGCCAATACCGTACCCACGAGCTGCTGCCACCGTTGCTGGCAAGGCAACTCACCCCGGATGCCGCACTCTCGTGGCTGCAACAAGATTTCCCCGGTGTGTTCAAATCATGGCTGGGCTACCTGTCCGGGCAAGACGAGGTAGCCGGTGTGCTGGGGCAAATCGTCACTGAAGCTGATAGGCAATCGGTGGCTGATGATTTATCCGGTAGCCGTCCGATCCACACCCAACAAATCCCGACCGCCAAAGCCAAACCGCTGTCGCAGCGTTTATTGACCAGGTTGCGCTTCCTGCTGGATGACAACCAGATTCCCCTCAATCGCCCCGGTGCTGCCGGGTTCTTTGACGGCGATAGCTTGTGGCTGGTCAGCAAACGGGTGTTGGATGAGCTGCGCAACCATCTGGAAAAAGAAGGCCAAACCGGTATCCCATCCCGCAATGACCGCCTCATGGACGAACTGCAACAGCACGGCATACTCACCCCCACGGTAGCAGGGCAAGCGATCTGGAACGCCACGGTCAAAGCCGGGACAATGGAACAAAGTTTCACGCTGCTGCGGATACCTGCCAACACCTTATGGGCTGATCCGGCACAATTCCCCAAGGAACTGGAAGGCACAATCACACCCAATGCCAAAGACGGCGAAGCCAAGGTAAGCAAATCACCTGCTCCAGCACCCACACAAGCCGCACCTGCTCCAACAAATCAAACAGTCGTGCCGGAAGCTGCTCCAGCATCAACAGCCAATGCATCGACCGATGCAGAACAGGATGCGGCTGCCAGCACATCACCGTGGGGTGAGGATGCCGATCTGCTACCGCCGACAATCCAACAGCCGACACCAGAACCATCCACTCCCGTCGCTCCCGCATCTCAGCAAGCCGTTCCTGCTACCAAGGTGTGTCTCCCGGAAGCCACCGGCAACCCTGACAGCGATGATACCGGCGAACGCTTTCTGCATTGGTTATCCGAAGGTTTGCGCACCGGTCAACACCCGGTCAACACCACCGAAGCTTTCTTGCACACTGTCAAAGAAGGGGTGCTGCTGGTGAGTCCACGGGCATTTAAGCTGTTTGCCCCGGATAACTGGGATTACGTGCAAAAACGCTTCACCAAATTGAAGCTACACAAACCCGCTCCCAACGACAGCAATATCTGGTTGTACCACGTTCGTGGTGAAAAGAAATCCGGCATGGTGCGCGGTTTCCTGATCTCCAATCCGCTAGAGACACTGGGCGTTGCTTACCTGCCAACCCCGAATAAGTCCTTGTCTTTGCCTAATAACCTCAATGGGAACCCCCCATGAGCCAACGCATTTTCGATAACCGCTTACGCCCTGCGGTGGAGTTATGGGTAGCGGTGATCCTGCTGGGGATTGCCGCCGTGCTGATCCTGCAACCGGGGCAATGGTCGCCGCTGATGCCGGGAATCGCGGTGTGGGCAGGGTTGGGCATGGTGCTACTGGCGTTGTACCGCTTTTGGCAGGGCTGGCACATCCTGCAATACCGCGCCAACCTCAAACGCCTGCCGCATTACGTGCTGGATGCGGATGAGATTCCGTTGTCGCGTCACAAACTGTTTTTGGGTAAAGGTTTCCAGTGGACACAAACCCACAGCCAACGGCTGGTCGAAGCGCGTTCCCCCGAAGGGCGCGTCTGGATACAACCGGGTAAGCTCTACCAGTGGGCAAGAGCAATGGAGCTACGCTACGAACACCGTCCACGGATGCAATGGCTCACCAACCTGACCCGCCGTTCCCGCTGGTGGAATACCCTCAAACCGTTACCACCGGTAGGCGGTGATCCGGCCTTGCACGGTGTTGGCGTGGAAGACGAGCGCGATACATGGATTGATCTGGGTGATCGGGTAGCGCACACCTTGGTATTAGGCACAACCCGCGTCGGCAAAACCCGGCTGGCGGAATTGCTGGTAACGCAAGACATCCGCCGGGGTGAGATTGTGGTGGTGTTTGACCCCAAGGGCGACACTGAACTGCTGGCACGGATGTGGGCAGAGTGCAAACGCGCCGGACGCGTGGATCAGTTCCACATTTTCCACTTGGGCTTTCCTGAGATCTCCGAACGCTACAACCCGGTGGGCAGTTTCGGGCGGGTCACGGAAGTGGCTTCACGGATTGCAGGGCAGTTACCCGGCTCCGGTAACTCCGCCACCTTCAAGGAATTTGCATGGCGTTTCACCAACATTGTCGCCAATGCACTGGTAGCACTGGGACGGCGACCGGATTACAGCGCGATTGCGCGTTACGTCACCAACATTGAACCGCTGATGATGGAATATTACGCCTTTTGGTTTGAGCGCGAAGGTATTGAAAACTGGCGTGAACAGGTCAATACCATTGCGCAGAACATCGACCCCAAGTCACTGACAATGGCACTCAAAAGCCGTGACTTTAAAGCGATTGCCTACACCCAATTCGCCAAAGCGCGGGACTTGTACGATCCGGTGGCGGATGGCTTGCGTTCCGCGTTTGAATACGACAAAACCTATTTTGACAAACTCACCGCCTCGCTGTTGCCGCTACTGGAAAAACTCACCACCGGCAAATCCGGGGAACTGCTGGCTCCCCACTACGGCGACCGCAATGACAAACGCCCGATACTCGACTGGATGGAAGTCATCCGTCAGCGTGGTGTGGTGTATGTGGGGCTGGATGCGTTATCGGATGCGGAAGTGGCAGGCGCGGTGGGCAACTCGATGTTTGCGGATTTAACTTCCATCGCGGGACAATTGTACAAACACGGCGATAACTTGGGTTTACCAGAACTGGCAGGACACAAACGTGCCAAGATCGCGATTCATGCCGATGAATTCAATGAACTGGTCGGCAATGAATTCATCCCGTTGCTCAATAAAGCCGGTGGTTCCGGGGTGCAAGTCACCGCCTATACCCAAACCGCATCCGACATCGAGGCAGGGATTGGTGAGAAACCCAAAGCCGGACAAATTCAGGGCAACCTCAACACCCTGATTATGCTGCGGGTCAAAAACGAAGAAACCGCTGCGGTACTCACCGACCAACTCGCCAAAGTGCGCATTTACACCAAAACCGCGCAATCCGCCGCTACTGACAGCAGTGAACCGGGTTCCGGGGTGGAGTTCACTTCCAGCAACTCCGACCGCATTACCGAAGCCGAGACCGACATTCTCACCCCAGCCGATTTAGTGCAGTTACCCAAGGGGCAAGCCTTCGCGCTATTGGATGGTGGCAAACTGTTTAAGCTACGCCTGCCGTTAGCCGGTGCTGATCCGCTCTTACCCAAAGACATGCAGGCAATTATCCGCTGGGTACGCACCGAACGCTTGGGGGAGGATAGCTAATGGAAAACATCACCGGCACATTATGGTACGTGAAGTGGTTCATACTGGTGTTTTTAGGCGCACTCATGGTGGACTTGGTGTACGTGTACTGGCCTTGGCCTGCGGTACGGGGTGTGGCAGTATTCCAACACAACCTGCACACCGAAACCCAGCTCATTGCCGGATTATCCAACCCGCAAGGCTTAGCCTTCATCCAGCAAGTACAGGCATGGGTGTACCAGCCTACTTTCGTGTGGACAGGCTTGCATGAGTTTTTGATGCTGGGCTTGTACCCCGTCGCTGACAGCGGCACGGCAAGTGCTGCGGATATTGGGCAAGGTCTGGCAACGGGCTTTCGGGATCAAATCCAAACTGCCTACATCGGCGTGTTGTTGTTTAGCCAACGCTTGGCGGTACTGGCACTGTCCGCACCGTTGTTTGGGTTAGTGGCGTTGGCGATGTTCGCCGATGGCCTGCTGACTTGGTACAAACGCCGCACCAGTGTCGGGCGTGAATCGGGGTTTATTTACCACCATGCCAAACACGCTTTCAACTACACCCTGTTGGCGGTGTGGACGCTCTACCTGTTACCACCAATGCCACTTGACCCGCGCTGGGTGATTCCACCCGCGTTAGTGCTGGTGGGGTTATCACTGCGCTTGGCAGTCGGTTACTTCAAGAAATACCTTTAATCGTGCAACACGCCATGCAATATGCCATGCAACATTACCTCGGCCTATCCGAATACCACCTGCGTCAAAAGCAGCAAGAGTATCCCGTTCACTACGAACCGGAACGCCTGATCAACGCGCATTTATTGGTGTGTGGGATGAGTGGCACGGGCAAGTCGTACCAATCCTTACGGCTGTTAGCCAGTGCGGTGCAAGCCGGTATTGAAGTCGATGTGTTTGATGTGCATGACGAGCTGCACGGCATCCCCGGTGCGAACGCCTGCCGTTACTCGCAAGCCACCGGCTACGGTTACAACCCACTGGAGCTGGACAACGACCCGCATACCGGTGGGGTTAACCGCCAAATCGAATACCTGCTGGGCTTAATCCATGAAGTTTCCCCGCAATTCGGGGTAAAGCAGGCAATGGTATTGCGTAACCTGCTGGCGGATACCTACGCACTGGCAGGCATTTACCCCGATAACCCCGGCACATGGCAACGCAACAGCATCACCGAAAGCGTGCGCAAGCAACTCACCGATGCCCGCAACTGGCAAGCCCTCAAACAGTATTACCCCACGCTGGATGACCTCAAAAGCTACGGTAAGCGCAAACTCACCGCACTCACCTTGGGCGGTGATAACAAGTGTTTAAGCGCGTTGGAACAGCTCACCCGCCACTACAAACGCCTCAATGCCCTGCAAGGCAAATACGCCAAGGCCAGCAGTGATGATGAACTCGACAAACTGGGTAAACAACTCACTTGCAGTAAAGAACACTGCACCAGCAGCTATGCCGCCTTCATCGAAGCCATGCAAAGTGGGCGTGAGTTGGAGGATATGCTCAAATACGATTCCGCCGACACCTTAGCCAGTGTGTTGCAACGGCTGGAACTGCTCAATGCTGCCGGGATATTCCGCGCCAACCCGCCACCGTTTGGAAACGCTCCAGCACGGGTACACCAGCTCAAAGCCCTCACCGACGAACAACAAATCCTGTTGGTGAAATTGCGCCTGCGTGCCATTTTTGAACGCCACAAACAAGCCGGAGCCACCAACAGCGGCACGCAACTGCGCCACGTGATTTTTCTGGACGAAGCCCACAAGTTCTTCAGCAAAGACAGCAGCGACATTATCAACGTCATTGCCCGTGAAGCCCGTAAGTTTGGGATTGGGCTGTGGTGCGCCAGCCAAAGTCCCACGGATTTCCCGGACAGCTTCCTCACCAATGTCGGGGCTACCCTGATTTTAGGGCTACACCCCTCCCATTGGCAGATGGCTACTGCCAAGCTACGCCTCGGCAAAGATACCCTCAAATACATCCGAGCGAAGGAAGTGGTGGCAGTGCAACTGCGCGTAGCGGGGCGGGCGGAACCGCCGTTTGGGAATGTGATTGTGGGGTAAATGTTCTGGGGGGAGTTACCATCAACCACCCATATTACGCATTCCCCGGCAAGCCGGAAAACGCGGGCATCCCCAGAACATCTTGCCCACATTCGGGCCATTGCGTGTTTCGCGCATCACCATCGGGCTACCGCATTGAGGGCATGTGGGTTGTGTCGTGGGATTTTTGGATGCGGCACTTTTGAGGTGCTGGATATGTGCCTGACGGGTAGCAAGGGAGGGTGCTAAGCGGCCTGCTTCAATGGCGGCAATGTATTCTTGGACTTGTGTTTCCGACAACATCACGTCAGTCATCGACTTGATGTAGCGGATATAGCCACCCGCACGCACCACATTGGCTGGCATCTCCGTTTTGAAGGTGCAATCCCCTGTAAACACGATCACCGAATGCAGGTGTTTTAGCTCAACATCCAGACAGGCTTGCAGTGTTTTCAGGTGCTTGTAGTTCTGGCGTAGTGGGTTCTGGAACTTGAACGACTGTTTGTAAAGCTTCTGTGTCCACGTTGGCTGCTGTTCGCCACCAAAAATCCAGCCCTGCATGTTTTTGGTTTCCACCACGAAAATACCGTAGCGGGACACAATGATGTGGTCAATCTGGGTTGTGCCGCCATCTTCTGTCGGCAAGGTGACATCCTTGATCAAGTGGTAATCATGCTTGTTGAGGGCAAGACTGGAAGCCAGATTGACAGCCCATTCGCCCATTGCACCTTTGAAGCGGACGGATTTGAAGAACGCAATCAGCAGAAATAATGGCAAAAGCCAGAAGAAGCCTGTGAAGACTTGGGCAATGATGGGGGTGAAGTCGAGTTGCATGGTAAAACCTAAAATGTCCCAATCTTTTGCCGTTGTACTGCCAGCAAATGCCTGCAATGTACTTCACGGAGCTTGAGCTTATCTTGTATCACCTGCTGCATCTTGATGAACAGGTGGGCTGTCGCTTCTGCATCCGCCAAAGCGCGGTGAAATTGCCCGGTCATGGGGAGGCGCAGGTAATTCACCAACGTGCCCAGCTTGTGGTTGGGTGCTTGGGGAAACACTCGCCGCGCCATCAACATGGAGCAGAGAAATTCTTGTTGCCGTTCCTTGCCCTGCTGTTCCAAAGCATCATCCCAGAACTTGCGGTCAAAGGAGGCATTGTGGGCTACCAGCGGGTAATCGGCGGCAAATTCGATAGCCTCATTCATCACCTGACCCATCGGTGGGGCTTTGCGCACCATCGCGTTAGTGATGCCAGTCAGGGACTGGATGAAAGGTGGAATCCAGATGTTGCCATTCATCAGGCTTTGGTAGCGGTCGAGGATTTGCCCGTCACGCACCAGTACGACGGCGATTTCGGTGGGACATGCGCCGCAGTCGGGGGACATGCCGGTGGTTTCAAAGTCGAGGACGGCGTAGGTGGTCATGTACACGAAACCTGTGTTGTGTAAGGCACATGAGGCGCTTTGAACAAAAACTGTCGATGCCATGCCAAGTAAGACAGGTGTTCCGCTGCAACCCAACGCAGCACCAAGGTATCCGCCAATCCAATCAAGCTACGCTGCTGTGCTGAAATCTGGCTACTGACCAGCAACCTTCCGTCAGCGTCGAAACTGATTAGCCCACGATCAAACAGGGCATCCAGATTGGCTGATAGCAGGAAACCGTTGAACACATCCAGCCGTTCTTCATCGGATTCACACTCAGACCACGGCTTGGCGTGGCTGGCGCGTAGCATTTCCGGGATGGCAATACCTGTCACGGCGCAAGCTCCACCCCAATAATCCAGCAGGGCTTCACGGAAGGTATCCTGCCCCACCCGCTGCTTGACCAAACGCTCGACTTCAGTGCCAGTGTCCTTAACTTTTGCCAGCTCACGCTGAAGGCGGGCATGGAAGGTCTCGGCGGCTTGATTGGGTAGGGCAGAGGCAAGTTCAGCCGCTCGGCGTAGCAGCCCTGCTAATTGGTCAGACGCGCTGACACTGAAGGTGATGGCATCTGTCAGCGGATAATCACGTGCCACTTCTTTAGTCAGCAGTGGTTTATTGAATGTGACGTGCCATTCACGACTGGTTGGACGGGTAATCGTTGCCTGAGCATGATGTCTGGCAGACCCCGCCAGCACTGCCATGTCGTCACTGGTGATGATGTTTTCCCAGCCGTGTTCCAAGGCGGTTTTTTCGATACGGGTGCGTTCGAGGATGTTCATGCGTCAGGCTTGGGCAACGTCAGTTTATCCAGCTCACGCTGTAATTCTTGCTGCAATTGTTCTTCGGTCGGCAAGTGCAGTTGATAGCGGCTGGCGAAGATTTGCTGGTTGTGATCGCCCAATACATAGCGCACCACGGCATCATTTTTCTCACTGCACAGAATCAAGCCAATCGTGGGATTGTCATCGGCATTGGCAATGTCGTGGTCATAATAATTCACGTAGAGCTGCATCTGCCCCAAGTCTGCATGATTTAACTTACCCAGTTTGAGGTCAATGACGACGTAGCATTTCAGTTTGACGTGGTAGAACACCATATCAGGGTAAAAATGGTCGCCATCCAGCGTTAGGCGTACTTGCCGCCCGACGAAGGCAAAACCACTGCCCAGTTCCAGCAAGAAATCCTGCAATTGTGACAACAGGGCTTGTTCTAGTTGGCTTTCCTGCCATTGCGGGGCTTCGGGTAAGTCGAGAAATTCCAGCACATACGGATCTTTGATTACATCGAGTGGACGGGTGACTAGCAAACCCTGATTCGCCAGTTGCATGACCCCTTCCTTGTCACGGCTTTTGAGTAAGCGGTCGAACAGTAGGGAGCTGATTTGACGTTCCAGTTGCCGTGCTGACCAACCGTTACGGATGGTTTCAATTTCGTAAAACTGGCGGGCTTCTTGTCGCTCAATTTTCAGTAAGATGCGGTAGTGCGTCCATGACAGCGCGGTGTGGAGTTTTCCCGGTTGCCAATCCGCCTCCTGAGCGGGTGTGGTGACTCCCACAGAAATAACACGCGCTGCGTGTTGAATCTCCATGAGGGTGGGGTAAGCGAGAAAAAATGCCCGCATGTATTGCAAGGCACTCACCGAAAACCCGCTGCCGTATTCGTCCGTCAGTTGTTGGGAGAGGGATTTCAACAGGGCTTTGCCATAGGTTGCCCGCTGTTCGCCGCCTTGTTCGGCTTCGACAATCTGCTTGCCGATTAGCCAGTTGGCGCACACATGAGCCGAGTTGACGGAACGGATAGCTTGTTGGCGTGATGTTTCCCAGATGTCACGGATACGCGCCATCAAGTCGGTGTCGAGGGTGGCTTCCGTTTGCATGGGGTGGTTTTTTTCGTCCATTTTAGGCATCCTCTATGCTGCTTTTTTTAACTTGGAGATCAAGCCTTTCATTGTTACTGATTCCACCAAAACGCCGCCGAAATAACATTTTATGCGGATCATCAGGTGCTAGTGGAAGTACACAATAAGGCGACTCTCGAAGTGCCGAAGGTGGTGGCGTAGTAGTCGTAAAAATATATTGAAAACCTGCCTCAGTATTTTTGTAACACTTTTGTTCAAAAAGACGCATCACATCAAGTGCGTGGTGGTACAGACCCTCACTCATGTCAGCCTCGCGGGGACAATCATGCAAGAGAAACCCCGGAAAGCCAGAACGCTGTATTGTTGAAAAGATTAGAGCGGCATAATCACCCAAAAGCACGCTCAGAACCTTATAGGCTTCACCACCCTGAACTGACAAAATAAAGGGAGAATCTTGCCTGTCACCATCGACGTATCCAAATGCCTGATCTCCAAGTAGGTTTTTTGCCATTCCATCAAATATGTCAGAAAGAATTTTTTCTCTTTCCGTTCTTTGATCTTTGGCCTGAAGGAGCTTAAGAGATAGAGATTCAGTGTTGTCTTTTTTCTCTTTAAGTGCTGCTAGAGCTAATTTTATTTCCGAAGTATCTTTATTTGAATTGAACTCGCTTTTCCAGTAGCCGTAATTTTTGATAAGTTCTCTTGCATTAGCAGCTCTATTTTTATTATTTATAATTGCTGTTCTTTTCTTGGTTATTTCTCCTCTCATGCCAGCAAGATCATTATTGGCAGTAGTATAATGATTTTCAGCATCAAGAAGTCTACTTTTGGCATCCGGCAATTTTTTCGCATATTCTCCAGCAAGGGTTGAAAAGTTTTGTTGATCTCTTTTTGCCTTTATATCAATTTTTTCAGCTTCTTCCTTAACATGTTCACACTGACTATACAGGAGACCGCAAACTGGGCAGAAGTCTTGCATATTTAATAAGTTTTCTTTTTTATTTTTAGCCTCATTAAAAGCATTGATATTTTGCTCAATAACTGCGTTGATTTTTTCAAATTCGAGTTTGCAGCCATTTCTATAAATTTCTGCATTTTTCTTTTTCAATACTAGGTTTTCTTGTAATTCTTCTAATTCAGTTATTTTTACTTCAATGCCATGATTAGAAGACTCTAATTGCAAGCATTGATTATTGATGCTATTGATGACATCAATCTCTAAAAGATCACCTTTATAAAATGGAATGTTCTCAGGAAATCCACCCCATTCTCTTAATGATTTTTCTATGTGCGCAACAAGGTATTCTGGTTTTTTTCTTAGCTCTTCAAGTTTTTCTTCACTATTCTTCTTCTCATCTTCAGCTTTTCGTTGCGCAATAAGTAAATCATTTTCTAACTCTGAAATAATTCCCAGTATCGCACGAAACAAGATTGGTGGGTCTAGTTTCTGGCGTTTCAATCCAGTTCCATCACCTTCCCGCCAAGAATAAAAACTGGCGAAACGGGCAGCTTGATCACGAGTCAACCAACTCAGTATCTGTTTCCATTTTATAGATTGCCCTGTGGAAGGGATTACTTTTGGCTTGATGTTTTTGAGTAACTGGTTCGACAGGTTTTTTTCATAATCTCCAAACTCAGCTCTATTGGCACTATCTGTAAATAATTCAGTTAAACGATTGCCATGTAACGCAAAACTGTGATGATTTTTTGCATATGGTCTGTAAACAGTCCAGTCTTCCCCAGCCACTGAGACAACGGCAGCAACACCGCCTTTAGGGAATTCAACTTCCAATATTTCTTTCAATTGCTCAATTGCTTTGCTGGTGTCACATAAACAATGCCTCAATAACAAGCAAAATGAAGTTTTTCCTACGCCATGTCCAGCACTGTCTAAACCACTGAGTTCTGACGGGCTGTTTGCCTCTTTGGGTTGAGGTTCATGCGCCCAGATGACATTGACCCCTCTACGCAGCTCTATGGTTCGGGTTGGCTCTTGTCCCTCTTCGGCATAGAGGGCAAGATACCTGACCCATAAGTCAGGAGGAGCATCATTAACTTTTAAATCAGCGTAGAAGTCATTCATCATTAAACCATCCTTATGCTTGTCTCACTTCGGTAAACTTACCACCAACTTCGTCATGTGATACTGATTTATTAGCAAAGGCTAATATCTGCGATGTAAATAGCGTAATGTCATCGTTTAGGATAACGCCGTTTAAAGGATTTCCCTTGATACGAAAAATCCGTTCATCCCCATTTCTTTTTACTTCAAAAACATGAGCATGTTCAAAACTACGTATAACACTATTCAGTGTATTAGCAGAGTCGGCTAATCTTCTGTATTTGGCAAACAAGGACTGATATTCAGCTTCCACTTGAGAAAGCAATTGATTGGAAAGTTGCAGTAAGGCTACAGCTTCGCTTATCTTCCGCCATTCAAGGGGTTGGCTGATTTTGACTAAGGTATAAATAAAGCCCGCAAACTCTGCATCGCAGTCCGTGGCAAAAGGTGAGGTATGTCGAGATAGTCCATATTCGCCCGGAGGAGGGAATGCTAATGATTGATACGGTAGCCCACTAATTTCGGCAACTTCTAACCGATCCCACGCATCTAACACCAACCGCTGCGTCCGATACTCCCCAAACGCCTTGATCTCCCGATTCTTCAACACCCGGAAAGTTTCAGACGGATAATCCTCACCCATCACCTCCGCAGGATCGAGGATATAACGCAGCTCATCGCGCTCCAGCCCATATAACCGGGCGTAGTAAGCATCCAATTCCGCCCGAATCTCAGCACGACGCTCCTCATTCCATGCAAACGGCGCACCGTGATAACTCAAATCAGCAGCCCAATCTTTCAGGTCATACGTGGTGTAGGTGAGTTCCAATACACGTGGCAAAATGAAACCCAAATCTGCGGATGTGTAATACTCTGGTGGTAATACCGGAATCTGCTTTTTGACGTGATATTTGAGATGTGTACCACCAATTTTCTGGCGTGCAATGTAATCATGTACAAGGCTACATTGGTCAGCCAGCAAACAAGCCAAACGCGAACCATAAGAGCGGTCGGGAAACATAAGCAAAAATGTGTCGCCTGTTCCTACTCTTGGTACAACCGATGCAATCACCGTTCGCTCGTTACTCGAATTAGTAATATCTCGCCAGCCCATTAGCCAGCGCGGGCTACGACTGTCCATCCAATTGTCTAACAGAATGTCTAAGTCTGTATTAGAGCAAATGCTTTGCAGGGCAGATAAGTCCTGATTAACTAAAACGTTGCCTTCATTGGCTTTTGCCCATTTCGACCAGAGGGCATTAGCTTTTTTTCCTGTTTCGTTATTAGCAGCCAATGCAGAGTAAGCCCAACGATAACTCTCTTTCAGGTGTAATTCGGCTTGTTGGATAGCTTTGATACTGGGTAAACCCGCTTCCAACTCATGACGTGTTAGCTCACCCGCCAACCAGTGGGCGTACTCCAATTCCATCGCCTTACTATCACGGTTGAGCCAAGCGCGTGCCAATTTATTGGGTACATCAGCAATCCGTGCCAATACTTCCCGTTCATCTACCCAATAGCGTGGGCGTGGCGAGTAATTTGAATCATTTTTTTCAACCGTGTAACAATCCCGTGAATCCAACTCACCATTTTCATCGAAATAGTACGTAGCCCAGCGATGATCAAACTGGTGGATCATTTTGGCTTCGTACAGCGGCAACAATCCTGCCGAATAATGATTACGGAATAAATGACTATCTGCTGACATATGCATCATCGCCATAAACCGAATGCCCCAAGGATTCTTATCTACTTCGCCTTCTTCAATCAGCACGGGTGCAGCACGGTAGAGCTTTTTGGTAAGTTCCGCATCTTGCTGGCTACGGAAAACTGGGCAAGTTTTGGTATTGGGGTTGATTAGACGGAATTCTTCTGGCGAAAGAGTAAATCGGCGATTGAAGTCATAAATATAACTAGTTTGGCGAGCGAAATGTACAAACTGAGCAGGCTCTTTGATTCCATTCATGCCTGCAATCGTAATAATACAAAATTTAAAACCATGATGAACTGATGCAAATACAAACTCTTCATTCTCAAAGGAAAATAGACTTGCTAATCGCCCTGATTGGGCAATGTGCGCAAAGTAATCCTTGGTACTGTCATCGGTAGCAATCCCCGTCGGCACGATAAATCCAGCCCGACCTTGTGGCATCAGCAACTGGCTGATGGTTTCCGCAAACAGGGCATACGTGTTCACATCCCCCACACCCGTCAGCGGATACCGCCCCGAATCATGGGCAAACACACTCGCCGCTTCAGCCCCCCGCCGTGCCACCAGAAATTCACGGTACAAGCCCCGCTCCAGCACACTCGGATCACCCTGCCCACCCCGCAAATGATGCGACAACATCCCGTCTTTCAACCACTGGATACGCTGTTCCCGTTCCGCCTTGTTCTGCGCCTCCGCAATCAACGGGCTACGGTTGGCAAAAAATTCCTGCTCCTGTAGCTTAATGCGTTCCCACGGCGGATTCCCCAGCACCACATCAAACCCACCTTGCGCGTGAATGTGCGGAAACTCCAACCACCAATGGAACACCTGCGCCTGCTGGCAAAATTCATCAATGATGTCGGGTGTTTTCCCCAGCGGCTCATGCCCCTGATACACATGCCAAAAATAGCCACTCATGGGCATCTGTGCCTGATAGTCCCTGACTTTGGGCATCAGGAACGCCGCCACATACATATCAGCTAACTGCTGCGCCAAACTGGCACGGATCAACTGCCGTTCCTGCTGCCAGGTTTGCCGCTTGCTTTCCACCTCACCCAAATCACCATCCGGCAATTCATCCAGCTTGCCAAACGCCTCCACCCGCATCGACTTGTTGAACAGGTCAGACTGGGCGGATTCCTCAAACAGCTTCAATGCCTTTTTGTTTTCGGCTTTCAGGGCTTTGACCACTTCCTTGTCATCGCCCGTCAGCGCATCGTAAGCCTTATCGGGGATACCCTTTTCCAGAATCACCGGATCAAGCACCCCCAGCAACGCATCCCCGCAACGGATATGGTGGTCAATAAAAGACAGCGGCTTGCCCGCCTCATACCCCACCAACCACAAAGCAGTCCGCGCCAGCTCAATCGCCAGCGGGTTTTTGTCCACCCCATAAATGCAATGGCTGATGACTTCACGCAAGGCATGACGGTAGGCTTGCGGTGTCACCACGCCATCCTGCGCCTGACATTCCGCCAACTCCTGCGCCAAGCGGTTTGCCGCCGCCAACAAGAAATGCCCCGACCCACAAGCCGGGTCAATCACCTTGATAGACAGGATAGCCGCCACCGGATACGCCTTATTCGCCGCCAAGCGTTGCTTGATCACCGGCTCCAATGCGCTTTTGATCAACTCCTGCACCAATGAATCCGGCGTGTAATAGCTCCCCGACAACTTGCGGGCATTGCCCTGTGTCGAACCTGCCAATGTGCGCCCGACAAAATCAAACCGCCGCGCATGAACATCCACCTCTGGCACGAGTTCCAGCAAGCCCTCGTACACCGACCCCATTTCTTCAGAAGCCATATTAGCGTAATCCACGGGCGCGAGTTGCCCGCTGCGGTTGCTCCAACGCAAATGCTTCACTGCCGTCAGCAAAGCCGCATTGCTCAAGGTTGCCGCATCCAGTGCCACACATTGCTGCTCAGCAAACAAGCCACCCAACGCGGGCAAATCCAGCAAGGCTTCACCCCGTGCCAAGCCTCTGAACACCACCCGCGTGGCATCCCACAAATCATGGTACTGGTCATAAGCCCGCCGCCGCATACAACGGCTACGCAAGCGGCTTTGTGAATAGCCATCCGCATACGCTTTACGTGCCGCCAATTGTTCTGCCGTCACATCCTTCACTTCAGGCTGCAACAAGCCGCGTTCTTCCACCGTGAACAGGAAAATCAGCCGATACACCAAACGTAACAACTGCTGGTAATAATCCTGTGTGCGCAAGCGTCCTTTCAGCAAGTCCAAGCGCAGTTGTTCATTGGCAGGGTTTTCCAGAAAGCCTTGTCCCAAGGTCAGCAGTGCTTCTTCCACACCTTTACGCAAACCTTCACGAACACGGGTTCCTTCCTGCAAACCTTCATTACGCCAGTGTTCCCAGTGGCAATCCTCACTCACAGCCCCCGTTTTACCCGCCAAACTGCCATGCAGCAACCGCCACAACGCGGCAAAATCCGGGTAACGCTCATCCTCCAGAATCGTCGCCAATTCAAATTCAAGGAAGCTGGGGCGTGTCAACGTAGCCGCATCCCGCAATAAACGCAGTTGCCGCCCATTGCTGACCATTCCCCACAAACAGCCTTCACTGGCGTTGAGAAATTCCTGCGTTAACTGGAACGCACTTTTCTTGCGGCTACCACCCCCAACAATGGCAAAGCATTCGGCTGCCTCATCCAAGCCCAGCGTATGCGGCGCAATCACTACCGGCACACGCCCAAACGCCGACAGCGGGATCGGGTAATGACGCTCCTCCAGCGTGATGCCTTCAGCCTGTACTTCCAGCTCCCGATAACCCAAGGCATCGCGCAACAGTTCCAACACAAACTGCTGGGTAACGGCTTGCGCATCCAAATCCTTGCGCTCCAGTTGCGCACTGAACGCCTTCCACTGGGCACGGGCAATCTGGAATGAGCGGCTGTACTCGTCCTGTAACTTCAACCCTTTGGGAATCTGGTAATCCGTCGCCTGTTGGCTACTGAGTTTGCCCTGTGCCGCCCGCTCCAGAATATCCGGCAACAACAAGCCCCCATCCAGCCGGAGGGTGTCGAAACTCAGGGAAAGCGTATTTTTCCTTTTCATTTTGAGCTTTCCTTACAGTGAGTCTGGTAACAAAACATAAACACCCATCACATCAACGGGCAGGCAGGCTTGCACTTTAGTTTGCCCCACGTCTTCAATCCGTAAGCCTCTGCCTCTCTGCTGGGTAATTTTGCGCACACGGGTATGATCGTCCAACAGGCTTTGCGCCCGATCCTTACCCAGTTGATTCAGTATGGCGGTGTTGTGACGCAGGTAATCCAGTGCCAAAGTGATTTCCCGGCTACTGGCTTCGCGTGACAAGTTGTCACTGGGTGTTGCACTCAGTAACAGATTGGCATCGGCATCCGCTAACCACTGGGGCTGGCTACGCCCTTGCAAGGCCAGTGCGACGGTTTCCTCCGCCATCATTTGCCGGGTCACGCCTTTGCGCGTCACGCTGAGTTGATGCCGCAAACGCAATAAATACAGGGTCGTGACCACCTCAACCTGTTCAGTGATCGTGGCTGCACAACGCGCCGCCAAGGGTTTGGCATCATTAAATGCCCCTTCCAACAGATGGTCTGCCAACAACGCTACCAGCGGATGGCTACGGTGAATATAGTGACAGCCGTTCGTGGGCGGGTATTGGAAGCTGATTTTAGTGGCTTTTTCCATACCCTCATCTTTCAAGCGTTCACGCAGGGTTTGTGGCAAATGCTCAGGCAGCAGTTTAAGCACCTGATTACCCAGCATCTCCAGTGGCGTACCAATGCGGTGTAATGCACCCCCAACAAAACGCGCCACATCGCTTTCATCGCCCAGCAGTTGTTGCTGTTTCTCCCACTCAGGCAACACCTCTTGTGGATGCAAACCAACCTGTGCAAACACTGTATTACTCTTTTTGGCTTTGGCGATGGCATCCTGCCATTCGACTTCCATGTTTTGCATGGGTTCATCGGCAAAACCCAGATTCAACTCTGGTTGCCTCGCCGTTTGGCTACGTTTCATCAAGGCTGCTTTAATCAGGGCTTGATTGATACTGCGTTCATTCGCTGGCATGGGAACCATGACACCCAGTTCTTTACGGATGGCTTCCGCCTTGCGCAAGATAACATTCAATACAAACCCATCGACCGGATTGTCTTCGCCATAGAGTATGGTGGTACGCACGGTCGGGCTTTTCTGCCCAAAACGGTCTACCCGACCTTCACGCTGTTCGTGGCGAGTCGGGTTCCAAGCCAAGTCATAATGCACTACCGCCGTGAACGTATGTTGCAGGTTGATACCTTCTGACAGGCAATCGGTTGCCACCAAAATGGGCAGTGCCGCCTCGCTGAGTTGGCTAACCCGCACTTCACGTTCTTCGGGGGTATATTCACCGGTAATAGCATCCACGGTGGCTTTTTTGAAATGCTGCTGCAAATGTTCTGCCACATAATGCGCTGTCGCGATATAGCGGCAAAAAATCACGGGTCGCAGGCCATCATTCAGCAATAGCTCGACGTGTTGAATCAAGGTTTTGAGCTTGGGATCATCCTTCGCACCTGCGAGTTTTTGCGCCTCTTCAATCAATAGCTGCAAATAGGCAATGTCTTCCAGTTGGGCGGCTGGCTCAATGTCTGTGCCGGAAAGGTCGTCAGCCGTGCCATCCAGCACGGTTTCCTCATCTGCCAGTGCCTGCAAATCTGCCGCACTGCCTTGCAAGCGGGTCGTCAATGCTTTTTCTGCCGCCGCAGGGCTGGAAGCCACGCACCGCAGCAATGCCAGCGTGACATACCAGATCAGGTGTGCGCCTGCTTCCTGTTGCTCAGTGCGTTTGGCAAGCTCCACGCAATATTCCTGCACGGTGTCGAAGAATGTCCCCCAACGCCCGGTCAGCTTGTAGGTGATCTCAGCCGTCAAACGGCGCGGAAATACGCTGGTGTCCTGCCATTCCTCAATGTCTTTACGGCGACGTTGAATAAAGTGCAGTGCCAATTCCTTGCGTAACGGCGAATCCGTTTTTGCCCCTAGTACCTGCAATTCGGCAAACTCAGGCTTGAGCAGGGAAAGCAGGTTATAAAAGGCAGTTTCATCACCGGAGTGGGGTGTTGCTGTTAGCAACAACATGTGCCGTTCAGTGTTTGCTACCAAACGTTTCAGCAATTCAAAACGCAATTGCTTACCTTGCCCACTGGAAGCACAGGTATGCGCCTCATCCACAATAATCAGTTCCGGGGCAATACTAAGGAAGTGTTCGCGGTGGCGTTCACTCTTGATGTAATCCAGACTGACCACCACATACGGATACTGGTCAAACAGCGTAACACCGTGCGGCAGATTCTTTTCCAGCTTGCTGACACTACTGGCTGTCAGGGCAACCGCTTGAAGCTGGAAGCGTTCGCTGAGTTCCTGTTGCCATTGGTCTACCAGATGCGGAGGACACAAGACCGCCATCCGGCTGATCTCACCCCGATCCAGCAATTCACGGGCAATAAGCCCCGCTTCGATGGTTTTACCCACCCCCACATCATCCGCAATCAGCAGGCGTACAATGGGCAAGCGCAATGCCATCAATAAAGGTGCTAACTGATAAGCGCGTGGCTCCACAGCAATATTACCGAAGGAACGGAACGGCCCCGCCCCATTACGTAATTTGAGTTTCAGGGCATCATTCAACAAACGGGCAGCATCATGTGTGCCGGGTTGTAACGCATCAGGATAGGCGAAGGTGGCTGCCTTGAGTTGTTCAAACTCCAGCGCTGGCACTAACGTCACAATATCCTCTTCCGAACCACCGAATGGGCGCAAGCGTAGCACCCCGACGGAGGATTCTGGCTGCACCACCCAATCCCGCCCACGCGCTGTGACCAAGGTTCCGGGGCTGAATTGTTCAAGCACTGCACTCATAGCGAATCTTCTTGTTTCCCTGTGCCAAATACAGCAGGGTTAGCGGCAAAAGTGGCTAACCATTTGTCTGGCGTTGCAAAGACAATAATTTGATAACCGCGATCTTGGGCATACTGGCGAATGGCTTCTGCGGGTTCGCTCAAAAATACCAGTGTACGGGTTGCGCGGTATTGTGCCGCAGCGATGGCCTTACCGCCATCTAAAGGAAGCTCGGTCTGATCCGGTTGCGGGTAACCACTGCGTTGTAATGCCGTGAGCCAATCTTGCAAGGCAGTGCTGGCAGCTTGCGCGTAATTGACATCCTGAGCGGTACGGACATTGGCATTTGCCAGATTAACCAATAGGTTATGAGCTGACGTGTCTAGGCGGTTGATACGCTCGTGATCCGGCTGGTTGAAATAGGACAACAGGCACTGGTAACAACCCGCCTCACAAATACGTTGTCCCTCTTTTTTTATCTCAACCTGACCTAACGCTTCAACAGACAATATTGCCTCATACGGCACATCAAAGTGCATCACTCGAAGTGCTTGGCGGGCAACTTCTGCCAAGGTTGCAGGTTCGCTCGCAATCCGGGTGAGTACCCCAGCACCACCTTCAGCCGCTTCATAGAACAGCAACGCCCTGCGGTTATCGCCACTCGGCAGGGCTTCAACCACCAACTCGGATTCTTCCACCTGAAACGTCTGTTCGATGCCGCGTCTCAGGGCTGCCTGCAAGGTAGCCATCGTTTCTACCGGCAATTCCTGCTTAGGTGTCATGATCAGGATGTTGCGGTGATCTTCAACAAAAGGAACAATACGCTGCTTGGCTACTTTGCCCAGCAAGTTGTCATCGTCGGAATCATCACTATTGTCTTCATCCGCACTTTCCTGCTTGCTCCACACCCCACTTAACGGGTTGATATAAAACCCCAGTTGCTTTTTGTCTTTACGCCGCCGCCAGCCTTTGTTAATACGCCATATCCGAGCAGCGGGGGCATAGGTCAGTTCGGCAATTACCGTGTCACTTTCGACTACTTCAGAGCGGATTTTCTGGATTATTCCATCAGCACCCGGCAAGAAACGGTAGGTAGTTTGTAATTCAAAACCTTGTCGTTGCCGCTCTTCGTCATTGACTGAAATCCGTTCGACTGCACGGGTTTCCACCGTTTCGATGCGATATAATTGACTGACCACATCATCATTGGAAAGTGGTGTACCACAATGCTCACACACATTGGCGATGGGTTCAGCAGCGGCTGTCTCAGCCGTATCCTCTTCCCCCATGTGTCCGTAACCACAAAGGCTGCAAACCCGCGCCGAGATAGTTGCCAACTCACTATTCGCGGAAACGTGTTCGGCTGCACCGACATTCAGTTTTGCCCGCATAACGCGGTAGGTGCGCCCTTTGTGGTAAATCAGGCTACGTGGCCCAAACTCATACAGACCCAAGAAGCGTGGGCGGCTGACCATGCTGCCTTCTTCTTCCCGACCATCAGCCGTTGTACCTCGCCCCGGAATCCATGCCATCAGCGGCAGGCGCGGGAAGTTGTAACCGGGCAAGAAGCCTTGGCTTGCCAGATAGCGGTAGGTATAAAAATCAGAATTACGGCTGCGGCTGTTGGTATTCACCAGCATATCGAACTGGCGGCCTGCGTCCGCATAGCGCCGACTCGCATTCTCACGCTCCTTGGCACTGGCGGTATGACTACGCCGAATGGCATCCGCCAGTTCCATCTGCTTTCTGGTCGCTTCATACAACTTGCGCCAACGATCAATGGCTTTACTGAAATTTTGTGCTGCCCGGTCAATCACTTTGTCTGTGTAGGTATCACTAAACCACGTAGCATTCTCCAATGCATTACGGACTTCGCCGATAACCCGATGTGCTTGTTGTCTGGCTTTTTCTAGAGTGGCAGGGTTGCCGAAGTGAATCAGTAAATCTTTGTTCAGCGGTTTGGCAGGGGTGTCCAGCTCAAGCAACGGGGCAATACTGGGGTTCAGTTCATGCTCAATATTGGATAGCCAGATAGCGTGCAAATGGCTGTCGATCAACTCACGGTTGGACAAATCCAGTGTGGGCGGTTTGACAACACCATGCACCATATCGTTGGCATGGTGGAAAAACCACTGATCATGTGGACTCATTGCAGCACAGTACGTGACCACCAGAGCTGGTTGTCCTGAGCGTCCAGCTCGCCCGCTACGTTGGGCATAATTTGCCGGAGTCGGCGGCATGTTGCGCATATAAACCGTATTCAGTGACGAAATATCCACCCCTAGTTCCATCGTGGGTGAACAGAACATCACGGGTAGCCGCTGGAGTGGGGCGGTATGTGTCGGGTCTTCAGCCCATTTTTCACGATCCTGTTGGGTAAAACGGAAACGTTGCTCCAACACTTGCCTATCGTGAGCGTCTACCTGTGCGGTATGTTCATGGGCTTCAAACTCAAACAGGGTATGACCGGGTGATTTCAGGGTTTCTGCCACCATAAGATACAGTTGGCGGAAAAACCGATTGGTTTTATCCAGATCATCTTCGGGTGTATCAGCTATCAACCGCCAAATCATGGTGGTGGCTTTCAAACGCCAACCGTCCAACGGCGTTTTGTTATTACCCAAATTCTGCCGCTGAAGATAGCCGTAACCTTTCGGGCCTGCTGCCTCAAAGAAGCCGGTCAGTGCATCCTCCAGTTGTTGGGCAGGAATTTTGATGATTTCGCCTGCAAACGCAGTCTCATCCCAGAAAGCCTGTCTTTTCAGTAGTCGTGCCAGCCGCGAACGCATCCCCGCACTCACAATATCATCGCGAGCTTTGCCACGATGATCCTGTAACTTGCCGAAAATCATGTATTTGGCTGTCGCCAACTTCTCATCAGCAGCGAAAAACCAGCGTTCATGCAAATCACGGTTAGTTTTGACTGCATCTTGCTCACGGGGATCAAGGTAGCGCGAATCAATACATAAATTCTTGTGCATCTGTCCGAAGACAAAGCGGGCAAACGCCATCCGGCTTTGCAAACCCAGTTGATCCAGTAATGGGGTATTGGCAAATAACTTGTCTTGGGCGCAAAAATCCTCAAGCCCAATGTAATCAATGTCGAGGATTCTTAACTGGTCGAGGTTGGGGTTATTGAAACGCCAACCTTTGCGCAGGTCACGCAACAGACGATAACCCAATACAAACCGCAAGGCGCGTTGAGCTTCCAGCTTGGAAAATCCCATCAGATTGGGTGAGCGCAGGTATTCAACCAGTACGTTTTCATCATCTTGACCAAAACCAAGGGCGTTGAACACTTCATCCGCCAGATTCTGTTCGGATAACTGCCCCTGATTCGTTTGCAAGGCTGCGACCAGCCCACCACGCAAGGTCAACAGGAAAATCAGGTCATTGAAATGCCCAGCCTGCAACGCTGCATCTTGCCGATTATCCGTAAAGCCCAACAACTTTCTGGGGTCGGGTTGCATATCCGGGTCAACTTCAGCAAACAGGTGCTGTAACAAATTCAGTGTCAGGATAGTGGTGGCGGAAGAACGTCCCTCACCAGACAGGCTTGATAAGCGATTGGCATCTTTGCCGTAGCCCTCATGCAAATGGCTGCATGACAAACAGAAACGGAACTTGCCGGGAATAAACCAATAGCGGACACCACGCCCGATATGACCTGTGGCATCAACTTGAATTTCATAAGGTTGAGCGTTTTTGTAATCTCGCTTCAGTTTCCCTTCTTTTTTCGGGTCGAACCAAGTTTCCGGCAACTCCTCAATGTGTCCATGATAGTCCTGTGCATCACGCATCGGGGCAATGAAACCATATTCTTTGGCCTTATCATCATCTTTGGCGGGCAGGTCATCAATGCTTCTGGGTTCTATCTTCTGGGTCTTGTCTTTCCATACCGGGTGATATTCCTGCCCACACTCCCGACAGAAATGTGTTGGAAATAGCAAAATGCCTTGATCTTTGCGACCGGGAGCAAAACGCTGGGTATCCAACGTAATAATGCGCTCATTTTCGTCTTCCAACGTAGCCGACACTTTGCCGGGGCCGCTGATGAACTGGTGCAATTTGAATGCAAAGGGCGGAGCGCCTTGTAGAGTCTTGACTCCATCGACCGCATTGGCTGCCAGCAGAAAAGCCTGCAACGCGGCTTTTGCTTCGTCATTACTGACACCGGCATCCTGTGCCAGCGATTGGCTGGCTTCCGTCAATGTCAGCGGTTTGGCTCGTTCTGGTTTATCCCAACCGTGGGGGTAATCAATGCTCAGTTTCAACTCAACCCATATTGCTAACGGGTCTTGTCGGAAAGCATCAAAGTTGTCCCATTGAAACTGCTTGGTGCGAATTGCCGCCTTTAAATAGGGGCGAACGGCTGCAATATTTTTTGAGGGTTCTGTTACACGTTCCAGCGTTTCATCAATGACGTTATCCGCAACGATGTTGGCACCAAACAGCTTGGAAGCAACAGAGGCAATCGTGTTTTTCTTGTCTGCGGTCGAGCCTTTATTGGACATGGTGGCAGACGTACCGATACAGATTAACTTATCTGCTTCCAACCTCTGCCTGAGCCTTCTCACCAACATGGCGACATCGGCTCCCTGACGACCACGGTAAGTGTGCAGTTCATCCAGCACCAGAAACTCCAGACCATGACAATGTTCCACTACCCGACGATCCCTTGATTCGTAACGGGTCAGGATCAATTCCAACATCATGAAGTTGGTCAGTAATATATCAGGCGGGTTACTGGCGATTCGTTCCCGCTCTGCGGTTTCATCCTGCCCAGTATAACGTTCTACAGTAAAAGGCTTTTTGTCCGCCGCATAGCCATGCAGGAACTTGTTAAGTTCTTCCAACTGGCTGTTTGCCAAGGCATTCATGGGGTAGATGACGATAGCCCGCGTCCGTGGTGTCGGGTCTTTTTCCTTTGATCTCAGTATCTGATCCACGATAGGAATGAAGAACGACAATGACTTGCCTGAACCCGTCCCTGTCGTTACCACATAGCTTTTGTCTTCTTTGGCGGCAGTGATCGCCTCAAGCTGGTGCGTATACAAGTGAAGAGGAGCAGGTTTCCCATCCGTTTTGCCTACCTGGAAAATGTCTGCACAGAGTGGGTGTAACAGTCCCTGCTTAACCAAATTCTGGACACTATCTACACGCTTGTAATTGGGGTTTATCTGGATCAGGGGTTCAGGCCAGTAACGCCCCTTCTGATACTCACCGTCAATCCTATCCTTAATATCTGAAGCTGCTATTCTGGTAAAACTACGTGAGAAAAGACTGTAGCCACTTACCAAATCATCACGTAAATCAAAAACATCCAACATCAGATGATTTCCTTTGGGTTCAGGCGAAGTAAAAAATCAACTCTCTGCTGAGAAGGGGGAACTTAATGGATGACCTGCCAATTCTCAGAACAGTCTCAATGTTTAATCTTACATTGACTAATGTTGTTCATCAGTGATGTGTAGCATTATAGATATTATCACTAGAAAGCAAACGTTATAATTCGCGTATTCTCATACTGCTTAATGAATGGGGAACTGTTTGAAATATGGGAGTTGATTACAGTGATCCCCCTCATAAAGAAGACACCCAATGCGACCGACTGAATATCATAGCTTTATTCAGTGGCATACCAATGTTATAGCCAGCAAAAACCAGACTTATCTCCCCTGTTTCCACTCCCAATACGCCTTGTCCTTAACCCTGCTCACCTGCTTGCCGGATGACACGTAGTAGCTCATGTGTTTGCCAAGGTTACGGATGGATTCCATTAAATCGTCCTGTGCGGATTTGTCAGTGACATTGAAAATAGCGCGGATGTCCTTGGGGCTGATCTCATCCACCGAATGCACCACCCACGACTTCATGTAGGCCGCGTAGTTGTCTTCACCGGTACGGAAATGGGTGATTTGTTGAGTAGAGAGAATCGTGCCAATCCCGTATTCACGACCCTCCTTGAGGATGCGTTTGAGTGACGGGAAATCTTGGCTCATAAAATTATCCGCCTCATCCGCAATCACCATTTTGCTGATCTGACGAAAATCACCATCGACTTGCGGCTTGCCGTTGCGCTGCATCTGCGCGTAGAACAGGTCAAGGGTGAGGGCAACCACAAGGTTTTGGATACTGGGGTCATCACCGGCTAAGTCGATGATGGTGATCCCGTCCCGCTCAATCAGTTCATGCAAACTCACAAGGTTATCTTGCTGGTCTTCAAAAATCTGGAAGCTCACCAGTTTGGATAATGCCGCATACAACGAATCTTTTTCCGGTTCCTCCGCCAAGAAAACTTCCCACACGTCTTGGATCGTGGGTGCAGGACGTTGCCATGTGGCGGGTTTATCGGGATGGATACCCGCGAGTTGGTAGCTTTCCGCAATCGCCTCTTGCAGTTTCAGCCGCTGCTTTTCACCCAAACCGAAGGCACGCGCCACGGTGTCAGTGAAAGCCGACGCAGCACGCACCGGCAAACGCGGCACATCCCCAAACAGCGACAACGGATTGTACGGTAGTTTGTACAGCTTATGGCTGGTTGCCCCCACCGCCTGCTTAAAATCGTCTTGGGTATAGTCCGACTTGTAGTCGAAGATCAATTGCCCCAGCGGGGCGCGGTTTTGTTCCGTCATACGTGACAACTGCCAGATCACCGACTTCACAAACTGGGTCTTGCCCGTCCCCATCGTACCGATAATCCCCATGTTCGGGTTCAAGGTGGCACGGGTATCGTTCGGCAACCAATAAACGGATACCTCGCCCGTATTGCCCTTATCGCCGTCGCCGCTGCTGTCGCTCATGGCAGTACCCAGCAGCACGGCCGCACCCAAGCTCACCGCAGGGGAAGGTAACTGCCCATCCGTCGCCGCTAAGCTTTCAGCCTCATCCACACCGATAAAACCCGCAGGTGGATCACCCCAAAACCCTTCCCGCCGCCAGCGGGTAATGTGGCGGTCATAAGCTTTCCAGCCAAGGTAAGAAAATAACCCTGCCAACCCCACCGGGGGTGCAAACAATGTCCCAACCGCCACACTCAGTGTCACTACCGCACCACCGCTTAATGAATCGGGGGCAAAATGTTCAGGACGTACCCGACCGATCATGCTTGTCATCGTCTTATCTCCCCAAACGTTCTTGCTTCAATTCTTTGATCAGGTTTTGGCGGTCTTGTAGTGGCAAACTGTCCCAATCAATCCCGGCTTGTTGGTATTGCAGCCGCAATAACATTTCATCATCAATCGCGTGATAATCGGGGGCTGCTTCAAACGTTGTTACTCCGGCTTGTTCCGTTGGCAATGCCGCGTTATTGCCGCCACCTTGTCCAGCCAATAACACCACCGCAATCAACGCCACCCCGGCACTGGCAATCCATGCCGGGGTATTACTCACTGCCTTTTTCATGCCTAAATCCAGCATGGCCTTTTCATTTTCTTCGGCTTTCGCTTGCGCTTGCAGGATTAATTGCTGGTTACTTTTTTCCAGATGGATGCGCTGTTTTAACACCTGTTGCTGGCGCAATAACGCATAACGTTTAGCCTGTTCATCCAGTAATTCACGGTGTACCGGGCTGGTCATTAAGGCTACCTGTTTTAACGCCTTTGCAGTCATTTCCTTGGCAGAAGGTTTTTTCTCAATATCCCGCCATTGCCAACCATTCACACCTTCTTTGGGCTGGACGATCAGGCCGATGTCTTTCATGAGCGGGATAAGGGCTTCCCTGACATAGTTCTTGTTAATGGTTTCCTGGGTATCATCCGTAATCAGGGTTTCGAGTTCACGGAGATTCACATCCATACCGGGACGCATCAAGCGGGTTGTGACGGTAATGGCTTGTAGTTGATCCTGACGAGGACGCTCTTTGTTGGCTACAAAGAACTTGGCGAGCCTTGTCCGAACTTCCTCATGCATAAAATAGGAATTAATGAATGCCTTGCGAATTTCTTCTTGTTTTTTAATATCATCAGCTTGCTTACAAGCCATTGCTAATCCGGGGATGACTTCCGCTTCATGGTCGCTTTCTGACAATTTTCCACCCCAAAACCCGTCGCCAAATTTCCGCCAAATTCCTGCCAAACCCAAATCCCCCTGAAAACCGCTGTTTTCGGTTGCATCCACTGGCTTATCAGCGGACTTGACCGGGAGAGTGACCACGTTGTGTGCTAATGCGTTTTCCATGATTTTTTCCTCAAATAAACTTCTTGGGTGCAGTGCGGTAGCCGAGTACCCGGTTGATGGGGAAACTGTTAATACTGACCCATTCGCTGTGACGGCTACCGGGTTCTGTTTGGTTGCCACCAAGGATCAAGACATTCCCATTGCTATCAAAACCCTTAAAAAATCCAACATGACCCAACCAGCCATCGTGGCTGCCGCGCCATAACACCACAATGTCCCCCAGCTTCGGGGTGTCGGTTTTGGCTCCCCAGTTAAGGAAAGACCGGGCGTTCAATTTCCCCGTCCCGGCAATGCCATTTTCGTGCAACACCGCATTGGCAAAGGCGGCACACCATGCAGTGACATCCGGGTTTAAACTAAATCCTGCCTTGCGCATGAATACCGCTAATTTCCGGTTATTGGCTTCCTCATGCAGCCCAATAAAGCGGCTGGCGGTTGCTATCACATCGGTGGTTTTAACGGCGGCTGCGCCAATTCCGGCGTATTCAGAGGCATAAGCACCGCCTTTTTTGGTGTTTTTGCTGTGCAAGAAATAATCCACGGCGGTATTAATCCCTTGCAGGTGCGCTACTGCGACAAAACCGGCAATCTTTTCGTATTGCCCCTCACGCAATACCCCGCGTTTAAAACCTTCTTCGCTATTAAAATTGGCCAGTTTGACAAAAAACGTATCTTGAATTTCAGGGCTTGCCATAAAGCTTTCAAAGCTATTACCCGTCGTCCAGTTATTATTATTTTGCAGGAACTCAAGGTGTAATTTGCCGCAACTCCCGGCCTTAATGCAGTCCGCCGCCACGTCGAATACTTCACGTTTGATGTAACCGGTTTGTGCCAAAGCGGCGGCACCGCCTTGGTAGCCGCCCAAATAACCGAAGATGTTCCAGCCCTCATAGCTGCCACTGTTCTCACGCTGGATGATCGCCTTCATCAGTGCCACGGTTTGCTCATTGGACAGCCCTCGCAGGGCTTGCCCACGGTACATACTGGGCATGGCATAGTTAATACTGGCAAGCCACGCCCCGGCGCGTTCAGCAGCGGTATTGACCACCTCAAACGCGGTATCCACCGCCTCACTGACCGGTGTTCCGGCAGTGCGCAACGGGCTTAACACCATGAAATACGCCATCAGTGCCACCGGTAAAGCGAAATACCATTCCATTTGCGGACGGGTACGCAACCACGTCACATGGGTAATCGCTTTCAATTCCGCCAGATCGTACTTGATTTGGGCGATGTCACGGGCAATGGCAGTGGTACTCATTGCTGCATCCAGTCCGGTAAGAATTTCAGGAAAAACCCGCGTATTTCATCCGAGAGCTGCTGGAAAAACATCCCCAGCATATCCCCCGCCCATGTCACGATCAGTGGCATGAGGAAATTCAGCAGCAGGAAAATCACCAGCAACCACTTACCAACGGGTGTGAAGACATAAAACCCAACGTGCGCTAATTTGTAATACATGGAATTTCTCCTGCGTTACCAAGGGATTAGATTTGTTTTTTCCACTCGTAACCGGTGGTGCAGGCACGTACCCCTGCCATTGTCTTCGTCCACGGCATTGCGCCTTGCTCACACTGCTGGCGAGCCACAGCAGAAATTGCCTCACCACGGACATAACCTTGAAACAGTGCGTTTTGCCCAATCCCCGCGTTATTGCCTGCACTTGGCGCGTTTGAGGTCGACTTAATCGCATGGGCAGCGGTCGCCACACCGTCATAAGCCCCTTCTGCCACACTGAGCAACTGCTTGAAATTGATGCTCACCCCGTTAGCAAATAGACTGACGGTCAACAGGATCGCCATAATGCCACCAACCGTTTCGCGGCTGGCAATCAAGGCTCCACCAATGAGCAACCCCAAAATGGAAGCCGCCACACTCCACGCCTGACTCCCGCCGACTTCAATCACCGCCACCTCGGTAGCCAGTGCGGACAGCAGCGACACCGCACTGATCCCCAACGTCGCCACACCGATAAAAGTGGACGCATTCGCCCCGTAGTAATTGTCGCCTATCATTGCTTATTCTCCTGATTACCGAAATTTGCCGCGCACCAGTTCTGCATGAACTGGTAATTGTCGTTGTCACTCACCAACACCGGTTGTTGTTCGCCTTGTGCCGCCCTGATCTGGTTAAGGCTGGCAGTGACCGCCGCCTCATCATCACCACTGAGATACCAACCGGTTGCCACACCCAAGCAAAAAATAATGGCGAAGTGGGTGGAGATGCCGTACCACTCTTTCATGACGAGGCTCATGGATGGCTCCTTGCTAATTGCACATTCGTTGCAGGTGTAACCACTTTTCGTTGCAGGTTTGTTGCAGATTCACGGCTTCCCGTTGCAGGTACTAATGACACATACATTACCCCTAGGAGGGTTTTATTCAGTTTTTCGATAGAAGCAACTTCCATGTTATTTGCCTCTTATTCTTGCTAAATTAATGACATTTCCCGCATCCACTGCTGCAATCTTTTCAAGGGTTGGATAGAAGTAAATCCAGCCTTTACCTTGCTGTTCACGATTTAAGAAACCGCGCAGATAAGCCTTCTCCTTGATCTTACGGACGCGAGTACGTCCCCAACCTGTCGCCATCATCATTTCATCTGTCGTAATTAATCCTTGATTATCGGTTTCAATACAATGATTTTCTAATAGGATTAATACATCATTCTCACTGACATCTTGAATTTTTGGTGTTGTAGCACCCGTTGCATGGGTCGTTGCACATTCCATTGCACCCGCAACGGTAAGCGTTACACGTTGCAGGGCTGCATCGAGTCGTGCCGCTGCACCTGCAACGGTAGATAAAGCGTTATTACCAACCTTCTCCATGTCACCAGCCACATCCTTCAGTTGCTGCAAAGTGTCTTTCGCTGCTTGATTGGCTGCTTGCAAGCTCACCACTCGCCCCTGTTCCTGCTCACGCTTGTGGGTTTTGAACCACCCGGCAAACAACACGAGTAACAGTGTCATTAGGTCATACAGGCTGGCGCGTGCCAGTATTGCCCGATCCAGTGGCACGTCTGCTGTATTGGGAGGCGTGTTCTGCTGTGCTGTTTCAGCTACAGGAGTCACAGGCGTAGCCGTCAGTCGTTGGGTGTAATTCTCCAACCGCCCCATGAGCTGACCAATCTCGGTATTGCGTTCTGCGATAGCCTTGCGTAGTTGGACTGCCTGCCATGCCGCACCTTTTTGACTGCTACCGTCCAGATCAGTCACGTGGCTTGCATCAGTCGCATTGAACTGGCGCAGGTCTTCAATCTGCTGGCGTAAGTCGGCTTGCTGCTGTTGCAGTGTTTGGGTTACTGCCGCCTGCTGCTGGCGTACCCGTTGGGCTTCCGCTTGTGCATCGGTTTGTTGCTGACGCAGTTCTGCCTGCTGTTGTTCCAGCAAGGGCAGTGTTATGTGCTGGTAGATGGTGTAACTGCTTAAGGCAATCGCGGAGGCGGCAACGAACCCAGCTACCACTCGCTTGACAGCACCCTTATGGTTGAAAGCCACTTCACAACCGGCGTATACCGCAATACCCAAAGCAATAGCACCCGCCGTTGACAGCAACAGGTCGCCGTTAGTCTCAGTCATGAGATATGCGCCCGTTCCCTTAATGCTGGCAGCCGTGGTCAGGGCACCGGCTACGTAGAAAACAGTTTGCGGTGACAGGGAGGGTAATTTCATGGTGTTGCTCCTAGTTTGGGCAGGGTGCTGGATTGGTACACCGCCCGAACAGGCCATCAGATTCACGGAAAGGGCAGCGGGGGCAGCGGTGATCGGCACAGGTAGCAGTAACCCGCTGTAAAATTCTGGTGGGGTTACTTAGTACGGTTGTGGTAGCATTATTCATGGTTTCCGCCCACCTGAGCTTGTTCTGGTGCGGCTTTCAGGTGCAGTGCAATCGCGGCTTGGTGGGCTTGCCCCCGCAAACCGGGCAGCCTTGTGTGCAACAGAGAGTTGACCACATTGCGACTGAAGCCGTTCTCACGACACCAGCCTGCAATGCTGATGCCATTGGTGCGGAACCAAGCAAGCACCTCTTCGGGGGTGAGCAGGGTGTTCGGATGGGGGGATAGGGTCACGTCTATTCTCCTGTTTGAATGTGTGTTGTTGTGGTGATTGTGGGACTTTATAGTCTCTAAAGTCAATATTAAAAGGACTATAAAGTCTTAAATGAAGCACGAAAGTACATCACAAAGCATCGGGCAACGCCTGCGGGAGGTGCGGGGGGGGTTGACGCAAGCAGAATTTGCAGAAAAAATGGAAGTCGTTAGCAAGACGATTAGGCGATATGAGTCTGATGAAACCATTCCAGATGGGATTTTTTTGCTTAGATTGAAAGCAATATTTAATGTCGACCCAACATGGGTGCTGTTAGGTGGTTTAACACCGCCTGAGAATCATAAGTATGAGGTTGCGATTCAAGAAATTTCTTCTATTATTGCAAATCTTGAGAAGGGGACGGGATGAAAAGAATTACTGTAGCTGAATGCTTCAGATAAGCTCCTTACGTTGCTTAAGGAATGCCGCTGTGCGGGGCAACTGTTGACGCAACAATGTATCTAAGAATTCATCGACAGTTCTTGGTGGATTTTTCAAGCTCGCCCTTTGTTGTCGGGCAGTCAGTAAAATCATTTCGGGGTATAGATTAGTCAGGTGGCTGATAAACTCATCAGGGTGCTGTGCCAAAATACCGAAGGGTTTTAGGTAACTAGCAGGAAAGTCTTTCAGATTAAACGTGACAATAACTTCTGCTTGCCCCTTAATCGCCGCAGCTAATACATGCCTGTCATTCACATCGGGCAATTCTAAACCAGCAATAAGTGGTTCATAACCTGATACCAGTGAATCCATAATTGCAGCATTCATCTTACCAGCAGTCATTTCCAAACGTTCACGGGTCAGCTTGGTGTTGTTCTGTAAAGCGTTGCATATCCATTCTTCATGAATTTGTTGCGTCCATTTTGCCCGAAATACACCCGTCCACGCCAACCGCACCAGAAAATCACGCAAGGGTGCTGGATAAAGCACACAGGCATCGTACAAAACTGTAAAATTTTGACCTGAAAGCATTAGTAACCCATCTCAAATTCTTGGGCTTCGGCAGTCAACTCATCCAGTAGCAGCATACTGGCCTGATCCCGTTTTTGCTTGTACTCCATTAAGTCTTTAAAGAAAACGCGACGACGTACTCCATTCTTATGAAATGGTATTTCCCCAGCTTCTATCAACTTTACTAAATAGGGACGTGAAACATTTAAGATGTTAGCTGCTTCTTGGGTGGTCAATTCTTTGTGGATCGGAATGAGAGATACGGCATCACCCCGCGCCATTGCATCCAAAATGTCCACCAACAAGCGAATAGCTTTTACGGGAACTTGCAGCAGTTCATTGCCGTTATGAAGGCGTAAACAAGCACTTTCTCCTTTGCCAATGCAAGCAGCCAACAAACGGCTGCTCTCAACAGCAAGCTCGGTATCTTCTTGCGTCGGGACTTGATAACTGACTAAGGCAGGCATTTCTGAAAACTCCTTTGGCTAACATCGTGCATTCATTATAGCAGTAAACGAAACGAACGAAATGGCAAGTTCTACCAAATCTTCTCTCACAGGCGTTGTCCGGTGTTTTGTGATGTACTTTTGTGCTTGGTTTAAGACTTTATAGTCCTTTTGAATATTGACACTAGAGACTATAAAGTCTCATAATCACCACAACAACACACATTCAAACAGGAGAATAGACGTGGACGACAACACCCTGTCCTTGGTGAAAATTGCACAAGAGATTTGCAATCGCGGAACGAATCCCCGCCAAGCTACCGTGCATCTGCTGGATGCAGCTAACGCCATTCCCGCGTTGGCCTTTTTAAAACAGGCCGATCAGGAACAAGCCATTACCGAATTAGCGCGTCGCTTCAGTGGCTATGCCACCAAACCGTGGGAGTCAGTGCAATGAACATCGCCACTCACACCGAACAAGAAGCCAAACAAAAGCTCTGCCCCAAAATGATGGTACAGGATGAATGTAGGGGCAGTCGCTGCATGGCGTGGCAGTGGGCAGCATTTGAACGCCTGACTTGTGGAACCGGATTACTACCTCACCATGCAGAATCTGCATTTGAGTGATACCGTGAAAATGATCAACACGAAATGCCTAGCCTTGATGCAGCCAATTTTTACCAACCCCTTGGTGAAGGCTGGCAGTTCCGCGCATTTGAAGCCGGTGACGATGGCTGGGAAGCACACTGGGAACGTGATGCTGACTCGGAACGCAAGGGCTATTGTTCAATGCTGCCTCATCCACTGGCAGTCATGGAAATACTCAAAGCAGTTGTTACTGCTATTGATAATTCAACCAAGCAGGGGAGGGAATAGGCATGACAAAACGCACCTTACGTGAAATTCATCGTGAGCATTTAGGCGCGGCACGTGGTTTACGCCATCACTGGAAACAATCACTGGAACAAGATGGCTTAACCACTGATGCAGAATTGCGTGATCTACGCATTGAAGCCATTAGTGCTAGTCATTATTGGCTCAATGCGGCCACAGAAGCTCGCCGTCAAATCACCTACCAGCGCAAATACGGCAATAACACCCTGAATGGCTTTCAATTTGTTACCACCTCCTTTCAGCAATACAACCCAGTACCGCCAAAACTTCGTATTTAACGCAGAACCAGATACTCACCCTCTCACATTCACCCTACCCATAAGACTGTGTTTTCAGCCTTACGGGCAGGTTTTGCCAACTAACAAATACGCGCAAGTACGCGGCGAACGGATCAATTTACAAGGAGACAATGATGCGTATGGTTCGACTACTGAAAGCCATCATTGATGCGGATTTCAGTAAATCCAATTTAACAATGAGCCTCACACTGCTGATGCAATTAGCGGGATACGGTAAGACAGAAGACGACCTTTCCGATTCACGCCTAGAGCAATTATCAGGATTGCGGCGTGATCGTGCGCGTGCAGCGGTTCGGGAAGTCATGGCAACGGGCTTATTTGAAAGCGCGGGGAAGGGCAGATTCGGAACAATTTACCGTATCCCCAAACACTTCCTCAGCACTCAAGGAAAGGCAGGATTTCAAATCCGACAAGGAGCCAGTGAAACGGATGCCTATCTCGCCACTGATGACGCAGAAGAAACAAGCGCCAACACTCGTATTGACCCCGGTTCCGATACGCTAGACGTGCTGACTGCCTTGAAATCCCACTACCAACAATTGTTAGATGCCCATCAAACACTGGTCGAATCTCACCGCAATTTAGTGATAGCCAACCAACATTTGGTCGAAACCAACCAGCTATTGGCCAAAACCTTCCCCCATTTCGGTAATAATAACCCCACACTGGGTGAGTCTTTACCCCCAAATGGGGTGGACTCCAACCCAGTATTGGTAACAGACAATAAAAAACCATTACACACTAAAACCTTTACACCTAATCCCCCTACAGTCCCCCAATCATGCCCACACACCGATGAAGTCAGTCAGGTGGATGACAGTATCAGCGGTATAACGTCAAATCATGGCTTAAGCCAAGTAGCGCTACGCTACCCTGATGAACTATCAACAGAAGAACGCGCTCAAGCACCGAGCAAACTTGATGGCCTACATCCTGTGGTCGCCCAAGAAGTACTCGACGTACTCGCAGCGAAAATAGCGCATGGAGAAGTAAAAAAATCGACTATCGGCTTATTGGTTTGGTTAGCCAACAGTGCCCGCTCCGGCACGTTCGACCGCACTCCTGCATTGGAATGGCGTAAACAACAGCAAGAACAGCAGGGAAGGCAGGCTAAAGTAACCGTGACCGAGTTGAATAACCTTGCCAACGAGATCAAGGCTTTGCAGATGATTTACAAGGCTGGTGGGATAGAGAACCCTGCCTCATTGGAAGTCATCAACTCCAAGAAAGCAGCGTATTTTCAAAAGCTTGAAGCTCACAAGGATGCGCCGGGGTAGGGGATACTTAAACCGATGGGTATCATTGTGACTCAGTGACATAGACAGTGGTAGGTGAAGAAATGTGTTGTCATTTTGCAATGTTTTATTTGAACGAGATCTGGTGAAAATGCCCTGAACAAGAGCATACTACTGGCAGAGGAAAACCTCTATCAGAGCAGCACTGAAGAAAAAAGGTAGCATATTGGTAGCATCGTCAAAAAGATAGCGAACAAGGATCTGAGGTTTTATACACAAATCCTTGTTTCTAAAGGAGAAAAATGGTGGGCCCACACAGACTCGAACTGTGAACCAAAGGATTATGAGTCCTCTGCGCTAACCATTGCGCCATAGGCCCGGTAGACGGGTTTTAGTTGGTTGGCAACTGACCGGGGTCGTATTCCAAGAAGCTGCGAAGCATATCCGAACGGCTTGGATGGCGCAACTTACGCAACGCTTTGGCTTCGATTTGACGAATACGTTCACGGGTAACATCGAATTGCTTGCCGACTTCTTCCAGCGTGTGGTCGGTATTCATGTCGATACCGAAGCGCATCCGCAGCACTTTCGCTTCACGGGAAGTCAGGCTTGAAAGCACTTCGCGAGTGACTTCTGACAAGCTTGATGTAGTTGCTGATTCAATCGGTGACAGAATGTTACTGTCTTCGATGAAGTCACCCAAATGTGAATCTTCGTCATCACCAATCGGGGTTTCCATTGAAATGGGTTCTTTAGCAATTTTCAGGACTTTACGGATTTTATCTTCCGGCATTTCCATTGCTTCAGCCAATTCTTCCGGCGTTGCCTCGCGCCCCATTTCCTGCAACAAACGGCGCGAAATGCGGTTGAGCTTGTTGATGGTTTCGATCATGTGCACCGGAATACGGATGGTGCGTGCCTGATCCGCGATGGAACGGGTAATCGCCTGACGAATCCACCAAGTGGCGTAAGTTGAGAATTTGTAACCACGACGGTATTCAAATTTATCAACGGCCTTCATCAAACCAATGTTACCTTCTTGAATCAGATCCAAGAATTGCAGGCCACGGTTGGTGTATTTCTTGGCAATCGAGATAACCAAACGTAAGTTGGCTTCCACCATTTCTTTCTTGGCGCGACGTGCTTTGGCTTCGCCAACCGACATATTGCGGTTAATGTCTTTGATCTGAGGAATGCTTAAATTGCATTCACGCTCAATTTCCAGCAATTGCTGTTGTGCTTCATGAACTTTGGGCAACAAATTCAACAGACGCGCATGATCGCCACGCTTGCTGCTGCAATAACGGTTGAGCCATTCCAAATCTGTTTCATTCTGCGGGAAGCTGTCAATGAAACCTTGGCGTGCCATACCGCCTTTTTGAACGCATAACTTCATGATATGACGTTCATTTTGGCGAATACGGTCAACAATTTCGTTAAGTTGTACCGTTAATTGCTCAATGATTGGCTGGGCTAAACGGAATTCCATGAATTTCGCAGCCAAAGCATCACGCGCAGTGGTGTAAGCCAGTGCGTTATTGTCGTTGGAGGCATTTTTCGCGGTTTCGTAAAGTTCACGCAACTCAGCAAACTTCAAACGTGCTTCTTCAGGATCAGGGCCGGTATCAACGGGGTCGGCTACGTCGTCTTCGTCTTCGTCAACAACGGCGGCATCGTCATCGCTTTCGGCTTTAGCGTCCAAATCCGTTTCATCCACGGTTGCTTGGAAAGCGGTAGCCAAGTCCTCATCAGGGTTCACGAAGCCATTGATAACGTCGGTTAAACGGACTTCTTCAGAGTCAATTTTATCGGCTTTTTCCAGCAGAATTTCGGTTGATGCGGGGTATTGTGCTAACGCTCGCAGGATTTCATTCAGACCTTCCTCAATACGGATCGCGATTTGAATTTCGCCTTCGCGGGTCAATAGCTCAACTGTGCCCATTTCGCGCATGTACATCCGCACGGGGTCGGTGGTGCGCCCAAAGTCACCATCGACGTTGGCTAACGCAGCAGCGGCTTCCTCAGCGGCTTCATCGTCAGCCTGCACAGCTTCGTCGTTTAATAACAGCGAATCCGCATCGGGGGCATGTTCATAGACAGTAATGCCCATATCGTTGATCATAGCAACGATGTCTTCAATCTGTTCCGGGTCAACAATCGTATCGGGAAGATGGTCGTTAACCTCGGCATAGGTCAGGTAGCCTTGCTCCTTACCTTTGGCAATCAGCTCTTTCAAACCGGATTGCTGCTGCTCTTCTTGACTCATGCCCTAAACTCTCTGGAAAAAAGGTCGGTAATTGTATCACAGTTTTCTAAAATGCCATCCGCTGTTTTAGTGCCGTTAACCCGGCAAATGATGCAGTTCAGACAGTAAGCATAGTAAATCGTTGCGTTCTTGCGCGGTTAATCCTTCAACCTGTTCCTGCTGCAACAGCTTATCTAACTGTTGTTGCTGTGCTTGTCGCCGTATTTGCGTCAAACAATCACGAAACTCCTTGAGGGGAATATCGCTGTCAGCAGGATACTGAAATTGTCCGCTGGTGAGGCGCGACAAGGCCGCTTCGTATTCGGTTGCGCGAAACCGCTCCACTAAAGCTGCGGTTTGTATGTGGGGATGCGCTTCAATGATTTCAAGGATCGCCAAAAATAAGTCGAGTCCTGCCACTTCGTAACGCGCCCATTGTTCGGGATTACCTACTTCCTGTGCAAGATTTGGGTAATCCAGCAATAGGGCAATCGCGTGACGCATCGGGGTACGCCGCACCGTTTGCTCATTGAGGCGCGATTGGCGGATCGGCGGTGCTTCCGGTGCGTTATTTTTGGCGTATTGGTTGAAAATCTTTTTTTGCCCCGGATCAAGCGCACCCATACGCACCAATTCCGGCATTAGCTGGCGTTTTTGCAGGATATTAGGCATTTTAGCCATTAACATCGCTGCTTCTTTAACAAACTTGGTGCGCTCTTCCGTGACATTCAACGTGGCATTTTCACGAAAACCAAGCTGATTATTAAGTCCAATCATAAAGAATTTCGTCAACGGCAACGCTTTTTGCAGTGAGGCTTCAAATGCTTCTTTGCCAATTTGACGGACGTGGCTGTCAGGGTCTTCGCCATTGGGAAGGAATAAAAAACCGACATTTTTATCATCTTGGAGTTCGGGTAAAGCATTTTCCAAGGCTCGCCACGCCGCTTGTTTGCCTGCTCTGTCGCCGTCAAAACAGAAAATAATTTCCGGTACAGTACGAAATAACAGTCGCACATGCTCCGGTGTGGTTGCCGTTCCCAATGTTGCCACGGCGTAAGTGATGCCGTATTGCGCAAGGGCAATCACGTCCATGTAGCCTTCAACCACCAACAAGCGTTCCAGTTTGCGGGTGTGTTGACGTGCTTCAAACAACCCGTACAGCTCAGAACCTTTGTGGAAAATCTCGGTTTCGGGCGAGTTCAAATATTTAGGGGTGTCGTTGCCTAATACGCGCCCACCGAAACCGATCACGCGCCCACGTTTGTCACGGATGGGGAACATAATACGTTCACGAAAGCGGTCATACACTTTGCCCGCTTCATTTTGAGTAGCCATTCCCGTTGCAAGGAGTTTCTCCTCGCCGTAAGCCGCTAATTTTCTTCCTAAATTATCCCAGCCACTGGGAGCGTAACCAATACCGAAGCGTGAAATAATGTCTGCACTTAAGCCGCGTTGTTGTAAATACTCACGCGCCGCAGGATTTTGAGGGAGTTGCGCTTGAAACCAATTCGTTGCCTCCTCCATAAGTGTGTATAAACTTTTGTTAGTGGGCTTGCGTTTTGGTGCATCTTCCGCACCTTCGCGGGGCACTTGCACTCCGGCAGTGCGGGCGAGGGCTTCGATGGCCTCTGGATACGCTAAATGTTCGTACTCCATCAAAAAAGAGATGGCAGAACCGTGTGCGCCGCACCCAAAACAATGGTAAAACTGTTTCGTCGGACTCACCGTAAACGACGCTGTTTTTTCGTTATGGAAAGGGCAACAAGCTTGATATTCGCGCCCCGCCTTTTTGAGAGGCACGCGCGAACCTATCACGTCGATAATGTCGACGCGGGTAAGCAGTTGGTCGATAAAGTCTTTAGGAATGCGTCCTACTGTATTTGTCATCTCTTTCCATGCTGTGAAAAACGCGCTAAGGTGTCTAGCCCTGACTCTGTATTTTGTACCATAATAGCAACCCTTTTAATGTCTGAGATTCCGATGAGATACACTGAACTACCCCTAGCACAAGGGCTTTATGACCCTGGCTTTGAACACGATGCTTGCGGCATGGGTTTTGTGGCGCACCTGAAAGGCGTTAAGTCACACCGGATTGTCCAGCAGGCACTGAAAGTACTGACTCACATGGAACACCGAGGTGCGTGCGGCTGTGAAGAAAATACCGGCGATGGCGCGGGTATCTTGATTCAGATGCCACACAGCTTCTTGGCGACAGAGTGCGCAGGCTTAAATATTAAGTTGCCCGAACCGGGGCATTATGCAACTGGCATGGCATTTTTGCCACAGGAAAGCGACGCACGCGCTGCGTGTGCTGCGGTCTTCGCCCGTATCGTTGAAGAAGAAGGCCAAACCTTGCTGGGCTGGCGCGATGTGCCGGTGAATCCGACGCCGATTGGCAAAACTGCACTCAAAGCGATGCCGTTTATCCGCATGGCATTTATCGCTAAATCGGCTGATGTCGCTGAAGGTATCGACTTCGAGCGCAAATTGTACGTGATTCGTAAGCGTACTGAAAAAGCCATTAACGCGCTGGAACACGGTCACATTTACTTCCCCAGCCTGTCGTCACGCACCTTGGTTTACAAGGGCATGTTGACCACAGAACAGGTGGGGCAGTTTTATAAAGATTTAGGCAATCCGCACCTTGAGTCGGCGATTGCGATGATCCATTCACGCTTTTCCACCAACACCTTCCCAAGCTGGGAACGTGCGCACCCAAACCGTTACCTGATTCACAACGGTGAAATCAACACCATGCGCGGTAACGTCAACTGGATGAATGCGCGTCAGGGTGTGATCAAAACCGAGGTATTCAACACCGAGTTGAGCAAACTGTTCCCGGTTGTTAACCCGAACGGCAGTGACTCCGCGATGTTTGATAACACGTTGGAATTCATGTATTTGTCGGGATACTCCCTGCCTCATGCGATGATGATGATGGTTCCTGAACCTTGGTCAAACCACGAAAGCATGAGCGCGGAAAAGAAAGCTTTCTACGAATACCACAGTTGTCTGATGGAACCGTGGGATGGCCCGGCGGCAATGGGTTTCACCGACGGTACGCTGGTGGGTGCAACGCTTGACCGTAACGGTTTGCGCCCTTCACGTTACTACCTCACCAATGATGACATGATCATTCTCGCCTCTGAAGTTGGTGTGCTGGATGATCTTGACCAAAGCACTATCGTTTCCAAGCAACGCCTACAACCTGGACGCATGTTGTTGGTCGATACCGCACAAGGTCGCATTATTGCGGATGAAGAAATCAAGCAGCAAATGGCAACTGCCAAGCCTTACCAGGATTGGTTAGCCAATAACTTGGTGGAAATCGCCGATCTGCCAGAAGCCCCCCATCATGTTTTGCCAGAACACGAAACTTTGGTACAACGCCAAAAAATGTTCGGCTACACCTACGAAGATGTGCGTAAGGTGCTTGTGCCGATGGCGTTGACCGGGATTGACCCATTGGGTGCAATGGGCATCGACTCGCCGATTGCGGTTTTATCCAATCAAGCGCAACCATTATTCAACTATTTCAAACAGTTGTTTGCACAGGTGACGAATCCACCGATTGACTCTATCCGTGAAGAAATCGTTACCTCGGCATACACTACGCTGGGTTCAGAAGGTGATATTACCGCGCCGAATGCTGCCAGTTGCCAACAAATCTTGCTGAAAACCCCGATTTTGGGCAATGAAGAGTTAGCGAAACTCACCCACATTCAGCGTGAGGGTTTCCAGTGCGTTACGTTACCAATCTTGTTCCGTGCTGCTGATGGTGCAACCGCGCTGGATGGGGCGATGGAACATTTGTTTGCTGCGGCAGATAAAGCAGTTGATGAAGGTGCGAATTTAATCGTATTGTCCGACCGCTTGGCGGATGCGGATAATGCACCGATTCCATCCTTGCTGGCGGTTGCTGGCTTGCATCACCATTTAATTCGTGGTGGTAAGCGTACCCGTGTAAGCCTGATTCTTGAATCCGGCGAGCCGCGCGAAGTGCATCATTTCTGCACCTTGCTCGGTTACGGCGTGCAGGCGATTAACCCGTATCTGGCGTTTGAATCACTCGATGATTTGATCCGTGAAGGTTTGTTGCCCAACCTCAAGCACGATTATGCAGTGCAGAAATACATCAAGGCCGTAACCAAAGGCGTTATCAAGGTCATGTCGAAAATCGGCATTTCCACGATCCAGTCTTACCGTGGTGCGCAAATTTTTGAAGCACTTGGTATTAACCACACGGTCATCGACAAATATTTCACTGCTACTGCTTCGCGCATCGGTGGGATTGACTTGAACATCATCGCCAAAGAAGCGTTGATGCGTCACCAACTGGCATATGACCATCACGATGCTGAACAGCGTTCCCTGAAAGCGGGTAACGTGTTCCAGTGGCGGAATGAGGAAGAAGAGCATCAGTACAACCCTGCGACCATTTACGCGCTGCAAAAAGCCGTAAAACTGGGTGACTACAAACTGTATAAACAGTACAGCAAACTGATGCACGAAGACGCGGAAGTTAAATTCAACCTGCGTAACTTGCTCGACTTTAACTATGCCGAACAGCCGTTGCCACTGAGCGAAGTCGAATCGGCGCAAAGCATCGTGAAACGTTTCAAATCCGGTGCAATGTCGTTCGGTTCAATCAGCCAAGAAGCGCACGAAGCCTTAGCGATTGCTATGAACCGTTTGGGCGGACGCTCTAACTCTGGTGAAGGCGGCGAAGATCCGGCACGCTTTATTCCCGATGCGAACGGCGATTCCCGCAACAGTGCCATTAAGCAAGTTGCATCCGGTCGTTTCGGTGTGACCAGTTACTACCTGAATAACGCCGAAGAAATCCAGATTAAACTGGCACAGGGCGCGAAACCGGGTGAGGGCGGGCAGTTACCGGGTAAAAAAGTTTATCCGTGGGTAGCGCGTGTGCGTGGTACAACACCGGGTGTTGGCTTGATTTCGCCACCACCGCATCACGATATTTACTCGATTGAAGACTTGTCACAGCTCATTCACGACCTGAAAAACGCCAATAAACGCGCGCGGATCAACGTCAAGCTGGTATCCGAAGTCGGTGTCGGCACGATTGCTGCGGGTGTTGCTAAAGGTAAGGCGGATGTCATCCTGATCTCCGGTTACGACGGCGGGACGGGTGCTTCCCCGAAAACCAGCGTGCAACACGCCGGTTTGCCGTGGGAGTTGGGTCTGGCAGAAACGCATCAAACCTTATTGCTCAACAACCTGCGTAGCCGCGTGCGTCTGGAAACCGACGGCAAGCTGATGACTGGGCGTGACGTAGCAGTGGCGGCATTGCTGGGTGCGGAAGAATACGGCTTTGCGACGCTGCCATTAGTCGCATTGGGTTGTGTAATGATGCGCGTTTGCCATCAGGACACTTGCCCTGTCGGTATCGCGACTCAGAACCCTGAGTTGCGCAAGAAATACGCTGGCGACCCGCAATACGTGGTTAATCTGTTGATGTTCATTGCCGAAGAGTTGCGCGAATACATGGCGAAACTCGGCTTCCGTACCATTGATGAGATGGTAGGGCGCGTCGACAAACTGCGCCAAGGCACAGCGGAAGGTCACTGGAAAGCCAGCACGGTGGATTTGAGCAAATTGCTGCACACGCCAGAATTGGAAGAATGCGACGGTATCCGCTGCATCCGTGCCCAAGATCACGGCATTGCGCAATCGTTGGATGAGCAGAAAATCCTGAAAGCGTGCCAACCGGCCATTGATAACGGTACTGCGGTGACGGCTGAGTTCGAGATCAAGAATATTGACCGCGTAGCAGGCACGATTACCGGCTCAGAAGTGACCCGTAAATACGGTGCGGCAGGCTTGCCAGAAGACACCATCCGCTTGAAGTTCAACGGTTCGGCAGGGCAAAGTTTCGGCGCATTCGTTCCGAAAGGCATGACGCTGGAACTGGAAGGTGATTCTAACGACTACATCGGCAAAGGTTTGTCTGGCGGCAAAATCATTGTGTATCCACGTAAAGATGCACAGTTTGCGGCTGAAGATAATATCCTGATCGGCAACGTCGCATTCTTCGGTGCCAGTGACGGCGAAGCCTATGTGCGCGGTGTTGCGGGCGAACGTTTCTGCGTGCGTAACTCCGGGGTACGTGTCGTCGTCGAAGGCACTGGTGACCACGGTTGCGAATACATGACCGGCGGGCGCGTGGTGGTGTTGGGTAAAGTAGGGCGTAACTTCGGCGCGGGGATGTCCGGCGGCGTGGCTTACGTTTACGACCCTAGCGGCATTTTGGCAGTGAGCGGCAACACTGAAATGGTGGCTTACAGCCCACTGTCTGACGCTGACGAAAAGACCGAAGTGAAAGCGATGGTCGAAAAGCATGTCCTGCACACCGGCAGTACACGCGGCAGCATGATCTTGGGCGACTGGGATAAGCACGTGGCTGATTTCGTGCGCGTCATGCCGAATGACTACCAACGGATGTTGGAAGCGATCAAGTCGTTTGAACAGCAAGGTCTGTCTGGCGAAGAAGCCTTGATGGCAGCTTTCACCGCAAACAATAGCGACGCCTCGCGTGTCGGTGGCAACTAAGGAATAAGGGTAACAATCATGGGTAAACCTACTGGTTTCATGGAATACCAGCGCGAGCTGCCAGCCGACCGCGCCCCGTTGGAACGTATCAAAGACTGGCGTGAATTCCACCTGCACTTCGAGCGCGAAGCCGAAAACCGCGAACAGGGCGGACGCTGCATGGAATGCGGCATCCCATTCTGCCAAACCGGCAAAATGTTGCCCGGTGGCGCGAGCGGCTGCCCTGTCCACAACCTGATTCCTGAATGGAACGATATGATTTATCGCGGGTTGTGGAAGGAAGCGTTTGAACGCCTGCGCATGACCAACAACTTCCCAGAATTTACTGGGCGGGTGTGTCCTGCACCGTGCGAAGGTTCTTGCACCCTCGGCATCAGCGAACCACCCGTCACCATCAAATTGAACGAAGTGTCGATTATCGACAAAGCGTTTGAGGAAGGTTGGATCAAAGCTGAACCGCCCAGCGAACGCACTGGCAAAAAAGTTGCCGTCGTTGGTTCAGGGCCTGCGGGTATGGCCTGTGCTGACCAGTTGAATAAAGCGGGTCACGAAGTCACGGTGTACGAACGTGCTGATCGCATAGGCGGCTTGCTGATGTACGGCATCCCCAATATGAAGCTGGATAAACAGGCAATCGTGCAACGCCGTGTCGACTTGATGGCAGCCGAAGGCATCCACTTCGTCACTGGCGTGGAAGTAGGTAAGGATGTATCCGCCGAGCAACTGCGTACCGATTTCGATGCGGTAGTGCTGTGCGCGGGGGCTACCCAACCGCGTGATCTGCCAGTGGAGGGGCGTAACCTCAAGGGCGTGCATTTCGCGATGGAATTCCTGACAGCAAATACCAAAAGTCTGCTGGATTCCAACTTAGCGGATGGCAACTACATTTCTGCCAAAGGCTTGGATGTGATCGTGATCGGCGGTGGTGACACGGGTACTGACTGCGTGGGTACGTCAGTACGTCACGGCTGCAAATCCGTGACCCAACTGGAAATCATGCCGCGTGCGCCGGATGCGCGTGCCGCTAACAATCCTTGGCCGGAATGGCCGCTGGTTCACAAGATTGATTACGGTCAGGAAGAAGCAGCGGCAGTATTCGGGCGCGATCCGCGTGATTACCTTATTTCCACCAAGAAACTGGTCGGCGATGAGAATGGTCATGTGAAAGAAATTCATACCGTCGGGGTGCGCTGGGAACAAGGTGCTAACGGGCGGATGAATTTGATCGAAGTCGAAGGCACAGAAGAAGTGTTGCCTGCGCAATTGGTATTGCTGGCCATGGGCTTTACAGGGCCTGAAAAGACCCTGATTGACGCGCTGACTTTGGCAACTGATCCGCGTGGCAATGTACAAGCCGATTATGGTAAGTATGCCACTAACCTGCCGGGTGTATTTGCAGCGGGCGATATGCGCCGTGGACAAAGCCTCGTGGTGTGGGCGATCAATGAAGGTCGTGAAGCAGCGCGGGAATGTGACCGGTTTTTGATGGGTAAGACTTACTTGCCTTAACTCTGCAAATGTCTTCATAATACCAACTCCTCTCCCTGTCACGAGAGAGGAGTGCTTGGTTCGATTACGTGGTGCTATTGCGCCAATGTGTACACAATGTTCATATCACCGCTGGTGCGCGTAGCATTGAACGCTAATACACCATTCTTCACCTGTTTGATCCCGATATGGCAAGTAATGGTCGAAGCGTTAGGTGTTTCTGGGCATTGAATCGCATCCGCACTTACTGCAAGACTAATACCGGATGGTGTGATTTGTAGTTTGGTGTTTTCATCGTTAGAACTGATTGATAACTGGCTATTACCTGTAGCAGTGGTTCCACTTCCTGTAAAACTAAAAGGTATTGCGGGTTCGACACTGACTAATGCCACTTTAGGCACGGTAATCTTTATGAGTTGTGAATCGCTTTCGGCGAACACGGCAACGGTCGAAACAGTTAATAACAAACCAAATACGGCATGATGGGGTTGCATCGGAGACTCCTTGCGTTCTGACCCCCTTACGTTAAGTCATCTGCTTAGGATTGTCGCATTCTCACGACTAGCGGGTGTTTAGTTTTGCGTTAACGTGTACGTTACTTCTATCGGATAGTTTCCATGTGGAATCATTACGCCGGTACTGGTTCCTCGTGCAGTAAGTCTAATTTTACCTGTTGTGCTTTGCATCATGCCAACGGTCGCGAATGTTGTACCGCTATTAGATATGGCGGGGGTGTTGAAACCTCCAGGAAAACCGCTAAGGTTACTAATTTCAAGCTGTAAGTTGTTTGTAGATAAATCAATATTTGTTTTTACTTCTAATCTGGCAGCACTGTTGTTTGAACTGATGGCAACAAGTGGTTCGTTATTGCTTGGAGTGGCAGGGTCAACAAAACCTTGCCCTGCGTCTGTTGGCGGAGTGAATGTAAAGGCTGGGGAAATATCTTCTACATCGATCAAGGCAACTAGAGGAATGGTCACTTTGAGTGTTTGTATTGCAGTATCCGCAGCATGTGCCAGTACAGTGCTTATGCTGATACAAATAGTGACGAATGTGTAATAAAAGGGTTTCATGGTTTTTCCTATGGGTTAACCAGCGACATTAAAGCCACCGCTAGGGCCAATCTTTTTGATGCTTTGTGCACTAGGTAACGCACGAATCAATACTTCTTGCGTGCCGCCACTGCTTAAGTCAATCTCAAATTGCGTTTGTTCGAGGCGGTAATTTGCAGGTACTTTTTCGCTATCAACGACAACTAATTGCCATTGCCCCGGTGGAATGCCTACAAAGCTGAAACTGCCGTCATGTAACGTAGTACGTTTGTGAACAATGCGTTTACCCGTGTTTCCCAGCGGGCGCAGCTCAATTAACACCCGCCCTAAACCATTGCCGGGGCGTAAATTATTGGTATTATTCGGCTTAAATACGGATGCCACCGTATCAACTTCGTAGAGTTGCAGCTTGCCGCTGAGCCGTGCCGCAGGGTGTAATTCCAAAACGGGTGTAATGGTTTGGCTGGCTTGCACGCTGACACCGGCTTCTTCGCCTTCGCTACTGAGCATGTAACCTTGGGTATTGGGGCGGCTGGCATCGACTTGCAGGGTGTAATCTTTCGCCACAACATCGGGATAAGTGAATTCGCCCTGTTGATCGGTAACTGCGTACTGCCCACCCATTTGCACCACGACTTCGCTGGCAGGTCGTTGATCGGCTGCGTAACGCACCTTGCCGCGTACTGAACCAATGTTATTGCGTTTACGAATCGGGGCATCCAGCGGCACACTGTATTCCAGTTGAACCACATTATCTTGACTGGTTTTGCCATCGCTGGCTTGACTATTGGTGCGGCGTGCATTGATCCCCAGCGTGCCACGGCGTTTCATATCATGGGTGAGGCGTGCTTCAAAGCTATCTGCGTGGGTATTTTCGCTGGCGTTTTGATTGCGTTGCACATACCCGCTAAGTGCTGTTTTACTGTTCAGTTGGTAAGTGCCGTTAACCCCGGCGGAAAAGGTTTTACCTTCGCTGTCTAAATCGCTACTGATGCTATAAAACGCATTGGCACTCAGGGCTTTGATGGGTTTCCAACTGATGGTTAACCCCTTTTTGTGGCCTTTCGCGCTGGTTTTGATGCGATCTTTACGCGAGCCACGCGCCAATTCTGCACGTACATGAAACGTTTCAAACTGGTGCTGGTATTCCAGTGTGGTTGCTGTAATGTCACGGTCAGTCGTAGGGGTTGGGCGTAAATCTTGCTCTTTACGTTGGCGGTGTCCGACACTAACTTCGATTTGTTGTTCATCACCAAAACGACGACTAATACGTGCGGTGTGTTCCTTGTCTTGACGAATTTCTTTGCTGAGATCGTGCTTTAAATTGTTGCGGGTATGGCGTGTGCCGACTTCCGCACTGGTTTTGTCGTCAATTTGGTAACGCGCATTGGCAAATGCTTGTTTGGTGTCGGTATTGCTGCCATCAAACGTAGCGTCTGCTTGCAGGTAAGAAGCGTTGACTCCTAAATCTTGCCATTGCCCATTGGCATCAATGCTCCAGGCTTTACCGTCATTATCAGCGGCGGCTTCAGTACGAATGCCGACACTTTCACCCCGCCATCCTGCATTGACGCTGGTTACGGTGTCTTTTTTGGCAGGTTCAGTAACCGTGGCGGCAGTTTCGTGTTGAATAACGCTTGCACCCGTTTCAAATTCATCCCACTGATAACGGACTGCTGCACCGGCTACTTTTTTTTGGGTGGTATCACCATCGCGGCTCTTACCTGTAAAAACACGCGCTTCCAGTGGTTGCCGTTTTTTGGCATTTTTGGGGGCGTAAGTCGCCTCAATGCCAATCCCGGATAGGGAATTGCCACTCAAATGACTGCCATTAAAACTATGATGTCCGGTTTTGACCTCTAATTCGCCGTTGTCGTAATTAAATTGGTACTCGGCTTGTTGGTTGTTATCGGTATTGTTCGCGGTACTGTCTTTACCATTACGTAGGCGCATTTCAATATTATGTTGACCTGCTTGATCAATTGCACCGCGTGCGTAGTATTCTACTTGTGCTTGATATTCGCTGCTTGAGCCACCGTCGGCATTATTACGCTGTTGCTGGGTGTAACGCGTGGTAAGTTTCCCCGGCAATTTTTGATATTTCCCCAAGCCTTTGGGAGTACGGGCAATCAGTGGAATGCTCACAGATTCTTCGGCTAATTTACCACCTCCACGCGCTTCTAAGGTAACGCGATAACTGCTGGTTTCCTCAATTTCACGTGGAATTTTACCCTTAATACGGATATTGCCGGATGCACCAGCAGCCAGTGTCAGGGCTTTGGGTTCAACTGCCGTAATGTAATTTTCTTCATCACTGCCATCAAGTTGATAAGTCACAGCCCGATTGCCGGTATTTTCTAAAATGAAATCGACCGCAAAGTCTTCGCCGCCAAGCAAGCTACTGGGGGGCGCAATCGCGGCTAATTTGACACCTGCTTGAGCCGCCATTTGCACCGTAACGGTTTGCGCACTGATTAAACCGCCGTTGTTTTGTGATGCAACCTGATAACCAATGTTATACGCACCGGAAGCTGTGCCGCGCGGTGCAACCACGTGAATTAAACGTACTTCGCGTGCGCCACTGGCTAATAAAAAGGAGGCGGTATTGGTGACTAACTCCCAACCTTCAGGCAGGTTAAGGCTTTCTTCCAGTTGTTGTGCTTGACCTGAGCGGTTTTCTATCTCAAAACGTAAAGTGATAATGCCTGGTTTGTTGGCGATGATTTGGCGTTGCCCCGGCGTAATACTAATGTCATCGGCTGCTGTTGCCGTTTGTGCCAACACCAACAAGCTGGCGGCTAAGGTCAGACGCACAGCTCGCTGAGTGGTGGTGATTGGCACGGATGTTTGCACGGGGTGTTACCTGTGTAACTTATTGAATGGTCAAATTGACATCAGAACCAAATACTTGCCCGCCGTTGTTATCTTCAGCTGCAAGCAGAGCCTTGTAATTGCCCGGTTGTAAGTTGTTCAATGCAATGCTGAACGCTTCGCGCTCATTCGCGTAAAGACCGTGGGTGTCTGCTTCAAATTTGCCAACATTATTACCATCGGTGCTGAAGACATCGAGCCATACTTTCGGACGGCTATGGCGCGTACCAGTGTTTTTCACATTGACATGGAAAGCACGTCCGCCTTGGGAATCTTTGGCGACTTGTGGCGCATCAAATACCAAATTCGCTGCGGCTTGGTTGCCCACGTTGGTCAATACTTGCACGGCGTAGCGCACTTTTTGATGAATCGTCAGGGTTGGCTTGTCGTTGGTTGCCGGGGCAAGTTGTGATTCAGGCGATTTATTGGATACAGGTTCAAGCATTAACATGCTCCAATAGGAGCCACTCACATTACCACCGGGAACTTGCAGGGTATAGGCTACCGTTTGGCTTGCGCCGGGGGCGAGCATCACGCGATCTGTGCCGAGACTAATCCAATTCGCGTTAGAGCGGGCGTGACTGCCAGTGCCGGGGGCATATTCAGTGCTGCCATCGGCTTTGACTTTGACATCTTCTTGGTAGATTTTGACTTCAGCAGGTTCATTGCTGGTATTTTTCAACTCCAGTACACCACTGACAGTGCCACCGGGGTTAACCGTGTATTCGTGGGAAAGCCCGCCAGACAGCATCACCGCAGCATGTGCGGAATGTAAAGAGAATAGGCAAGCCAATGCTGCCATTTTAAAAGCATAGTGTTTCATCTAATTAGCCCCTGTTGTCTGCAAACCCTTACGGGATTATGGTTACTTCGTATTCGATTTGAATGTCTTTAATGCCGTTCCCGTCAGTAACATCGAAATTGCTGATTTCAAATTCCAATGGAATGTTGCTGACGTTACCGCTACCTGTGAACAATGGTAGGAATACTGTGCCTAATGTTTGGTAAATACTGTCGCCGCCATTGGGTTCGTTGCCGTCTGTACCACGTCCGGTGCGTTTGGTAGCAATCGTTAAGCCATTCACCAAATTGATTAGGCGTACAGAGAGCGTCCATGCTTGGGAACTGCTGCTGGTATCACTAATGGTTATGCTAGTAGTTGTTGTGAAACTGTCATTGTAATAAGTGCCAGCATTGGTGATGTTATCGGGTAATGAATGAGACCAATCGTCAGCTATCACGGAAATAGCATTCGCGGGTAACGCCGTTATTGCCAAGGCTACCCCTAGCAAAAAATGTTGCCAAAACTGCATATTATCGCCCCAGTTTCCTCTAGCCCCCAACGTCTGGGAAGCCGCCCCCCCAGACTGATATGCTTACTTATACATCAGATAATGTGTAAGTAATGACAACCGCTTTGGCCACGTCAGCAGCACCGGAGAATGCCATCATATCACCATCTGCTTTCGGACCAAGTGTGTAGGTGAATGTTCCTGATGCATCTTTTTTGTTAAGAATACCCGTGACTATATCGACGGATTTGATTGCATCAACTAGATCGCTTGCCACAGGTGTACCTGCACTGGTTATGGGCGTTATCGTTAACTTCCAGTTTGTAGGTAATTCTGTTGCGATACTTGCTGTTAATTTCCGTGCGGCACTACTACCTGCTTCGCTATTGGAGCTAATTTTTAATGCTTGGGGTGTTGATGTTTGCGCATCAGCCGTTTTGAAACCGTCACCAGCATTGGCGGGTACTGGCATAGTGAGAGCAACATCAGCATCCGTAACTTGTAGCAGTGCGACTTCTGGAACAATGATATTAACAGTTTGTTTGTCTACAGCGTCGTCGTTAGCACCATTGTTGAGGTCACTATTCGCATCGTAAGCAGCGAAAGCAGCGGGTGCGGCGAGGATTGCTGCGAGTGATAGCACGAGTAGTTTCTTGTTCATAATCAAACCCTAAATTGTTGTTGAATTATTGGAAGTTGTTTTGTTTTTAGAGGTCAAAAGTTAACCTGAGCGAATCATACACAAAAAAGTGTCAAATGGGCTTGACGATCTGTTGCTATTACTGATAAAAATATAGCCATATAAAAGATTGATAATGAGTTTTTAGCAGGGGGGCTTCTTTATGTCGGCACAGGCATTGTCTTTATTTTTGCTTCAACAGATGCGCAAGCAGGGTCTGTCTAATACACAAGTAGCACAACAGGCGGGAATTTCTCGGCAAACATGGTATAACTTATTGAATTCAGGTATAAAAGAAACCAAAATTTCAACCTTGATTCGGGTGGCTGAGGTACTTGAAGTGCGCCCATTGCAGTTGTTGGATGTCTATTTTGGTGGACGTGTTTCTGGCTTGGCTGCGTGACCTAATCCCATGACTACTATTAATCAATTTTATTATGAAGGGTTGTTTGTGGCGGCAGCAGGCGTATTGATGCTCTTGGTGTACGTGCTGTATTTTCGTCCGTCAGTGGGTGCTGCTTATTTGCGAACAGGCTTGGGAAAACCGGTATTGCTATTACAGCAAGGCGCATTTGTGATTCCCGGTTTACACCGTTTAACGCAACTTGATCTGCAAACCCGCAGTTTGGAATTGATCTTGTCGGGTGAGGATTCCTTGCGCACTAAAGATTTGCTACGAGTAGACATGAGCCTGATTGCTAGTGTGCGTATTGAGGCAACCCCCGAACAGCTTTTGAAAGCGGGTAGTTTGTTGCAAAAAGACGGATGGCAAAATTTGATTTTGTGGTGGGAAACTGAATGCAAAGGTGTGGTGGCGACGTTGGTTGCGGCGACAACGTTGGAACATTTGCATCAACAACGCCAGTCGATGCTTGAGCGTTTAACACCTATTTTAGAGTCACGTTTGCAGATTGACGGTTTGCAGTTGATTGCGTTGACGATACCAATGTTAGCCGAAACCGAGAGCCGCTATTACGACACAGCTAATTGGATGGATGCTAAAGGCTTGGCGTTGTTGGAACAACTGCGTTGTGATTACCGTAAACAATGCCACCTGCAACGTCGTGAGACGGAGTTGATGGTACGTCGCACCGATTTTGAAAGTGCCTTGCAGTGCATGGAGTGGGAGCGCGGGGAATTCGTGGCGCGTTTGCAGCACGTGCGTTTTAAAGCTGAAGCTGATGCGAAAGCTGATCAGGAGCTGGAGGAAATTTACGTGGCTAAAGTATTAGCATCTGAAATGATTCAGCGTGATGTGACGTTAACACGTTTGCAAACACAGCAGGAATTGGCTGCGGCGCGTTCGGCATATCAATTTAGCATTACTTGAACTCAACCCACATTTGGTGTAGCGTCAGCACCATGAATACGACACGTTACCCATTCCTGCTCTCCTACCTGCGACTGCCCTGCTGGGCGGCATAAATTCCTACGCCCGGCGGGGCAACACGCGCTATCATTACCCACCAGATATTTCGTAGATAGGTTGCCTGTCAACACTAACGCACGCAGGCAGCCGTTTGGAGCAAACTCATGTCAAAACAACGTTTAATCATTTTCGACACCACTTTGCGCGATGGCGAACAAAGTCCGGGTGCTTCCATGACGCAGGAAGAAAAAATCCGCATCGCCTTGATGTTGGAAAAAATGCGTGTGGATGTTATCGAAGCCGGTTTTCCGATTGCCAGCCCCGGCGATTTTGAGTCGGTGAAAGCCATTGCCGGGATTGTCAAAGACAGTACCGTGTGCGGTCTTGCCCGCGCTTTGGATAAGGATATTGACCGTGCGGCGGAAGCGATTAAAGCCGCCAATTCCGGGCGTATTCACACGTTCATTGCGACTTCACCGATTCACATGCAAAACAAATTGCGCATGACCCCCGATCAGGTGGTGGAGCAGGCTGTTTATGCAGTGAAACGGGCGCGTAACTACACCGATGATGTGGAATTTTCCTGCGAAGATGCCGGGCGTTCTGAATTCGAGTTTTTATGCCGCGTGATTGAAGCCGCGATTGATGCGGGGGCGCGAACCATCAATATTCCAGACACGGTTGGGTATCAGATTCCATCGGTGTTTGGTGATATTGTAGGCAGATTAATTCAAACCATCCCGAATGCCGACAAAGCGATTTTCTCGGTGCATTGCCATAATGACCTCGGCTTGGCAGTGGGTAATTCCTTGGCAGCGGTGATGCAAGGCGCACGTCAGGTGGAATGTACTATCAATGGCTTGGGCGAACGTGCGGGCAATGCCTCGTTGGAAGAAATCGTGATGGCGGTGCGCACTCGTGCCGACGTATTCCCGGTTGAAACGCGCATTGACGCGACGCATATTGTGCCGACTTCACGCTTGGTTTCCAGCGTTACGGGCTTTCCGGTGCAACCTAATAAAGCGATTGTGGGCGCGAATGCGTTTGCCCACGAATCCGGGATTCACCAGGATGGCGTATTAAAGCATCGCGAAACTTACGAAATTATGCGTGCGCAAGACGTGGGTTGGAGCGATAACAAAATCGTCCTCGGTAAGCATTCTGGGCGTAATGCCTTGAAAACCCGCTTACAGGATTTGGGGATTGAATTGGCTTCCGAGGCGGAACTCAATCTTGCGTTCACGCGCTTTAAGGATTTGGCTGACCGTAAACACGACATTTTCGACGAAGATTTGATGGTGTTGATGATGGATGCACGTTCAGGTCAGGCCGATGCGATTTACGAATTGGTGTCTTCCCACGTGTGTTCGACCACTGGCGAAGCTCCAGAGGCGCGGGTGACGTTAAGAGCCAATGGCGTGGAAAATACCGTTACTGCCATCGGCGGCGGCCCAGTGGATGCGGTGTTTAAATGCATTGAATCCGTGGTCGGCGAGTCAGCAAATTTGACCCTGTATTCGGTAAATAACATCACCAGCGGTACAGATGCACAAGGCGAAGTCACGGTGCGTTTGGAAAAAGCCGGACGCATTATCCACGGGCATGGTGCGGACACCGACATTGTGGTGGCTTCCGCGAAAGCTTACGTGGATGCTTGGAATAAACTCGCCAGCCAAAGCCTGCGTGATCATCCGCAACACCATCAAGGGGTGTAACTAAGGTGGATGCGGGGCTACGCCAGCGGTATATGCAGGTGATGGGGATTCCGGTATGGATGCCTAAAGATGCCCCTCACCCCCCATCCCCCTCTCCCTCAAGGGGAGAGGAGGGGCAAGAGGCTGTGCTCACTAACTTAACATCTCTTTATCCTTCTTCGCTCCCCTCTCCCCTTGAGGGACGACCCGATGAGGGGTTGGGTGCGGGGCAGGGGGGGAGGGGTTCTTGCTCCCATCTCTCATGGCAAGACCTCCGCGCCGCCGTCCAATCCTGCACCCGCTGTGCTCTAGCCAAAACCCGCACCCAAGCAGTGTTTGGTACGGGCGATGTGCAAGCGCGTTGGATGATTATTGGTGAGGCTCCCGGTGCGGATGAAGACCGGCGCGGTGAGCCTTTTGTCGGGCGGGCAGGGCAGTTACTGAATAATATGCTGGCAGCTATCGGTTTGCCGCGTGAATCGGTGTACATCGCTAATGTGCTGAAATGCCGCCCACCGAATAACCGCGATCCGAAAGTCGACGAAGCCGCGAATTGCCGGGGCTATTTAGAACGTCAGATTGAATTGGTGAATCCCACCCTGATTTTGGTTGTCGGGCGGATTGCTGCGCAAAATCTGTTACACACCGATGCGCCGTTAGCGCGGTTACGCGGCAAACAACACCGAGCACCCGTCAGCGGTACACCCGTTGTGGTTACTTATCACCCTGCGTATTTACTGCGCCAACCCGCCGATAAGCGCAAGGCGTGGGAAGATTTGCAGTTTGCCCGCGAAATATTGGCTACTCATGTTAACTGATCCTGATTTTTTGCCGTTACGTCCGATGACGGAAGCCGACCTCGCGGCGATTATGGCGATTGAGGCGCGTGCGTTCCCGTTTCCTTGGACAGCACGTATTTTTGCGGATTGCCTCAAACACCATTATTCGTGCTGGATTTATGAAGAAAACGGCGTGTTGACGGGTTATGCAGCGATGATGTTCGTGATGGATGAAATGCATTTGCTGAATATTTGCATCGATCCTGAACGTCAAGGCAAGGGTTTGGGGAGCCGTTTATTAAGCACTTTAGAACGTATTGCCCGCGCTGCCAACGCGACAATGTGTTTTTTGGAAGTGCGTCAAAGTAATTTTTCTGCAATCCGTTTGTACCTCAATACCGGTTTTAATGAGATCGGGGTGCGCAAAGGTTATTACCCAGCCTTAGTGGGGCGCGAAGATGCGATTGTCATGGCAAAAACCTTGTTGTGAAGTGTTGTAAAAAAGTTGCATGTAGGGTATGTGTTGAGCTTGTGTAGTGGTATTATTACCACTTTTCTTCCCGGAGTTACGGCATAACCGTGTCTGAAATGGAATTTGTAATTCATCCCGATAAAGTTTGTGGTCGCGCTAAAGACGTGATTCGGCGTTTGCAAAAAGCAGGCTATGAAGCGTACTTGGTGGGCGGTTGCGTGCGTGACCTCCTGCTGAATTTGACCCCTAAAGACTTTGACATTGCCACCAGTGCCCGCCCGGAAGAAATCCGTAAATTATTCAGCTCATGCCGTTTAATCGGGCGGCGTTTCCGGCTGGCACACATTTACTTTGGGCGCGATTATTTGGAAGTGGCTACTTTCCGCGCTCCGCATGATGATAGCGACGATGGCGGTAAAGTGAACGATGCTGGGCGCATTATTCACGATAACGTTTATGGTACGCTGGAAGAGGATGTGTGGCGGCGCGATTTCACCATTAACGCTTTGTTTTATAATCCATCCAACGGTGAGTTATTGGATTGCGAGGGTGGTTTGGACGATTTGCGTCATGGCAGAATTCGCTTGCTAGGTGATCCCGAACAGCGTTTCCGCGAAGATCCGGTGCGTTTGCTGCGGGCGTTGCGCTTTGCGGCGAAACTCAATTTCAAGCTGGAACCGAGTATACGCGATTTGATTGCGCCGCTGGCAATTTTGCTTGAGGGTATTTCTTCCGCACGTTTATTTGACGAAATCATTAAGTTATTGCACAGCGGTCACGGTTTGGCGACTTACCGTTTGTTGCGTGAATACGGGGTATTGCCGCATTTATTACCGTTGACAGCGGAAAGCCTTGAGGAAGATACCACGGGTAATTTTGCGCGGATGGTTGAGTTATCATTGACCAATACTGACGAGCGCATTACTGAAGGGCGTTCGGTTATGCCTGCGTTTTTGTACGCAGTGTTGCTGTGGTACAAGGTTTATCAAGCGTCTGAATTAGAGCAAAGCCAAGGTTGCCCGGAAATGCAGGCATTGCAGATTGCGGCGACAGATGCGTTGCGTGATCAGGTTGATTTTACTGCTGTGCCGCGCCGTTATAGCAATATTACCCGTGAAATTTGGGCATTGCAGACCCGTTTCCGTTATCACGATTTACGCCGTGCTAATGCTTTGTTGGGGAATCCGCGTTTTCGGGCAGCGTATGATTTTCTGTGCCTGCGGGCGCAATCCGGTGAAGACCTGCAAGACGAATGCGAATGGTGGACAACCTTTCAGCACGCGACCCCGGATGAGCGCATTGATTTGTGTAAAGCGATGCAGCCACCGAAAGGGCAACCCCGCCGCAAAAAACGCCGTCGCAAAAGTAATACCATCAAGGTGAGTGTTGCGCCGGAATGAGTGCGGTGCGTTGTTACATAGGGTTAGGCAGCAATCTTGGTGATCCGCTGGCTAACCTGCATTCTGCCATTGCCCACCTCGCCGCAAGTCCGGGAATCACCCTGCGCGGCGTATCACGTTTTTACACCAGCAAACCGATGGGGCCGCAAGATCAGCCCGATTACGTCAATGCAGTCGCGGCACTCGACACCGAGCTGGGTGCGCACGCCGTATTGCAAGTGCTGTTTAGCGTGGAACGTGCTCATGGGCGGGTGCGTGATGCGGCATTACGCTGGGGGGCGCGAACCTTAGATTTAGACTTGCTGCTGTACGGTAATGCTAGGATTGCGGACGCGGATTTGTGCGTGCCGCATCCGGGTATCTGCGAACGCTCGTTTGTGGTGTTACCGCTGCTTGAACTGATGCCGGGTGGGGTATTGCCGAATGGCAAAGCGGTGCGCGATTGCCGGGAAGCGTTGGCGTGCGATGATCTTTATCCGTTGAGGTAAGATTGCATTTTAATGGATCAAGCAGCTTTCTGAATTTTCGGGCTGGTATTCTCCAGCGCATCAAACAAGCCGTCGATCACGTTATCCTTACCCGCAAACAGTGCATCGGGGCCGCCCGCGTGCAAGCTGGTAAAAGGTGCTTCATACAGTGCGCTGGACTCCATAATCCCGCGAGCGGTCAGTTGTTCGATGATCATTTCAATGAAGCGTATTTGTGCTGGGGTCAGGCTTTTATCATGCAGGAATTGTGAAAAGGCTTCGTGTGCTGCGCTGTGATCCATTCCCACCATACTACGCACGAAATGCGGGAGCGAAGGGGCTTCATGGCGGGCTAATAAATCCGAAAACAAGGCATTGCCTTCATCTTCACCGATCTGGATCAAAGTGGTTTCCAAGCCTTGCAAATCGGTTTCGGTCAGTGCCTTGTTGGTGCGCAGCCGATGAATCACAAGGCTATCCAGATGGGAACGCAAGTAATCTTTGACCTTTTTATCGTATTGGGTACTGGTCATTTTTGGCATGTCAAAGGGCGCATCCTTTTTGATGTCCAGAATCTCGTCTTTGAAGTTGGTGTAGACAATCTTGCGCTCTCGTTTGTCAATGAATGGCACGAGCGCACGTAGGCGAATGCGTAAATCTTCCAAAATGTCAGCGTTAATGTCCTCCCAAAACGTTGGCTCCTGTAACGCTTGTAAATAACTGATTTGTGTTTTGACAGCGGGGATGTTGGTTTTTTCTTCCAGTCGTGTGGCAATGTCCAACACTTTGCGGCGGTGCGTTTCAAAGGTTCTGGCATCGCCTTGCAGCAGGGCGACTTGCATCCGCAATACGTTGAGATCGAACATGCGTGATTCAACGTCATCGGCTTCTGGCTGGAAAGGTAACTGCGCCACTTGTTGGTGCAAGGTTTGGCAATCTTCCTCGCTGAGTTTGTCCCAATTGGCGCGTTCCTGAAAACGTTCTACTGCACGGGTGTGTTGGCGCACGATGAAATTCTCGCGGTTCATGGCGGCAACGGCGTTGAATAGACCGTTTTTCAAGGTGTTTAGCAGCGAGGTGTTCCCTTCGGCGATGTTCCCTTCGACTCCGCTCAGGGAACGACGGGGCGTATTCGTTGGCTGAGCGGAGTCGAAGCCAGCCGAAGCCTGTAACGCTGCCAGCAATTGCACCCGTGTTTGGAATAGGCGCGAACCTAATGAAGCACTCGTCCCCGCTTCAATGCCTTGCGGTTTTTCGCGGAAGAAATCGAAGTTGAAACAGAAATCAAAAATGCGGAAATTCTGTTTGTCTTCACCCGGCGCGAATAGATCAGGGCATAGGCGTGTGCCGCGTCCGATCATTTGCCAGAATTTGATGCGTGAGTAAACGGGTTTGAAAAACACCAGATTCAGCACTTCAGGTACATCAATGCCGGTGTCGAGCATATCCACCGAAATGGCAATGTGCGGGGCTTTATCGGCTACCGAGAAATCATCTATCAGGCTTTGCGCGTATTTCACTTCATTGTCGATAATGCGGGCAAAATGGCCTGCATGTTCCGGGTAATGGTGATTGAAGCGTGATTCAATGAATTGCGCGTGTTTGTGGGAGCGGGCAAAAATGATGGTCTTACCGAGACGATCATTGCCTGCAACTTTATGCCCATGTTCCATCAGGTGTTTGAGTACCTTGTCGGCGGTGTCGATATTGAACAACCACTGATTGATGGCGGTGGCATTCACTTTTTTGGGCATACGCTCACTGCCATCTGCATTATCGCCCCAGTCGGTACTCTCCCATTCTTCTTTTTCTTCATCTGACAGCGAGTCGTAATCAATGCCGTCACGCGGGAAACGCAGATTCACTTGCTCCACTTTGGGGCGCACTAAAAACTCGTCCCGTATCGCCTTTTCCAGTTCATACGCATCAGTCGGCACACCCGGTTCCAACTCGAACAGCTCATAGGTGTTTTTATCCACCTGTTCACGCGGGGTGGCGGTCAAACCGACCAGCAAGCTATCGAAGTAACTGAAAATGGAACGGTATTTCTGATACACCGAGCGGTGGGCTTCGTCGATGATAATCAGGTCGAAATAGCCCACCCCGAAACGTGCCTCGCCACTCTTGCCTTGGGTTTCGTTAATCAGCCCCATCATGGTGGGGTAGGTGCAAACGTACACGCGCCCTTCGGTGTCTTTTTCTGTGACCAGATTGACCGGGCTGGAATCGGGTAAGTGCTTTTTGAAGGCATTCGCGGTTTGTTTCACCAGTGATACGCGGTCTGCCAGAAACAGCACACGTTTGATCCAGTTGGCACGTTGTAACGCGTCGACCAGCGCAATCGCGGTGCGGGTTTTGCCCGTGCCGGTTGCCATGACCAGCAAGGCTTTACGGCGCGATTGGGAAAATTGTTTGCAGATGCTGCCGATGGCGCGTTTTTGGTAATAACGCCCGGCAATTTCTGCATTAACCAGCTTGGAATCGAGTGGCTGGCGGTTGCTGCGGCGTAAGATCAGGCTGCCCAGGGCGGCTTTGTTGTAGAAACCACTGACCTGACGCGGCGGATATTGGGTGTCATCCCATAGCCATGTGTCATAACCGTTGGTGTAGTAAATGATCGGGCGTTGAGCGTGCATTTGCTCCAAACAATCGGCGTAGAGCTTGGCTTGCTGTTGCCCTTTTGCAGGGTCAACGGTGGTGCGTTTGGCTTCAATTACTGCCAAGGGTTTGCCATCGTCGCCCCACAATACATAGTCAGCGTAGCCGATGCCTTGATTATTGGGCATTCCGGTAACTTCATACTCACGGTCACGCTTTTGGTTCAATGACCAACCCGCGCGGCGAATTTCCACGTCGATCAGGTAAGCGCGGGTGTCGGCTTCGGAATAGTCGTGGGTATCGGTTTGTTGCGCGGCTTGTTGGTGCAGTTCGGCGAGTTGCTGGCGTAGGGTTTGCAACTCTTGATTGAGTGCATCGGCGGCTTGTTGTTGTTTGAGGGCTTTTTCACTTTCTGCGGCAAGCTGTTTTTCGAGTGCTTCGAGTTGCTTGCGTGGCACAACTGCATCGGGGGAAAGGGGGCGCGGGACGAGTGCATCATCCCAGTCGATGGCTGGGGGCAGGGGGCGGGTGTAGTTGCGGGTTAGCCAGTAGGCGATATGGTGCAACTCTTTGACCAGTTGCAGCGCGTCGAGTTGACGGACTGGAGCGGGGTTATGCACGGCCTGGTTGCCAATCCGCTGGATTGCTTTGGCTTTGTGGAAGAGTTGCTGCGGAATGAGGTTTTGAAAATCCGGCTCGTGTAACAGGCTATTGAGCGAGTGATCGTAGGGCATCCGCAGGGTGTTGTCGTAGCGGTAGAGCCAATGCACAGCGGCTTCGAGGGCAAAGCGCGCATGGAAACAGGCGGCGCGTGGGTCGCCGTGGATGTGGCTTTCGGCTTTTTGTGCGGCCTGTTTAAGTTCCTGAAACTGATTCGGCACAAAGGCGAAGTTGCTCATGCGATAGCCCTTACAGCAAGCAAAATGAATGATGAGCCGATAATAACACTTATTTTCTTAGATGAAAGATTGAGCTTGGCTTCGACTCCGCTCAGGTTACGGAGTTACGCCCGTTGCCTGAGCGGAGTCGAAGGCGGTAGTTACAGTTCGCCGTTGAATGCGCGTTGCTGAAGCGAGGCGAATAGCGTATCCAACTCTAATAGGTGTTTATTTAAGCGTAATTTCTGTAGTTCGATGGACTTTGAAATCATGGCGTATTGATTTTGAAGATATTGGGGCGGAACTATAAGAGATAGTTCTTGGATGTCTTTATTGCTTATATTTGCTTGACGAACTCCACGATCATTCTTGACCAACATATTTTTAACATCTTTATTTCTCAGATAATGAAAAAGAAAGTTCTTATCAATACTTTTGTTTGGTTTTATTTCGGCAACCCTTTGATTTAAAAAATATTTTTCTGACCGCCCCTTTAATAGTGTGACATTTCCATAATCATTTTTTCCAATGGTTCCAGTTAGACTCATCAATAATGCACCATCTTTTATGATAAATCGATCATATTTTTCAATAAACTCAATAGGCAAATGCATGATTTTGTCGCCATCAAAATCTTGCCTATTAACCTCTCCAATTCTTATCAAAGGAACTCCATTTTTTTCAGGTAAATAGTCATCACTTTTAAAAGCAAACCCACCTTTTACTTGTGCAGTTTCGGTTAGTTTTTTTACTTCCCACCCCTTCGGATTCTCCACCGGATCGCCAAACATTTCCAAAAACGTCGATTGCAGCAGCAAATCCAGTTCCGCAATGGACTGGCGGCGTTGAGTACGCAAAGCATCGGCAGCATCGAGAATAGCGGCGATGCGTTTTTGTTCGGGGAGAGGTGGGAGAGGGACTAACTCACCATGTACCAAGTTTCGGTTAAGTGTTGGAACACCCGCACCTTCTACAAATCGATCAAGTTTAAATGACTGTAGCATGTAATAAACCCATCTTGGGTTATTTCCGTGAAAATTAGTTACGTATAATGCTGTATTTAAAGGCCAATAATCTTCTTCTGTATAATGGACTTTTCCAATTGTTCCAGATCTGCCAGTTATAACACCAGGAGCTTTTATTTTTACATCGTCATGCGAGCCATTTTTACCATTGGCTGCATAGATCGGTACATTGCCAGAGTTTCGTTGACTGACAGGTAAATCATAACCTCTTTTCAGTGTTGAAATATCTTTGAGAGGAACTAAAGGCCATGATTTGGCATTTCCAAACCAATTCATAACAAGCCCTCTAAGGCTTTCTGACCTTTGGTAATTTCTTCTTCGAGTTTTGCCAAGCGTTCGAGTATGACTTTCGGCGCGTCATACGTGACTTTTTCGTGTTTCACTTCTTTGTAGCGGTTGATGGAGAGGTCGTAGTCATTCGCGGCGATTTCTGCCTTGGGAACGAGGAAACTTTTGTCGGTACGTTTGCGTTGGCTTTCCGTCTCCCCATCGCGTTCTTTCCACCGTTGCAAAATATCCGGCAAATCGGACTTGTCCGGTTGCGGATTGCGCTTGTCATCCAGCGAGAACCCATCCGCCTGCATATCGTAAAACCAAACCTTATCCGTGCCGCCCTTGTTGGTTTTGGTAAAGAACAGAATCGCGGTCGATACCCCCGCATACGGCTTAAAAACGCCCGAAGGCATCGACACAATCCCATCCAGCTTGTGCTTTTCCACGATCATTTCGCGCAATGCCTTATGTGCATTGCTCGAACCAAACAGCACGCCATCCGGCACAATCACCGCCGCCCGCCCGCCGGTTTGCAACAACCGTAAAAACAACGCAATAAACAGCAATTCGGTCTTTTTGGTTTTCACCATTCGCTGTAAATCTTTCGCGGTGGACTCGTAATCCAGACTGCCCGCAAACGGCGGATTCGCCAGAATCAGCGAATAGGTTTCGCTATCATCGCCTTCATTATCGCCGCGTTCCGCCAGTGAATCCTTATAACGAATATCCGGGTTATCCACCCCATGCAGCAGCATATTCATGCTCCCAATCCGCAACATGGTGTTATCAAAATCAAAGCCGAAAAAGGTTTCTTCCACATACTGCTTGCGGCTTGCCGCATCGCGGTAAATCTCAGTGCGGTGATGTGCTTGCATATATTCCGCCGCCGCCACCAGAAACCCCGCCGTCCCACACGCTGGGTCACAAATCGCATCTTGTGGCGTAGGCGCGGTCATATCCACCATCAGCTTGATGATATGGCGCGGCGTGCGGAACTGCCCGTTTTGCCCCGCACTGGCAATCTTGCCCAGCATGTATTCGTACAAATCGCCCTTGGTATCGGCATCACTCATGTCGATGCTATCCAACTGATCCACCACGTTCGACAACACACGCGGCGACGGCATGGTAAACATGGCATCCTTCATGTGCTGGCTGTAAGTGTTTTGCGTGGCTTCCGCATCCGCCGTGTTCTGCCCCAGCGTTTTGATGAACGGGAACACCTGATCACGCACGGTAGCGAACATCACATCAGGATTCATTTCCTTGAAACGTGACCAGCGCAACGCGGTTTGTTCCTCACTGAAAATCGGGTTTTCCAGCGGCTTGCGGGTACGGTTTGCCTGTTTTTCCTTGAGGGTGTGCAACTCATCCAACCGCTTAATAAACAGCAGATAGGTAAGCTGTTCAATCACCACCAGCGGGTTGGAAATACCGCCTGACCACATCGTGTCCCAGATTTTGTCGATTTTGGATTTGAGTTCGCCCGTGATCATAGGGTAAGCGTCCTTGTTGGCCTGTGCCGAAATGAAGAGAGGGACGGGATTATAGCGTTAGAGAGGGGATAAAAGGCAGGTTTCCTTGATGTTCCCTTCGACGATGCTCAGGGAACGCTAATTCTTGTTCCCCCTCTACCGCTTGGCGGGAGAGGGGGCAGGGGGTGAGGGTCTTACCCAATCACACCTTTCTCACGCAACAACGCTTCAATCTCCGGCATAATCGTCACGTCATCAATGGTGGAAGGCACCACATACGGCTGCCCATTCACCATCTGCCGCAAGCTCTTGCGCAAGGTCTTGCCCGAACGGGTTTTCGGCAAACGCTTCACGATGTGGGTTTCTTTGTAGCAAGCAATCGCACCAATGCTGCTGCGGATCATCTGCGTCAGTTCCTTCGACAAGGTTTCCTCGTCGATGTCCGCACCCGTTTTCAGTACGACCAGACCCATTGGCACTTGCCCTTTCAGGTCATCATCGCGTGCAATAACGGCACACTCGGCAACAGATGGATGCCCGCCCACGACTTCTTCCATCTCGCCAGTAGACAAACGATGCCCCGCCACATTCATTACGTCGTCCACGCGACCCATGACGAATACATAGCCGTCTTCGTCGATGTAGCCGCCGTCGCCGCTGGCATAATAACCATCAAAGGTTTGCAGATAGCTGGATTTGAACTTCTCGACATCGCCCCAAATAGTGCAAAGGCAGCTTGGTGGCAATGGCAGTTTCAGCGCAATGAAACCCTGTTCATTTCTGCCCAACACCTGCCCGTTTTCGTCCAGAATCTGCACATTGAAACCGGGGGTCGGCATGGTGGAAGAACCGAGCTTGACCGGCATTGGCTCAACACCTTGCAGGTTGGCCGTAATGCCCCAACCCGTTTCGGTTTGCCACCAATGGTCAATTACTGGCTTGCCGGTTTTTTCCATCATCCACTCTTGGGTCGGTGGGTCAAGGCGTTCGCCCGCCGAGAAGATGGTCAGCAAGCTGCTGGTATCGTATTGCTTGATCAGATCCGCATTCGGGTCATCTTTTTTGATGGCACGGAACGCGGTTGGGGCAGAGAACAAGCCTTTCACGCCGTACTCTTCGGTAATGCGCCAGAATGCACCCGCGTCAGGAGTCATGACCGGCTTGCCTTCGTACACAATCGTGGTGCAACCGCGCAGCAATGGCGCATACACGATATACGAGTGACCGACTACCCAGCCCACGTCAGACGCAGCCCAGAACACATCACCGGGGTTCATATTGTAAATCGCCTGCATACTGTAGTTCAGTGCGACGGCATGACCGCCATTCTCACGCACCACGCCCTTAGGTTTGCCGGTTGTGCCGGAGGTGTAAAGAATGTACAGCGGGTCAGTGCCTTTCACGGATACGCAATCCGCCGGAGTAGCCGTTGCCATCAACGCATCCCACTCGTAGTCACGCCCTGCAATCAGTGGGGAAGTGGCTTGCGGACGTTGGAAAATAATGCAGCTTTGCGGTTTGTGTGCAGACAAATCAATCGCTTTGTCGAGCAGTGGTTTGTACTCAATTACACGCTTGATTTCGATCCCGCAAGAGGCAGAAATCATCACTTTCGGTTGTGCATCTTCAATCCGCTGTGCTAATTCCGGCGCAGCAAACCCACCAAACACCACGGAATGGATTGCGCCCAAACGCGCAGTTGCCAACATGCTGATCACCGCTTCGGGGATCATCGGCATGTAAATGATAACGCGGTCGCCTTTTTCCACGCCCAACCCAGCCAACATACCCGCCGCTTTAGCGACTGCATCGCGCAATTCGGTATAGGTGTAGGTTTTCTTGGTGTCAGTAACCGGCGAGTCGTAAATGATCGCTACTTGATCGCCACGCCCGTTTTCAACGTGATAATCCAGCGCCATGTACGCAGTGTTCATTTCACCATCGGCAAACCAATGGAAAATGCCGTGTTCGTCTTGCGACAGGATTTTCTCAGGGGCTTTGAACCACTTCAGGGCTTCAGACTTTTCTTTCCAGAAACCTTCTGGATCGTTCATCGAGCGGTCGTATTCTGCTTGGTAACTCATTGTAATCTCCTCCTCCTAACTATTAAAAACTGTCGCCCGGAATGCGTACCCAGCCTTCCATCAACACCCGCGCACTGCGGCTCATCACGACTTTTTCCACTTTCCATTCGCCGTTGGTTGCGCTAGCAGCCGCACCCACTTTCAACGTACCGGAAGGGTGTCCGAAGGTCACGACACTGCGATCACCACCGCCAGCGGCGAGGTTCACCAAGGTACCGGGAATCGCAGCGGCTGTACCAATCGCTACCGCTGCCGTACCCATCATCGCGTGGTGCAGTTTGCCCATCGACAAGGCGCGAACGTTCAAATCAATGTCGGTTGCGTTGATCTGTTTGCCACTGGATGAAACATAAGCTTCGGGCTTGCCAACAAACGCGACTTTAGGCGTGTGCTGACGACCTGCCGCTTCCGCGACATCCGTAATCAAGCCCATTTTCACTGCACCGTAAGCGCGGATGGTTTCAAACATCGCCAGCACTTTGGCATCGCCGTTGATGGCTTCCTGCAATTCGCAGCCGGTATAACCAATGTCTGCCGCGTTCAAAAATACGGTCGGGATGCCCGCATTGATCATGGTAGCCTGGAACGTGCCAACACCCGGTACTTCCAGCTCGTCCACCAGATTGCCAGTGGGGAACATCGCGTCAGTGGCATCCACCGGGCTGATGAATTCCACCTGTACTTCAGCCGCCGGGAAGGTCACGCCATCCAGCTCGAAATCGCCGGTTTCCTGCACTTCGCCATTGGTCATCGGCACGTTAGCAATAATGGTTTTCTGGATGTTTTTCTGCCAGATGCGTACCACGGCAATGCCGTTTTGCGGTAAGCGTTCGGCATCGACCAAGCCGTTATTGATGGCGAAAGAGCCAACCGCAGCAGTCAGGTTGCCGCAGTTACCACTCCAGTCCACGAACGCCTTGTCGATGGCAACCTGCCCAAACAGGTAATCCACGTCATGGTCGGGCTGCTCACTTTTCGCCAGAATCACGGTTTTGCTGGTGCTGGAAGTCGCACCACCCATGCCATCGGTTTGCTTGCCATACGGGTCGGGGCTGCCGATCACGCGCAACAGGATTGCGTCACGTGCAGCACCGGGGACTTGCGCCGCTTCGGGCAAGTCGGTCAGGTTGAAAAACACACCTTTCGATGTGCCGCCACGCATGTACGTAGCGGGGATTTTGATTTGGGGGACATGGGACATAATTATCCTTTCCTGTTAATCGTTTTCCCTCACCCCAACCCCTCTCCCAGAGGTAGAGGGGCTAAGAGAAGAGGTCATTATCTTGCTCCCCCTCTACCTCTGGGAGAGGGGGCTGGGGGGTGAGGGTCTTTAAGCCGCTCCTTCCAAAAAATCCTGCGCAAAGCGTTGCAACACACCGCCAGCGTTGTACACGCGCACTTCCGCAGCAGTATCCAAACGGCAAGTCACCGGAATCCGCACGGTTTCGCCATTACGACGGTGCATGACCACGGTTAGGGTTGCACGCGGGGAAATGTCGCCTTCCACATCATAGCTTTCCGTACCGTCGATAGCGTAAGTCTTGCGCGTTTCGCCCGCTTTGAATTCCAGCGGTAATACGCCCATACCGACCAAGTTGGTGCGGTGGATGCGCTCGAAACCTTCGGCAACGATGGCTTCAACACCTGCCAAACGCACGCCCTTAGCCGCCCAGTCACGGCTTGAACCTTGACCGTAATCCGCACCCGCGACAATGATCAGCGGTTGCTTGCGTTCCATGTAGGTTTCGATGGCTTCCCACATGCGCATGACAGTGCCTTCCGGCTCGACACGTGCCAATGAACCTTGCTTCACGTTGCCATCCACCACTGCCATTTCATTGATCAGCTTGGGGTTGGCGAAGGTGGCACGTTGCGCGGTCAAATGGTCACCACGGTGGGTGGCGTAAGAGTTGAAGTCTTCTTCCGGCAAGCCCTTTTTGTGCAGGTATTCACCCGCCGCACTGTTCAGCATAATCGCGTTGGAAGGCGACAAGTGGTCAGTGGTGATGTTGTCTGGTAATACAGCCAGAGGCAGCATTCCTTTCAGGGCGCGCTCACCTGCCAATGCACCTTCCCAATACGGGGGGCGACGGATGTAGGTGGACATGGGACGCCAGTCATACAACGGGCTTTTTGCCTGTTCAATCACACCCAAATCAAACATCGGGATGTAGATTTGTTTGAACTGTTCTGGCTTAACGGAGGCGGCAACGATTGCGTCGATTTCTTCGTCAGCAGGCCAGATGTCTTTCAGCGTGATGGGGTTGCCATCTTTGTCCGTGCCTAGCACATCTTTTTCGATGTCGAAACGGATCGTACCGGCAATTGCGTAAGCCACTACCAGCGGCGGGGACGCGAGGAACGCTTGCTTGGCATACGGGTGGATACGCCCGTCAAAGTTACGGTTGCCCGACAATACAGCGGTCGCGTACAAGTCGCGGTCGATGATTTCTTGCTGGATAACCGGGTCGAGTGCGCCCGACATACCGTTACAGGTAGTGCAAGCAAACGCGACGATACCGAAGCCCAGTTGTTCCAGTTCCGTCAGCAAACCCGCTTCTTTCAGATACAGCTCAGCAACTTTAGAACCCGGTGCGAACGAAGATTTGACCCACGGTTTACGTACCAGACCCAGTTTGTTGGCGTTGCGTGCCAGCAAAGCAGCGGCAACCACGTTACGTGGGTTGGAAGTGTTGGTGCAAGAGGTGATCGCGGCGATGATTACTGCGCCGTCTGGCATTTTGCCTTCAGCTTCTTCGGCTTGCGCTGCTGCCAAATTCACCGCAATACCGCGTTCTGCTAGGTCAGAGGTTGGCAAGCGGCGGTGCGGGTTGGAAGGGCCAGCCATATTGCGCACGACAGTAGACAGGTCGAATTCCAGTACGCGCGGGTATTTGGCGTTAACCAGTGCATCCGCCCACAAGCCGGTGGCTTTGGCGTAGTTTTCAACCAGCGCGACTTGCTCAGGTTCACGCCCCGTCAGTTTCAGGTAGTCGATGGTTTGTTCGTCGATGTAGAACATGCCCGCAGACGCGCCGAATTCCGGGGTCATGTTGGAGATGGTCGCACGGTCGCCGATGGTGAGGTTTTTCGCGCCTTCGCCAAAGAATTCCAGCCAAGCAGAAACCACACGTTCCTTGCGCAGGAATTCGGTGATGGCCAGCACGATGTCGGTGGCGGTGATGCCGGGTTGACGTTTGCCGGTCAGTTTCACGCCGATAATGTCTGGCAGGCGCATCATGGAAGGCAGACCCAACATGACGGTTTCGGCTTCCAGACCACCTACGCCAATCGCGATAACGCCGAGTGCATCAACGTGTGGGGTGTGGCTGTCTGTGCCGACGCAGGTATCAGGGAACGCCACGCCTTCACGCGATTGAATCACCGGAGACATTTTCTCCAAGTTGATTTGGTGCATGATGCCGTTGCCCGCTGGGATCACGTCGACGTTTTTGAAGGCAGTCTTCGTCCACTCGATGAAGTGGAAACGGTCTTCGTTACGACGGTCTTCGATAGCGCGGTTTTTCGCGAATGCATCGGGGTCGAAACCACCGCATTCCACAGCCAGCGAGTGGTCAACGATTAATTGCGTTGGCACGACGGGGTTAACTTTCGCAGGGTCGCCGCCTTGGTCAGCAATTGCGTCACGCAAGCCTGCAAGGTCGACCAGTGCGGTTTGACCGAGGATGTCGTGGCAGACTACGCGGGCGGGATACCAAGGGAAATCGAGGTCTTGTTTGCCTTCGATGAGCTGCTTGAGTGAGTCAGTCAAGCTTGCTGGTTCGCAGCGGCGTACCAGTTGTTCTGCCAGTACACGCGAGGTGTAAGGCAATGTTTCGTAGCTACCGGGATGGATCGCTTCGATCGCCGCACGGGTGTCGAAGTAGTCCAGATTGGTACCGGGTAACGGTTTACGGTATTCGGTGTTCATCATTTAGTTAATCCTTGTTTTGTCCCTACGGGATACCCCTCACCCCAACCCCTCTCCCTCAAGGGGAGAGGGGCTAAGAGTGGCTTTTTTCTTGTTCCCCCTCGCCCCTTGAGGGAGAGGGGGCTAGGGGGTGAGGGGTTCTTCAACCTCGTTCTGCCAGCGGCGCAAACACCAGATTCTCTGGCCCCACGTAGTTGGCACTAGGGCGAATAATCTTGCCGTCTTCGCGCTGCTCAATCACATGCGCACCCCAGCCAGTCACGCGGGAGATGACGAAAATCGGTGTGAACATATCGGTCGGTACGCCCATTTGCCCGTAGGAAACTGCGGAGAACCAGTCCAGATTCGGGAACATCTTCTTCAGTTCCCACATCACGGATTCCAAACGATCAGCGATGTCGTACATCTTCATGTCGCCATTTTCTTCAGCAAGCTGTTTGGCAACGCGCTTGATCACTACGTTGCGCGGATCAGCAATGGTGTACACCGGATGCCCGAAACCGATGACGATTTCTTTCTTGGCAACGCGCTCGCGGATGTCCGCTTCGGCTTCGTCAGCACTGTTGTAGCGGGTTTGGATACGTTGCGCTTCTTCGTTTGCGCCGCCGTGTTTGGGGCCACGCAATGCACCGATTGCACCCGTAATGCAGGAATGCATGTCAGAGTTCGTCCCCGCAATCACCCGTGCAGCAAAGGTGGAAGCGTTAAATTCGTGCTCTGCGTACAGGATCAGTGAGGTGTGCATGGCACGTACCCACGACTCGCTAGGCTTTTCGCCGTGCAGCAGGTGCAGGAAATGCCCGCCGACGGTTTCATCGTCAGTTTCGACTTCAATCATATTGCCGTTGATGGCGTAGTGATACCAGTACAGCAGCATGGAACCGAAGCTGGCAATCATGCGGTCGATGATATTGCGGGCATCAGCGGCAGGGTGGTGTTCCTTTTCCGGCATACATGCGCCGAGCACGGAACAGCCGGTGCGCATCACATCCATCGGGTGAGTGGATGGCGGTAGTGCTTCGAGTGCTTGCTTGACGGGCATCGGCAGGCCGCGCAGTGATTTCAGTTTGCGCTTGTAGGCTTTCAGTTCAGACGCATTCGGCAGTTTGCCATGCACGATCAAGTGGGCAATTTCCTCAAACTCGGCTTGTTCGGCGAAGTCGAGAATGTCATAGCCGCGATAGTGCAGGTCATTGCCAGTGCGACCGACAGTGCAGATGGCGGTATTGCCTGCGGCTGTGCCGGACAGGGCGACGGATTTTTTGGCTTTAGGTAAAACTTGCTCTGACATACTTTCTCTCCTCTTTTATTCCGCGCCTTTCTCGGCAAACAATTGATCCAGTTTCTGCTCGAAAGCGTGATAGCCGATGGTGTCGTACAGTTCCATGCGGGTCTGCATGGTGTCGATCACGTTCTTTTGCGTGCCTTCGGTCAGCAGGTGGGTGTAAACGTTTTCAGCCGCTTTACACATGGCACGGAACGCACTCAGTGGGTACAGCACCAATTGCACGCCCACCGCTGACAGTTCAGCCGTGGTGTACAGTGGGGTAGCACCGAATTCAGTAATGTTTGCCAGTACCGGCACTTTAATCACCTTGGTGAATTCCGCGTACTGTTCCAGTTTGTTCATCGCTTCGGGGAAAATCATGTCAGCACCGGCTTCCACACACGCCATTGCGCGGTCGATAGCGGATTGCATCCCTTCTACTGCAAGGGCATCGGTACGTGCCATGATCACGAAGCTGTCATCAGTACGGGCATCCACAGCGGATTTCACCCGGTCGACCATTTCTTGCAACGAAACAATCGCTTTGTTGGGGCGATGACCGCAACGCTTTTGCATGACCTGATCTTCGATGTGGAAACCGGCAACGCCAGCCTGAATCATTTCACGAGTCGCACGGGCAATATTGAAAGTGCCACCCCAACCAGTGTCAACGTCAACCAATAGCGGTGCAGATGCAACGGCAGTAATGCGTTTAGCATCTTCCAGCACGTCGTGCAGGGTAGTGATACCAAGATCAGGAATGCCCAGTGAGGAAGCAGCCACGCCACCGCCCGACAGGTACAGGGCTTTGTGCCCGACCTTTTCGGCAATGATGGCACTGTTGGCAGTGACGGCCCCGACGACTTGCAGGGGAACGTGGTCTTTAACTGCCTGACGCAGTTTTTGACCGGGAGTAAGTGATTGTTTTGCTGTCATTTTCCTCATCCATCATTTGGCTAATACTTTTCCACGCGCCGCTGATATGGCGACGCATGAGGATTTCCGCCAATTCGCCGTCACGCGCAGTCAGTGCGTCGACGATATGGCGGTGCTGCTGCAAGGCTGGGCGAGTACGGCTTGAAAGTCGGCTGGTGCGGTAACGGCACATGCGCAACAATTGGTACAACTCGCCTGCCAACAGGTCGATCAACATCTGGTTACGGCTACCCAGTGCGATCTGGTAATGAAAGTCGAAATCGCCTTCGCTTTGGATATAAATCTGTCCGTCTGTGGCTTCGATTTGCTCGGCGTGTTTTTCGAGCAGTACCCGCAGCGTTTCAATTTCTGCATCCGTCATGCGTAAGGCGGCAGTACGGCACGCCATGCCTTCCAAGGCTTCGCGCACGGCATACAAATCCGCCATTATCTCGCGATCCAGCGTAACGACACGCGCCCCGGCATGGGGTATACGCTTGACGAGGCGCATTCCTTCGAGTTGACGTAATGCTTCACGTAAAGGGCCGCGCCCGATGCCGTAGCGTTCTGCCAACTCCGCTTCGTTTAGTTTTTGTCCTTGGAGGAGTTCACCTGTGATAATGGCTTGCGTCAAGCGCGTTGAAGCCACATCAGCCAGTGTCCCTTCCGGTGTGTGTAGTGCTAACATGGTGTTGTTCCTTAAGGTGGATTGTTGACAATCTCTAGGTTCATTATAACTATTTCCCCGAAAAAATGAACTATTTTTGTATTTTTGTTAACAAAAGTGTTTAAATGTTTACTTAACTGCGTGGTTTTCGATGCTGCAACGCACATCATGCGCAATCCTTGCGTAGACACTCTGTCAGGCAGCGCGTAAAATGCGCTTCTACTAAATTCTTTCGACGGGATGAGCCATGCCTCATCCCGTTTCGTATGTAGACTTCGGAGGTTCTTTTGAACAAGCAAGCACTGCTGGTGCTGGAAGACGGGAGTGTTTTCCACGGGCGTTCCATCGGCTGTGATGGCCAAACCACGGGTGAAGTGGTCTTTAATACCGCATTGACAGGCTATCAGGAAATCCTGACTGACCCGTCGTATTCACGCCAAATCGTTACCTTGACTTATCCCCACATTGGTAACGTCGGTGTCAATCAGGAAGATTGCGAGTCCACCCAAGTCCACGCGGCTGGCTTGATCGTGCGCGATGTGCCTGCGGTTTACAGTAGCTGGCGTGCGGAAGAATCCCTGCCTGACTATTTAGCCCGCAATAACGTTGTCGCGATTGCCGACATCGACACGCGCCGTTTAACGCGCATTTTGCGTGAAAAAGGTGCACAGCGTGGCTGCGTTATGGCGGGTGAAAACCTTTCTGTAGACGTAGCACTGGACGCAGCACGTTCCTTCCCCGGCTTAAAGGGCATGGATTTGGCGAAAGAAGTCACCGTCAAGTCTAGCTATGTGTGGACAGAAGGCAGTTGGCAGTTAAACCCCGCCACACCGCGCCCCTCTACCGCAACAACGGCTGAATTCAACATCGTCGCTTACGATTACGGCATCAAAACCAATATCCTGCGCATGTTGGTGGATCGTGGTTGCCACGTTACTGTCGTGCCTGCGCAAACCCCAGCGGCAGATGTACTGGCGATGAAACCAGACGGCGTATTCCTCTCCAACGGCCCCGGCGATCCAGAACCGTGCGATTACGCGATTACCGCCATTCGTGAAGTGCTGGAACAAAAAGTTCCAACGTTTGGTATTTGCTTAGGCCATCAATTGCTCGGTCTTGCCAGTGGTGCGAAAACCGTCAAGATGAAATTTGGACATCACGGCGCAAACCATCCAGTGCAAGATTTGGACAGCAAGCGCGTGATGATCAGCAGCCAGAACCACGGTTTTGCGGTTGATGAAACCACGCTGCCAGCCAACGTGCGTGCTACGCACCGCTCCCTGTTCGACGGCACATTGCAAGGTATTGAACGTACCGACTGCCCCGCGTTAAGTTTCCAAGGACACCCCGAAGCCAGCCCCGGCCCGCACGACGTAGCCCCTGTATTCGACCGTTTCATTGAGATGATGAGAGCTGCACATGCCTAAACGCACTGACATTAAAAGCATTCTGATTATTGGTGCAGGCCCGATCATTATCGGTCAGGCGTGCGAATTCGACTACTCCGGGGCGCAAGCGTGTAAGGCGCTGCGTGAGGAAGGCTACCGCGTCATTCTGGTCAATTCCAACCCCGCGACCATTATGACCGACCCGAACATGGCGGATGCGATTTACATCGAACCAATCCGCTGGGAAACCGTCGCCAAAATCATTGAAAAAGAACGCCCTGACGCGCTATTACCAACCATGGGTGGGCAAACTGCGCTCAATTGTGCGCTCGACCTTTCCCGCCACGGCGTGCTGGAAAAGTTCGGTGTGGACATGATCGGCGCGAACGAAGTTTCCATCGATATGGCCGAAGACCGCCAGAAATTCAAAGTAGCGATGGATGAAATCGGTCTGGAATCCGCCCGTTCCGGCGTAGCCCATTCGATGGACGAAGCCCGCGCCGTGCAAGCCACCCTCGGCTTCCCGGTAGTCATTCGTCCCTCGTTCACGATGGGCGGCAGTGGTGGTGGTATCGCCTACAACAAGCAGGAATTTGAAACCATCGTGGCGCGTGGCTTGGATATGTCGCCGACCACCGAAGTCTTGCTGGAAGAATCCCTGCTCGGTTGGAAAGAGTATGAAATGGAAGTCGTGCGTGACCGCAATGACAACTGCATTATCATCTGTTCCATCGAAAACCTTGACCCAATGGGCATCCACACGGGCGACTCGATTACGGTAGCGCCTGCGCAAACCTTGACCGACAAGGAATACCAATTGCTGCGGAATGCGTCGATTGCAGTTCTGCGCAAAATCGGTGTTGATACTGGCGGCTCTAACGTACAGTTCTCGGTTAACCCGAAAAACGGGCGCATTATCGTGATCGAAATGAACCCACGTGTGTCGCGCTCTTCCGCACTCGCTTCCAAAGCCACCGGCTTCCCGATTGCGAAAGTGGCGGCGAAATTGGCGGTTGGTTACACGCTGGATGAGTTGCGCAACGAGATTACCGGTGGGGCAACGCCTGCGTCATTCGAGCCGTCCATCGACTACGTTGTCACCAAAATCCCGCGTTTCACCTTCGAGAAATTCCCGCAAGCCGACTCGCGTTTGACCACGCAAATGAAGTCCGTGGGCGAAGTCATGGCAATGGGGCGCACCTTCCAAGAGTCGTTCCAGAAAGCCCTGCGTGGTTTGGAAACCGGTATCGACGGCTTGAGCGAACGTATTGATCCGCAAGACCCTGATGCAAAAGACACGCTGCGTCGTCAACTGACCGAAGCCAGTTCCGAACGTATTTTGTACGTCGCGGATGCGTTCCGATTGGGCTTGAGCATCGAAGAATTGTTCGCGCAAACCAGCATTGATCCCTGGTTCTTGGTGCAAATCAAAGAACTGGTTGATATGGAAAATGGTTTGAAAGACCGTTTGCTGAACAGCATTAGCGTTGACGAAATGCGGGCATTGAAACGTAAAGGTTTCTCCGACCGTCGTTTGGCTAAACTGTTGCACGAAACCGAAAAAACGGTACGGGTAGCACGTCACAAACTCAATGTGCGTCCGGTTTATAAGCGTGTGGATACCTGCGCGGCAGAATTTGCCACCAATACCGCGTACATGTATTCCACTTACGAAGAAGAGTGCGAATCCAATCCGACCGACCGTAAGAAAATCATGGTGTTGGGTGGTGGTCCTAACCGTATCGGACAAGGTATCGAATTTGACTACTGTTGCGTCCATGCCGCGTTGGCGTTGCGCGATGATGGCTTTGAAACCATCATGGTCAACTGCAACCCTGAAACTGTTTCCACCGATTACGACACCTCCGACCGTCTGTATTTCGAGCCGTTAACACTCGAAGACGTGATGGAAATCGTCGATTTGGAAAAGCCTTACGGTGTGATCGTGCAATACGGTGGACAAACCCCGCTGAAATTGGCACGTGATTTGGAAGCATTGGGTGCGCCAATCATCGGTACCTCGCCCGATTCCATCGACTTGGCGGAAGACCGCGAACGTTTCCAACAATTGATCCACAAACTCGGCTTGAAACAGCCGCCGAACCGCACCGCCAGAAGCATTGACGAAGCGGTACGCTTGGCAGACGAAATCGGCTACCCCTTGGTAGTGCGTCCGTCTTACGTGCTGGGTGGGCGGGCGATGGAAATCGTTTACCACGAAAACGAATTGCGCCGTTACATGACAACGGCGGTTTCTGTGTCCAACGATTCCCCGGTATTGCTCGACCGTTATCTGGATGACGCGATTGAAGTGGATGTGGATGCAATTTGCGACGGTGAAACCGTGCTGATCGGCGGCATTATGCAGCACATTGAACAAGCGGGTATCCACTCCGGTGACTCGGCGTGTTCCTTGCCGCCATACTCGTTGCGTGCGGACATCCAGGATCAATTGCGCGAGCAAATGGTACGCATGGGCAAAGCCCTCAACGTTATCGGCTTAATGAACGCACAATTTGCCATCAAAGGCGACGACGTATACGTGCTGGAAGTGAACCCGCGTGCCTCGCGTACTGTGCCATTCGTGTCCAAAGCGATTGGCCGTCCGCTGGCAAAAGTCGCGGCACGTTGCATGGCTGGTCAAAGCTTGGCAAGCCAGAACGCGTTGAACGAAATCATTCCATCCTACTACGCGGTGAAAGAAGCGGTATTCCCGTTCATCAAATTCCCCGGCGTTGACCCTATCCTTAGCCCGGAAATGAAATCCACGGGCGAAGTTATGGGCGTGGGCAGAACCTTTGCTGAAGCCTTCGGGAAAGCGCAATACGCAGCGGGTGAAGTTTACCCGACCTCTGGTGTGGCGTTCATCAGTGTGCGCGAAGCAGACCGTCGCCACTTGAAAGAAGTGGGCGGAATGTTGACTGCACAAGGCTTCAAGATCGTTGCTACCCGTGGTACGGCACGCGAATTGCAGAACGTCGGTGTTGCTTGCGAAATCGTTAATAAGATGCGTGAAGGTCGCCCCAATATCGTCGATATGATCAAGAACGAGGAAATCGACCTGATCGTGAACACGACCGAAGGCGAACAGTCGACCCGCGACTCGTTTGAGATTCGCCGTGAAGCCTTGCAGCACAAAATTACCTACACCACCACGATTGAAGGTGCGCGGGCATTGTGCAAAGCGATGGCCTACACTGACAGTGAGCAGGTTTATTGCTTGCAAGATTTACATCAGGAAATAACAGAACAAGGGGTTTGAAGCGATGAGTACTAGACCACCGCTAACATTGAAAGGTTCAGAGCGTTTGAAGGCTGAATTGCAGCGTTTGAAAACTGAAGACCGTCCGCAAATTATTCAGGCGATTGCTACAGCGCGGGAACACGGCGACTTGAAGGAAAACGCTGAATACCATGCAGCGCGTGAGCAGCAAAGTTTCTGTGAAGGGCGCATCAAGGAGCTGGAAAGTAACTTATCGATGGCGCAAATCATTGATGTTGCTATTGTTGGTGCAGCAAACCCCGGAAAAGTGGTGTTTGGCGCAACGGTTGAGCTGGAAGATGTCGAATCGGGTAACAGCATTACCTACCAAATCGTAGGTGATATTGAAGCGGACATTAAGCACAACCGTATTGCTATTTCTTCGCCGATTGCGCGAGCCATGATCGGTAAAGAAGAAGGAGATGTTGCGGTGGTACAAGCTCCAGGCGGTGTGCGTGAATACGAAATCGTTGCGGTTAGCTATCAGTAGTGCCAAATAACACAACTCACATTGGCCTGCTGCAACACGGTGAAGTAGAAGCAGGCGGTGTTTTTTGCGGTGAGCTGGAAACTCAACTCAGCACATCGGGCTGGAAACAACTTAAGCAGGCTTTTGGCAGTCAAAAACCTGCTTGGGATGCGGTGATAACATCGCCTAAAGCCCAATGCACCGCTTTCGCGCAGTGGTATGCAGCAAAACACAAGCTACCGTTGATAACCGATGAGCGTTTGCGCGAAATTCATTTAGGGGTTTGGGAAGGTTGCCAACCCAGTCAATTGATGCAAACCCAGCCAGAACAACTGGCACAATGGTGGGTTAACCCTGCGTTAGCCGCACCTGAAGGTGGTGAAGATTTTAGCGTTTTTCGGGAGCGTGTCCTGCAAGCATGGTCAGATCTTTGTTTGGAGTGGCGCGATCAGCGGGTTTTAGTGGTAACTCATGCTGGTGTGATTCGTTTGGTGGTGGCGCATGTTTTGCATATTCCTAACGAACGTTTACTCTCATTGAACGTGGAGTACGGTACATTGACCCGTTTACGGGTATTGCATGATCGTAGCGGGGAATGGGCAAGCCTATTGACGCACGGTTGTTGACATATAAGGGGCATTTTATGCTGAAAGCATTTTGGCGTTCGTTTCAGGTTGCTGTGGCGATGTTAACACGCTTGCCAGCACCGCCCATCGAAAGCTTTACGGCGGAAGAAAAAGGACGTGGGTTAATTTGGCTGCCCATTATCGGTGCATTAATGGGCGGGGTGTTAGCCGCTGCTGCGGTATGGGTTTTACCGGGCGTTGAGCCTATTTTAGCTTCGGTGATTTTACTAACGCTGTGGCTGTTCGTGAGTGAATTGCACCATTTGGATGCGCTGGCGCAATGCGTTAGTGGCTGGTTATTTGGTAAACCCGTTGATGCTCATGTTGATACAACACCCGCTAATCATTTGGGTGTGGTTGGTGTGGTCGCGCTGGTCATGATGATGAAGTTTTCCGCATTGGCTGTGTTGTTGGAATACGGGAACTGGATTTACATTTTATTAGCACCTGTGATTGCGCGTTTTTTAGTAATCGCTTTGATTGGTTTTACACCGGTTGCTCGCAATGAGTCGCTGGCTCACGAATTTCATATTGAATTCCCTTATGTTGCGTTGTTTTTGTGGCTACTTATGGCGGTTCCTGCGGCTTTAGTGGTCGGAATGCCGATGTTTGTGGTGTTTGTAGCGTTGTTGTTGTTGCGGTTTCGGATGATGCGTTATTCGGGTGGGGTCACTTGGTCGGCGATTGGGGCTAGTATTGTGTTGTTGGAGGCAGTGGGGTTGTTTGCGGCAGCGGTGTTGGCTTAACTTGGTGCAAGTGTTGGGAATGAGGGTAAGGTGTCTTAATTTTTAAGCGAAGTTTTGTCTGAGCGCAGCGAGTTTTCTTCGCTTAAAAATTAAGACACCTTACCCTCTGGTACTTGCTCAGCTCACTGTTAGGTGATTACGTCGGCGGCTTCGCGACCGGTGAAGGCTTGGATTTGAGCTACTTGTTCGGCGATCGTTAGCAAATCTGCTAGTGCTTCTTGTACGTCTTGATCGTGTTTATTGGTGTCGGCTTCGTACTTTTCTAAATAGACCCGTAAGGTTGCGCCTTGTGTGCCCGTGCCGGATAAACGGAAAATAATGCGCGAGCCATCGGTAAATAGAATGCGGATGCCTTGATTTTGGCTGACGGAACCATCAACTGGGTCGGTATAGGCAAAATTATCTGCGCTGCCCACGGTGAGTGCGCCGAAGGTTTGACCGGTTAGGCTGGGTAGTTTATCGAGTAAAGCGGCTATCAGTTCGTTCGCGGCTTTGAGGTCTATTTCTTCGTAATCGTGGCGTGAATAGTAATTGCGCCCGTATTCTGCCCAGTGTTTGCGCACAATGTTTTCGACAGAATCCTGTTTTTCCGCGAGTAAATTCAGCCAGAATAATACTGCCCACAAGCCGTCTTTTTCACGAACGTGGCTGGAACTGGTGCCGAAACTTTCTTCGCCACATAAGGTAATTCGTCCCGCATCAAGTAAGTTACCGAAGAATTTCCAGCCTGTCGGGGTTTCAAAATAGGGTAAACCTAATTTTATGGCAACGCGGTCAGGTGCTTGGCTGGTGGGCATGGAACGCGCAATCCCTGCAATACCGTTACGATAGCCGGGAATTAATGTCGCATTGGCTGCAAGCACTGCAAGGCTATCACTGGGTGTGACGAAAAATTGCTTGCCCAATATCATATTGCGGTCGCCGTCACCGTCGGATGCCGCACCAAAATCAAATTCACTTTTGCGTGCAAACAGTAATGCCATCAATTCTTTGGCGTGTGCTTGGTTAGGGTCGGGATGACCGCCACCAAAGTTGGCTAACGGCTGCCCGTGCATCACCGTGCCTTTGGGTGCGCCAAGGCGTTCTTCCAAAATGCGATGAGCGTAAGGGCCAGTGACGGCGTGCATTGCGTCAAAGCGCATTTTGAAGTGATCGGCTTGGAGTAGGGCGGCGATTTTATCGAAATCAAACAGGCTTTCCATCAAAGCCATGTAATCGGTTACGGAGTCGATGATTTCAATCGGCATTCCGTGTAATTCATAAGTGCCAAGTTTGTCCAAGGGAATGGGTTGAATCGGGGCAATTTGATAGGAGTGAATGCCTTTTGAAGCTTCGTAAATAGCTTCAGTGAGCTGTTCTGGCGCGGGGCCACCGTTACTAATATTGAATTTAATCCCAAAATCGCCTTCTGGCCCCCCCGCGTTATGGCTGGCAGAAAGGATAATGCCGCCGATGGCTTGGTATTGACGAATCAGGTGCGAGGCTGCGGGTGTTGAAAGTATGCCACTTTGCCCTAAAATAACCCGTCCAAAGCCCGCTGCGGCAGCCATGCGTAAGATGATTTGAATGGCTTCGCGGTTAAAGTAACGCCCGTCACCACCGAGTATTAAGGTGCTACCTTCGATACCTTGTACAGTATTGAAAATGGCTTGTACAAAAGTTTGCAGGTAATCAGGTTTCTTGAAGTGCTTCACACTTTTGCGTAATCCTGATGTGCCAGGCTTTTGGTCATTATAGGGCGTGGTCGTTACAGTTTGGATAGTCATAAGACACCTTCACAGGCTATTTTTGTTAGGATCAGATCAGTTTTCACGTATTATGGATTTATGTTAACCAAAGAACAACCCGCGTTATTCTCTCCGCGTCCAAAATCTTTTGCGGCATTAATGGAGATGTATGAAACCAATTACCTGCAATTGCGTTTGCTGTGCGGTGACTTGCGTATTTTGCCGCTAGAGTCACGTTCCTACATTGCTGGGGGAATCCCGGTGTTGTTGCAGGTGGTGGATAGTTCAACACACACCACCACCTTATTAATGACGTATTTGTTTGAAGATCAGCAACGCGATAGCCGCCCGGATATGTTGATTCGGGTTTATCATGATTCGCGGCAGGCAGAAGTGGTGAGTCACCGTTGCCGCTTGGTGGACGAGCCGATCAGGTATTGGGGGAAAGACTTAGACACGATGTTGCTGTGTCGTTGGCGCATGAACCGCTTTTTGTATAAGTGGACGAATTATTTACGCCGTCAGGGTCATGGTTTTCACTAGATACTGGCTGTGTTAGGCAGTTTGAAGCACTTGTTTATGATTATCTGTACAAGTTATACTGAAGAAATTGGGGTATTTTAATATTTTGTATAACTATCTGCAAAAATATTCTTGACTAGGCTAGTAGGTTTCTCTAATATACCTAGCATTCCACTCAGGAATTAATACACAGCTAGGCTGTCAAGGAGTATCCACATGAAGCTTTCTACAAAAGGCCGCTACGCAGTCACAGCCATGATGGATCTGGCGATTCACGACCATGAAGGGCCGGTGACGTTAGCGGACATTTCTCAATGCCAAGGTATTTCCCTGTCATACCTCGAACAGTTGTTTGCGCGGTTGCGTAAAGAAGGTTTGGTTGAAGGGGTACGCGGCCCCGGTGGTGGCTACCGTTTAGGTCGTCCATCCAGTCAAATCAGTATTGCTGAAATTATTAATGCAGTAGATGAGAATATTGACGTAACCCGTTGTTTAGGAAATAAAGATTGCCACGGTGGTGAGAAGTGCCTGACCCATCAATTGTGGGAAGATTTAAGCAGTCGCTTATACGAGTTTTTAGATAACCTGACATTGGCTAATTTCATTAACCGCCCGGAGATTCGTGAAGTGGCTTATCGTCAAGACACGATTGCCAGCCGTATCGCGACCATGTTTCCGCCGCGAGCTACGTTAAGCGCACGGATGTAACTTATTCAGCGGTGTTTGGAAGGTTGAGCGTGCGTGTATTCAGTTGATGCGTGCTCAGTTTAGGGTGTATTTGCAGCAATGTTAATGTGCCCAACTCTGCTTCTTCTTGTAACGCTGCGCCCGTATCAATGAAATGGACATTTCCCGCTTGTAGCACCTGTGGTGTAGGGGAATGTCCAAACACTACATGATCAATTCCTTGAATCGGACTTCCGCAGCCTAATGTGCGTATTCTGCGAAAGCGGTTGCGTGACCACAAAGCGTATTCTGTACACTCTGGGTTGCTTTGCATCTCTTGAACAAACTGCGTCCAACTCATTGTATTAGGTATGTCAGCATGAACAATACCTACACGCCCGATACCTGTGGCAACTTCAAACGCTATAGGTAATTCAACGACTGCTTGCCGAATCGTGTCGCGCTGTTGCTCCGATACGCTGTTCCACCAAGCTCCGCCATTGTAACTTGTCCAGCTTTTGTATAAGTTAGGGTCATCTGCTGAATCCAGTAACATCCTTTCATGATTACCCATAATGGAATAAAACCACGGGTAGTTGAGAAACTCGGTGACACGCGGCGATTCCGCGCCTCTGTCGATTAAATCGCCTACTGCAAATAGCCGGTCGGTTGCGGGTTGGAACGCAGCTTGCTTTAACAGATGTTCCAACGCGGTGAACGAGCCGTGAATATCCCCCACGACAAAATCTTTGCCTTGTTGATTTTTAGCGAAAAATTTAAACGGGGTATAGGGCATGTTTTGTCCGTAGCATTCAGTGCTTGAGCAGGTAGCGTAACAGGCACAACCAGCCGATGATAAAAGCCATTCCCCCAAACGGTGTGATCATGGCGATAGCAGTAATCCCGGTGATAGCGTAAACATACAAACTCCCTGAAAACAATAGCACGCCAATGCTGAAAGCGTAACCTGAGACGGCTAACCAGCGATTTTGCTGACGTTCCCAGAGTAAACCGACCGCGAGTAGGGCGGCGCAGTGGTAAAACTGGTATTCCACGCCGGTATGAAAGCGTTTTAGCATGTGCGCATCCAAGAGTTTTTCCAACCCGTGTGCGCCAAATGCACCTAAAATGACTGCAAGCATTCCCAGTAGGGCTGCAATTATAAGAAAATGGTTACTTCGCATTATTGAATCCTATTGAACATGAATACCCACGAAAAACGCCAAATATACCGCATCATTCTAAAAGTCATGGCATGGCTTGGCCTGCTGTTTTTGCTTTTGGTGTTATTGCGCAGTTGCTTTGCCTAAATAAATATCATAGCGCACGGCTTTGCCGCTGATGACAAATGCGGGTTTGCCGCCACCTAAGGTTGGTGCGTGACGCGGACGTTTGACCGTGACGCGGTGTTTGGCGTACTGGCAGGCAATTTCCAGCAAATCCTCATCATCATGATCATCGCCGACGACTTCGTGGAAAAAACGCATTTCTTTTTGTACCAATGCGGTTTTTTGCCGCTCTGGAAACATGGGATCAAGGTAAATCACATCGGCGGGTTCACGTGCGCAACAGTGTGCCAGTCCGGTGTGGGCATCGGCATGGTGTAACGCCATGCGTTGCGCGATGGTGCGCACGATTTCATCATCGCTGGCTTGAGCGCGTTGCAGGCCGTCTGCTAACAGCGCGTGGACAATGGGGGAACGCTCCAGCAACGTGACGCGACAACCCAAGGTGGCGAGTACGAACGATTCGCGCCCAAGCCCTGCGGTTGCATCAATAACGTGCGGATTTTTGAGTTTGTGTAAGCCAATCGCTTTTGCAATGTCTTGACCTTTGCCGCCACCGAATAAACGCCGGTGCTGGGCTTTGCCTTCGACAAAATCGACGTACACTGCACCCACTTTAGGGTCGTGGGTGTCGTGTAATTCTAGTCGTGCGGGGGTTTGCACTAACTGATAGCGTTCAGGCATCAATAATGGGGCGGCGGTGTTTCGTCAGCTTGGCTACCGACAGCCGACGGGGTGAGGGATTTAAGCTTGTCATTCAGGCGTTCGATTTCCAGCAAGGCAGTACGAATGTCTTGTTGTTGCAGGTAAATCTGGCGACTTAAGGCTTCAAGGGTTTGCTCCTGTTCCATGAACAGGAGTTCCAATTTTTCCAAGCGTGCTTCCATCAGGAATTAACGACCCTTGACCGCAGCAATCCGCATCCGCAGCGCATTCAGTTTGATGAAACCTTCTGCGTCTTTTTGGTTGTACGCGCCGCCGTCATCGTCAAACGTGGCAATGCGTGCGTCGAACAAGCTGTCGTCAGATTTACGACCGGCAACGGTTGCAGCACCTTTGTACAACTTCATGCGCACTGTGCCGTTGACGAAGGCTTGCGATGCGTCGATCATGGTTTGCATCATCTTGCGTTCAGGACTCCACCAGTAACCGTTGTAAACCAGCTCGGCATATTTCGGCATCAGGCTGTCTTTCAGGTGCGCCACTTCGCGGTCGAGAGTCAGGGATTCAATCGCACGGTGCGCAGGCAACAAAATCGTACCGCCGGGGGTTTCGTAGCAGCCACGTGATTTCATGCCGACGTAGCGGTTTTCCACTAAATCCAAACGACCGATACCGTTTGCACCACCCAATTTGTTCAACGTTTCGAGAATGGCAGATGCTGACATTTCTTGACCGTCTAACGCTACTGCATCACCGCCCTTGAAAGTGATTTCGACGTAGGTTGGCTTGTCGGGGGCAGTTTCAGGGGAAACGCTCCAACGCCACATGTCTTCTTCCGCTTCAAACCACGGATCTTCCAACGGGCCGCCTTCGTAAGAAATGTGCAGCAGGTTAGCATCCATCGAGTATGGAGATTTTTTGCCAGCCTTTTTGAAGTCGACGGGGATATTGTGCTTTTCAGCATACGCCATCAAATCAGCGCGGGAATTCATGTCCCATTCGCGCCAAGGAGCAATCACTTTTACGCCCGGTTTTAGCGCGTATGCACCGAGTTCAAAACGTACTTGGTCGTTGCCTTTGCCGGTTGCGCCGTGGGAAATCGCATCCGCGCCGGTTTCATTAGCGATTTCAATCAAACGTTTAGCGATCAGCGGACGGGCGATGGATGTGCCCAGCAGGTATTCGCCTTCATAAATGGTGTTGGCGCGGAACATTGGGAACACGTAGTCACGCACGAATTCTTCGCGCAGGTCTTCGATGAAGATTTCTTCCGGTTTAATGCCCATTGCCAAGGCTTTGGAGCGGGCTGGCTCGACTTCTTCGCCCTGACCAATATCGGCGGTAAAGGTGACAATTTCGCACCCGTAATTTTCTTGTAGCCACCGAACGATGATGGAGGTATCCAAGCCGCCGGAGTAGGCCAGCACGACTTTATTGACTGACTGTGCCATGTCTGTGTGTTCCCGTAGGTAAATCGAAACGGGGGATTATATGCCTGTTGTCTGGTCAAATAAATGCGTTATCGGTAAAACCAATCGCCTTGCAACCTTTTCACAGCAAACTGTTCTATAAAGTCAGGCAGTTATCAAGGAGTGAAACGATGTTACGCGGATGGATTGTTATTTTGTGGCTAAGTGGCTGGCTGTCTCCGGCTCTCGCGAGTATTTATGACCCTGAGCCCAGTTTTTGTGATGCTTACGCAACCAAGGCAGTGAGCCAACATAATACGGCGGGTGCTGCGCATTGTGACGTGTCTGGGTTGCGCTGGAGCAGTGACCTTGACGGGCAAAAACGCTGGTGCGAAACCGTCAGCGAGGCGGTTGCTCAGGCCGAAACCCAAGCCCGTGCGCAAGCCTTATTGGCGTGCTTCGGTGGCAATGTGTCGTTGAATGACGCAGATTTAGCATTGACTCCGAATACGTTGGGGGAGTCCATGATCGGAGCGGTGCGCGAAGGCGGGTTAAAACGGGTCAAGCAATTGCTGGCTGCGGGAGCAGATCTGAGCTTCGAGGGAATGCAGGGCAATGATGGGAAAATATTGTTTGTCGCAATGGGGCGTGAGGACATGGCGATGATCAAGTTTTTCATCGGGCTGGGTTTAGACCCGAACGGTACATTTAACGGCGGTTTTAGTCCGATTGGGATGATTACCGATAATCACGAATTGTTGGAATACATCCTGAGTAACGGCGGTGATGCTAATAATACCGGCGAGCTTTACGATTTTCTGCAATTACCCATCATTTCGGCGATTCTTAGTAAAGATGTGAAAGCGGTGCAAATTCTCATCAAGCATGGTGCACGGGTGCAGGTGGATGAAATGATGGACGAATGCCAGAACAATACGCTACTCGATTACGCTATCAAGCACGGCACACCTGCGATTGTGGCGGCATTGCGTAAGGCTGGAGCGCAAACTTACGCAGAGTGCCAGCCACGTTAAGCTGGTAACGCTGTTACCCAAACGCCCACGGTAAGTGTTGCCCCCGGTGGTCCGACGAATGCGCCTGCCACGGGAGGCACGGATTCGGGCAAGCGGGCGACGGCTACGGCGATGTGGTCGGTGCCGACGATTGCGCCGATGGTGGGGTCAAAACCTTTCCAGCCTGCACCGGGGAGAAAGACTTCTGCCCACGCATGGGTTGAGCCTAAGTCGGTCGGGGCAAGTTGGGTGTGCAAATAGCCGCTGACAAAACGCGCGGCAAAACCCAAGCTGCGGGCAGCTTCCATGAACAGATACGCCGAGTCACGGCATGAGCCTGTGCCACGGGTGAGCGTTTCGGTGGTGGATTGCACCCCCGGTTCCTCGCGCAATTGATACACCAAGGTTTGCTGGATGCGGATGGCAAGGCGTTGCAACAAGCTGTAGGTTTGAATCTTTTCGCCCGGTTGCCAGACGCTGGCTACCCATTGGCGCAACTGACCGTTGCTCACGGTATTCATGTAGGGCGCGAGTACCACTTTGTCTTCCGGCTTGTAGGCGAAAGGGTAGTGTGTCGCGTAATCTTCCACCAAAAAATCAAGCGGCGACTGGTTGTATTGCTGGATGATGATTTGGCTTTCGATCGCAAGCTGCTGGGTCGGCGTGGTGAAGGTGGCGATAGCGACGGAATTGTCTTCCACGTCACGATGCCAGCGCAGGGACGCGGCGGGCGTGATGTCGAGGGTGGAGGATTCGATGTGCAATTCATAGCCTTCGCGGGGGCGCAGGCGCAAGGTGTGCGGTTCAAGGCGCACCGTGGCGGGGAAGTTGTAGTAGGTGCGATGTAGGATTTTATAGCGTTGCATCAGCCGTTATACCCCACATCCAATCGCGAATTTCTGGCATATCTTGTCCGTATTTGCCGATGTATTGTTTGTGTTCAATCAACTTGTCCTTGAGTTGCTGCTTCAGGTAACTCCCCTTATCCCCTGTTTGCGGCAAACGGTCAATGGCATCCATCACCAAATGGAAGCGGTCGAGATCGTTCATCACCGTCATGTCAAATGGCGTGCTGATCGTGCCTTCTTCCTTGTAGCCGCGCACATGGAAATTGTCGTGGTTGGTGCGGCGGTACGTCAGCCGATGGATCAGCCACGGGTAGGCATGAAAAGCGAAAATCACCGGCTTATCCTTGGTGAAAATTGTGTCGAAATCGGCATCGCTCAAGCCGTGCGGATGTTCGCTTTGCGGTTGCAGTTTCATCAAATCGACGACATTGACCACGCGGATTTTTAGGTCGGGTAAGTGTTCGCGCAAGATTGATACCGCCGCCAGCGTTTCCAGCGTTGGTACATCGCCACAGCACGCCATCACCACATCAGTTTCTGCGTCTTGGTCGTTACTTGCCCATTGCCAGATGCTGATACCTTGGGTGCAATGCTTGACAGCGGCATCCATCGACAACCATTGCGGGGCAGGGTGTTTGCCCGCAATCACCACGTTGACGTAGTGGCGGCTGCGTAGGCAATGATCCATTACCGACAGCAAGCAATTGGCATCCGGCGGAAAATACACCCGCACGACTTCGGCTTTCTTGTTCACCACATGGTCGATGAAACCGGGGTCTTGGTGGGTAAAACCGTTGGCAGTTTGCCGCCAGACGTGCGAAGTCAGCAGGTAATTCAACGAGGCAATCTTGCGCCGCCAGGGTAGATGTGCGGTGACTTTCAGCCACTTGGCGTGTTGGTTGAACATCGAATCAATGATGTGGATGAAGGCTTCGTAGCAATTGAACAGCCCATGCCGCCCGGTCAGCAAATAGCCTTCCAGCCAGCCTTCGCACTGGTGTTCGCTGAGCATTGAGTCTAGTACCCGTCCGCTAGGGGCGAGAAATTCGTCATTTGCTACAGTTGCAGCATCCCATTGACGTTGGGTCACTTCAAACAGGGCTTCGAGGCCGTTGGACAGTATTTCATCGGGGGCGAAGATGCGGAAATTGCGCTGCTCACCGTTCAGCGTTGCCACATCGCGCAAAAAACGTCCCAGTACGCGGGTATCGCCAATACCGCTTACACCCGGCGTGGGTACGTCTACCGCGTAATCTTGGAAATCCGGCATCCGCAAATCGCGCAGCAACATGCCGCCATTGGCGTGGGGATTTGCACCCATGCGTCGCTCGCCTGTGGGGGCAAGTTCCGCGAGTTCCGGCTGCAAACGCCCGTGTTTATCGAAAAGCTCTTCTGGGCGGTAGCTGTTGAGCCAGTCTTCCAGCAATTGGAGGTGTTCGGGGTGCGCCACTGGGTTGGAAAGTGGGACTTGATGCGCTCGGAATGTGCCTTCGATTTGCACGCCATCAACCACTTTTGGCCCTGTCCAGCCTTTGGGGGATACCAGCACAATCATCGGCCAGCGTGGACGGGTCAAATCGCCGTGGACACGTGCCGCTTGCTGGATGTCTTGAATTTGCGCCATCACTGTGTCGAGCGTTGCCGCCATTGCGGCGTGCATCAACGCTGGTTCGTGACCTTCCACGAAATAGGGTGTCCAGCCGTAGCCGCGCAATAACTGTTCCAGTTCCTCGCGGCTGATGCGGGCAAGCACGGTTGGGTTGGCAATCTTGTAGCCGTTGAGGTGCAGGATTGGCAACACCACGCCATCCGTCACCGGATCAAGGAATTTGTTGGAATGCCACGACGTTGCCAGCGGCCCGGTTTCCGCTTCACCATCGCCGATCACGCAAGCTACCACTAGATCGGGATTGTCGAATACCGCGCCGAACGCATGGCTCAACGAATAGCCCAGTTCGCCGCCTTCGTGGATCGAACCGGGGCATTCTGGCGACGCATGACTGGGGATGCCGCCGGGAAACGAAAATTGCAGGAACAGCTTTTGCAGCCCTGCCTCATCCTGACTGATGTCGGGGTAGATTTCGCTGTACGTGCCTTCGAGGTAGGTGTTGCTTACTACCGCAGGCCCGCCGTGTCCGGGGCCGGAAATGTAGAGCATGTTGAGGTCGTATTGTTTGATAATGCGGTTTAGGTGTACGTAGATGAAGTTTTGTCCGGGCGTTGTGCCCCAATGCCCTAGCAGGGTGTGCTTTACATCCGTCAGTTCCAATGGGCGTTTTAGCAAGGGGTTGTCGAACAGGTAAATCTGTCCGACGGAGAGGTAGTTAGCGGCACGCCAGTAGGCATCCATCCGACCTAGCAGTTCGGGGGAGAGTGTGGTAGTCATGGTGTAAAGATTCCTTATTCGGCGGTGCGTTGTGCCAAAATGGTGAGCAGCTTGTCGAATGGCTTGTTGAATTTTGTTACACCTTCGTCTTCAAGCTGTTGGGTGAGTTGGTCGAGGTTGATGCCCAGCGCGGGCAGTTGTGCCAATACTTGGCGGGCTTCTGCGATACCTTGTTCGAGCCGCGCTTGCGGTTCGCCGTGGTCGCGGTAGGCGTTCAGGGTTTCTAGCGGCAAGGTGTTGACGGTATCTGCGCCGATCAGGGCTTCGACGTATTTCACATCACTGAACGCTGGATTTTTGCTGCTGGTACTTGCCCATAACAGCCGTTGGACGGTTGCGCCTTGCGCTTCCAAGGCTTCAAAGCGTTCACCATTGAAGATTTCTTGGTAGATTTGGTAGGCGATTTTCGCGCTGGCAATCGCGACTTGCCCGCGTAATGCTTGTGCCGCTGGGGTTTCTAACAGCGGGTCTAGCAGCGCATCAATGCGGCTAACAAAGAAACTAGCGACGGAGGCGACTTGCTGCACGGGTTCACCTTGCGCGAGGCGGGCTTCAATGCCAGCTATGTAAGCCTCTGCTACCTGCCGATAGCGCGGCAAGCCAAACAGCAGGGTGACGTTGACGTTAATGCCTTCGCTGATGAGTTGCTGGATGGCGGGCAAGCCTGCGGTAGTCGCGGGGATTTTGATGAACACATTCGGGCGGTTCAAGGCTGCCCACAAGCGGCGTGCTTCCTGCAATGTGCCGTCGGTATTGTGTGCGAGGTGCGGATTGATTTCCAAACTAACGTAACCATCTTTGCCGTTGGTGCGGTCGTAAAGTGGGCGGAAGGCATCGGCGGCACTTTGCACGTCTTGCTGACTGAGGGTTTCGTAGATGGCTTCGGCATTGTTGCCTTGCTGTGCCAGCTCGCGAATGGCTGTGTCGTAAGCGTGGCTGTCGGTGATGGCTTTCTCGAAAATGGCGGGATTGGAGGTGATGCCGCGCAAGTCATCGTTCTCAATCAAACGTTGCAGCTCGCCGCTGCTGATCAAGTCACGCCTGATGTAATCCAGCCAGATGGACTGACCAAAGGTTGCCAGTCGTTGCAGGGGATTATGTTTCATGATTTTATTTCCTTGGTGTCGCCACCGTGCATTAGCAGGGCTGCGTCTGTTTTCATTAGGCTCTCTATTGCTTGGGATAGCAAGTCATTGAATTTTTTGAAGAGGCATGAGCAGCAGGTAATTGGGTGAATAGTTGGATTGAGGCTTATACTCATAAAGATGAAACTTATATTGACTGTTTTTTCGCTGCTCCTGTGTTTTTTATTACCCACGAGTGAAGCTCTCGCCCGCCCGAAAATTGGTCTGGTGTTGGGCGGCGGCGGTGCTGCCGGAATCGCCCATGTGGGGGTTTTGAAAGTGCTGGAGGCCAACCACATTCCGGTTGATGTGATTGCAGGTAACAGCATGGGCGCGGTGGTTGGTAGCCTGTATGCTTCTGGCATGAGTGTTGCTGAAATTGAACAGGTTTCCAAAACATTGGATTGGGGCAAGCTGTTCAGTGATGACACTTCGCATCAACTCAAGTCTTACCAGCAAAAACAGCAAAATGCAGACTTTTTCACGGTGTTTGAATCCGGGGTATCCAAGCGCGGTATCAAGTTATCCAGCGGTTTGATTGACGGGCAAAAACTGATCTTTGAACTGCGTCGCTTGCTGGCTCCGGTGGCGCAAATCAGCAATTTTGACCGTTTACCGATTCCGTTCCGTGCAGTTGCCACCGACATCCATACGGGTGACGCGGTGGTGCTGAAACAGGGGAATTTGGCGAGTGCAGTGCGTGCCAGCATGTCGATTCCGGGCTTGTTTGCGCCTGTCACCCTTGATAACCGTTTGCTGGTGGATGGTTTGGTGTCGAATAATCTCCCTGTCGATATTGCCCGCCAGATGGGTGCTGACATTCTCATCGTATCGAATATACCACCGGACAATTCCCGCAAACTGGATACAGCGTTAGACATTAGCTTGCAGTCGATGGATTTGTTGGTGCGTAAAACCAGCGAAGCGCAATTGGCAAGCCTGACCCCGCAAGACATCCTGATCCAGCCGCCCGTTGGTGAAGTTGGCAGGCTTGATTTCACGCGGGTGGCTGAAACGGTGGCACTCGGTGAAAAAGGTGCGCGTACCCAATTGGTTGCATTGCAACGTCTGGCGGGTAGTTTGAGTAGTGATGCCAACCAGTTTGCAACGCCAGCCCACCCAATAGATGAGGTGGTCAAAGTTGCCAGTGTGCAAATCGAAAACGACTCGTCACTGCGCGAAAGCATTTTACGCAAGGCTCTCAATATCAAACCTGGCGATGTTTTGGATAACCAGCGGTTGCAGGACGGTCTGAACCGTGTCTACACCTTGGGGTATTTCAGCTTGGTGGATTACAAGCTGACTCAACTTCCATCCGGGGATTATGGCTTGAAAGTCATCGCGAAAAAGGCCACCGAAGGTGAACATCGGGTAAGCGTAGGATTTTCGCTGGGCGATGATTTTAATGGCGATACCCGCTATCAGGCTGGGGTGAAATATGTCCAGAAAGGCTTGACGGATTCGGGTACTGAATTGCGTGCCCAAGCGGTGATCGGGCGACGTTTGTTAGCTGAGGCGGAAATCTATCATCCGTTAGGGATTGACGGTACGTTTGTTGCCCCGCGTGCATGGTATCAAGAGGGTGATGCCAATAGTTTGGATAATGCCCAGCAGGTTGCCAAAATACGGGCGCGGGAAGCGCGGGTGCAGGTGGATATTGGGCATCCGGTCGGCAATTCCGGCGAAATCAGGGCGGGGGTATTTCATCAAAAGACCAAGCCACTGCCCAAAGATGGCACACCTATTGTGGCGGATAAAACATTGACAGAAGCTGGGGTCAAACTCCAATACCAAGCTGACACGCTCGATTCGATTAACTTCCCGACCAAGGGTGGTCAGTTGACTGCTGCTTATACCCGTGGCGTTACCGCGATGGGCAGTGACAACGATTTTAACCGCATTGAATTGGAAGCCGACCGGGTTTGGAGTGTGCATGACAAGCACCGCTTTATCGCCAGTGGGCGGGCAGTGGCAACGGCTAATAATGGGGCGGCGGTATTGGATAGCGGCAATAACTTAGAAACCCATGCCCTGCAAACCGGGCATTTGGTGTTTTCTGATAATGCCCCGTTGATTGGCAATGAAACCGTAGCAGGTTCTGTCACCTATATGCGCCAAGTTGCTGAAATTCCAGAAATAGCCAAAGTGCATGTAGGGGCTTCAGTGGGTGTCAGTCAAGCCTGGCAGCAGCGTGATGCGGTCGATTTGGGTGGCTTGCGGAATTCGGGTACGGTTTTTGTCGGTGGCGAAACGCCCATTGGTCCTGCGTTTGTCGGGGTGCGCAAGACGCAAGGGGCTGACCATCAGGCGTATTTCATCTTAGGGCGGGATTTCTGAAGTTTAGATCAGAAAGCTGTGCCAAAGCCCTTGTCGATGTCCATTTCCAGTTGGGGAAAACCCGCTAAGGCATGGATGGTACGGATCACGCCTTGTCCTGTCGGAAACAGTTCTTCCAGATATTTTCCGCCACCTTTATGGGCAAATGCCTGATCCAGAAAACGCACGTCACAGTGGACATCTTGGCACTGGTCATTTTCAGTATTTTCCTGATAATGCCTGAATAGGGTGTCTACTACTTCAAGCAGTTCCGCGCTGGGTTTCACGTTCAGGGATGCGGCATTCTGTTGCACCCGTTGGTGAATTTCGGTTAGTGATACCCCTTCAATCGAGTGGTACAGCAGCCTTTCATTTTTTGGCCCAAAATTTGACATAACGGCTTCTCCTTAATTGGTAACTGGTACGAGGGATGTGCTGATCACATCTGTGTGTACGTTGGCTTCGTCGGCTTTGTTTTCCAGCAAAATGTCCTTAGCCCTTTCGATTTCCTGCTCAGTCCCGTTGACGATGAGGAGAAACTTGTCAGCTTTGAGCGCGGTTTCGTATTGGACAATGCTGTTTTGGGGAATCCCGATACTCGCTAGTGCGCCACCGAGTGCGGTGATGCCTCCGGCGACGAAAGCCGTTTCCAACGCGCCAATGATCCAACTTACCAGTGGGCCACCGACCATGACCGCACCCAGCCCCGGAATAATGAAGAAAGCCGAGCCGAATAAAAGCCCCCACAGCCAGCCCCAAAATAAGCCAAATTTCCCCCATGATGCCATGCGGTCGCCCGTGTTGTAGTAACCGATGACGCTTTCTTCGGTGTGATAACCTTTACCAATAACCGACAGTTTTTGCATATTGTAACCCGCGCTTTGTAGTTCTTTGACTGCATTTTCAGCGTCATGATGGCTGCTAAAAAGCCCAACGGCTGAATGGTGTTTGTCTTTCATAATAGTTCTCTATGATTTTAAGTAAGGCATGAAATTATTTTCGTAATGAAAAAATATATTCAATTTTATTAGGCTCTCTATTTGCTTGTGTTGCAAGCTTCTGTCACTATGAATATGAATTAAGCCTGTTTTTGAAATTGAAATTTTCTAAAGTGGGATAATCCTAAAAGGAAAAAATCATGGACACTGCGATTAATGAACCGCATATATCACCACCTGCGGCAACAGCGGGCGCAACCTTCAAACACGTACTGAAAGTTGATGCTGCCTTATTTGTTGGAATCACGTTTTTTGCCATGCTAGGCATTGGCATTACTAACTATCGGGTCGATAGTGCTTACAGCTACTGGAGTTATATGCTGGTTGTACTGGCGGTAGTGACCACCGCTTGGGGAAGCTGGCGTGCCCAAAAGCTGGGGTTGCGCGAAGGCGGTAAGCTATTGTATCAACAGATTATTTTGTGGGGAGCGGCGTTGGTTTCCGTGGCGGTGATTTACCGATTGCTTGAGGCGGGGCGTATCAATGTGGATACGACCGGCTTGCTAGTGTTACTGATGCTAACTTTTGCTACCTTTGTTGATGGGATGCTAGTGTCTTGGAAGCTGTATGTGGTGAGTGCGCTATTATTGTTGACGCTGTTAATGGCTGCTTATGTTGGTCAATTTCTGTGGATTATTTTATTAGCCGCTGTTGTATTAATCGCACTGGTTTTGATTTTTGTGGTATGGAAAATACGGTCTTATTGAAATGAACTATACTTTTAGTATGGGGTTCGTCATATTTAACAACAAAAGGAGTTAATATTATGACAATTTGGATTGTTGTTGCTAATTCAACACTGGCTCGTTTTTTTAGTGCATCGCCATTAAATGCTAATGCCGTGCTTATTGAGTTGGAAGATAAGGTTCATCCCAGCTCCCGTTTGCATGGGCGTGATTTGGAAACCGATTCACCGTCGCGTGTCTTTGATTCGCAGGGATCTGGTCGCCATGCGGTAGAGCCACCCACCGATATAAAAGAGCAGCAAGCCGAAGCGTTTGCGCTTGAATTGAGCAACTATCTGGAAGAAATGCGCAGTGCCAACCGTTATGACAAGTTGTATGTCATGGCTTCACCGCACTTCTTGGGTTTATTGCGTGGGCATTTCAGGCAAGGGGTGACGGATTTGCTGGCTGAAACCGTGGATAAAGACCTGACTCGCCATTCGGTAGAAGAAATCCGCGCCCATCTGCCTGATTTTATGTAATGAAATGCAGGGGGGAATACGATGGAATACAAGGATTATTACCAAGTTCTGGGTTTGACCAAAGCAGCCACGCAGGATGATATTAAGCGTGTCTACCGCAAACTGGCGCGTAAATACCACCCCGACATTAGCAAGGAAGCCAATGCCGAGGAGCAGTTTAAGGAAGTTGGCGAAGCCTACGAAGTCCTGAAAGACCCGGAAAAACGCGCTGCCTATGACCAGTTGGGCGAAGACTTGAAAGCCCAGCGTGATTTTCGTCCGCCGCCGAATGGTGCTGCGGGAACGGGGCAGTCAGCCGAATTCGATGATTTCCTCGCCAATCTGTTTGGGCAACGTGGGCGTGGTAGTGCAGGGCGAACGCAAGCCATGCAGGGTGAAGACAGTCACTTCAAGGTGTCGATTGATCTGGAAGAAACTTATCAGGGGGCGACGCGCAGCTTGAATTTGCGTGCTTTTCAACAAGAACGCACCCTCAATGTCAAAATCCCCAAAGGGGTCAGGCAAGGCCAGCACATTCGTTTGCAAGGGCAGGGCAACCCCGGCATTAACGGTGGTGCGGCGGGCGATTTGTATTTGGAAATTGCTTTCAACCCGCATCCGCTATACCGCGTTGAAGAGCTTGATGTTTATCTGGAATTGCCGATTGCCCCGTGGGAAGCTGCGTTGGGCGGTAGCGTTCCAGTGCCTACCCCGGATGGCGCAGTGGATATGAAAATTCCCGCAGGTTCTTCGAGTGGACGCAAGTTACGCTTGAAAGGGCGCGGTATTCCGGCACATTCACCCGGCGATTTTTACGTCACTTTGAAAGTCGTTATGCCGACCACTTTCAGCGATAAAGCCAAAGCCCTGTACGCTGAATTGGCGTTGGAACAACCTTTTAATCCGCGTGCCGGGATGGGAGTGTAAGTCATGAAAATCATGCAACAAGATGAAACTGTCGTGGGTATTCTGGATGAAGACGTGCGCTTTTCTTTGGAAGAATTGTGCCGCTCTTGCTTTTTACCCGCCGAACAACTGCTGGAAATGGTCGACGAGGGCATTATTGAACCCATCGACTACCAGCAAACCACCACCAGTTGGCAGTTTGCAGGCAATAGCGTGGTACGGGTGCGTACCGTGATCCGGCTTCAGCGCGATTTAGGTGTCAATCTGGCAGGCGCGGCTTTGGCGGTGGACTTGCTGGATGAAATTAAAGTTTTGCGAAATCATCCGCCCCGTGGCTAGTCTTGCCACTGACCCAGCGCAAAACTTCCAGACTCACACCAATCCCCAGCACCAAAGCGATGCCCGCCACCAGTTGGGGAATATCCATGACGCTAAATCCCATAACGTCGCGCAGCACGGGTACGCTAAATACCACAACAAGCAGCAAGATGACCGCCCCAAACATCCGCCAAATCCACGGATTACTTGCCGTCAATCCATGCAGCAGCGTCCGCGCCGCATCACGATTGGCAAGGATGAGCAGGCACAAACCCAGCACCAAGCCCATGAACATGGCTCCGCGTATTTCATCCGCCTGAAAGCTTTGCCCATCCAGCAGCCAATACCCCAACAGCAACACTTCCGCTACCGCAATGCCTTGTAGCAACGGGTAAAGCAGAGCACTAAACGCAAACGGCGAATCCGTTAGTTTACGCGGCGGGCGCGTCATGATGTCGCTGGCTTCCGGTTCAGCCTCGAACACAATCGAACAGGCGGGGTCGATCAGCAATTCCAGCAACACAATATGCACGGGCAGCAACAGCACCGGCCAATGCAACAATGCCGGAATCAGTGCCAACACAATAATCGGCATGTGTACCGCGAAGGTGAATGCGGTGGCCTTGGTAATATTGTCGTAAATGCGTCGCCCTTGCCGAATCGCCGCGACAATGCTGGCAAAGCTGTCATCCAGCAGCACCAGCGCAGCGGCTTCGCGGGCAACATCCGTGCCGCGTTCGCCCATGGCAATGCCAATATTGGCAGCTTTGAGGGCGGGCGCATCGTTGACCCCATCGCCGGTCATGGCGACCACTTCACCGTTTTGTTGCAGTATCTGCACCAAGCGCAGTTTTTGTTCGGGTTGCAAGCGGGTGAACATATCCACTTGCTGCAACTGCTCGTGCAATTCAGCATCGCTGAGTGCCGCCACTTCCGCGCCCGTCATCACTGCTGTGCGGGTGCTCAGGTTGACCTGTTGCGCAATCGCCCGTGCGGTGGCGGGGTGATCGCCCGTCATCATAATAATGCGCACCCCAGCGGCACGGCATTCGGCAATAGCAGCGGGTACTTCCGGTCGAGGCGGGTCAACAAACCCTACTAATCCCAGAAACGTAAAGCTGAAATCGTGCTGGCTGGGCGGCAATTCCTTGCTTTGCCATTGACCTTTGGCAACGCCCAATACGCGCAAGCCACGCTCTGCCATGCTCAGCACTTGCTGGTGGATAATGTCGCGTTCAGCAGCGGGTAAATGGCACAAATCCGCCACCGCTTCGGGCGCACCTTTGCACGCCAGCAAATGCGTGTTGGGGTCATTGCTGGAAAATACCTGCGTCATTGCCAGGATTTCCGCCGACAAATCGTACTGAAATTCGGGGGCTTGTGAATGCCAATGCTCCGTGTCCTTCAACCACTGTTGCGCAAAGGTCTGAATGGCTTTTTCCATTGGGTCGAAAGGGTCGAGCGGCGTGGCTAACAGGGTGAATTCGGCAAGTTCGTGGAAGGTTTCCGGCAGGGCGTTTGCGCCTTCATTGCGGAAAGTTGCACCCACCGCCACCAGTTCTTCCATTTTCATGCGGTTTTGGGTGAGCGTGCCGGTTTTGTCCACTGCCAGCACCGTGATTGCGCCCAAGGCTTCGACCGCTGACACGCGCCGCGTCAAGACCTTTTGCTTGGAAATGCGCCATGCACCCAAGGCCAGAAACACGGTCAGGATGACGGGGATTTCTTCCGGCAAAATCGCCATTGCCAGCGCAATGCCCGACAATAAACTGTCCAGAAACGCTCGTCCGTCCCACAGCCAACCCAGTAATACTAGCAGTGTGGCGAAGGTCAAACCCACGATGGTTAGGACGATAATCAGTTTGCGCGAGGCTTGTTGCAGACCGGAGGGGGCTTCCTGCGTCGAGGCCAAGGCTTGCCCGATGCGCCCGACAGCGGTATTCACACCGATGGTGCTGACTTCCGCCAGACCCACGCCTTTGGTGACGACGGTACTGGCATACAGAGCGGTCGAAGGTGATTTATTGACCGGCACAGCTTCGCCCGTGAGCAAGGATTCATCCACGCTCAATTGCCCATCCAACAGCAAGGCATCGGCGGGAATGCGGTCGCCTTCGTGCAATACCAGTACATCGCCGCGTACCACTTCGCGCCCCGGAATGCGTATTTCCTGCCCGTCACGTACCACCAAGGCACGCGGCGCGGACAGGTCGCGCAAGGATTCCAGCGCACGTTGCGTTTTGCGTTCTTGCGCCAAAGTAATGCCGATCACGACGAAGACGAAACCGAGCAAGAATGAGGCTTCGGCACGATCCCCCAAGGCGAGGTAGATGCCGCCCGCACCCAACAGCATCAGGAACATGGGTTCGGTAAACACGCTCAAGGCGATGGCAAACAGGGATTTGGGGATACTGCCGGGGAGCATGTTTTCGCCGTCGGCTGCCAAACGGCGGGCGGCTTCGGCTTGGGTAAGACCAGTGTGGGTGGTTTTCATCATGGGGGAGACACTCGGTTGGCTTTATCAGAATCAATGCGCCCGTCCACCAGTTCAATAATGCGGTCGCAACGTTGCGCCAAGCGCGGGTCGTGGGTGACGATTAAAAAACTGGTGTCGCTGGCTTCATTCACGCGGCGCAGCAAATCAAATACATTGTCGGCAGCTTTGGTATCGAGGTTGCCCGTCGGCTCGTCCGCCAGCACCAGCGCGGGTTGCATCACTAAAGCGCGGGCAATGGCAACGCGCTGTTGTTGACCACCGGATAAATCATTGCTCATGTGTTTGCCCACGTCGGTCAGCCCCACTTGCTCAATCAATTCGGCAGCACGTAAACGCATCGCCTCATCCGGGCGACCCCGTGCCGCCAGCAACGGCAACATCACGTTTTCCAATGCGGTAAATTCGGGCAACAGATTGTGGAACTGGAACACAAAGCCGATAGCTTTGGCACGTAACAGCGTCAGTTCCCGATCCTGCAATTGCGTCGTCGGTTGCCCCGTAATCAACAATTCACCCACTGTCGGTTTGTCGAGCAAGCCAATCAGGTTCAGCAAGGTACTTTTGCCCGACCCAGAAGGCCCAATCAGTGCCACAAATTCGCCGCGTTCAATGGTTAAATCCAGCCCGTGCAGCACTTCAGTTTCCGCAGGCAAACCGATATTGTAGGCTTTGTGGATGCCCTTGAGTTGCAGCGTAATGGCGTTAAAGTCAGCCACGAATCGCCACCGCTGGGTCAAGCCGCGCCGCTTGCAGGGCAGGGAACAAGGCGGCGAGTATCCCCACCAGTGTTGCACCCACGGTTGCATACACAAACAGCATCGGGTCAAACGTAATCGGGAAAAGCTGCGTGCCATCCGCATTAATGGCGATATTGCGCCACGCGATTAAAAACAGCCAACCGACGAACGCACCCAACAGCGAACCGATCAAACCCGTCAACGCGCCTTGCAGCAAAAACAGCCGCAGAATCTGTTGCCGCGATGTACCCGTCGCCCGCAAGATGCCAATTGCTTTGGATTTTTGCACCACCGACACCACCAAGACGCTGGCAATGCCCAAGGCAGCAGTCAGCCCCACGAAAAAACGGATCACGGTGTTGGACATGGATTGTGCTTCCAACGCGCTAAAGAATTGCGCATTTGTGGCAATCCAACTATCCACTTTCAAGCCCGTTTGCGCCTGAATGGTTTGCGCCACGGTTTCGGCAGTAAATGGCTCGTCCAGATTCACTTCGACGCTGGTGACACCGCCCGCCAAATCGAGTAGGCTTTGCGCGGTGCGTAACGCGATATACACCGAGCGCGAATTCATCCCGCTATTGCCGTAATCAAAAATGCCGCGAATGCTCAAGGTTGCCGTGCCGCCGGACGCGGTTTGCAAATTGAGTTTATCGCCCGTCCACACGCCTAAATCTTTCGCCAAATCCAAGCCGACCAGCATGTCCGTGCCAGTAATATTGGCTGTGCCTGCGATGATTTTGCTATTGAGGGCGATGAGTTGCAGGTAGGTTTCTGGTTCGATGCCGGTTAAGCCGACGGCTTTGTTAGCTTCGCCGCGCACGATAAAACCCGCACCCGCTACCACTGGCGCGGCCACGCTAACCCCATCCATTTTGGCCACTTGCGCGAGGACGGTTTGCCATTGATCGACCGACTGCAAGCGTTGCGCTCGTGGTTGTACTAGCGTGGCAAGCATCGCCCCATCTCCGGCCTGATGCAGTGGGCGAGATATTTCTTTGGGGGGCAGAATAATGATTTGCGCTTGAAAATCCAACGTGCGTTTGAATAAATTGGTTTGCAGCCCGCTGATCAGGGCGGAAATAAACACAATCACTGACACACCGAGTGCGACACCTGCCATGATCAGCAAGGTTTGCATCCGTGCTTGGTGCATGAAGCGAATCGCTAAAATCCATTCAAAGGGGAAGGCTGAATTCATGGCGGCAATGTCACCCGCACGCGCTGGTCGGCTTTGATCAGGGCGAGGTTTGCCAGAATCACCGCTTCACCGGCGGTCAGACCGCTTAACACCTCCACGTTTTCGTCGCCGCGCAAACCGAGGGTGACGGTTTGTTTCACCGTGCGATCATCGCGCACTACCAGCACCCACGGCGCATCGCTGCTGGGTTCGTGTAATGCACCCGTGGGGATTACCAGCGCATCCGGCTTTTTGGCAGTTTCTATATCGACCGAAATGGTCATGTCTTGGCGCAAATACGCTGGCGGCTCTTTGACGCGCAATTTCACCTCCACCGCGCCGCGTGTGGCATCCACGCCGGGGTTGATGTAGGCGACTTCGGCATTAAAACGCTGTTGAGGGAAAGCATCGGCGGAACTCAGCGCGACTTGTCCGACGGCGAGTTTGGCGAGGTTTTTTTCGTCGATTTGCACTTCGATTTGGGTTTCGCCTTGCGCTGCCAACACCATGAGGGCTTTGCCAGCGGTGGCAATATCGCCCGGTTCAATGCTGCGGCTGATCAGTGTGCCGTCGGCAGGGGCGAGGATGGCGGTTTGCGCCAACTTGACCTGTGCGAGTTGCAAAGAGGCGCGGGCTTGGTTCAGGGCGGTGGTGACAAGGAGTGCGTCGCTGCCTTTGGGTTGGTTGCTCTGCACTTGTAATGTCGCCGCTTCCAGCTTGCTGTTGGCAACATCCAGATTACGTTGGGCGGTGTCCAGTTCGGTTTTGCTAATGTATTTTTGGTTGTTGAGCGAACGGATGCGGGTGAGTTGCTGACCGGTTTGTTCGACATCGGCTTGGGCTTGGCGCAGTGCTTCTTGCGCGGTGGGCAACCCGACTTCGCGTTGTTGGCGCAGTTTGGCTTCGGCGAGTGCTACAGCGGTGGTGGCTTGGGCGAGGCTGGCACGGTCGGTGCTGTCTGCAAGCTGGATTAACAAATCGTCGCGTTTGACTTGCTGGCCTTCCTTCACTGGAACTTTGTTAACCCGTCCGGTGATTTCCGCCGCGACGGAGACACGTTGAGGCCAAGTGATGCGCCCGCTGGCAACCACGGTTTGGCGTAATTCGCCCTGAACGACGGCGTGGGCTTCAACGGGTGTGCCGAAAAGCAGATTGCGTGCGAAATAGCCGCTGATGAGTAGCGTAAGAACGATCGCAATGGCAGGGCGATAAAAGCGTTTTAATGTGTTAAGGAATGCAGCGGACATTAGGTGATTTATCCATGACGGTATTTGCTTGTTCTTTGAGAAGCTGCACGCAAACGGTCTGAGCAGTGGGGTGTACCGCCGGGCCAAACTGGTTGTAAACCGCGACATCTGCCGCATCCCGCCCATAGCCCAGCACCACATAACCGCCGTTGAGTTCGGCTTGCGTGGCATCAAACGTGTACCAGCGTCCGCCGACATAGGCTTCAAACCAAGCGTGCAAATCCATCGGGTCGAGTTGGTAGAGATAGCCCACCACCATGCGTGCGGGAATGCTTAAGCTGCGGCACAAGGCAATGCCAAGGTGCGCAAAATCACGGCATACGCCCGATTGCTTGATATTTACTTCGATTGCCGATACCGGAACGTTGCTGCTGCCCGGTGCAAAACAAATATTGGCGCGTAACCAAGCCACAATCGCTGCGACTTGAGCGTAACCCGCTGGTTGCCCTGCGGTAATCTCGGTTGCCATTTGACCAAAGCGGTCGGATTCGCAGTAACGGCTGGGCAATAAGTAACTGAGTTCCACGTCGGGCAGGTTTTGCACCTCAACAAATGGTGCTTCCGGTGCTTGGTCCACATGGTCTGCGGTTACAACTTCGGCGGAGGTGTACACGGTGAAAATTCCCCGTGGAGCCACCAGCCGCTGACAAAGGTTGCCATAGTTATCAGTGAATTCACACACGGTTACACTGGGCACGAGGCGATATTCCTCGCGGGTGATCCACTGCTGCGCCCCACTGCGCGGGCGCAACATCAACACAAACGGCGTAGGCGCAGGAATCTCGAACGCTAAATCACAGCTCGTATATAAGCGCATACTGGTTACTCAGGTACATCCACGCAGGAAATACAGTGCCAGCAAGATCGGAATCGGGATTCCCACCAGCCAAAGCAATATCCAGCCTATTTTGCCTTTTTCTTTGCTACGCATAGCACACTTCTCCTTGCTTCAACCGTCATAGGGTTTAGCGCACGCTGTGACCGATAACGCCGCCAACTGCTGCACCACCGATGGTTCCGGCGGTTGATCCACCACTCACGACGCTCCCGGCAACAGCACCAACACCCGCGCCAACGGCAGTATTTTTCTCACGGGTTGTCATCCCGGAACACGCTGTCAAACTCAATAAAACAGCAAGCGTCACTACACTGGTAGTTAATTTATATAACGTTTTCATTTCAAATACCTCATGCCCATTAATAGGGTGAACGATAAAACATATTATTCATTTCGCACTGATATTATTTCAGGCGATAGGTAACACCCATGAATAATGATTTGTCGACTTTATCATTGCCATTATTGGCAATATCATCATCGACTTTAGATAAAGCTAATACAGTATCAAATGCCAATTTATTACTAATAAATCCGACATTCGGTTTCTCTGGCAATAATATTAGCGACTTGGTTGTATTCCGCTTTGGTTAAAGTGCCGGTTAAACGCTTTTTATTCGGTTAACGCTTCTACCAAATGGATTGCTTGTGCCATATCACGGAAAATTCCGTAGGGTCTTATTTTTTCAAGGCTTCTTCTTTCAATGCTTGTTCTCTTTTCAGCGCGTCCGCAGCTTCCTGCTTTTCTTTCGCTGCTTTGGCTGCAACACTTTCTGCTGCGTTTTCGACAGCATTAGCCGTTGCCGCTTTGGCTTTTTCAGCTTGCTCTTTCATGGCATCAGCCGCTTCACTGGCTTTTTCTTGGGTTGCTTCTACTGCATCTTTGGCTTTTTCATTAGCGTTATGCGCAGCATCCATTGCTTTCTTTTCTGTGCTGCTGTCACAGCCAAATAAAGTGGCTGCGATTAACAGGGAAAATAAAATAGGGGTAATTTTCATAAAAACTCCGGTATGTGTTAAAGGTTGGTTTCTAGCTTCATGCCTTCGGCATCTATTTTTAAACCAGTAACGGCAGCTTCAGCTTCTTCAAGGCTTAGGTCATAATGTTCTTGCAATTTACCTACAAGAACTTCAATTTTGCCGCCGATTTCTAGTAAATCATCGTCAGTCAACTTGCCAAATTGCTCACGCATTTTGCCTTTGACTTGATGCCAGTTAGCGGATAGGTAGTTTGTGTCCATGAGGTTTATTCTCTAAAGCGCGTATTGACTTTATTGAAGGGAATTTAAAAGAAGGCAGCTCACTAATGCGAAGGTAGCTAATGAACTGCCTTAAGATGCTAGTGTGTTAGCAAAACTGATTGAACAGAGAGAGTGGAGAAAAATCAGGCTTTGAATTTGGCAGTAGCATCTTTAACGGAATCACTCAATGAATGCCATGCATTTTCCACACCATCCTTCAAGTTTTCCCATGCGCCATCACTGGCTTCGCCAAATTCTTTTAATTTCGCTTTAGTCGCATCGAACTTTTCTCCCATGTCATGGACGTGTTCGTTATAGCTAATGCGAGTATCGGCTGAAGCTACTTTAGCACGAGCTTGAAACTCGGCTAATTTAGCTTGCGCCAAAGCTAATTCGGCTTCAATTTTTTGTTTGTAATCTTCTTTGGTATTCATAATATATCTCCTTTATTTGTGGTGAAGGGAATTTCTTCTAAAAATTCTATATCTCCATTAGGCTCTTTATTTTCTAATATAGCAAGGTGAATCGTAAAAATAAAATCCTGCTTTATTATTTAAATCTATTATTCTTAATAATTTGAGGTTATTTTAAGCTCAACATAATGCTCAATACAGTCATTCTTCAAAGGAATAATACAGTTAGATTGATTAATGCCGTCTAATGTCACGGAATTGTCACATTCCTGCGCGTTTAATTGCGTAATCACAATATGGTAAAGCGTTTCCCGATAACGATACAGCATTTTGAAGTTTACCCACTCTGGCGGTAAACACGGTTCAAAGCGCAAACTATCACCTTCGCGCCGCAATCCCAGCAACGATTCGGTAATGAGCCGGTACATCCAGCTTGCCGAGCCGGTATACCAGGTCCAGCCGCCGCGTCCGGTATGCGGAGCCACGGCGTAGACGTCGGCGGCAATCACATACGGTTCGACCTTGTACGTTGCCACGGCTTGCGGTGAGTTGGCGTGGTTGATCGGGTTAATCATCCCCAGCAATTCCCACGCCCGTTCGCTGTCGCCCAAACGGGCAAACGCCATCGCTGCCCAAATTGCTGCATGGGTGTATTGCCCACCGTTTTCGCGCACCCCCGGCACATAGCCACGGATATAACCGGGGTTCAAGGCGGAGGTATTGAACGGCGGATCTAACAATTGCACCAGCGCGTGATCGCGGCGCACCAGATGCTGATTCAGCGATTGCATCGCCTGTGCGGTGCGTTCGGGCGCACCCACGCCAGAGAGTACCGACCAGCTTTGCGCAATCGAATCAATCTGGCATTCAGGGTTGCTGCTCGAACCCAGCGGCGTGCCGTCATCGAAGTAAGCGCGGCGATACCACGCGCCATCCCAGCCGTGGCGTTCGAGATTCTGGTGCAATTGGTAACGTTCCTGCTGGCAACGTTCGGCGAAGGGGATGTCATTGCGTTGCTTTGCCAATTCGGCAAATTGCCCCAACACTTCGCAGAGGAAAAAGCCCAGCCAGATGCTTTCGCCCTTGCCTTCGATGCCGACCAGATTCATGCCGTCATTCCAGTCGCCTGAACCCATCAGCGGCAAACCGTGTTCGCCAAAGCGCAAGCCGTGCAAAATGGCGCGGACGCAATGCTGGTACAGGCTGGCAGCTTCAGTGGAATGCCCCGGCAAGTCGTAGTACGAATCTTCCCCGGCATTCACCGCCCGCCCGCTCAGGAAACCGCGTTGCTCATCCAGCACCGAATAGTCGCCCGTGGTCAGGATGTAACGGCATGTCACCAGCGGCAACCACAAATAATCATCGGAACATTGCGTGCGCACCCCCCGGTCGGATGGTGGATGCCACCAGTGTTGCACATCGCCTTCTGCAAACTGATGCCCCGCACACAGCAGCAAATGTTCGCGGACTTTGTGCGGTTCGGCATGAACCAACGCCATCACATCCTGCAATTGGTCGCGGAAACCGAACGCGCCGCCGGACTGGTAATAACCGCTGCGTCCCCACAAGCGGCAACCCAGGGTTTGGTACAACAGCCAGCCATTGGCGAGCATGTTCACCGCAGGATCAGGCGTTTCCACCTGCACCGTGCTCAAGGTTTGCACCCAATAATTTTGTACCTGTTTGAGTGCGTCGAGTGTTGCCGCTATGCCACGGAAACGCTGCACCAAGGTTTGCGCATCGTGCATATCGCGCCCCGTACCCAGCTTGAAAACGATTTCGCGCTCGCGTCCCGCCGCCAATTCAAACGACACCTGGATAGCCGCACAAGGGTCAAGTGCTGCGCCGACCTTGCCGGACAGGTATGCGCGTTGCAGTGCCGCCGGATCACGCAACGAACCATTGCGGCCAATGAATTCGGCACGGTCGCCCGTGACAGTGCGGTTGTTATCATCCACCGCGAAGAACGCTACCCGTTCCGCAAACTCCATGCTGTAAGGGTTGCGGGCGAATAGTGCGCCTTGTGGGGCAGTGTATTCGGTAATCACATGTGGGGCGGATTTCGGGGTTAAATCGCCCAGCACCCATTCCACGTAACCTGTGGCGGAAAGCTGGCGGGTGCGCCCAGACGCATTGCGCACTTTCAGCACCGAGAATTTGACCGACGCATCCAGTGCCACAAATACCGTGAGTTCCGAGTAAATGCCGTTTTCATTGTGTTCAAACACGCTGTAGCCGAAACCGTGGCGGCTGATGTACGCACCCGTTCCCGGACACGGCAATGGTGTAGGCGACCAGAACTCGCCGCTGTCTTCGTCGCGCAAATACAGGGCTTCGCCGCTTAAATCGCTGACCGGATCGTTATGCCACGGGGTCAGGCGGTATTCGTGGGCATTTTCGCCCCAGGTATAGGCTTGCCCACTTTCGGATATGACCGTACCAAAATGAGGATTGACCAGCACATTAACCCACGGCGCAGGCGTGGTCTGGTCGGTGGTCGGGGTAATCACGTATTCGCGCCCGTCAGCCGTAAACCCGCCCAAGCCGTTGAACAGGATCAGGTCGTCACGCGGCAATAAACTGCCCACGGTTGCTGGGGCAGGGAAGGGATAGCGGCTGGGTTTGAAAGGCGGGACACGTACATCCAGCAAGCCGCGCCGATTCACTTGATCGGTCAGCGAACCTTTGCTGTCGGTGATAATGACGCGGGCTACGGACTGGATCAGGATGCGGTCTTCGCTGGAAATCTGGTCGGCATGGCGTACAAAAATACCACCGGGGCGGTCGATGACGTGCGCTTCCACGCCCCACGCAATCAGCCCCATGATTTGTTCTTGCAGCAATTGGCGGTAGCCTTCGCGGTCTTCGTTCCAGATCACCAGATCGACCGTCAAGCCTTTCAAACGCCAGTAGGCATGGGCTTTGACCATTTGGCGCACCAGTTCGATATTGTCCACATCCTTGATTTGTAACAGCACAATCGGTAAATCGCCGGAAATGGCGTGCGCCCACAAGCCGGATTGCCCGCGATGATTGCTGATCAGGGTGCTGGCATCCGCCCGCAGCAAAGCGTGGGAATAGATCACCGAATTGGCAAGTCGCCCGTAGAGTTGCGCTTCGGCTTCGCTGGCATTGAGCTGGCGTAACACCACCTGGCTGTGCGTCCAGGCCAGATCGAATACGCGGTCAGCGAGGCGGCGGTCACGGTATTTTTCCACCAATTGCAGGCTGGCTTCACGGGTATCGGCAATGCCGATGACCATATCGAGCGTCACCGAGGCTTCGGGTTCGAGGGTAATGCGGTGGCGGATGGCAACGATGGGGTCAAGCACTGCGCCGACGCTGTTGGACAGGTGATCGGCGGCAGTCATGGCGTGCGGCGCAACCAGCGTATTGCCGCGCCCAATGAATTGCGCCCGGTCGGTTTCATACGAAATGCCGCTGGAATCGCCTTCATGCACCGCCATCAAATGGAACAACCACGGGCTGTGTTCATCGAGTGCGCGGGGGCGACGGGTACACAGGATAGCTTGCAATGGTTCAACGATTTCGGTTTGCACAAACAGCTTGCTGAACGCCGGGTGCAGGGTATCGGAGGCAGGCGATGCCAATACCACTTCGGTGTAGCTGGTGACTTCGATGGTGCGGCGTAGCGGTGAGTCGTTGGTGATGCGCACGCGACGCAAGCCAATATCATCTTCTGGCGACACCACGATGTCGATGTGCGTATCGAAATCGTGGTCACGGCGGCGGAATTCAGCACGCCCTTCCGAGAAAATGGCTTCGTAATGGTCTGCCGGAGCAAGTGTTGGTTGATGCGCGGTTGACCAGAATTCGCCACTCGCCACGTCGCGGATGTAACAGAACGTACCCCAATGGTCGCGGGTACTGTCTTCGCGCCAGCGTGTGACTGCCAAATCCTTGTAACGGCTGTAACCCCCCCCGGCATTCGTTACCATGACGTGGTAACGCCCGTTGGATAACAATTGCACTTCGGGAATCAGCGTATTCGGATTTTTGAGGACGCGGATCGGGATTTGCGGTTCGCTGGAAGCCAGCAATACTTCTGCCACTTCCGCCGCTTGCGTGTAGAACGCGGTGGCTTTAGGAATGCGTTCTTGCAGCAATAACAGCGTCGCCTGAAATTGTGGGTTGGCAGCAAAACGCCGTTGCATCGGGCGATCCAGCAGCAAATACGCCAGTGACAGCAAACTCATGCCCTGATGGTGTGCCATGAATGACTGGATGACGACCCGCGCTTCCCCGCGCCGTTGCCGTGACGGGGTGTAATCGACCGCCTCGTAAAAGCCAAACTTGCCCACCACACCATCAGCGGCGAGGCGTTGCAGGTTTTGGCAGGCGGCTTCGGGGTCAACCATCAGTGCCAACGCTGAAGCATACGGGGCAATCACCAAATCTTCCGCCAGCCCGCGTTTCAGCCCCAAACCCGGCACGCCAAACGCACGGTATTGATAATTGAGATGCACATCGACGGTGTTATAGCCCGATTCCGAGGTACCCCACGGCACATTGCGCTGTTTGCCATAAGCAATCTGGCGTTGCACCACCGCATGGTAGGTCTGGTCTATCAGGGTACTGGTATACGTTGGCATCACCAAAAGCGGCATCAGGTATTCAAACATCGAGCCGCTCCACGACAGCAGCGTTGGCTCGCCATCGGTGGTAATCAGCAGCCTGCCTAAGGCAAACCAGCTTTCTTGCGGCACTTGTTCCTGCGCAATCGTCACGAAACTGCACAGCCGCGCTTCGGAAGCCAGCAAATCGTAGTAACTGGCATCGAGGTGACGTTCGGTCACGTTGTAGCCGATAGCAAACAAGCGGCGCGGCTTGTCGTAGAGGAAATCGTATTGCATACACGCGAGTTCGCTCGCTTGCAACGCCAGTTGTTCGAGCGCTGTGATCCGTTCTTGCGCCCGCTTACTGCTTGCCGGAATCAACAACAATTCCCGCAAGGTCGGGATTCCCTCAAGTTCATCACCCACACCATCCGGCACCAGCAAGCGCAACTCATCCAGATGCGCCCGACACTGCCCCGCGAAGGTTCTCCCCCAATCTTCTGTAGGAGCTTGCCTTGCAAGCGATTCCCCGCCATCAGCCAGTGCCGCCAGATGTTCAAGGCAATGTTTTGCTGCTGCAAGCGTCACAGGACGATCGTTAATCACAGCATCCAGCGCCGTTTGCAACGGAATCAATTGATGCGGTGTCATCCCCGGTGTGTTTTCCAGCAATACTCCAAAGGTATCCACCAAGCCTTCCAGCCAACGTGCCGTCAAAATCGGCTGATCCGGCAATGCCAGCAGCCCCGGCTGCAAGGTCAGTAAATGCCCACCCAGATTGCCGCTATCCACCGTAGACACATACATCGGCAACAAGGGTTGCAACGATTGCGTGTCATACCAGTTATAAAAATGCCCGTGGTAACGTTCCAGCCGTTCCATCGTGCGCAAGGTATTCGCAGTACGCTCAATCAGCCCGCCCAGCGGCAAGTAACCAAAATCGTAAGCTGACAAATTCGCCAGTAATGCCATGCCCATATTGGTCGGCGAAGTACGATGCGCCACGCCGACATCACGGTAGACCTGATAATTATCGGGTGGTAGCCAGTTATCTTGCACCCCTACCAAATTCTCGAAATATGCCCATGTCCTGCGGGCAGTCTTGCGCAAAAACATGGTCTGGTCTGGTGTTAGCTTGCTGGTACGCCGCGCCAGTGGCTCACTCATCCACCAAATAATGGCAGGCGCTAACCACCAGAGCAGCAGGATAGGGGCTGCGATCAGCAAGGCTTCAGGGCGCACCAGCATCAGATACAACCCTGTGACCACGGCAATGACCGGCGCAATCCACATCGCCCGGTAAGCGGCAGCAAGGGTGGTGCTGTCGCGGTTGGCTTCGCTCGACGGATTCCATTCCAGCAGCCGTTGCTTGGATACCGCCATCCGCCAGACCGTGCGGATAATTGCATCCAGACTGAAATAGGCTTCGTAAGGCAAGCAAATCAGGGTCAATGCCGCTTGAGCAAAATGCCCTTCCGCCGCCCGCATTTCCGCCGCCAGATGTTGGCGCAGCAGCAAATCGGCAGGCTTGCGCACCAGACTCAACAAGGACGCACTGACCGACGGAATCAGCAAAATCGCCAACACTGCCAGCGTCCAGAAACCAGCCATTGGCAATACCGTCCAACCCAGCAACAATAGCAGCGTCAAAGCCGCAGCAGTGAGGCTGCGCCGCAGGTTGTCGAATACTTTCCAGCGCGACAGCCATGACAGCGGGTTTTTCTGGCGTTCTTTCCCAGCTCCCGGCACGGAGGGTAACAACCAGCCCAGCAATTGCCAGTCGCCGCGAATCCAGCGATGCCGCCGACTGACATCCGCGCTGTAACGCACAGGGTATTCTTCATACAACTGCACATCACTGAGCAGCCCCGCCCGTGCATAACAGCCTTCCAGCAAATCATGGCTGAGGATGCAGTTTTCCGGCAAACGCTCACCCAAGGCTTGCTCAAACGCATCCACGTCGTAGATGCCTTTGCCGATGAACGAGCCTTCGTTGAACACATCCTGATACACATCGGAAACGGCGCGGGTGTAAGGGTCGATGCCTGATTCGCCACCATACAAGCGTGCATAGCGCGACAGGTTCGGCGCGGAAAGGCTGACGCTGACGCGGGGTTGCAAGATGCCGTAACCTTGCGTAACCCGCTGCTTGGCAGGGTCGTAAACCGCGTGGTTGAGCGGATGCGCCAACGTGCCGACGAACTGGCGGGCAGCGTCACGTGGAAGCTGGGTATCAGTGTCCAACGTAATCACGTATTTCACCTCGGCAAGCGGCGTGATGTCGCCCACGATCAGCGCGAAAGCGTCCTTTGCACCACCGCGTAGCAGCGCATTCAAATCCGCCAGCTTGCCGCGCTTGCGTTCGTAGCCCATCCACACTTGTGCTTGCGGATTCCAGCGGCGCGGACGGTGAAACAGGAAGAAAATGTCACCCGATTCGCCCGGATATTTGGTGTTCAGGTGGTCGATGCCTGCGTGTGCCAGCAGCAATAGCGCGTCATCCCCCGGCTGCGTTTCTAGCGGTGCATCCAAGAAGTCGGTTAATAAGCCGAAATGCAAGTGTGCATCCCGATTGGCGAGAAAACGGACTTCCAGTGCCTCCATCATGCTCTCAATGCCGGGGGCGTTGCTGAGCATGGTCGGTACGATGACCAAGGTGCGTGAAGGCGCGGGAATGCCTTCAGAAAAATCCATGCGCGGCAAGGCATACGGCGTATTCAATAAGGTTGCCAGCCAATTCACCAGCGCCACCGACAAATAGCTTGTGCCCACTACGAACAGAATGCCCAGCAATGCCAGCCCCCAGCCTTGCAAGCCTTCAGCATGGGCTTGCAACAATAAGCCGCCGGTAAACAGCAAAGTTAGTAACGTAATACCGCCCACAAAGGAGAGCAGGGGTAAGCTGCACACCAACCGATGCGCTCGCGTGAGCAGGGGCAGTCGCACTTGCGCCGCTTGTTCGAGTTGCGGCAAGCCTGCATCAATTAGGTAAAAGCCAACGTGTGCGGTGCGGTCGTCACTGTCATGCTGTTCCGCACCTACCAGTGCCAGTTGTACCGCTAATTGCGCGACTTCGCCTTCGGAATAACGGGTGTATTTGGCAATTTTTTCTACGACGTGGCGGTAACGGTCGCGGGTAGCGAAAGTCATCTCGCCGTATGCACCCGCAGGATCGTCGATTAGGGCTTGTTCGACCACGCTCATGTTTTCGACGAATTCTTCCCAATCCATCGAGCCAAGGAAGCGCAGGCTGCCGATGCTATTACCAATGGAGACTTGATCAGCGGCTTGTTGCTGGCTTTCGATCTGCACCAACTGTTCGATGGTCAGGTTTGATTCCGCCAGCAATTGCTCAATCCAACTCAATGGTAAGCCCAGTGCGGCACTCTGCCATTGCAGGCGGCGCACCAGTTCTGCCACAAACGGCGTGGTCATCGGCGGGTTGGAACGTGCCATGTCGGCAATGACCAGAATCAGGCTTTTGGGGTCTTGTTCAGCCGCCGCGACCATCCGGTTTGCCCACGTATCGGCAAGGTCTTGGTCAATTTTGTCGGTGGTAATGCGTGCCGCAATCCGCCGCAGGTTTTCGATCAATGCCAAGCGCAACATGATGGGGATTGCCCACAACTCTCCCAGTTTGAGTGGCGTGACGGTCTGGTAAGCGGTGACGAAACGGCTGAGGCTGTCGGGGTCAACGCGCCCATCACCGTGCGCAATGTTTTCCAGCGCAATGTCATACACACGCGGCAATCCGGCGGATGCGCCATCTGACAAACGCGGCAATTCGCGGCTGTATCCTTGAGGTAAGTGGCGTTTGGCGGTACGAATTTGCTCATCAATCAGGTAGAAATTATCCAACAACCATTCGCCTGCCGGGGTGAGACGGTGGTTGGAACTGACCGTGGCGGTTAATACGCGGGCGCATTCCACCAGTACGGCTTCGTTGTCGGAAAGGCGGTCGAGAAGTTGGTCTTGCACAGCTTGGCGTGTGAGTTGGTGGGAGTCGGCTAACGTTCTGCCGTGGCGTTCCATTTGATCGGCACTGAACAGTTCGGCGCGTAAGGGTTGGGTTTCTTTGGTGTGATCCCGTACCTCATTGACTCGGAAAGACTGTGCCCCCCATTGACGAACATGGTTTAACAGGGTTTTGCGGTGTGCTTTCATGAGGGGAGAACTCTTATTTTGAATAGGCTAAACAGAAAAAAGACATAGGGGCAGGAATAGGGGAATTAACAGATTCCGTAAAATCTGTTAATGCGATGAGGGCGTTTTTTCAGTAGTTGATGATTTACAAGCGTCGACCTTGGATGACACGCACCAAAATGACTACGATAGCAATTACCAACAGAATATGAATAAGCCCACCCATGGTGTATGAGGTGACAAACCCCAGCAGCCAGAGGACAATTAAGATGATTGCAAGTGTTTCGAGCATGGGAATTCTCACTTTGCCACGATTTGGCAAATATCGAATTAATCTGAAAGCTTTACGAATTTAATTTTTCAGACAATAATGCATAACTTCCCTGATGAAAAGAAATGGCATTGCGAAAACCTTATTTGGCTTAATAGGGATTATATTAAGTGGTGCTACGTGTAATAAAATAACGTATTTAAAAAGGCTATTTCTATTAAGCTCTTTATTTTCTATAATAGCAAGGTAAATGCAAATTTATTATCAATAGGGGGCAGCAACGCAACCCCCCATCAAGATAATTGATAGACGGAATATGTCGATTTACAAGGTTACTTGTGTCCCAATTTCCACCACCTGATCCGTCGGTAAGTTGAAGTACGTCAGCATCCCTTCGCAATCCATAATCGCGGTACGCGCTACGAAAAACGTGATGCTATCGCGTGGCATACCGCTGCCATAAAGGGCGGGCGATTCCGTGAACCCATGCTACTATAGCTATAATCATCCACATGGAAACCACTATGCGAACCTTGCAAATGACCTTCGATGACGATCTGGTGGCTGAACTCGATCAGGTTGTCCAAGAAAACCACACCAACCGTTCCGCCTTCACCCGTGAAGCCTTGCGCATGGCAATTGCACTCTATCATCAACGCAAATTGGTGGAAAAACATCGCGCTGGTTACTTGCGCCACCCGGTTGCCCCCGACGAATTTTCAGTGTGGGAAGAAGAGCACACAAACTGGCGGAAGTGGATCAGGCTGTCAGCTTTGCCTTGAGTCTGAATGGTTTTGGCGGGTTTTGATTAATCATGTCCCGCGCATAATCCGCAACACCCGCTCATCCATGCACGAACGCATAAACGCATTCATCGCGCTTTCATCTCCCGAATCATAAAACGCCAGCATCAAGGTGTTGAATTCCAGTTGGCGTTTGGCGGGTAGGTTGATCGCGGGGTAGCCGTGTTGGAGCAAATGCCCGTTCATCATAAAACGCCCCATGCGCTTGTTCACGTCGTAGAAAAACTGACAACGCGCCATCGTCAGGAAGATGTGGATGGCTTGGTCGTAAATGTCACCGATGTGGGCAAGGTCGGCAACCATTGCCTCGAAACGGGCGGGCAATTCGGCGACAGGGGGCGGCATGTAATTTGTTCCCGCGATGAAAACGCCGCCGGAGCGGAAGCATCCCCATTCTAATGCCTCTTCTTTTCCAGCAGCGGCGTGGAGTGCGCAGGCTTTTTTGGCAGAAACCACGAATTCTCCGCGTTCGAGCCAGCTAAACAATAGCCGCCATGCGTTGCCTTGGTTGACGGTGATTTGCTGGTCGGAAAGTTTGTGTCCGCCCACAGTGATGCCGTCCAGCAGGGTTTGGACTTCTGGCAGGGTCATGTTGATGCCTTCCAGATTGACGGCATCGCAGACGAATTCGCTGAGTTGGCGTTTTGCCAGCATCAGGGCTTTGGCGGGGTTGGGGGGGATTTGCCAGTGGAGGTCTTGCATAGTCATGACTATAGCTCACTTCTGTTTACTGTCGAGATGGAACAAGAAGCCTGCTAAAACTAGCAGTAATGCACTTAAAACAGCATCCATCGGTATACCCCATTCCAGCTCAAATCCTGTTTTACTTTCTGAGGTATTCGCGCTGTAGCCAAATTTTCCGGTTATCCAAGGTGAGGCACTAACGAGAAAACCAAAAAATGCAAACCATGCAGCACGGAAAAAACGTCGTTTGGGATTATTCAGGAACATTAACACATAAACTATTACACCAAGCACAGCTCCAATGCTCGTTCCTAATATGCGATCATTCGTCCACAGCCATGCCAATATACCTGTAATTATCATAACGATGCTGGCAGGTATCAAGCTGACCGCCCACCAGTGCTTGTCATACCACTTCTCAGGATTTCCTGCTGTTTTTACATCTGGAATAGAGACTGAGCTTTGATCATTAAAGATTTGCTCGCCTGCTTGATTTCCTTGATTAGGTGCATTATTGATAATAATATTTTTACTTGCCAATGCTCTTACCTCTCGAAAAAGTTGATCGTAACTGTTAATTTGTCCCAGCACGTCTACTAAACGTTCGCCAGAATGTACCGAAAATACGTGCCGATCAAGTACGACGGAAGGGTGAATCTGTTCTTCGCGGATACCGCCTTTGCCTTCTGTCAGCACCGCTTTCATATTTACCAGTAATGCGTTTAGTAGTGCTGAGAAATCTTGCCATTCTCCGGTCAATGCCATTTCGATAATACTTTTGCGGGACAAGTAGTGAACGACGGCGCGGCTGGTGTTTTTACGCAGGATGAAACCTTGTCGCCAAATATCATCTGGGGTAGTGATGCCGTCGGGCGTAAATAAGCGATAAACCAGTGCAGCATGGAAGCCCAATGGCAAATAAGGCAGTTCAAAACGGATGACCAAACTTGAAGCATTCGCCAGCAATTCGCTGGCTTCCGGTAATTCATCCGCGCTGGCAGCATCAGGGAAGAAATAACCGCTCCCGTTCGGTAGCTTACGGCACAGTGAGCGTGTCTGTAGAAATTCGACTAAGTACGCAATGTGTTGCGGATTAATCTTGTCTTTGAAATCGCGTTGCAACGTCTTCAACTGCAATACGCCTTTGGCTTCTCGTAATGTAGGCGAGTACAAAACAGCATAGGCATGGTCAATTGCCCACGCAGGTTTAAGGCAATAGCGTTGGTCATCACTATCAACACGCACCAGAAAACCGAGTTGTTCCAGCTTGTTGGGCAGTGTTGCAACAGCTTCTGTCCTTTGTGTCACTTGCTCGATAATTTTATCCAAATCAATGGATTCCAGAAACACATCATCCTGATAGCGTTGTTGCAAAGCTTCGTTTACATCCAGTGTTTCTTTCAACACCATTCGCTGACTGGCAAGGCTGGCTTGTTCCAGTGCTTCTAAAAATTTCCGAAACTCATCGGCTTCTGGTTCATGGCAAGAGAAATAGAAAAAGCTGTGATTATCTAAAAGATCGGGAAACTCGCGTAGTAAACGTGCTTCATTTTGGCGAGTTTCGCAGGCTTCATACCAGTTCGTTACCAGCAACACCTTGGCTTGCGAACCCGCTAAATGACGGATTTGGTGCAGCCACTCATCGGGAGCTTGCTCGTGGCGACTATCAACCACCAACGCATAAACACAGTTCTCATGCAGGAACGCACTGTGTAAACCGTGGAAAATCGTCTGTCCGCCAAAATCCCACAGGTACAAATCCAATGGCTTTTCGCCTTGTTGTAAATAGGGGAAATTTTCGTGCAAATTCAGTGGTTGGTGGTTTAGGTAGTCTATGCCCACCGTTAATTTCTTCACTTGGCTTATAGGTTTGCTTTGTAAGCGGTCAGCTAACGAGCTTTTACCCGCTCCTCCTGGCCCCAAAAGCAAAACCCGTACCGCATGAATATTTTCTATCGTTTCGCCAAACAAAATAGCACGACGTAATTGTTCAGCGTCATTTGTTATTGTGTCTGATAGACTTTTTAGATAGTTAGTAGCGTGACTGCCTAATGGATTGCCCTCCCACATATTTGCTATATCATCCGCCAAGAACTCTAGTCCAACTTCCCGCAAGTTACTTAGTAATCTATATTTCCATTTTACCACTCTTTCAGAGTCACTCTCCCATAGAGGAAGTGCTGACCAAGCAGCCTTATCTTGTTGAGCTAGTTTAATTAAATCAGCATCTCCTTCTCCAGAACCAATAACCGCACCTGCATAAGATAAAGCATCATATGTAGCGTTGATAGTATAGTAAGTGTCAGTAGAACGGGCAGCCTCCATAGCACACATGACTATGTTTCCAGCGAAAAAGGAAATTTCCGAATCGGAGGAGGATGCAGTACAAGTGATTGATGAGCCGACAATGACAGATGCATAAGATGCAGAGTTTGAGACAGCACCTGGGTCAGTTTGCCATTGCGCTAAAAGTAAAGGAACTCGACAAATTGAATAAATATTCCTAATTCTATTTTCATTCCAGATTGCATCTAGTGGATATTCACCGAGTTTAGGTAACGCTCGTAATATATTCCGCCATGCAAACCACACTAGTGCATCATGTCCTTTCTCGTTATAGAGCTTCTTAAGTTCTTCTTTAGTGGAAAGTCGTGACATGTACATTAGGCTTTGTGGTTAGGGAAAGATACAGGCATTCTGGCACGAATAGGAAGATAATTCAGCATCAATCCCATGGCGACAACTGACAGCATATCAGCTATCATAACCGCATGATTACCGCCGTTATCGACACCAATGTTTTCATTTCCGCCCTGATGAAGGCTGACACCGCGCCACGGGCATTGTTGCGCCGCTGTCTGTTGGGGCAAGTACAGCCATTGATCGGCAATGCCCTGTATTCGGAATACGAAGACATCATGTCGCGGGAGCATGTGTTCACCACCAGTGCCGTAACAGCAGATGAGCGCGAAGCCCTGTTTGATGCTTTTATTTCTCGATGCCAGTGGGTCAATATCTATTATCGGTGGCGACCAAACCTTCGGGATGAAGCAGACAATCACCTGATGGAACTTGCCATAGCAGGCAATGCCCAATGGCTGATTACAGGCAATACCCGCGATTTTCGTCAACATGAACTGCAATTTCCTGGTATTCGGATAGCAACAGTGACGGAATTTCTGCAAACACTACAAGAGGCAAACTAATGGCAACCATGACAATCCGTCTACCTGACGAACAACACAATCGTTTGAAAACTTTAGCGACACGTCGCGGCGTGAGTCTGAACAAGCTGATGGAAGAATTTGCCATCCGCATTCTCACCGAAACGGATGCCGAGACCCGTTTCCGCCTACGCGCAGCGCGTGGCAATGTCGCAGAAGGTTTGGCAGTACTCGATAAGCTGGATAAACATTTCGCTCAATCACCATGATCAAACGCTACACCGACCATTCCGCCAACGAACGCACCTATCTGGCATGGATACGCACCGTTGCTCCCTGAACTATTTGTGCTATGTTTGCCGTTCACAACCTGTATTGAGTATTACCCATGAATTCAGAAAAAGTGGTTTTCGGTTTTTTTATCCTGTTGGCGTTGACGCTGAACTTCGGTTTTTTCATTGGCGACATTGACAATATCGCCCATCACAATGTCTACGAATTGTTTGCCGCGTTAGTCGTCAGCCTAATTGCCACCGTATTGAAGTTTGGCGACAGAACCCATCTGGGGGCGATTTTCTTGGCTACCAGTTTGGTAGCAGATTTGCAATTGCTGATGGCTGCTCTGATCTGGGGTTACGCCGCTCACATCAGTGCGGCGGGTATGGACACGGAAGCAACGGTAGCGGTGGTGTCGTTCTCCGGTGGGGCGTTGCTGGCGAATATTGTATCGGTTGTTTTGCTGCTGGCGGAAACCATGACCGTGCGCCGCTAGGCAGGAGAAAGCCATGCCTGACATTTTTTATGTGCTGTTGCGGCGGATGCGTACCCCGCTAATTGTGCTGATTGTGATGTATTCGGTGGCTGTGTTGGGTTTTACCCTGATTCCGGGGCAAGATGCGGAAGGCCAGCCTTGGCACATGTCGTTTTTCCACGCGCTTTATGTCGTCAGTTACACCGCATCCACCATTGGTTTTGGGGAAATTCCCTATGCTTTTACTGAGACGCAACGTTTGTGGATGATGTTTGTTATCCATCTCACGGTGATTGGTTGGTTGTATAGCATCGGTTCATTACTGGCTGTGTTGCAAGACCCGGCTTTCCGGCGGTTGCGTACCGAATACGTGTTTCAGCGTAGTGTGAAACGTTTGCGCACCCCGTTTTATCTGGTATGTGGTTACGGCGATACCGGCGGGATTTTAGTCAAAGCATTGGCTGATGAAGGCATTAAGGCGGTGGTAATTGACCGTGATGAAAACCGTCTCAACGAATTGGAACTGAATGATTACATCCGCCGTCCGCTGGGCTTATTGGCGGATGCTGCCAAGCCAGCGGTTTTGGAAATGGCGGGCATTACTAACAGTTACTGCATTGGCGTGATTGCGCTGACGGATTCCGACCAAACCAATGTGATGGTGGCTTTGAGTGCGCACTTGCTCAACCCGAATATCCGGGTGTTAGCGCGGGTCGAATCCGCAGAAGCCGGAGCAAACATCCGTTCTTTCGGCAAAAATGAAGTCATTAACCCGTTTGAGACGTTCGCGGGGCGGTTGGCAATGGCGATTCATTCACCCGGCATGTATACCTTGTTTACCTGGATGACAGGGGTTCCGCACGAGCCGTTGCGTGAACCGTTATTCCCTGACCGGGGCTTATGGGTAATTTGTGGGTTTGGGCGGTTTGGTAAAGCCTTGCATCGGCATTTGGAGGCTGCGGGTATCCCCATGCAAGTGATTGACCCCGACCCCGTTGCCAGCCAAGCCCCAACAGGGGCAATCATCGGCTCCGGCGTAGAGGCAGTCACTTTGCAACAAGCTGGGGTGAAGCAGGCAGTAGGCGTGATAGCCGGAACAAACGATGACGTGAGCAACCTATCAATTTTGATGACCGCCCGCGAACTACGCCCGGATCTTTTCATGGTTGCGCGGCAAAACCAGCGTGATAACAGTCTGGTATTTGATCGCGCCGACATTGACCTGTTGATGAAGCGCGGTGATGTCATTGCCCACAAAATTTTTGCGTTGTTACGGACTCCACTGATCAGCGATTTTCTGGATGCTGCCCGTGAGCGCGATGATGACTGGGCAAACCAAATGGTTAGCCGGATTTTAGGTGTAGTCAGTGAGGAAGTACCTTACTTGTGGGAAATCAAAATCAACAAGGTGCGCACTCCGGCCTTGTATAAAGCGTGTTTGATGGGGCAAGTGCAGTTACGCGATTTGCTGCGTGACCCACGTGAGCGCGTTAAAAGTTTGCCTGCGATTCCGTTGTTATTGAAACGGGATGGGAAAGTCATGGTATTGCCAGAGCTGGACAAGCCGCTGGACGTGAGTGACCGTTTGCTAATGTGTGCGGCCTGGCCTGTTAGTCATGAAATGCAGTGGGCAACGCAAAATGAAAATGTCCTGCATTATTTATTAACCGGTGATGAGGTTTCGGGTGGGAGTTTATTGCGGCGTTATGTGATGAAAGGTATGAAGTGATTAAAATATAGACGATTTTTTCATCATGTGGGTGCGGTGCTAATGTTAAGCTTTTGTTACACGAAAGTGACCATAACAATCAATAGGAGATCCAAGCATGGAACAAGACATTTCTAATGTAAAGTACGTCGGTCAAGCCACTGCCACCCGTTTAGCCGAACATGGCATCACCACCATTGAGCAACTCGCGGCAATGGATATTGAAGTATTAGCAGCGATTCCGGGGATTGGCGCAACCACCGCGCCGCTGATGTTAGCCAGCGCACAGGCGTTACTGCCCACAACGGCAATCGAAGCTGAAGCCGAAGAAGTTGCACCTGTTACGTCAACCGATGAGCCGGTTTTAGCAGCAGAGACAGTATTGGAAGAAGCCGATGATGATGTCAGTGATGACGCATTTACTGAGGAAGAACCTGCTGAGGTGTCTGACAAAAAAGCGAAAAAGGCCGATAAAAAAGCCAAAAAAGCTCTGAAAAAAGCCGCGAAGAAAGCTAAAAAACAAGCAAAAGAAGCCAAGAAAGCCGAACGTAAAGCTGCGAAAAAGGCCGATAAAAAAGCCAAGAAAGCTGCTAAGAAGGCAGCAAAAGCTGCTAAAGCATAAACCTTCAGTTTAGTGCCGAGAACGTTTCATCGTGTAGCCGTGGGTTTCTGGTGCAGTGTCGAGAGTTGCGCTATCATGCGCCGCTCATCTCGATGAACAACACCAAATCTGGGGTAACTACACGATGAAACGTCTTTTCGCTTTTATTCTTGCACTCACGCTGAGCATGGTTGGTTGCGGTGGCTCTAATGCCGCTGACAAGGCTGATGCGAAAGCCACTACTGGAGGTAACATGTCCGCAAATCCAATCATTTTGATTGAAACGACCAAAGGCAATATTAAGATTGAGCTTGATGCTGCTGCTGCACCAAAAACCGTTGAAAACATTCTCGCTTATGTGAATGATGGTTTTTACACCGGTACGATTTTCCACCGCGTCATTCCCGGTTTCATGGTTCAAGGCGGCGGTATGACTGCTACCATGCAGGAAAAAGCGGACAAGCGTGCGCCCGTTCAAAACGAAGCTGACAATGGCCTGAAAAATGACCGTGGCACGTTGGCAATGGCACGTACTTCGGATCCACATTCCGGTTCTTCACAGTTTTTCATCAATGTGAAAAACAACGATTTCCTGAACTTCCGCTCTAAAACGCCACAAGGCTGGGGTTATGCGGTATTCGGTAAAGTCATCGAAGGTATGGATGTAGTTGACGCTATCGTTGGCGTTAAAACAGGCAACTTTGGCCCGCACGGTGATGTGCCGGTTGAGCCTATCCTGATGAATAAAGTTTCAGTGGTCGAATAATTACCGCTTGAACATTTCCCCTGTCCGCGTCCTGCGGCGGGGGAATCCCCACCCGATATAGCGTTTTCACGGTTGCATTCTGCCCTTATCCGTGCAAAATAAGCCTTCCTTATCCACTGGCAGGGCTTGCAATGGCTAACTTTCCCGGAATGTACCCCTACACCCGTATGCGTCGTATGCGTCGCGACGACTTCTCCCGGCGTTTAATGCGCGAAAATGTCCTCACCGTTAATGATTTGATTTGGCCGGTTTTCGTGCTGGAAGGCGAAAATCAGCGTGAAACCATCAGTTCGATGCCCGGTGTTGAGCGTTTAAGCATTGATTTGCTGGTGCAGGAAGCGCGGGAAGCTGCCGCATTAGGCATTCCGGCGATGGCAATTTTCCCCGTTACCCCTCAAGAAGCTAAGTCTGACAAAGCTGAAGAAGCTTGGAACCCTGACGGTTTGGCGCAACGTGCGGTACGGGCATTGAAAGCTGCCGTGCCTGAGATGGGGGTGATTACTGACGTGGCTCTTGACCCGTTTACCTCGCACGGGCAAGACGGTTTGATGGATAGCAACGGTTATATTCTCAACGATGAAACCGTCGCTGCTTTGGTAAAACAAGCGTTATCACACGCCGAAGCGGGGGCGGATATAGTCGCGCCTTCCGATATGATGGACGGGCGTATCGGCGAAATTCGCGATGTGCTGGAGCAACACGGGCATTTGAACACGCGCATTTTGGCGTATTCCGCAAAATATGCCTCCAGTTTTTACGGCCCGTTCCGTGACGCGGTGGGTTCAGCGGCTAACCTCAAAGGTGGCAATAAATACAGCTACCAAATGGATCCCGCCAATTCCGACGAAGCCCTGTGGGAAGTCGCACTCGACCTGCAAGAAGGTGCGGATATGGTCATGATCAAGCCAGGAATGCCGTATCTGGACATTGTGCGTCGCATTAAAGACGAATTTAAAGCTCCGACTTACGTGTATCACGTCAGTGGCGAGTACGCGATGCTCAAAGCCGCAGGCATCAACGGCTGGATTAACGAGCAAGCGTGTGTGATGGAAGCCTTGTTAGGCATGAAACGCGCTGGTGCTGATGGCATTTTGACCTACTACGCCAAGCAAGTGGCGCAATGGTTGAAAGCGTGAATCCGCACTGGTTAACCCCCAACTGGGCAGCACCTGCGAATATTCGGGCAGTTTGCACCACCCGCCAAGGCGGAGTCAGTGCGCCGCCGTTTGCCAGTTTGAACTTGGGTGATCACGTTGGCGATGACCCGTATGCGGTGGCGCGTAACCGCATGATTGTCGGCGACGTATTGCAATTACCGACAGAACCGCTGTGGCTGCAACAGGTACACGGGGTTGATGTGTGCGGGATGGACGTTAGTACGTGCTATCCGCAAGGCGATGCGTCGGTGGCTTTTCGCAAAAATCAGGTGTGCGTGGTGATGACCGCTGATTGCTTGCCGGTATTGTTTTGCGACAAAGCAGGTACACGGATTGCGGCGGCTCATGCCGGGTGGCGCGGGTTAGAAGCCGGAGTGTTGGAGCAAACGTTACAGCGTATGGATTGCCCAACGACTGAGGTAATGGCTTGGCTGGGGCCTGCGATTGGTGCGCAAGCGTTTGAAGTGGGCGACGAGGTACGCGCCGCTTTTATGCAGCACGATCCTGCCGCTGCAAGTGCTTTCCAACCTAGTGATACTGCGGGTAAATGGTTGGCGGATATTTACCAATTGGCGCGGCAACGCCTGCAACGTGCCGGAGTCAGCGTCAGCGCGATTTCCGGTGGTGATTTCTGCACTTACAGCGATGCGGAACGTTTTTTTTCTTACCGTCGTGACGGGCAAACCGGGCGCATGGCGTGTTTGATTTGGATGGATGCGTAGTGGCAACGCCGTTACTGAGCGTGCAAAACCTGAGCGTGCAATTCTGCCTGAATAGTGGACAAACATTGCAGGCGTTGAGCGAGGTGAGTTTCACGGTCAATAGTGGCGAAACGCTTGGCATTGTCGGTGAATCGGGCTGCGGTAAATCAACTTTGGCGCGGAGTTTATTGCAGCTCGTCAGCCCCGCACACGGACGGATTGAATGGCAGGGAATGCCGCTGCCTACTGGCAATACGGCGGCATTACGCGATTATCGGCGGGCGGTGCAATGCATTTTCCAAGACCCGCTGGATGCGCTCGACCCGCGTATGACGGTGGGGGATTGCATTCAAGAACCGATGTCGGCGTTACGTGCGGAATGGGGTAAGGCAGAGATTCGCACCCGTGTTGATGAGTTGTTGAGAGCGGTGGGCTTGGAAAGCGCGATGCGTGAGCGTTATCCGCACGAGTTTTCCGGTGGGCAATGCCAGCGTATCGGTATTGCCAGAGCCTTGGCAGTCAAGCCGCAACTGATTGTTTGCGATGAACCGGTTAGTGCGCTGGATGTGTCAATCCGTGGGCAGGTAGTGCGTCTGTTAGCCGACTTGCAGCGCGAACACGGGTTAACGTTACTGTTTATTTCCCACGATTTAGGCGTGGTGCGTGAGTTGTGTAATCGCGTGCTAGTGCTGTATTTGGGGCGGGTGGTGGAAATTGCAGATACTGCCAGCCTTTACGCAACGCCGCAGCACCCTTACACCCGCTTATTACTGCAAGCGATGCCCTTGCCTGATCCGCAACAGGAAAAAGCGCGTCTGGCGCAAATTGAGATCGGGGTAGGGGAGTTGCCATCACCGTTGAACCCACCAGCAGGATGTGCGTTTCATCCACGTTGCCCGCAAGCGCAAGCGGTATGCCGCGAACAAGTACCAGCCTTACGCCAAGTGTCTGACCATCGGCAAGTCGCTTGCCACTTCACATTGGCGCAAGCATAGCGATCTTAGGGTTAATGACGAGGTGTTAAGAACGTGCCATGATGAGCACTTCAACCACTGCGAGGAATTGCCCATGAAAATCACCCCTTGGCTTGCTGCATCGTTGTTTTGTTTCAGTGCCAGCGCATCTGCTGACGCGCCCTTTATTGAACACACTTCCGGCTTTTTTGGCAGCAGTATGCCGCTCGCCGAATGCCGTGAACAAGGCAAGAAAGCGTTTAGCGCATTAGGCATTACCGAAAAAACTTCCACGAATCCGCGTAACGAAGTCGTGGGTTTCAAAGGCGATTACAAAGTCGTGCTGTATTGCGTCAGTGACGAAGGCGGCTGTGACGAACCAGCAGAACCGTATGCCAGTGGCGGCACGATTATCGTCGCCGGAGGAAATTACGCAACGGTTAAAGGCTTGGTGGATGGGGTGAAGGCCAAGCTTAAGTTGCAATAAGGGTTGGGCTGCTGCGGAAACAATCAAGCATATGGTCATTCACTATCCCTGTGGCCTGCATATAGGCGTAACACACGGTTGAACCCATAAACTTAAAGCCGCGCTTTTTCAAATCTTTGCTCATTGCATCCGATTCTGGGGTAGTGGCGGTATATTCTGCCAAGGTCTTCCGGTGGTTAACGATGGTGTTACCACCGACAAAACGCCACAGATAAGCGTCAAAACTCCCGAATTCGGCTTGCACTGCCAGAAAGCGTTGCGCGTTATTAATAGTCGCCAACACTTTCAGGCGGTTGCGGATAATGCCGGGATTAGCGAGTAGCTCCTGTATTTTAGCATCATCATAACGCACGATTTTTTCAGGATCGAAATCGTCAAACGCTTGCCGGTAAGTGTCGCGTTTGCGCAGAATGGTGTACCAACTCAAGCCTGCTTGTGCTGATTCCAGCACCAATAACTCGAACAATTTACGGTCGTCGTGAACGGGTACGCCCCATTCTTCATCGTGATAAGCAACGTAATCGGGTTTGCTCAAGTCTACCCATGCGCAACGGCAGAGCGTGGGAGTGGCGGATGTTGGGTCAATGCTCGTCATGTTTCACCTGCTGAATGATCTGGAAGGAAGTTTAGCAGACACTGGCTGACAACGTGCTGTACCATCCACGCATCAAAACCCCTTACTTTCAATGAGTCACTTTTATGAAAATCGGCGTTACCAGCCAGAATTTGCGTACCATTACCGGACATGCCAGCAAAGCCCGCAGCTTTTTGATGTATGAATCAACAATGGGGCAGGCGTTTCACCCCATCGAATCACTGGAATTGCCGATGGAAATGTCGATTCACGCATGGAATAAGCGTGGCGATCACCCGCTACTAGCGTTGGATTACCTGATCACCGGGCCGTGCGGTAAAGGCTTTATCAATCAGATGAAACAATACGGCGTTAAGGTAAAAACCACCGACGAAACCGATCCGCAAGTGGCAGTCAAAGCGTTACTCGCCGCCGTTGTGCCTTGGGCAGCAAAGCCCGTGTGAGGTGTTTTCAGCGTGCGGTTTTACCACAACCAGCGCGGCACACGGCGTTGGTAGTCGCTGTAAGCCTGCCCAAATTTTTGTGCCAGAACTTGTTCTTCCGGCACAATTTGTTGGTGCGTTAATATCCACACAAACACGGGCAGCAGTGCGAACGCCCCTAAACTGCCCAAGTAAATGCACCACCCCGTTAAAATGATCAACATCCCAACGTACATCGGGTTGCGGGTATAGCGGTACGTCCCGCCTGTCACCAGCGTTTGGGTGCGTTCCGGGTGGATGGGGTTAAACGTAGTATGGGCGCGGAAAAACAACCCCAGCGACCAGAAGTCAATCAACACCGCCACAGCAATTAACCCCAGTCCCAACCTATTCCAAGGTGACGCAATCAAATCCACAACAGGCACGACACGCGCCACCAGCCACATCATGCCCGCAAATGCGAGCAGGTAAACCGGTGGTGGAATTTTCAACTGTAAACGGTTCATGACGATCCTTTTAACGTGCAAAATAGTATCGGTAGTCTGCACACTGCTTAATCACATCCTTGAAATACTGGGTGTCTTCATAAGCGCGAATCTGCTTAAAGTTCGTACCCAGACCATTTTTCTTAGCAAACTTTACCGCAGAGGCATATTTGTCGTTGCTGCCGTGAGGCCAGTATTTGCTGAGGTCAGTCCCTTTTTTCTCCTGCTGCATATAAAACTCATTTTTCTCGATTTTTGCCAAGGCGTAGAGTGTTTTTACCTTTAGTTCGCGGTTAGTCGCGTGTTGTAAGGCGAGTTCGTAATGAGTGCGTGCTTTGGTGAAATCGGTTTCACCCTTTTTCCAAGAAACGGTTGAGCGTTCCGTTTTGGTCAGCATCGGTGAATTGCCGAACCAAGTCATATTGTAATAAGCCGTGCCTAACTGGAATTGGGTTAAAGCATCGCTGGGGTTGCTTTTGGCCTTACTTTCCAGCGATTGCAGAGTATCAATCACTTCCAGCAGAGTCATAGTTTTGGACTTAACTCGGTTATTGCCACTACGCCCAGTGGTGAATGGGCTGTAAGTAGTTTTAAAGATTTTATCCTTGGCTTCCAGCGCGGCGGTTTTCGCCTGATCCAGTGACCCCGTGTACACGTACTTTCTGGCAATGAGTTCGGTGGGGTCATTGTTCAGCACAAACTTGTTGGTTTCGTAGTCGATCTCGCCGAATGCCTTGCCAAAATCGGCTGCCATTTTTTGTTCCAGACGGTTCTGGGAAGGTTTGGTCTGTAACGCAATCAGCTCACGGATTTCGTCCACTTTGATCTCATCCAGCGAAATATTGCCACGTTGTTGGGCTAGATAAGCTCTGCCGGGTTGTTTTGCGTTGAAATACAGCGGTTCCAGCTTGGCATAGGTGTAGGTCATGATGTCTTGAGTGCGGCGTTTGTAGGGATTGTTGTATTCGTCGTCACCGCCTTCCTGATTGAGCGGTTTTTCCAGTGCTTCCACCGCTGTGATGTTGTCAGCCAGCGCGGCTTCACTGGTGGGATCAATCGCACTCAGATTTTCAAGGTACGCTAAATGATCCAGCGGTTTGACATAAGACAGACGCGGATCATTCGGGTAAGCCGCGAGGAACGCACTGACATCCGCCGCCGCAATCGGTTGCGCAGACAATACTTTCAGGTAGAGACTGGCATAGTCGGACAGGAACAGGTCTTTGCGCTTTTTGTCCTGTTTGACCTGATCCAGCAGTTGGCTGAGTTGCGTCAGGTATTGGCTGCGGCGGTCGCGCAGTTTTTGTTTAGCCTCATCGGTTTTAGCTTCTTCGTAAGCTTTCAGATCGTCAATCAGCACATCCTTGTTGATTCCGCGTGAAGCTTGCAGCCAGGGTTCTGCCTCATTGCCGGGAACGCGGTCGGCAAATTGGGCAAATTCCAGTTCACGGAACAGCATTGCATCAAACCAGTCCGAATCCGGGGCAAGCGCGTAAACCGACTTGAGTTCTGCCAGTGAATTCGCATCGACCCGCAAAGCGCGGACAAAGTGCATCAGGGCTTTTTCATCATCGCTTTTGCACAATGCCATCAAGGCATTCCATTCTTCGTCGGTCTTGATGCTGAAATTGAGCTGGGCTTGCAGCTTTTTGGTGTCGGTTTTAGCAAGCAGAGTCGCAAACTGATAGGCCGCTTCCGCGCGTTTACCTGTGCGTTGCAAGGCTCCTGCATACAGCAAACCTGTCCAAATGGCGACTTCCTTATCGGGTTGCTGAATATCGGGTGCAAGGCGCGTGTATTCGCTCAGCACTTGCGGGTATTGCCCGGTGTAATGCAAGGCGCGTATCAGCAAGTAAGTGTAACGTTGGCGTAAAAAGGTATCCTTTTCGGTTTCAAGCTGCTTGTTTATCTCGCTAAGCACTTCTTTACCGAGTTTTGCATTGGCTTCTTTTTGTTCCAGTTGTTCTTCTTTACTTAACCAGCGTGGATCGCCTTGATTGGCGAGGGGGTCTTGTTTCGCCACAATGCCCAGATAGGTTTTGACCGCTTCCGGCTGGGTTGCCAGTTTTTCTTCATTGCGCTCATACACAATCGCTTTGGCATCTTCCTTTGATACCTTGAGGTAATTACCCCATGCTTGCAGGTTATGGTTTTCCGTTACCTGCGACTCATCGTATTCATCGCTATTGTAAGAACCGGGAAAGTAACTGCGGCGGCGCACAAAATGTTGTTTGACCAGCTCACCGTAGAGAATATCGAGGCTCTTCGAGTGGTAGAAATACTCCGGTTCACTCCAGCCGCAAGGGAAGGCTGTTGCGGAAAACAGGATGCTGGCAAGTGACAGACTCCAGAACAGCTTTTTAAAGTATTTCATTGTGGCTGGCTCCTTGTGGAAAAATCGGCGGCGATGGTTGCCAGCGCGTTCGGGGTAAAACGGGCGGCATCATTGAGAGTGTAAAAAATAACTTCATCCGGCTGCATCACGGCGGTCAACTGTCGCGCGGCCTGTTGCAATGCTTCAATATCAACCGTATCCACCCGCAACTCATCATCGGGGTAGAGGTAATATTCCTGCCAATAATGCCCTTGCGTTACCCGATAAACATTGTCTTTCAGATGTTCGGTTTTATCCGTGTTCAGTTCAGCACTATTGATTAAATGTACCAGCCTGCCTTGGCGGATTACCCGCGCTTGCTGGTACAACGGCAATGCAAGGTCAAGCGGGAGCGGGTATTCTTCAAAATTTTGCAGGTAACGTTGGCCTACTGCTGTATCGAGGATGTAATTTTTGGTTTCCGGGTCACGAATATCGCTCATATTGTAATACATCAGCGCGGCGCGTTCCGCTGGCGGCACGCCGGTACGCTCGGCATATTTCACCTGATGCAAGCGCAGGGTAACGCTCAAGTGCGGGTAATCGGCTTTCAAGCGCGTCAGGAATGCAAAATACGTGTCGCGGGTTTGCTCTGTCCAATCGCAATCCACCTGCAAACGCTGGTATTTTTGTGGTGGAATGTGGGTAAGGATTTGCGCGTACACGCTGTCCAACACGTCATCTTTCAACGCATTGTTGTCCAGAAACACCACGGGGGTGATTGCTATGGAAGGTGGGGTGCGGATGTCCGTCGGGTTGATAGACAGGTTTTTATCCCGATAACCTATATCCAGCAGCTTGAGGTAAAGCTGGGCGGGGGCATAGGTCTTGAGGTTGATGGGGTCGTCTGTGTAGGTATTCGCCCAGTGGTAATAACTGATTTTAGGGGGAATGCCTGAACTTTTGTTGGCGTTACCCAGTGACCAATAAAACGCCAATAGACCAGCAGCCAACACCATAACCGCGATGGCAAAACGGCGAATCGCTCGTGAAGTCAATGTGTTAAACATGGTTTCAATATTGCTGATTCAGTTCCTGTACCAAATCCTGTGTATCCACGTTTGTAAGGCGCGTGAAATGCCAATACAATATCGGCTTTAGGCACGCCCATTTCCACAAATTCATTGGCAATGCCGCCTTCCGTACTATCGTGTTGAATCCAAATTTGCCCATTTTTTATATCGACGTGCAGCAATGAGCCATGAAAGCGATCATAGCCATTCCAGCCCACCGTCATTAATTGGTAGCGGTCACGCTCAGTGTCAAATAATAACTCCATGTCTACATTACCGTAAGCAGGCTTGAATTGTGCGTAATGTTCAAGAACTTGGCGGACGTAACGGCGATAAGTTTCTAATTTTTCCATAGGATGACTTCCTCCCGTTCAGGATGAAAAACCAATAAATTAACCTGATGACGCTCTAGTGCGAGTTGCGTAAAAGGCAATAAAAAGAATTGCTTGTAAGCATCATGCGGTATAGCAAGATAAAGCTCCCGTTGTTGCTCATTTTCCTCTAACGCTAGTCGATAATTGAGATACTGTCCTAATAAAGCCTTTCTGCGCCCAAATCAATGTAAAGATCAATGCCACCGATGGGCACTGCGAGCGGGTCATGCGTAATAACCCATCCTTCTTTTTGTAGTGCAATTACAACGGCTTGATGAAATAGGTCGCGGGCAGCCATACCAATTTATCCTTTACTGATGCTATTTGTGATAGTGGCAGTATAACAAATTTCCTCACACCCGGCGTATTGACCCATGTAACCCGCTAATGCTCTGTCGGGGCTTGATATTTAGCCTCTAGTGTCAGCAAATATTCCTTCGCTGCCAACCCGCCTGCATAACCTGCGAGTTTGCCGGATTTGGCAATGACCCGATGGCAGGGCACGATAATGCTAACAGGATTTAGGCCGTTGGTATGCCCAATCGCACGCACCGCTTGTGGTTGTCCCATGGCAGTGGCTTGTTCGGAATAGCTGCGGGTTTCACCGTAGGGAATTTCGCTTAAGGCTTGCCAAGTACGCAGTTGAAAGTCTGTACCATGCAGTTCTAGCGGTAGAGCGAAGGTGCGGCGCGTCCCCGCAAAATAGGCTTGCAATTGCCTGATGGTTGCTTGGGTTAGCGCGTTGCTTTGGATTCGCACATGGCCTAAGTTGGCGAGGATACGTTGCCAATTACTGTCGAAAGCTACGGCACACACTGCGTAGTCGGAAGCAGCGATATAAAGCGTTCCGACGGGTGATTCCCATGTTTCAACACAAGTATTCATCAAGTTAACGATAAGCTCGCGCAAGGTTATTGAACAGCACCCGACTCATGCCAGTAATCCGCAAAAATTTATCCAGCTCTTCCGCCATTGAGGATGACTGATACGACTCTTGCATAATCAGCAGCGAAAAACCGGTGGCAGCATTCAAGGCACGAATTGCAGACAGCATTTTAGCATGATCATTGGCGTAAATTTCGCCGAAAATGCGGGTCAATTCTGATTGAATAATGGTCATTGCACCAGCCATGAATTCCACCGGCAATTTGACCTTCACGTGTACATCCCCGACGTGATAAAGCTTTTGGGTATAAGCGGTATCACATTGCCCACTGAACAACTCGTGTAACCATGCAACATGCGTTGTTTTAAGTGCTTCAATACGCCCTTCCAGAAACGGTAAAGTTTTGGGAATGGTCTGTAAACGTGTGTAAAAACACTCGGTCACTTCCTGAAGCCGGTCACTGACATCCGGGTAAACTTGGTGCAAAATCTCGATTTTTTCTTCATCAAGTCCCGAAAATTGCTTGGCATAAGCGCACAAAGCATCCATGTCGATTGTGTGCATCGAAAAACTCCTATCGTTAACATCCCTGATAAACGGATAAATTGATCCTCAGATTATAGGAGGTGATCAGCAGGCTGCATTCGGTTTCGGACAAGCTGGGCAAATCACCCGGCGTGCGCTATCAATTTACGCTTCATCGGCTATAATGCCGCAACATTTTAGTCGTCAACAAGAACACGCTATAACAAGCACCGTAGTTGGGCATGTCCCCCAACAGGCAGGAGCCATAACGCATGAATACCCAGCAATATCAAAATGAATCGTTTCTCGACGGCAACCAAGCCGCTTTCCTTGAGCAGATTTACCAACAATATTTGTACGACCCCAGTAGTGTGGATGCGCAGTGGCAAACTTATTTTGAAGCCATCGCACAACCACCCAGTGCGGTAGCCGCGCCATGTATTGATCCGACGATGGAACGCCGCAGTTTGCAATTGCGGGTGTCGCGTTTAATCAATGCTTACCGTTATTTAGGGCATCTGGAAGCCGATACGAATCCATTAGGACACTACGCTTATAAAGTGAGTGTGCCGCAATTAATGCTCGAACATCATGAGCTGGAAAATATCGACCCCACGCTCACCTTCGACCCCGGTTCCTTCAATATTCAAACCGCGCCGACCCTACAAAATATTGTTCATGCCTTGCGTGAAACTTACGTGCGCACCACCGGCTTTGAATACATGCATATTTTGGACGTGCAGGAAAAACGCTGGTTACAACGCCGTATTGAAACCGACTTAGCCCGCGATAAGTTGACCCACCCCGAACGCCGCAAAATTTTAGAACAATTAACCGCTGCGGAAGGGTTTGAGCTGTATTTGCATCGGCGTTACGTCGGGCAAAAGCGTTTCGGCTTGGAAGGTGGGGAAAGTCTGATTCCGCTATTGCAAACCCTGATTCACGAAGGTGGTAAGCAAGGTTTACAGGAAATCGCGATTGGTATGGCGCACCGGGGGCGACTCAATGTATTGACCAATGTGCTGTGTAAGCCAGCGGGTGAATTGTTCAGCGAGTTTGAAGGCAAAATCGACGAAACTTATACTGGCGATGTGAAATACCACAAAGGTTTTTCCTGCGATGTCAGTACCGAAGGCGGCCCAGTGCATTTGGTGTTGGCGTTTAACCCGTCACATCTGGAGATCGTCAGCCCGGTAATGGAAGGCTCGGTGCGGGCGCGTCAGGATCGTCGTCACGATAAAGACGGTGATCAGGTGTTGGGTGTTTCCATCCACGGTGATGCGGCCTTTGCAGGGCAGGGCGTGGTCATGGAAACCTTTAATATGGCGCAAACACGCGGTTATCGCACCCGTGGCACGATCCATATTGTGATTAACAACCAAATCGGTTTTACCACCAGCACAGTGTCGGATAGTCGCTCCACTTATTACCCGACTGACGTGGCAAAAATGATTAACGCGCCGATTTTCCACGTCAATGGCGATGACCCGGAAGCGGTGGTGTACGCCACCAAACTGGCGTTGGAATACCGCCAGCAATTCCAGAAAGATGTGGTGATTGACTTGGTGTGCTACCGGCGTTTGGGGCATAACGAAGCTGACGAACCCAATATGACTCAGCCGGTTATGTACAGCATTATCCGTAGCTTACCGAGCACTCGTGCGAAATACGCCGCAGAATTGGCGCAGGCTGGCGTGGTAAGTTTGGCGGGTGCAAACGGTTTGATCGAAGCGTACCGTACTAAGTTAGCCAACGGTGGCATTACCTGCTGCAATAGCCAAACCCGTTCCGGTTTACCTGCTGAATTGCAAACCCACTGGAAAATGTTTGTGGGGCAACCTTGGCGGCAGGCGGTGCATACCAACTGTAGTTTGGAACGGATCCAGCGCATCAGTGATCGTTGGTTAAGCGGTATTCCTGCGGATTTTATGGTGCATTCGCGGGTACTTAAAGTGTTGGAAGCGCGTGCGGCAATGGGACGTGGTGAGCAGCCGATTGACTGGGGTTTTGCAGAAAATCTTGCTTACGCGACCTTGTTGGAAGAAGGTTTTGAGGTGCGTTTATCCGGGCAGGATTGCGGGCGTGGTACGTTCTCGCACCGTCATGCGGTTTTGCACCATCAGCAGCGGCGCGAACAGTGGGTTCCGTTGCAGCATACGGCGGATTATCAGGCGAAATTTACTGTGATTGACTCGGTGTTATCCGAAGAAGCGGTGCTGGCGTTTGAGTACGGTTATGCTACTGCCGAACCCAATACGCTGGTGATTTGGGAAGCGCAATTCGGTGACTTTGTGAACGGGGCGCAGGTGGTTATCGACCAGTTTATCAGCTCTGGTGAACAAAAATGGCAACGCTTGTGCGGTTTGGTGATGTTCCTCCCGCACGGTTTGGAGGGGCAGGGGCCGGAACACTCATCAGCGCGTTTAGAGCGTTTTGTGCAATTAGCCGCGCAGGAAAATATGCACATTTGCGTGCCATCGACTCCGGCGCAGACCTTCCACATGTTGCGGCGGCAAATGTTGCGTAAATACCGTAAACCATTGATTGTGTTTACCCCTAAGAGCTTATTGCGGCATCCTTTAGCGGTTAATGACCTAGAAGATTTCACCCGGGGTCAATTTGAAGTGGTGCTGGATGATCAGGATATTACCGATGTGGCGGCGAAAGAGGCGGTGACGCGGGTTATTTTGTGCAGCGGTAAAGTCTATTACGACCTGTTGGATGAGCGGCGTAAACAAGGTTTAGGGGATGTAGCGATTGTGCGTCTGGAACAACTTTACCCATTCCCGTCGCAGGAATTGGTGGACGTTATGGAATATTACCCGAATGCCAAACGCTTAATTTGGTGTCAGGAAGAGCCGGTGAATCAGGGGGCGTGGAATGGCATTAAACACCGTTTTGAAGCTTACGATTACATTGAGGTGGTGTGTGTAAGTCGCCCTGCGATGGCGGCTCCGGCGGTGGGTTCGCTGTATATGCACCAACGTCAGCAACAGGCTTTGGTGCGCGAAGCATTGGGGCATTTCGACGCGGAATGCGCAGCGGATTAGCCACCAGTCTACCGAAGATTCTTGCTCGTCGGGAATCTTTGGTTTTGCAAACTGTTCCGGGTTTACAGTGGGCGTATCACTAACAAACTAAGGAGCGGTTTCAGTTATGGCTAACACTATTCCCCAAGGCATTGTCGCCAATCAACGGACAGTATCAACCCCCGCAAATAATGCAGCAGGCGTGCCAAGCTCGCGTCTGCAAGATCAGTTCAGCCAATTGTTAAAGCCGCAAAACGGCAATGTTCAACATGGCACAAAACGCAACGATACCCTGCAAGGTGGCAAAGGTAATGACCAGCTTTACGGCTATGCAGGCAATGACGTACTCAATGGTGGTGACGGTAACGATTATTTAGACGGCGGTGTTGGTAACGATACGCTGCGCGGTGGTCGTGGCAATGATACGTTGCAAGGCGGTGCGGGTGATGACCTGATGGTCGATAACAGCGGCTCCAACACCTTTCGTGGCGGTGAAGGCACGGATACCATCCGTTTAAGCGGCAAGTTTTCGGATTACACCATTACTGCCTTGGGTAATAACGGCATTATGCCTGCGATTTATCCGCCCCGTCCGGTCGAAACCGGCTTTCAATTGGTGGATAAACGCACTGGTGAAACCCAAACTGTTTATAGCACTGAAAATTTCAAATTTGCCGACATGAGCCTTGATGCGAAAACACTCGGCAGCAAAATTGACTCGCCGCGCCAAGACTTGCAAGCCAACCAACAAAAATGGCAGCAAGCTAATATCGACAGCTATTCCTTTACTTTGCAACAAGGTGGTTTCCGCACCCCTGATGCGTTGCGCCCGGTCAATATTGAAGTCAGCAATGGTAAAGTGGTGTCCGCAGTTTACGCGGATAATGGTCAGCCTTTGCCCGCAGACATGGATTTCAATCGCTTAACCGTTGATGACTTGTTCAAACAAATTGACGAGGCTATTAGCAACGGCGCGGAAAAAGTTCAGGTTGAATACGATCCTCAGTTTGGATTCCCGACTTCGATTTACATTGATCGCAGCAGTATGATTGCCGATGAAGAGTCGAACATTAAAGTGAGTAATTTCCAGCGCAACGATATGATGAGCACGATGGCTTGCGGTGAAGAGGGGGATTGTTTCGGAGATTGGATTGGCGGTACGCCACGCCCAATGCCGATGAACTTCGACCTCAACGCTGAGTAAGCAAGATGCTATTACTGGCTGGTGGTGACACCGATCCGCACTTATTGCGTTTGTTGAAACACGCGGTGCGGCGCGGTGTGGCGGTGGATACGTTGTTGACTGGGCAAGCGGGTTTACCGCGTTTGTGTTGGGATATTAAAGCGCATCGTCTGTTGGACGGTGAGCGCGTGTTAACACCGCAGGCCAGTTTCATTCGCCAGGATGTGTTTACTTTTTTACGCAGCCGTAATCAGCAAGATCAAGCCATTGCCCGCGAGTGGTACACCAGCATTGTGGGTTGGTTGCAAGCTTCGCCGGATGTGAAAGTCTTTAACCGCGAATTTCTGAGCCGTGGGGCAGTCAATAAGCCCTACGTGTTGCATCTCGCCTTACAGGTCGGTTTGGCGGTAGCGGATACCTTGATTACCAACGATGCGAGTCTGATGGATGAGCTGGCGGCTACCCAAGGATGGGTGGGTAAACCTGTAACGGGTGGGGCGCATTGTGAAGCTTTGGGCGTATCGGGTTGGACAGGTGCGTTGTCGCACCCGCAAATTGTGCAGCGTAAGTTACAGCAACCGGAAATGCGCGTATTTCGGGTGGGCGAGCAGTGGTTCGGCTTTTGGGTCATGTCCGATGCGTTGGATTATCGTACCTCTTCCGCAACACGCTTGGAGCCAACCTTGGTTCCGTTAGAAATTCAGGAAAAACTGGGGCAGCTATCGACTCAGTTGGGATTGAATTTTGCAGCGGCTGATTTTAAAACCGACCCGGAAACCGGGCGATTACAGTTTTTGGAAATCAACAGCAATCCGATGTTTGCGGGTTTCGATCAAGCAGCAGGCGGGGTGTTGTGTGATGCGATGCTGGATTGGTTGTTGAGCTGATACGCTAGGTGTTCGAGGCGTAGGAAAATGGTAGTATTCCGCCATCTTTATTCAACACAAAGTTAGCATTATGTCACTCACCATTCCTGAATTACTGCAACAACTAGCCACACAACCTACCAGCGTCGATTTCGCAACGGTCATCGCCACTATTGAGCAACACTACAACTATACTCCGCAAGCATTTAGCAATGGCGTGGGCGATGATTGCGTGATTAGCCCTGCGGGAACCAATGCGGGGTCGTGCAAAGTGTTTGCCTTTGGGCAATTACAAGGGCTTTCTGAGCAGCAAACCTTGCTATGTTTTGGTGAACATTACCGCAAAGTGCTTGCCACCCCGGATGAGGCAGACCACGCCAATATTCGCACTTTCATGCGTCACGGTTGGGCAGGCATCCGCTTTGAGGGTGTTGCGTTACAAGCTATGGGTCATGCGTCAGCGGCATTGCAATTTATCGTGCAGCCCGGTGGTCATTTGCAGGGCAGGGTGCGCGTTCCCGGTGATAAATCCATTTCGCATCGTTCCATTATGTTGGGTTCGTTAGCTGACGGCACAACACACGTCAGCGGTTTTTTACAAGGTGAAGATTGTTTATGCACCTTAAAAGCGTTTCGCAGCATGGGTGTGGACATCGAAGGCCCTAGTGCCAGCGGCGAAGTGACAATTCACGGGGTAGGTTTGCACGGTTTACAAGCACCTTCGACGGATTTGGACATGGGCAATTCCGGTACGTCGATGCGTTTAATGTCGGGTTTAATGAGTGGGCAGGCATTCGACGTGCGAATGACGGGTGATGCGTCGCTTTCCAAGCGTCCGATGAAGCGTGTCACCGTGCCGTTAGCCAGTATGGGCGCGGTGATTGAAGCAACTTCTGCGGGTACGCCGCCGTTATTGGTGCGCGGCGGCAAGGCGTTGCAGGGTATTGATTACGCAATGCCAATGGCGAGTGCGCAAGTCAAATCTTCGTTGTTGTTAGCAGGTTTGTATGCCGCTGGTGAAACCTCCGTCACAGAACCAGCACCCACGCGCGATCACACCGAGCGTATGTTACGTGGCTTTGGGTATGAGGTGGTGACGGAAGGTAATCGTATCCGCTTACAAGGCGGTGGTCGGTTAACGGCTACCACGATTGATGTGCCGTCTGATATTTCATCGGCAGCGTTTTTCATGGTGGGTGCGAGCATTGCGGAAGGTTCGGATTTAATTATTGAACACGTCGGCATTAATCCCACCCGCACCGGGGTGATCGACATTCTGCGTTTGATGGGCGCGAATCTGGAAGTGCTGAATGAACGCGAAGTCGGTGGTGAACCAGTGGCTGATATTCGGGTGCGTTCCTCTGCGTTACAGGGCATTCAAATTCCTGAACATTTAGTCCCGTTGGCGATTGATGAATTCCCCGCGTTGTTTATTGCAGCCGCTTTTGCGCAGGGGCAAACGGTATTAACTGGCGCGGAAGAGTTACGTGTTAAAGAAAGTGACCGGATTCAGGTAATGGCGGATGGTTTGATTGCCTGTGGGGTGGATGCGCAGCCTACACCGGATGGCATTGTGATTAATCCGGGTAATTTCAGTGGTGGCACGATTGAAAGCCACGGCGATCACCGTATTGCCATGTCGTTTGCGATGGCGGCGTTGCGAGCCACTCAACCCATCACTATTAACGATTGCGCGAATGTGAATACCTCGTTCCCCGGCTTTGTTGAGTTGGCGGCAACCGCAGGCATGAATATCCGTACTGTTGGGTAATTCCATGATCATGACGAGGGCAGCGGTGCTTGGCGTTGCCCTCAAGTGGGTTGAATCAACAGTAATAACAAGCCTGCCAACAAATAATACGCGGCAAACTGAAGCGATAATGCGCGTTTGAAATCATCGGGAATAAAGCTTTCCGTCGCTGGGAAAAAGTGACGAATTCCCGCGATAATCACCACACTGATACCAAACAGCACCAGCAATATTCCCACCGCCGCCAGTAAACCCATCATGCCATGTCCTTCCTGCAAATATTACACCGGGCGAATCATAGCGTGTTTACCACCCGTTTACCCTTGTAAAAATGCTGCACGTTGTTGTGCATCGGTGCGGAAACGACCGCCTAATGCCAGCGTGCTGGTTTCTGATTCACTATCCATGACACCGCGCGATTTGACGCAATAATGTACGGCATCAATGCTTACCGCTACGTCATCAGTTTCCAAAACGGTTTGTAAAGCGACCAGAATTTGACGGGTAAGGCGTTCTTGTACTTGCGGGCGTTGCGCAAAGAAACGCACCACGCGGTTAATTTTTGATAGCCCTAAGATTTTATCGCCCGGAATATAGGCAACTTTGGCTTTGCCATCAATGGTAACAAAATGGTGTTCGCAGGTGCTGAGCAAGCTAATATTACGCACTAATACCATTTCATCCGTGCCCATTTTATTGTCAATCAGTGCCAGTTTCGGAAAATGGTTGTAATCCAGCCCTGAGAAAATTTCATGCACGTACATTTTCGCAATGCGGTGCGGGGTTTCAATGAGGCTGTCATCGTGTAAATCCAAGCCCAAGGTGCGCACTACTTCGGTCATTAGCCCCTTGATGCGCTCATATTTTTGTTGGGGGTTTAAGCCAGTTTCCTGCATCGGGGTTTCCAAACCAGCAGCTAACAGAGCGGCGCGTACTTGAATGGCTTCAGGACTGAGTTCGGGGCGTTCGGGTAAATAGGCTAGTTTGGTATTCATTAATGTCATGTCCCTTGGAAATAAAACTTGAGTGAAACACTTGGGTATGACCTAAATGTAAAGCTTGGTAGTGAAACTTCAAGATGCCCCGACAAATGCGCGGTTTTGTGCGCCGCAAAGAACTTAGGGGAGAAAGTCCGTTTTCTCCCTAAACGTGCTTAAAAACCAAATTTTTTCATTTTGACATTAACGGTGCGGGTCGGGCAGTTGCCCCGGAACATATCCCATTCTTCGCAGCGTTTACCACCGGGGAGCAAACAATAGGTTTGTTCACCTTGCGGGGTTTGCACGGTTTCTAAGGTGCCACGATTTTGCAGGCAATTCATGGAAGCAGGGTTAGCAGTACGTGCTACACCACCACTAGGTGCTGACGGTGGTGCGACAGCGCACGCACTCAACGTGAGTGCCATAGCAAGGCTTAAGATAGCTTTCATCAGGGGGTGTCTCCTTGGGGTAAGACAAATAAAAACGCTGACATTTTACGGTAAGTCGCCTATTTTTGCCTGTACGAAAACTATCAATCCGATAGGGGGTGTTTTTTTACGTATTTTCTGGTTTGATGGGGTGCAAACGCTTATTCATGTTTTCAGGAGGAAAGGTCATGCGTCAGTTAATGGTATTATCGCTGCTGGCTATAGCTGGCTGCACAGGCGGTCATGCGTTGGATAATCCGATTAAAACCTGCAAAGCCGTTACCGTGGTGTTGGCGGGTGATCGTGCGGTAGTGTGGCACGCTGAAAAACAAACCGAACAACCCGGCGTGCAGCTTCAAGTGACCTTGGATTTTTCTTTGGTAGGGCAGGCGCAGGGCGAAGTTTCGCAAGCGGTGTGTAACTATGGGCTGAGCAGCCAAGACATGGATTACCGCAATGCGATGGGGGAGTACGCGAATACCCCCACCACCATGCTCATCAATGGAATGCCCATTTTGAGCCGGGATTTAGTGCAAGCGGTTAATCGTGCGACGGCTGAGACTGCGGTGCAGGTGCTTGACGCAGGGAATAAAAGTTACTGACAAACGCTTCAAACCGATTTTCCGCAATCGCTGCCCTAATATCACGCATCAACTCTTGGTAGTAATACAAGTTGTGAATGGTATTCAGGCGTGCGCCGAGGATTTCCCCGCATTTATCCAAATGGCGCAAATACGCCCGCGAATAATGTTGGCAAGTGTAACAGCCGCATCGTTCGTCAATCGGGCGGGTATCATGCTGGTACTGGCTATTACGGATTTTCAGCGTGCCGTAACGGGTGAACAAGAAACCGTTGCGGGCATTGCGGGTAGGAATCACGCAATCGAACATGTCCACCCCACGGCGTACCGCTTCCACGATGTCTTCCGGTTTACCCACGCCCATTAGGTAGCGCGGGCGGTCAGCAGGCAATTCGGGCAGGGTGCATTCCAGCACTTTATCGCGTTCATCTTTGGGTTCGCCGACTGATAATCCCCCAATAGCGTAACCGTCAAACCCAATGTCGAGTAAACCGTGCGCAGAAACTTTGCGCAATTCTTCGTACATCCCGCCTTGCACAATCCCAAACAGCGCGGAAGGGTTGCCTTGGTGTGCGTCTTTGCTGCGTTTTGCCCAACGTAACGACAGTTCCATCGAGTCTTGCGCTTCCTTGTGGGTAGCGGGGTAGGGTGTGCATTCGTCGAAAATCATTACAATGTCAGAGCCGAGTTCGCGTTGCACTTGCATCGACGATTCGGGGGTCATTAACACTTTCGCGCCATTGACAGGGGATTGAAAACGCACGCCTTCTTCGGAAATTTTGCGCATTTCCGCCAAGGAAAACACCTGAAAACCACCAGAATCGGTCAAAATCGGCTTTTCCCAATGCATAAAACCGTGTAAATCGCCGTGCAAGCGCACAATGTCCGTACCCGGGCGCAACATCAGGTGAAAGGTGTTGCCTAAAATAATTTCCGCACCTAAGCCCTGCAATTCTTCCGGGGTCATGGCCTTGACCGTGCCATACGTGCCAACCGGCATAAAGGCGGGCGTTTCCACCGTGCCGCGTGGGAAAGTGAGTCGCCCACGACGCGCCGCGCCATCGGTGGCAAGCAGGTTAAACTGCATATGAGACATAAACGTTCCTTGGTTACTCAGGCTTTATCGGTGCTTGGTGCGGTATCTAATACGTGAATCCAATGCTTCACTGGCACTGGGCTGGTTTCCTGCAAATGCGTTTGGCAACCGATATTCGCAGTAACAATGTATTCCGGGGTATGCGCCATTAAATGCGTCAATTTATTGTGGCGTAATTGTTGCGATAATTCCGGTTCAAGGATGGAATACGTGCCTGCCGAACCGCAGCACAAGTGCTCATCGGTAACAGGAACCAGCACGAAACCGCAATCCACCAAAATATTTTCCACCACGCCCCGGACTTTTTGCCCGTGTTGCAAGGTGCAAGGCGGATGCCAAGCAATACGTGCGCCTTTGTTGGGAATGAGTTTTTGGTACTTTTCCTTGCTGATGATTTCCGCAATGTCTTTACACAAATAGGAAATGCGCTCGGCTTTAATGAAATATTCCGGGTCATCGCGCAGGAAGTGTTTGTAATCCTTCACCATTACGCCGCAGCCGCTGGCGGTGGTAACAATCGCTTCCACTCCAAACGTGGTTAAATACGGCCACCAAGCATCAATATTGCGCTTGATTTGGGTTACTGCCGTATCCGGGTCGCCCAAGTGCTGGTTGATTGCGCCGCAGCATCCGCCGCCTTGCGCTTTTAACAAGCTGATACCCAAACGATCCAACACCCGCGCCGTAGCGGCGTTAATGTCCGGCGATAAACTGGGTTGCACACAACCATCCAAGATCAGCATTTGGCGATCATGACGTGCTTCAGGCCAGTGTCCGGCGGTACGCGGCGCGGTGATTTTACCGGCGAGTTTTTCCGGCAACAAAGGTTTAAAGGTGCGTCCTAAACGCAGACCCAACCCAAACAAATTGGGGTTTGGCAGGTATTTACGCAAACGTTTGCGTAACGCTTTGTCTTTACTATCACGTCCGATTTGTTCTTCAGCCAAATGCCGCCCAATATCGAGCAACTTGCCGTATTCCACCCCGGATGGGCAAGTGGTTTCACAACTGCGGCACAACAAACAATGATCCAGATGTTGCAGGGTTTTTTTGCCGACTTCCTGCCCTTCCATCAGTTGTTTGATGAGGTAAATGCGCCCGCGCGGGCCTTCATTTTCATCGCCTAACAATTGATAAGTGGGGCAGGTGGCATTGCAAAAACCGCAATGCACGCATTTACGCAAAATGCTTTCTGCGACTCTGCCTTCGGAGGTGTGACGAATGGAATCCGTTAAGCGGGTTTGCATATCACCAGTCCTTGTTCATTCTGCCGGGGTTGAAAATACCTTGCGGATCCATTGCTTGCTTGAGGCGTTTTTGAGTGTGCAATAGCGGTTGGGCTTGCGGGTGAAAGGTGCTGACACCGGGTAAACGACCCCGGTACAAGGTGGCTTGCCCTTTGTATTTTTCCGCGATGCTGCGTATCAAATTGACCGGAATATTGCTGTAAATCCAGCGTTGCGCCCCTGACCATTCCACCAAGGAATGCCCTTCCAAGCTACCAATGGCGGTAGTCGCGGGCGGGAACGAAAGCCGCCACAACGGGCGATCCAGCGGCTGAAAGAACTCGTGGGTTTGGTGACGTAAAGCCAGCCAGAATTGCTCAGCTTCGGGCAATGCTTCACCACCGATTTGTTGCACCGCTTGTTTAACCGCAGAGGCAGCACCCGCTACGCGCAGGTACAAACAACCGTCGTAGTAACAACTGCCGGTCAACGGTGTTGCATTGCGGCGTAATTTTAAGCCTAATGTTAACGCATCACTTTCGGGCATTTCCAAAGCCAGCGTAGTTTCTGCCAGCGGACGTGGAATGACTTTTAGCGACACTTCCAGTATGACTGCGAGTGTGCCTAATGAACCAGCCATCAGGCGCGACACGTCGTAACCTGCCACGTTTTTCATGACCTGCCCGCCAAATGTGGCGATTTTGCCATGCCCGGTAATCAGTTTGACCCCCAGCACATGATCACGCACCGCGCCTAACCAAGGGCGTGCAGGCCCGGATAAACCAGCGGCAACAGCTCCGCCCACGGTAGCTGCGCTGGTTAAGCAAGGTGGTTCAAACGCCAGCATTTGCCCGTGTTGTGCCAGTAAAGCGTCTAGCGCGTGCAAATTAGTACCAGCGCGTGCCGTTACAAACAATTCCGATGGCTCGTAAGCTACCACGCCGCTGTGTGAGCTGAGGTGGAGCGCGTCGCCTTGGGTTTCATTGCCGTAAAATGCTTTGCTGTTACCGCCAATCACGTATAAAGGTTGCTTGCGGTCGATGGCAATAAGCACGTTATCATGCAATTCTTGAGTGTTGTCGTTGTTTACAATCATAGTTTAAGAATGGTGGTAACTGCTTAAAATCGTGGAAGTTCTGGATGCGACAATTGCCCATGATGGACGTGCATCCTGCCTAATTCCGCACAACGGTGCAAGGTTGGAATAGCTTTGCCGGGGTTGAGCAATTCGTGCGGGTCAAAGGCGCGTTTGACGGCATGAAAAGTTTCCAGCGACGCACTATCAAATTGCACACACATGGAATCCAATTTCTCATGACCAACGCCGTGTTCGCCCGTGATTGAACCACCGACTTGCACACACAACGCGAGAATGTCTGCACCAAACTGTTCGGCCTTTTCCAACTCACCGTGACGATTGGCATCGTACAAAATCAACGGGTGCAAGTTACCGTCCCCCGCGTGGAACACATTGGCAACCGCTAAACCGTATTGCGTGGAAAAATCAGCAATTTTTTGTAAAACGTGCGCCAGATGTTTGCGCGGAATCGTACCATCCATGCAGTAGTAATCCGGCGATAAACGCCCCACTGCCGGGAAAGCGGATTTGCGCCCCGCCCATAAACGTGCGCGTTCGCCACTGGTTTTGGCAAGGTGAATGGTGCTGGCACGGTGTAAGTTCAAAATCGCCCGTACCCGTGAAGCTTGTTCTTCCACTTCCGCTTCAATACCGTCCAATTCGCACAATAAAATCGCGGCGGCATCTACCGGATAATCCGCTTTTGCAAAGGCTTCTGCCGCCCGAATCGCCGGGTTATCCATCATCTCCAACCCAGCGGGAATAATGCCAGCACTAATGATCGCCGCAACTGCATCACCGGCATCGGTTACGTCGGGGAACGCCGCCATTAACACTTGGACGGTTTCTGGTTTGACAGTGAGTTTTACCAGCACTTCGACCACAATGCCCAACATGCCTTCCGAGCCGGTCATTAACGCCAGCAAATCGTAACCGGGAACATCGAAGGTTTCCGAGCCAATGGTGAGAAATTCACCTTCAATGGTGACGACTTTAATCTGCAATACGTTATGCACGGTCAGGCCGTATTTCAGGCAATGCACCCCGCCGGAATTTTCCGCCACATTGCCCCCAATCGAACAGGCAATTTGTGAGGAAGGGTCGGGTGCGTAAAACAAGCCGTATTGATCCGCCGCCTGACTAATCGCGAGGTTGCGCACACCGGGTTGGACCCGTGCCGTCAGATTGTCGGTATCAATATCAAGAATTTGATTAAAGCGTGACAAGCCCAGCACAATACCATTGGCATCGGGCAATGCCCCGCCTGACAACCCCGTCCCTGCACCGCGTGCAACCACCGGGATATTCAAACTGTTACACGCACGAGTAATCGCCTGAATCTGCTCAATGGTGGTGGGCAATACCACCGCTAATGGCACGCGTCGATAAGCGGTTAAACCATCGCATTCGTAGGGGCGCAAGTCTTCTTCTGCCGTCAGAATGCATTCTGCGGGCAAAATTTCATTCAACTGAAACAACAATCGGGCTTTCAGATTGGGGTCAAATTCCATTGGTCTTCTTCGTACACAGTACAGGGGACGTTAGTGTATCCGATTTTTGCAAATGAGGTTAATATTAGCGGCTTTATGATTGTCGGCATGGAATAAGCATTATGTTGGATCCGAAACGTCTGCGCACGGAACTCGACGCGGTAGCGGCACAATTAGCCCGTCGTGGTTTTACTTTAGATGTGGAAACTATCCGCAACCTTGAAGAACAGCGCAAAGCCCTGCAAGTTGAAACCCAAACCCTGCAAAACGAACGCAATACCCGCTCCAAAACCATTGGGCAAGCTAAAGCGCGTGGCGAAGATATTCAACCGTTGTTGGCAGAAGTTGCCGACATGGGCGACCGTTTAAAGCAAGGTGAACAGGATTTAGCGCGTTTGCAGGCAGAACTGGATGCGATTGTGATGGGCATTCCCAATCTGTTGGATGCTTCCGTTCCCGATGGTGCAGACGAAAACAGCAATGTGGAATTGCGTCGCTGGGGTGAACCGGGTGTCTTTGACTTTGAGCCAAAAGATCACGTGGATTTAGGCTTGCCGAACGGCTGGATGGATTTCGATGCGGGCGCGAAACTCACAGGCTCGCGTTTTGTGGTATTGCGTGGCGCAATGGCGCGATTACACCGCGCGCTGATTCAATTCATGCTGGATACCCACACCAGCGAACACGGCTACAACGAAGTATACACGCCTTACATGGTCAACGCCGACAGCTTGCGCGGTACGGGGCAATTACCGAAATTTGAAGAAGACTTGTTCAAGCTCAACAATGAACAAGGCTATTACCTGATCCCGACAGCCGAAGTGCCGGTGACGAACTTGGTGCGCGATACGATCGTGGATGCCGCTGCGTTGCCGATGAAATATGCGTGCCATACGCCGTGTTTCCGCTCCGAAGCAGGGTCTTACGGCAAAGATACACGCGGTTTGATCCGCCAGCACCAATTCGAGAAAGTAGAAATGGTGCAAATGGTACGCCCCGAAGATTCATGGGCGGCTTTAGAAAGCTTGACCGGCAATGCCGAAGCTATTTTGCAAAAACTGGGCTTGCCCTACCGTGTGATTGTATTGTGTGCGGGTGATACCGGATTTTCAGCCGCGAAAACTTACGATATTGAAGTGTGGTTGCCGGGGCAGCAAAAATACCGCGAAATTTCTTCATGCTCCAATTTCCAGGATTTTCAGGCGCGGCGCATGATGGCACGTTACCGTAACCCAGAAACCGGTAAGCCGGAATTACTGCATACTTTGAATGGGTCGGGGTTGGCAGTGGGTAGGACGCTGGTGGCGGTGTTGGAGAACTATCAGGAGGTGGATGGGCGGATTCGTGTGCCTGAGGTATTGCGGGGGTATATGGGTGGAGCCGAATATCTTGTCTGATTTTGCTTAAACATGGAGTAAGGGTATTGCCATCTGATAGTAGTATCGGTATTATGCTGCTCCTTCAACGACAGGCGTATAGCTCAGTTGGTTAGAGCACCACCTTGACATGGTGGGGGTCGTTGGTTCGAGTCCAATTACGCCTACCATTTACTATAACCATGTGATCTCTCGTATTGATCACCACTGGAGCATAATATGCCAGTTATCACTCTCCCTGACGGAAGTCAGCGTTCTTACGAAGTCCCCTTATCCGTACTTGCCGTTGCCGCCGATATTGGCGCAGGTCTTGCCAAAGCGACGCTTGCAGGCAAAGTTGACGGTCAGCTTGTGGATGCCAGTCATCTCATTGAGCAAGACGCTGCCTTAAGTATTATCACCGCCAAAGATGCCGAAGGTCTGGATATTATCCGCCATTCATCGGCGCATCTCATGGCGCAAGCAGTCAAGCAGTTATTCCCTGATGTGCAGGTCACGATTGGTCCTACCATTGAAAACGGCTTCTACTACGATTTCTCCTCCTCACGCCCGTTCACGCCAGAAGATTTACAGGCGATTGAAGCGCGGATGCAGGATTTAATCAAACAAGATATTCCCGTTGAACGCAGCACCTTGTCACGCGATGAAGCAGTCAGCTTCTTCCTGAACATGGGTGAAAAGTACAAAGCGGAAATTATCGAAAGCATTCCTGCTGATCAAACCCTCTCGCTATATCGCCAAGGCGATTTCATTGACTTGTGCCGTGGGCCGCATGTGCCTAGCACCGGTAAAATTCCGGCGGTTAAAGTCATGAAAGTGGCGGGTGCGTACTGGCGCGGTAATTCCAACAACGAGATGCTGCAACGCATTTATGGCACAGCGTGGTTGAGCAAGAAAGACTTGCAAGCCTATTTGACGCTGTTGGAAGAAGCTGAAAAACGTGATCACCGTAAACTCGGTCGTCAACTGGATTTGTTCCATTTTGATGAGCAAGCACCCGGTGCGGTATTTTGGCATCCCAAAGGTTGGACAGTATTCCAAGCGTTAATCGGTTATATGCGTGAACGTCAACAGCGTGCGGGTTACGTCGAGGTGAATACGCCCGATGTGATGGATCGCAGCTTGTGGGAAATCTCTGGTCACTGGTTTAATTACCGTGACAATATGTTTACTACAACTACTGAAGACGAGCGTGTATTTGCCCTGAAACCGATGAACTGCCCCGGTGGTATGTTGATGTTTTCACAGGGTTTAAAGAGCTACCGTGACTTGCCATTGCGGATGGCAGAGTTCGGTAAAGTGCATCGCTACGAGCCTTCCGGTGCATTGCACGGCTTAATGCGGGTGCGTCACTTTACCCAGGATGATGCGCATATCTTCTGTACCGAAGACCAAATGGCGCAAGAGTGTAAAGATGTCGTGGCCTTGGTGCTGGATATTTACAAAGAATTTGGCTTTGAAAATGTTCACATCAAATTGTCAACCCGGCCTGAAAATCGCATTGGCTCTGATGAAAGCTGGGATGTGCTGGAACACGCACTGGGCAGCTCTTTGGAAAACATGGGTTTGCCGTATACGTTATTTCCGGGCGAAGGTGCGTTTTACGGCCCGAAACTGGAGTTCGTGTTGCGCGACGCGATTGGACGCGATTGGCAGTGCGGCACATTGCAAGTTGATATGAGTTTACCTGAGCGTTTTGATCTCACTTACGTTGCTGAGGATAATACTCGCAAGCGTCCGGTGATGTTGCATCGTGCCTTGTTTGGTTCATTGGAACGCTTTACCGGTATCCTTATTGAGCATTATGAGGGTAAATTCCCGCTGTGGTTGTCACCAACGCAGGCTGTCGTGATGAATATCACTGACAAACAGGCAGATTTCGTGCAAACTGCAACCCGGCAATTACTTCAATCGGGTATCCGCGCTGTTGCGGACTTGAGAAATGAAAAAATTGGCTTTAAAATCCGCGAGCATACCATGCAGCGCGTCCCCTATCTGTTGGTAGTGGGTGATCGCGAAGTGGAAACGCAATCGGTTTCCGTGCGCACACGCTCCGGTAAAGACTTGGGAACCTTCCCGTTGGTTGAGGTTCAGCAGCGTCTTAGTACGGAAATTGCGTCACGTAGCGTATCTGTTGCAGAACAGTAATACTTTTTTCTTTGATCTGCGATGCAGATTGAGAATGGATTAAAACGAGGATTAAACTTATCGCTCTCGAAAAAGAACACCGCATCAATGACGATATTAACGTTCCGAAAGTTCGTCTGATTGATATGGATGGGGAAAACCGGGGTGTTGTTTCCCTGCGTGAAGCCCTGGAAATGGCTTACGATGCTGAACTGGAGTTGGTGGAAATCGTCCCGACGGCGAAGCCACCGGTTTGTCGCATCATGGATTACGGTAAATTCCGTTTTGATGAAAGCAAGAAAGCTGCTTTAGCCCGTAAAAACCAGAAACAGGTTCAGGTTAAGGAAATCAAAATGCGTCCGGCGACGGATGAAGGGGATTACCAGATCAAACTGCGTAAGCTCAAAGAGTTTTTGGAAGAGGGCGATAAGGTTAAAGTCACTTTGCGCTTTAAAGGTCGTGAGATGGCGCATAAAGAATTGGGTATGGAAGTACTCAAGCGCGTCGAAAAAGACTTGGTGGAAGACGCTGTTGTAGAACAGTTCCCACGCCTAGAAGGTCGCCAAATGGTCATGATGATGGGGCCGAAAAAGAAATAGGGAGCAATCCCTAAACACCATCCTGTTAAGGCAAGGCACTCTTGCAGGATGTTTTATTCTACCTTACGAAAAGGAGACCAAGATGCCTAAGATGAAGACCAACCGTGGAGCGGCCAAACGCTTCAAGAAGACGGGTAGTGGCTTGTTTAAACGCAAGCAGTCACACCTGCGTCACATTCTGACCAAGAAGTCCACTAAGCGTAAACGTCATCTGCGCTCAGGCGACAACTATGTTGTTGCTGCGGATCACGCCAGCATTCAAAAACTGCTGCCTTACGCATAACTGGAGGACTAAAACATGGCAAGAGTTAAACGTGGTGTAACGGCACGCGCCCGTCACAAAAAAGTCCTGAAACTGGCAAAAGGTCACTACGGTGCCCGTAGCCGTGTCTATCGGGTTGCACATCAGTCTGTTATCAAAGCAGGTCAATATGCATTCCGTGACCGCCGTCAGAAAAAACGCCAATTCCGCGCTTTGTGGATTGTGCGTATTAACGCTGGTGCGCGTCAGTTCGGTCTGTCTTACAGCCGCATGATGAATGGCCTGAAAAAAGCTGAAATTGCGCTTGACCGCAAAGTTTTGGCTGATTTGGCGGTTCACGACATCGCGGCGTTTGGTGCAGTAGCGGAAAAGGCAAAAGCTGCCTTAGCTGCTTAAAGACCCCCATCCCAACCCTTCCCCCGCAGGGGGTGAAGGGCGTAAGAGAGGGATGAACCAGACAAAGGCGGGGAAGGTTTACCTCCTCCGCCTTTTGCTTTTTATTGATAAACCCCATTCAAAAGGAAATCGCCGTGCAAAGTTTGCTGGAACTAATGGGTCATGCCCACGAGCAGATTTCGCAAGCCGCCAGCCTTGCCGCACTGGATCAAGTGCGCGTGCAGTATCTGGGTAAAAATGGCCTGCTGACCGAGCAACTCAAACAGTTGGGTAAGTTACCACCCGAAGAGCGTAAAGCGGCTGGTGCGGAGATTAATACCGCCAAGCAAGCGTTGACCTTGGCTTTGGACGACCGTAAGCAAAGTTTGCAAGCGGATGCTTTGAATGCGCGGTTACAAGCTGAAAAAGTGGATGTAACTCTGCCCGGTCGACGGATGGATACGGGAAGCTTGCATCCGGTAACACTGACAATTCAACGCATTAGCGAGATTTTTGCACAGTTGGGTTTCAGTACCGCAGAAGGCCCGGAAATTGAAGACGATTTCCACAATTTTACCGCGTTAAATATCCCGGAGTCGCATCCGGCGCGTGCGATGCACGATACTTTTTACATGGACAGTGGTTTGTTGTTGCGTACACATACCTCGTCTGTACAGATTCGTCACATGGAACATAACCCACCACCGCTGCGTATTATTGCACCGGGGCGTGTTTACCGTTGTGATTCAGACATGACTCACAGTCCGATGTTTCATCAGGTCGAAGGCTTGATGGTGGACGAAGATGTTACGTTTGCCGATTTGAAAGGCATTTTAGAAGCTTTCTTTAAAGCATTTTTTGAAGTGGATGAATTGCCGACACGTTTCCGCGCGACGTTTTTCCCGTTTACTGAGCCATCGGCAGAAACCGATATTCGTTGTGTGCATTGCGCTGGCGAAGGTTGCCGCGTGTGTAAAGGCACAGGCTGGTTAGAGGTAATGGGTTGCGGCATGGTGCATCCTAACGTGCTGAAAAACGTGGGCATTGATAGCGAAAAATACACCGGCTTTGCGTTTGGTTTCGGAGTTGAGCGTTTGGCAATGTTACGCTACGAAATCAATGATTTGCGCGTGATGTTTGATAATGACGTGCGTTTCTTAAAGCAATTTAGTTAAACGGAGTAACCTTATGAAAGTCAGTGAAAAATGGCTGCGTGAGTGGATTGATACTCCGCTAACGTTGGACGTGATTGCCGATAAGCTCACTATGTCGGGTTGCGAAGTGGAAGCACGTGACCCGGTGGCGACTGCTTTTAGTGGCATTGTCGTTGGGCATGTTGTCGAACGTGAAAAGCACCCGGATGCCGATAAGTTAAGCGTTTGCAAAGTGGATAACGGGCAAGGCGAAGTGCTGCAAATCGTGTGCGGTGCAAGCAATGTGCGTGCCGGTTTGAAAGTGCCGTTGGCGTTAGTCGGTGCAGTGCTGCCATTACCCGATGGCAAAGACCTGAAAATTAAGAAAGGCAAGCTGCGCGGCGTTGAGTCGTTCGGGATGTTGTGTTCTTCCACCGAACTGGGGATGTCGGATAAGTCCGATGGTTTGCTGGAGTTGCCTGATGACGCACCGGTCGGCATGGATATTCGTGATTACCTGCAACTCAATGATGAAGTGATTGAGCTGGCGATTACTGCAAATCGCGGCGATTGCATGAGCATGATCGGGGTAGCGCGTGAAGTGGGGCTATTGTTGGATGCGCCCATGACTCCGCCGGTTATCGAGCCAGCATTAGTAAAGCACGCGGATACCTTTCCGGTCGTTATTGAAGCAACCGATGCTTGCCCGCGTTACGTGGGGCGCGTCATTCGGGGCGTGAATCCGCAAGCGGCGACACCATTGTGGATGCAGGAAAAATTGCGTCGTGCTGGGGTGCGTAGCATTTCTGCATTGGTGGATGTGACTAATTACGTGTTGCTCGAATTAGGGCAGCCGATGCACGCTTTCGATCTTGCAACATTGCAAGACGGTATTTGTGTGCGTTATGCGCGTGATGGCGAAACCTTGACCTTGTTGGATGGGCAAACTGCTACTTTGCGTAGTGATACTTTGGTCATTGCTGACGCGCACCAGCCCGTGGCAATGGCAGGCATTATGGGTGGTGAACCGACTTCGGTAACGGATACAACCCGCGATTTATTCTTGGAAAGTGCGCATTTCCGCCCGGCGAAAATCATGGGTAAGGCGCGTAGTTACGCTTTGCAAACGGATTCATCGGCACGTTTTGAGCGCGGTGTTGATCCTGCCATGCCAGTGCAAGCAATGGAGCGAGCTACCCAATTGATCATTGCTATTTGCGGTGGTGAAGTGGGTGCACTGGTGGAAACTTGCGCTGATGCCAGCGTTTTAGAGCGCAATAGTATTAACTTGCGTCCAGAACGTATTCGGCGGGTGTTGGGTGTGACTATGCCCGATACAACCGTGGAAGGTGTGTTGGCGCGGTTGCATTGTGACGTGGTGAAAACGGCTACAGGTTGGCAAGTACAAGCTCCGTTAGCGCGTTTCGATTTGACGATTGAAGAAGATTTGATCGAAGAATTGGCGCGAGTGGGTGGTTACGACGCGATTCCGGCGCAGTTGCGTCCGCGTGCGCCATGCATTACCCAGCCTAGTGAGTCATCTGTTCGTCAGTCCAGTTTGCGCCAGACTTTGGTGGAGCGTGGTTATCAGGAAGCGGTTACGTTCAGTTTCGTTGATCCGAAAATGGAAGAAACCCTCGCGCCTGGGCAAACAGCATTGGCATTGGCGAATCCGATTTCTGCGGATTTAGCGGTGATGCGCAGCACCTTGTGGTCGGGATTGCTGCGGGCAGTGGCTTACAATCTCAACCGTCAACAAAACCGGGTGCGTTTGTTTGAAATGGGGCCTGCGTTTTACCAAGATGATGCAGGTAAAACCCAACAAAAAACCCACTTGGCAGGGGTCATTACGGGTAATTTGTACCCAGAGCAGTGGGCGCAACTGAACCGTCCGGTGGATTTTTACGACTTAAAGGGCGATGTCGAAGCTCTATTAGAGCAGGCGACAGGTACGCAGTTTCATGTTGCTCCTGTTGCGCATCCGGCCTTGCATCCGGGACAATCCGCACAATTAATGACGGATCAGGCGGTTGTGGGTTGGTTGGGCATGGTTCACCCACGTATTGAAGAGCAATTGGGTTTGTCGCAGCCTGTTTATGTGTTTGAGTTGGATGCGGCTGCATTGCAGCAACGCCAATTGCCGAAGTATCAGCCGGTCTCGAAATTCCCGGCGATTCGGCGTGATTTAGCCTTGCTGGTTAATCGCGATGTGCTGTCAATAGTTTTAGAAAATGCAGTGAAAAAAGCTGCTACGCCACAATTAATGTCCTATCATTTATTTGATGTTTATGTGGGGAAAGGCATCGCTGATGATCAGAAAAGTGTGGCTTTAAGCTTGATTTTCCAAGACTTATCGCGCACGCTCGAAGATATGGAAATCAATCGGATGGTGGATGCTGTGGTCGCGTCGCTTCGGGATGAAGCGGGTGCGGTATTACGTTAAAAACAGGGAGAAAGTGCAAAATGGCAATAACTTTGACCAAAGCCGATATGGTCGAGCATTTATTTGAAGAACTGGGTTTAAACAAACGTGAAGCCAAAGATTTGGTGGAAATGTTTTTTGAAGAAGTGCGTGACGCGCTGGAAACAGGCAGGAATGTAAAGCTGTCTGGGTTTGGCAATTTCATGCTGCGCGACAAAACGCAGCGTCCGGGACGTAACCCTAAAACGGGTGAAGAAATTCCGGTAACGGCACGTCGCGTAGTGACCTTCCGTCCGGGGCAAAAGCTCAAACAACGGGTAGAGGAATATGCAGGAAGCGGTAACGCCGAATAGCCAATTGCCCCCGATTCCGGGCAAACGCTACTTCACTATTGGTGAGGTTAGCGATTTGTGCGGGGTAAAAACGCATGTATTGCGTTATTGGGAGCAAGAGTTTCCTTCCCTCAAGCCGATGAAGCGGCGGGGCAATCGTCGTTACTACCAACGTGACGACGTATTATTGATTCGCCACATTCGCGGCTTGCTGTATGAGCAGGGCTATACCATTAGCGGTGCGCGGCAGAAATTGCAAGATGACGCGCATACGCCGCCACCGGTGGAATTACCGTTGGAACCGATTATGGTGAATGGCTATGATGTCGCACCCATGGTGTTGGAGCTGGAGCGCATTCTTTATGTCCTTAAGCACTGATTTTGGCTTGAGGATGTGCGTTAATTGGGGTAAGCTCTCTCCCCTTCAAGTCGGGGCGTAGCGCAGCCTGGTAGCGCACCACACTGGGGGTGTGGGGGTCGTAGGTTCAAATCCTATCGTCCCGACCAATTTTCTCAACTCTGGAAAAACCGCGTCGCGGTATCTTCTCCCACCCGTTGCAACCACCTTTCAGTCAATGCCTCCAAGCGTTCCGGGTAATTCGCCACAATGTCACGCGCAGCCGTCTGCACCGCAGGCAGCCAATGCTGATCGCGTACTAAACTCGCAATTTTTAAGCGTACATCCCCAGTTTGACGTGTGCCAAGCACTTCGCCAGAGCCACGCAGTTCCAAATCAATATCCGCAATCACGAAACCATCGGTGGTAGTACGCATCGCATCAAGGCGTTTCCGTGCGGTTTTACCCAACGGTGCTTGGTAAAGCAGTACACAACTGCTGGCGACTTTGCCGCGCCCAACCCGTCCGCGTAACTGGTGTAATTGTGCCAAACCCATGCGTTCTGCGTTTTCAATGACCATTAAGGAAGCGTTGGGAACATCTACCCCGACTTCAATTACCGTCGTTGCCACCAGTAATTGCAATGCGCCTTGCTTGAATTCGCGCATAATGCGTTCTTTTTCGCTGCCATGTAAACGCCCGTGTACCAAGCCAACCTGAATGTGGGGCAGGCGTTCGCGCAACAATTCAGCGGTTTTTTCTGCCGCCTCGCACTGCAACACTTCCGATTCTTCGATTAATGTGCATACCCAGTAAACTTGCCGACCTTCGCGGCTGGCAGCGGCAATCCGTTCAATGACTTCATCGCGACGTTCGTTGCTCAATGCTACGGTAGTAATCGGGGTGCGCCCAGGTGGTAATTCATCAATCACCGAGTAATCCATGTCGCCGTAAGCGGTCATTGCCAGCGTGCGCGGAATCGGGGTGGCAGTCATGACCAGTTGATGCGGGTAATGTTCGCCTTGCTTTCCTTTTTCGCGCAGGGCAAAGCGTTGATGCACCCCGAAACGGTGTTGTTCGTCGATAATAATCAAGCCCAGTTGCAGAAATTCCACGCTATTTTGAAACAGCGCGTGCGTACCGACCGCAATATGACCAATGCCAAGCAGTAGGTTTTCAACTTTGCGGCGGCGTTGACGCGCGGTTTGTCCGCCGCTAATGAAGACGGTTTCCACACCTAAAGGCTCTAACCAACGTTGCAAATTTTGGTAATGTTGTTCAGCCAGTAATTCGGTCGGAGCCATGAGCGCGACTTGAAAGCCATTGGCAATGGCGTGCAGGGCGGCTGCCACGGCTACTAACGTTTTACCTGAACCAACATCGCCCTGTACTAAACGATTCATCGGTATTGGTTGCTGTAAATCGTGGGTAATTTCACTGATAACGCGGGTTTGTGCTGCGGTTGGGGCGAACGGCAAAGCGTGGCGTAATGCTTGCCAAAAGTGATTTTCTTCCAGCATTGCCGGAGCTTGCACTTGCTGAATCGCGAGGCGTGCTTGCTGTACACCCAGTTGATGCGCCAGCAATTCCTCAAAAATCAGCCGGGTACTGATGCCGCCTAATCTGCCGTTATCTAATTTACCACCCTGAGGATTGTGTAATAGCTGTAAGCATTCACGCAATGCCGGAAATTGGTGTTGCCGCAACGCACTGGGGGGTAATAACTCCGGTAATTCATCCGCGTGTTCCAGCGCGAGGGTGATTAAACGTCGCAAGGTGCGTTGCTGCAACCCTTCCGTGCTGGGGTAGGTGGGTGTCAGGGTGTTTTCCAGCGGTGGTGGATCGTTAGTGTTTAATAATTGATATTCGGGGTGTGCCATTTCCAGCTTGAAACCCGCTTGGCGCACTTCCCCAAAACAGCGTATCCGTACTCCTTTGGCAAGGCTGTATTTTTGTGCGGTGCTGAAATGAAAAAAGCGTAAGGTTAACAGCCCCGTACCGTCGTGAATGTGACACAACAGCATGGTTCGCCCACGATTAATCACTTCGGTAGCTTCGATTTCACCTTCGACTAATACCTCTTGTTCGGGGCGTAAACTGGCAATCGAGTAAATTCGGGTACGGTCTTGATAGCGCAGTGGCAGGTGAAATAATAAATCAGCCACCCGCACAATACCGAGTTTGCCCAGCTTCTCTGAAAGAGCCGTACCGACCCCGCGCAGTTGACTGACTGGCTCATGTAACACTGTATTTGCCAACACACATCCTCATGTTTTCTGATATAATCCCGCGTTTCATCGTTTAAGTGATCGAACAAGAATATGGCCACATTTGCCAAGGAAATTATCCCCGTAAACCTCGAAGATGAAATGCGCCAGTCCTATTTGGACTATGCCATGAGCGTCATCGTCGGACGTGCATTACCGGATGTCCGTGACGGGTTAAAGCCAGTTCACCGCCGCGTCTTGTTCGCCATGAGCGAGTTGGGCAATGAATGGAACAAACCTTACAAAAAATCCGCTCGCGTCGTCGGTGACGTAATCGGTAAATACCACCCTCACGGCGATACCGCAGTTTATGACACGATGGTGCGGATGGCACAACCGTTTTCATTGCGTTACATGCTGGTGGACGGGCAGGGTAACTTTGGTTCCGTGGACGGCGACTCACCCGCCGCGATGCGTTATACCGAAGTGCGTATGTCTAAACTCGCGCACGAGTTGCAAATGGACATCGACAAAGAAACTGTCGATTTCGTCCCCAACTACGATGGCAACGAAAAAGAACCCAGCGTTTTCCCCACGCGCTTGCCCAACCTGCTGATCAACGGTTCATCCGGTATCGCGGTCGGGATGGCGACGAATATTCCGCCACATAATTTGACCGAAACGGTTAATGCCTGCCTCGCGTTATTGAGCAATCCAGAGTTAACCATCAGTGATTTGATGGAATACCTGCCGGGGCCTGATTTCCCCACAGCGGGGATTATCAACGGCGCACGCGGGATTCGGGATGCGTATCACACCGGTAAAGGGCGCATTTACGTGCGGGCGCGGGCAACCGTTGAAGTGGATGAGCGCACCAGTCGCGAAACCATTATTGTCCATGAATTGCCGTATCAGGTGAATAAAGCCCGGTTGCTGGAAAAAATCGCCGAATTGGTCAAAGAGAAAAAGCTCGAAGGCATCTCCGAATTGCGCGACGAATCCGACAAAGACGGGATGCGCATGGTGATTGAACTCAAGCGCGGCGAATCTGGCGATGTGGTGTTAAACAACCTCTACAAGCAAACCCAGATGCAGAGCGTGTTCGGCATTAATATGGTGGCGTTGCTTGACGGACAGCCACGCTTGCTGAACCTCAAAGATGTGTTGGAAGCTTTCCTGCGTCACCGTCGTGAAATCGTTACCCGTCGCACCATTTTTGAAGTGCGTAAAGCACGTGAACGTGCCCATATCCTCGAAGGTTTGGCTGTCGCGCTGTCTAACATTGACGACATTATTACCCTGATTAAATCCGCGCCCAGCCCTGCCGATGCCAAATTGGGTTTGGTAGCACGCGCTTGGGATGCAGGCATTGTCAGCGATATGTTGAGCCGTTCCGGTGCGGATACCTGCCGCCCTGACGATTTACCGGAACAGTACGGTTTGCGCCCTGATGGCTATTGGCTGTCTGAAGTGCAAGCCCAAGCGATTTTGGATTTGCGCTTGCACCGTTTGACGGGGTTGGAAAAAGACAAAATCATTGCCGAATACCGCGAATTGCTGGAAAAGATTGCCGATTTGCTAGAAATCCTCGGTAATCCTGATCGCTTGCTGCAAGTGATCCGTGATGAATTGCTGCTGGTACGTGATACCTACGGTGATGCACGCCGCACCGAAATCAACGTGGTTGGTGAAGACCTGTGCATGGAAGACCTGATTGCTGACGAAGAAGTCATGGTCACGTTCTCGCACGCCGGTTACGCCAAAGCGCAAACGCTCGACACTTACCGTGCGCAAAAACGCGGCGGACGTGGTAAAGCAGCGACGGCGATGAAAGACGAAGATTTCATCGAAAAGCTCTTCGTTGCCAGTATGCACGATACCTTGCTGTGCTTCTCCAGCCGTGGGCGCATGTATTGGCTAAAAGTTTATCAGTTGCCAATGGGCGGACGCGGTGCTCGCGGCAAGCCAATGGTTAATTTGCTGCCACTGGAAGAAGGCGAACGCATCAATGCAGTGCTGCCGATTCGCGAATACGCCGAAGACAAATACATCTTCATGGCAACCTCCGAAGGTACGGTCAAGAAAACCCCGCTGACTGATTTCTCGCGCCCACGTACTGCGGGGATTATCGCGGTCGATTTGCGTGACGGCGATAAGCTGGTCGACGTGGCTGTGACCAACGGTGATAGCGAAGTCATGTTGTTCAGCACCTCCGGGAAAGCGATTCGCTTCCACGAATCCGATGTGCGGGCAATGGGGCGTACTGCGGCAGGTGTGCGCGGCATTCGCATGGACGAGGGGCAGGAAGTCAACGCACTGATCATTTTGGGCGAAGGCGAACTGCTGATTGCCACCGAAAACGGTTACGGCAAACGTACCCGTGCAGAAGAATTCTCGCAGCAAGGGCGTGGTGGGCAAGGTGTGATTGCGATTCAAACCTCTGACCGCAACGGTAATGCGGTGGGTGCGGTACAAGTGCGCGAAGATTGCCAGATCATGCTCATCACCGACGGCGGAACCTTGGTGCGCACCCCAGTTGCTGACGTTTCCATCGTTGGGCGCAATACGCAGGGTGTTACCCTGATTCGCCTCAATGACGGGGAAAAGTTAGTGCAAATTGCGCCGATTTTGACCGATGTTGCTGATGAAAATGCTGATGTCATTGAAGATGATGCTGATGTAGGTGGATCTGAATAAATGTCGGATGTTCTTTCTCTCCACGAAATTGCAAACTGGCAACTTGCCCCTGAAATGGGTGAAGTAAGAGCAGCGTTACCTGCATTGCAGAGAGGATTTGTATGGAAGGTGCGACAAGTTGAAGAGTTATGGGATTCCATCATTCGGCGGTTTCCCATCGGTGCATTTTTATTGTCACCTTTCGATGAAAAACAAGGAAAGCAGCGTTTTAAGTATGAGCAAAGGCATGAACAAGTTGATACTGTAATATTCACGCCAACTCATCATTTACTGGATGGGCAGCAACGCTCTACAGCAATTGCGCTTGGCTTTATGGATGTTTGGTCTGGGAGCAGTGATAGCGGAAGTGCGTTGTGGGTAGATATTGGTGAAGCACCTAAAAAGCAAGATGTTGAGTTTATTTTTCGTGTTTTAACTCGTTCCCATCCTTGGGGGTATAGCCGTGATGATTCATCGAAAATTCTAACGGCTCAGTATAGAAGAGAAGCTTTAGAAGCTTATCAGCAAGCAACACCCGCGCATAAAGATGCTCGAGTTGCTCAGATACCTTTATCTGTTGTTTGGCCTTGGGATGCTATTGCTCCGATTCCTTTTGCTTTTGTTGTTGCTGCTGTTTGTGAAAGTTCAAGTATAAAACAAGCTAAAGAACATTTAGCACAGAAATTAAAATCATTGAGTTTCTTTATATCATCTAATAAGTATGAAAAATTAGTGGAAGCATTTGATGGGGGTAATCAGTACTTATCTAATAGACTTGATGATTTATTAAGTAAAGTTTGGTATGTTTTTCAAGAGAAAAACTACCGTATCCCTATTCTGATATTGCCATTAGATGAGTTCTCATCAAAAGCCACTATTAATATAGAATCACAAGATGAGGGGGATAATCCTGTACCCGATGCGGTTGAGACACTATTTGTTAGAATTAATAGTAGTGGTACTCGCTTAGAAGGTGAGGAGCTCATGTACTCACTTCTTAAGGCAAGTTGGCCGGAAGCCCCTGATTTTATTGATAAGTTACAACACAAATTGGCATTGCCATCTCGTATTGCTATTTTGTGTGCTAGATTAGTATTAGCTCGTGAAACTGATCGAACTGGTTTTCCTGTTGTTCGCAATGTTTCAGAATTTCGTCGCCTGATGCGTGATAATAATTTTTATAAAAAAATGCAGGATTTTATTAAAAATGATGCGAATGAAATATTTGAATGTGCTCGCCGATATTTAACAAAAGGTGATTTTGCGTTACCAGCAGTATTGGCTGCTGAAGTTGCACAACGATCACCTGATGTATTTTTTCTGTTGCTTCGCTGGATTGATCGTATGCAACAGGAAAAATTAGGAGTGGAGCTGGATATTAATGATCATAAAAAAATGTTGGGGTTTTTAACGGCAATTTCATGGTTCTCAAAAGACAAATCACAAGTCATTAGTCATTTATGGCCTCGTTTGCAGAAGGAGCATAGTCATAAAGTAAAATCATTCTTCTCGAAAAGAAATTTTAAATTTGCATTTGAACTTATGGACTCTGGAAAATATAGATTAGTGCCGTTAATTCCGCCCGAACTATTAATGGATGTCTTTGAGAAGAGGGTTTTGAATGGTGCAAGCAATTATCCTGGAATCAAAAACAAAGACAGTAGAATCTGGAAAGAATGGGGTTGGCAGCCTTGGCTCATAAACACAATACCAAATACTTTGAAGCTATGGTATGCAAGCTCATATAATGAAAGTTGGAATGTACAAAAAGACACTCAAGACGAGGGTTTAGTTGGCCTGTATTTAGGGTCGTGGCAAATGTTTATTAATTTTTTATGGGGAAATAGGTCGGTTTTGCTGTATTCTCAGCGAGTATCATTGAATCAATGGTTTCCTGATTTTGATCCTTCTCTGCCGGATAGTATGGAAGATACAAATCGTCCTTGGGATTATGATCACATCCATCCACACAGTTATCTAAAAAATCACAAGAAAATTCCACAACTGATTAAAGATTGGCATGGTTCTATTGGAAATTTTCGGGCGTGGCCTTTAGAGCTGAATCGGTCTGATAGTGATTCATCTCCGTCATCTAAGTTACAAGATAACCAGCACAGGATAGCATCAGTTATCAATGACGATATTTGGTATTTCTGGGGAAATTCTACGCCATCATCGGATTTTCCTGCTAACTATCTTGCTAAAGATGATTACCATAAGCAAAGAGTCGCTTTAGTAGAGGCAATCATAAGAAGGTTTGTAACGCTATATGAAGAGTGGTACAGAACACTGAAGATCGGAGAGTTAACTCGATAAAATACTATGTTTGATAGATATTTGTATTAAAATTGTCATAGAGTTTTGGGGAAAACGGAGGTTCGTATGCGCAAACAACGTATCGTTTACACTTCGCCGCTGGATGCACTAGTGGCAATCAGCAAGCGGTTGAGTTTGTATGAAGCTCAGCAGCACATGGATTCCGAGACATTCGCTGACCGTTATCGTAAAGGCAACGTGTCGGATGATGCCGTTTTTGTTGAATGGTCAAACGACTATAAACATTACCTCGCGTTGCACCAACAATTAGCGGGGTTGCTACGTGCGGCTGCATGAATTACTCGAAGCATACCTAAATAAGGTGGAAGCGGCAGTTGCGGCATTGCCAGCGTATGCAGAAACTTATATAGAAGAAGTTTTGACCGCAGAGCGGGCGAATTTGGCGTTTCGGTTGCGTTTTAGTAACGGTTTTTTGCTGGAAGTAAGTGCCGCTATGGTGGTGGAAGCCGAGGGTCTTAAGACGCTGGGCTATCGTTATCATTGTCAGGATGCATCCAATACCATGCTGATCCGTTATGATGACACACCGCATTTTCGGAAGTTATCGACATTTCCGCATCATAAACACATTAAAGATGCCGTTATTGCTCATGATGAACCTGATTTACTTGCTGTTTTACAAGAAGTTTCAGAGCTTGAGCCTAACTAGAAATGCTATTAATTAGGGATAGGTATCCATGAGTAGAGTATTCAATTTCAGCGCAGGCCCCGCCATATTACCCGAAGCGGTGCTGGCACAAGCGCAAGCGGAAATGCTGGACTGGCAGGGTTGCGGGATGTCGGTGCTGGAAATGAGTCACCGCGAACAGCACTTTGCGTCGATTGCCGCGCAAGCCGAGGCAGATTTACGCGAATTGCTGGGTATTCCGAGCAATTACAAAGTGTTGTTTTTGCAGGGTGGGGCGTATAGCCAGTTTTCGATGATTCCGATGAATTTATTGCGTGGCAAAACCCGCATGGATTACGTCGACACGGGTGATTGGTCATCAAAAGCGATTGATGAAGCACGGCGTTACGGCGATGTGAACGTGGTTGCATCGAGCATTGCGGGCAATTACACCAGCATTCCTGATCCGGCAACTTGGCAATGTGACCCGAACGCGGCGTATTTGCACTATACCCCGAATGAAACGATTCGTGGCGTGGAGTTTGGTTTTGTGCCGGATGCGGGCGATGTGCCATTGGTGGCAGATTTTTCATCGACGATTTTGTCGCGTCCGATTGATGTCAGTCGTTTTGGGCTGATTTACGCGGGGGCGCAAAAGAACATCGGGCCTGCGGGTTTGACCATCGTGATTGTGCGTGAGGATTTACTGGGGCAAACCGTGCCGTGTACGCCAGTCATGTTTGATTACAAAGTGCAGGCAGACAACGGTTCGATGTATAATACACCGCCAACTTATGCATGGTATTTGGCAGGTTTAGTGTTTAAGTGGTTGAAAGCACAAGGTGGTTTGTCGGTAATGGCGGCGATCAATGAGCGCAAGGCCAACAAGTTGTATGCGGCAATTGACGCTTCAGACTTTTATCATTGCCCTGTTGATCTGACGTACCGTTCATGGATGAATATACCGTTTACGCTGGCAAAACCAGCCTTAGATAAGGCATTTGCTGCCGAAGCTGAACAAGCGGGCTTGGTTTCCCTGAAAGGCCACCGTTCGGTCGGTGGGATGCGTGCCAGTATTTATAATGCCATGCCGGAAGCCGGTGTGGATGCTTTGATTCATTTCATGCAGGACTTCGCGCAACGCAATGGCTGATACCTTCAATTTGCAAGCAATCCGTGAGCGCATTGACGCGCTGGATACCCAAATTTTAGCCTTGCTCAACGAACGCGCACAATGTGCCGAGCAAGTGGCACACGCGAAGTTGGCGGAAGACCCGAATGCGACGTTTTACCGCCCCGAACGCGAGGCGCAAATCCTCATGCGGATGCAGCTCTTGAATGCGGGGCCGTTGCGCAATGAGCAAGTGACGCATTTATTCCGCGAAATCATTGCCTCGTGTCTCGCACTGGAAGAGTCAATGAAAATTGCCTATCTGGGGCCAGCCGGAACCTTTACTCAAGAAGCGACATACAAACATTTTGGGATGAATGTTGGTACGTTGCCGGTGGATTCGATTGCGCAAGTGTTCCGCGAAGTGGAAGCGGGCAGGGTGCGTTACGGAGTCGTGCCGGTTGAAAATTCTACCGAAGGCGTGATTGCGCACACGCTGGATATGTTTGTGCAGTCGACGTTGCAGGTGTGCGGGGAGATTTCCTTGCGCATCCACCAAAACTTAATGTGTGTACATCAGGATTGGCAGACAGTGACCAAGGTGTATGCCCATGCGCAATCGCTGGGGCAATGTCGCTATTGGTTGGATAAACACTTACCCCATGCGCAACGTATTCCGGTGAGCAGTAATGCGGAAGCTGCGCGTTTGGTGGCTGCGGATACCGATGCAGTAGCGATTGGAAGTCGCCAAGCTGCACCGATTTACGGTTTGCAGATTGTGCAAGACAGCATCGAAGATAATCCCAACAATACCACGCGCTTTTTGGTGATTGGCAACCAAGTGGTTGCGCCGAGCGGTAATGACCGGACTTCCTTGCTGATTTCGACCCGTAATCAACCGGGATCGTTATACCACTTGTTGAAACCGTTAGCGGAAAACGGGGTCGACATGACGCGGATTGAGTCGCGTCCTTCCCGCACCACCAACTGGGAATATTTCTTCTTTTTGGATGTGCGTGGGCATGAACAAGATGCTCCGATTCGCAATGCCTTGGCAATGCTGCGTGCGAATGCTGCTGTGGTACGGGTGTTGGGTTCTTATCCGATTGCGATTGTGTAATACCAAACAGGCGAGGTTTGTGTATGGGTAGTCAGTTATCATCTTGGTTCGTGACCTTGGTATTGGGTGCGGCACTTTTGAGTGGATGCGCAACCACATCGCCAACCTTGGGAACAACAGACTACCCTAGTGGTTTGGCAACGCCTTTGTCACAGACGGACGGTTACGGTTTATTGGCGAAGCCTGCACCCTTGCCAAAAAACGTGAGCGAACAAGCGTATCAGCAGGCCAAGCAAAGTTGTGATACTGGTTGCGTGACACCTGCGGGGACGTTGCTGGGGACAGTCGATCGCGTGAATGCCTATTCCAATTGCCAGTCAACATGCGCACGTTCTGAGTTTTCTTTCATGGACTTACGCAATAAAGCGGTGTCATTACATCAAAAGCCACCCGCAGATGCTCATTTGCATTACATTGGTTTGAGTTATCAGTGCGTCGAATATGCTCGCCGTTGGTGGATGACCAACCTTGGGATTACGTTTGGGGATGTCGATAGTGCTCATGAAATCCTTTACCTGACCGAAGGTAAAGATATTCGTAGCAAAGCAAGTTTTCCATTGGCGCGTTCCATTAACGGTACTGCGCAACGCCCGCCGAAGCGCGGCGATTTGCTGATCTATTACCCTGATCCGAAGAATCCAAAGTGGCGGCATGGGCATATTGCCGTTGTGGTTGGCGTTGATCAACAACAAGGCTGGGTGTCAGTAGCAGAGCAGAACTACGATAATTTACCTTGGGCGCAACCACACTATGCCCGCCAACTCCGTTTATTTAATGTTGGCGGACGCTATCATGTGGTCGACGTTGTTAGCGATAAGGTAAGCAATCCAGTGGGTGGTTTAGTTTCTGGTTGGATTTACCCGGCAACGCGTTAATTCACGGCTCATACCAAGTCGTCAACGTCATGGTTTGATTGTGCAAATCGCAATCACCTTTGGCGTAAGGTGAGATTTCACCGTAGGAGTAAAAGCCAATTTGCTGGGTGGCTTCCGGTAAAATATCCAGCACAGCTTCCACTTCTTCTTCCGCATCCGCACCCATGACCATGCGTCGTCCGACACAACTGATGGCAATGCACAATACGGATTGTGTGGTGTGCGTATCACTCATTAATGCGGCTTGTTCCGCACCCTCCACCAGTTGATCAATATTGGCTCGCATCAATTGAGCGTAAGCACCGACCGGAATATCGCCTGCAAAAGTGAGCGATTGGGTGGCTTCATCCACGGCTAAAATCGTGCGTACCAACTCCTTGTCTTCACCGGGCTGGCTTAAAGCCAACGGGAAACGCAAGCCAGTAGCTGGTAAACCTGTTGCCATGTCACCAAGGTAGGTTTTATACAAAGCGAGGGCAGGTTTGCCGCTTAATTCGTACAATATATTGTGTTCAGCGCGGGTGACTTCACGGGCAGGGCCAAACGGAACCCAACCACCCTTGGAACCATGCCCAACGCTAATATTGCCGTATAACCCCAATGCAGTGACAACACGCTCAACCGGTTTGCCATTTTGCAATACCCATGTGCTTGAGAAGTGTTCGCCATCACCCGCTAGCCCACCTGTAACGGTAACGCCTTGCAGTACATCATTAAAGCCTTGTGCTAACTCACTGCCGTTTACATGCAAACCATCCGATAATACGAATACGCCGCGCAAATCTTCGCCAGATAATTGATCGGCTAATAATCGCCCGGTATAGCGTGAGTCTTGGATTTCACGGACGACGCTATGGGCAAAGCGTAACTGACTGGATTCAAAACTAATAATCGCAATGACTAAGCCGCCGTCGTGAATGCGTTTGCCAAGAATTTCACCTGCACTGGAGCAGCCCATGATAATCGCTTGCGGGTATTGCGCCCGTAAGGTATCAAATGGGATTGAATTATTAGCAAAGCACGAATGTCCGAACACCAGTACCAAACACTGTTCAGCAGTGATAACGGGTAAGGGCGTGGAAAAACCGTGTGTTGCGGAATAACTGAGGGTAACTGTTTTCATTATTGTGCCACTCCGGGGTAACAGAATGATTTATCATTAAGTCCCGGATGGTGGCACAAACGGTAGGCAGATGCCAGCAATTACAGACGAGTGGAATTCGTTGAGGCAGCTAATAGCTGGCTATTATCGTCTAAAAACTCACGTACAAATGGCTTGGTGCGGGCACTGCTGAAACGAGCGATTTCTTCACCTTTTTCGATCAATACCACGGTTGGAAACCCGCGTACTTTGTAACGTCCGGCCAGTTTTAGGTTCTCATCTTCTTCAGTATCGACTTTTGCCAGTAATACTTTGCCGTGGTATTCAGCAACCACTGCTTTCAGCACAGGATCAAGAAACAGGCAAGGACCACACCAGTCCGCCCAAAAGTCAACCAGTACTGGGTGTTGTGCTGAGGCTTGTAATACACGCTCATCAAAATCACTAAAGCCATTAATATCAAATACAAACTTGGGCATACATGCCTCCTATGAAGGGATGCGCGATTATAACGGGCTTGCCACAACAGGAAAATACCCTGTACTGGGCAGGTGCAATACCGTTATGGCTAACGCTGCGCTACACTAATTCCGAGTATTTTACTTGGTATTTTTGGGGAGGTGTTCAATGGCAGCCGTGGTGCGTTCTACTTGGGTGCAAGGTGAAGTATTAACTAATCATCAATGGACAGCCCGCTTGTTTTCTTTACGAATTAAAGTGCCTTTGATGCCTTTTAAAGCCGGTCAATTTGTGCGGTTGCAATTGCCGATTGAGCAAGGCGGTAAGTCGGTGTTGGTGGCAAAACCTTACTCTTTATTGAACGCGCCGGATGATACCGATGTTGCGGAAATTTTTTATAACACTGTTCCCGGCGGATTACTTTCTCAGGCATTAGCAACGTTGCGCAGCGGCGATATTGTGGATGTCTCACAGCCCGCCAGTGGTTTTTTTGTGCTGGATGAAGTGCCTGCCGCGCAACATTTATGGCTCATGGCAACCGGTACGGGGTTAGGGCCTTATTTGTCGATTTTAAAAACGGCGCAGGTCTGGGAACGGTTCGAGAAAGTGATTTTAGTGCATGGTGTGCCATTACGCACTGAGCTGGTTTACGCTGATTTGATTCAGGCATTCGCAACCCAGCACCCGCCGCAATTTCAGTTTATTAGCTGTGTTAGCCGCGATAGTAACCCTAATGGGCTAGAAGGACGCATGACCACGCACCTAGCCAGCGGTGCTTTGGAGCGAAAAGCCGGTGTCAGCATCAATCCGTCAACAACGCATGTGATGTTGTGTGGAAATCATAACATGCTGAATGATATGAAGAATTCTCTCAGTGAGCGGGGTTTGCAGCGACATTTACGCCATAAGCCGGGACATATTACGACAGAGCAGTACTTTTAATGTCGTAATCCGGGTGCAAGCTATGTAAAATTGACCGCTTGACTTAGGGTTACGGATAAAAGACAGGCAATGAATCCGGATTTTCTCGACTTTGAACAGCCTATCGCCGAATTACAGGCGAAAATTGAAGAACTGCGTTATGTGGGCGATGCAGAAATTAATTTGAGCGAAGAAGTTAGCAAGCTGGAGGAAAAAGCCGGTTCGTTGACGCGCTCTATTTTTGCTAAATTGACACCGCGCCAAATCTCTCAATTGGCACGTCACCCCAAGCGTCCTTACACCTTGGACTTGATCCGTTGTCTGTTTACGGACTTTAAGGAATTGCACGGTGATCGTGCATTCGCGGATGATAAAGCGATTATTGGCGGGTTAGCACGTTTCCGTGATCAGCCGGTCATGGTGATTGGTCATCAAAAAGGCCGTGACACCAAGGAAAATATTTTACGCAATTTCGGGATGCCTCGTCCTGAAGGTTATCGTAAAGCCTTGCGCTTAATGCGTTTAGCCGAAAAGTTTCACCTGCCAGTGATTACCTTTATTGATACCCCCGGTGCTTATCCTGGTATCGGTGCGGAAGAGCGTGGTCAAAGCGAAGCCATTGCGCGTAATCTTTACGAAATGGCGAAACTGCGTGTGCCGATTATTTGTACCGTGGTGGGTGAAGGCGGTTCCGGTGGTGCGTTAGCGATTGGCGTGGGTGATCGAGTGATGATGCTGCAATACGCTACGTACTCGGTGATCTCACCTGAAGGTTGCGCCTCGATTTTGTGGAAAAGCGCGGAAAAAGCCGCTGATGCTGCCGATGCAATGGGCATTACGGCTGATCGTCTGAAATCCCTTGGCTTGATTGATCAGATCATTCCTGAGCCGTTGGGTGGAGCGCACCGCGATATTGAAGCTGCCGCGCAAGCTGTGGGTGAGGCTTTGGATGCTAACCTGCGTGCCTTGAATGCGACTAAAATCGACACCTTATTAGACAAACGTTACCAGCGTATTATGGGATTCGGGCAGTTCGAGGAATAGGGTGCTTGTTCACTTCCTCCAACAGCAATCCGCCACCCGCTTTTTAATTGCGTTCAGTGGCGGGTTGGACTCGCACGTTTTATTGCACTTAAGTGCGACGCTGCGAGCGACATACCCTCAATGGCACTTTCGTGCAATTCATATTGATCACGGTTTACAACCCGCATCCGCAGCCTGGGCTGCGCATTGCCGCGCTGTTTGCGAGGTGTTGGCAATGCCGGTGGTTAACGTCGCGTTACATTTGCAAATTCCTAGCGGGGCGAGTCTGGAAGCGGAAGCACGGCAGGCACGTTATGCCGCATTTGCGCAGCATTTGCAGCCCGGTGAAATGTTGTTAACCGCGCATCATCAGGATGATCAAGCTGAAACCTTATTGTTACACTTGTTACGCGGTAGTGGTGTTGATGGCTTGGCGGCAATGCCAGCGGTGCGTGCGTTCGCGCAAGGTTGGTTGGGGCGACCTTTATTGACTTGTAGTCGTGCGGATTTAGCCGCTTATGCGTATCAGCATGGCTTGAATTATTTGCAAGACCCTAGTAATGCCGATACGCGCTTTGACCGCAATTTTTTGCGCCATCAGGTGATGCCGTTATTGCAGCAACGCTGGCCTGCGGTTACGGCAACGTTTGCACGAGCCGCCCGTCTGCAAGGTGAAAGCCGCCAATTACTGCATGAGAGTCTGCAAGAAAAATTACCGCATTATCAGGGGAGTCGCCCCGGCACATTGGCGGTTAGTCAGTTGCGTACTGCTTCGTTGGCGTTGCAAGCAGCGTTGTTGCGGGTGTGGTTAGTGAATGCGGGTTTTCAGCTTCCTCCGGCGAAAAAACTGGGGAGTGTGTTGCACGATG